>DAOUAL010000056.1:0-21244 GCA_034433515.1 Anaerolineae bacterium | reverse complement strand
ATGGAACTCGACGCCTACATCGCTCTCGCCACGCCAGAACACATACGCATACGACAACAAGGGAAGCACAAATGCGATAATGAGCGCGAGTAATCGGCGTGGTGTGAACAACGTACTTTGTTCAATCCATTGACGCAAGCGCGCCAAAAGATTTCCACTCGGCGTGTGTGTGCCAAACACCGCACGATAATCCGCAGTGAGCACGAACAGTGCAATCGCCGGTGCAAACCATATCATCGTACGATGATTGGTTAAACTCAAACCAAAGACAAACACCGGCACGGTGAGATCCACTTTGCCCACCCGCCACAGGAAAAAGCAGAACGTAACGAGCACCACAAACAACGAGTTCAACGTGTACGGTCGTGGAATAATCGCTTGTGACCATTCCACGCGCGAACCCAGCAATAACAAAGCCGATAGAATACCTGCCCAATGATTGCGTGTGAGCCAGCGAATGAAACCATAGGTTGCCACAATCGTCAGCGCGCCCCAGAACACAGAAAACAAATTGGCACGGGTGGCAATCGTGCCCACCGGGATCAGCATCGTCCAAAGTTTGCCGAGCATAAAGAACGTTGGATAGCCGGTATGACTAACACCCAGTTTATAAATATTGACTTGGAATTCGCCTTCATCAGCGTCTAATAAACCGGGCGCCATCGTGCGCGCGTATAGTGCAAACGATGCAATAAACAACACGCTCATCAGTAACAGCGTGATAACTCTTTCGCTGATTCGACTTGACACGTTCAACGATTCACCTCAAACGATTTCAAAATGATGTGATCAGCTACGATATTGTTTCGATCATCCAGCACCGGTAATCGTTCGCCGGTCTCGGCGCGATACAAGCCCACGATGACGCGTTGCACGGATGCCGGGAACGGCAGCCCGTACTCATCGCGCACCTGTTCGCCCGCATCCCAGATCGAGGTGGGATAGTTTCCGGCTTGCGGTGGCTGATCGGCTTGGGCAACCCTTGTCCCATCCGCATCAAGCAGATGGACAAACACGGTGTAATCCTCACGCACGGTGGTGCGCGCACGCCAATACAGAATCAACCGTAAAGTATTTTGTTCGACGTTGGCGTCGTACCCCACCAATTCGATCTGATCCCCAAAGTTGGCGTCCACCCGCGTGCGCGGATTGTAAACGACCTTGTCGCGCGGCGCAACTTTGATTGTCCCAAGGATCATACGGTCATCCTCCAACGAGGTAACGACCAAACGTTCACCCGGCTTGCCGACCGGATACAAACCAGTTTCGATCGTGTATTTACCCGGCACCGCATTCAACGCCACCGGAATCTGCACCCCATCACGCAACGTATCGCCGGGTTTCCAATACACCGTGGGAAATGCGCCGCGCGCCGGGATCACATCCACGCCACCTGCCACACGATTGTCTTGTCCAACCAAATGCACAAAGATGCGGTACGATTCTGGCATCGGTGCAAGCGCGCGCCAATATAACGCGATGGGCAATGTTTCGCCCGGTTTGACAGAACGCGTACCCAGATCGTAACCCAATAACTCGAATTGTTCCGCAAAGACTGCTTGAGCCGGATTCGAAATGCGCGCAAGATCGTTGGGCGAAAGAAGGACGGGACGCGCGTACGCCGGCAGGGTGTAGGCAAAGGGGACAAGGAGCGCGAGAAGGAAAAATGAGCCAATGAGCCAATGCGCCAATGTGCCAAAACGTGAAACGGGAACCGTGAGACGTGATGCCAAGCGGCGATTGAGTTCCGCCAGCCCTACAACGAAAATCGCTGCGATCACAGAAATCGCGGGGAACAAGTAGCGACCTTGATCTGCACCAGTGGTTGTGCGAATGAATTGAATTTGCGCGAGAAGGATAAAGGCAAGCCACGCGGCAAGGATGACAAACGTAACCCGCAACACAAAAGATGTGATGCGTGAGACGTAAAGCGTAAAACCGATCATTGCCAACGCCGCGAGGAGTGCCAGCACGATGAGGATGAGCGGCGAAAAATCTCCCGGTGTGGGACCGCCCCAAAACGTTTGCCACAACCAAGGAAGCGAAATCTGAAACAGTTCGGGAAAAGTCAGTTCGCCGGCGCGTGGAAAGAGCGCTGAGACTGTCATCAACCGATACGCGAGCGGATCGCCGTACAAAATTTGATTGCGCACAAACCACCAACCGCTAATGAGCGCGATCACGGCAAGCATCATACCGTTGCCCACAATCACAAAGTTTTTATCGCAGTGCCGCCACGCGATAATGGTAATCACTAGCATCGAAAACGGAATCAAACCGAGTGCGGTTGTTTTGACGAGTAATGCCAAACCGATCAGCGTGCCCAATACCGCTACCGCTTTCAAGGTTGGCGCGCCTTGCCCGGTGAACAACTCGACCCAGATCAGAATAACTAAGGTGGAAAATGCGGCAAGCATTGCATCGTTAGAAACGAGCGCACTGGCGAAGAGAAAGCTGGGATTGAAAGCAACGACGGCAGCACATGCAAGTGCGAGAAGGCGGGCGTATGACGTGTTATGGGTTGCGTGTACCGATTCAAGAATCGTTGATGCGATGCGGTATGTTGCTGCAACCGTGATCGCACTAAACAGAATCGAGAGAAGGCGCGCGAGGTGGACAGCAAGCGTGGTGCGCGACCACGGAAAATTTTGGGAATCCGGGTGATAGTACAAATTGCGACCACAACACGCGGGATCACCCACAAACGTGGAGACGGGGTTGCGCCAGAGTTGTTGTTCGTAATCGGAGGTGTCTAGTGGCGCAATCACCAGCGCGACGAGTGAGTAATACAACGGGGGTTGCCACCCCTGATGGCCGGCAATGCCACCGCCCGGTTCAAAACTCTGAACGGGGAATGACCGGTGATCGGCAAGATACTTGGCGTAGCGAAAGTGATCATCTTCGTCGGGTCCTTCAAAGATCGGAATGATGATGGAATAGAACAATGCCAACCCAACAAAGAGAATGAGCAGAACAAGCAAGGGGCGATAGAGTTTCAGTTGAGCCAGAACTTTCACAGAACAGTCCACCAAGCATAATCAAGCGGGCAAGATCGTTGCCCGCTATTTTCTATGCATTCGATTGTTTTTGCAGCGTCACACTGCCGGGCGCCAGAAGCGGAGGCGCCGTGTCCACTAAACCAAACCGTTTGCGGAAGAGAAAGAACAAATTATAAAATCCATCGCGCCAGATGCGTAGTTTACTCACGCCGTGCCGCTCTTTGTAATACACCGGCAATTCGATGGCGCGAATCAGTTTCTTTTTGGTCATGGCTTCCAATTTGATCTCTTCGGAAAATGCCATCCCATCGCTAGTGAGATGGAGATGCTCCAGAATCCAGCGCCGCAACACCCACATCCCGGATTGCGAGTCACGGACGCGGAACCAGAACAAGATCAAAATGAAAAAGTTGAGCACATCGTTGCCAAAGACGCGCAACCAGTTGCTGGGTTTGTCCTTGTGCCCGGTCCGGTCACACGTGATAAAATCGAACCCTTCGTCAATCATCACATCGAGCAGGATGGGAATAAAGTTGCGCGGGTACGTGCCATCGCCATCCATCGTAACGATAATGTCGCCGGTGGCGTGGCGCAAGCCGGTTTTGTACGCCGCACCATAGCCTTGCTTGGGCTCCTTGACGACAATCGCTCCGAATTTACGCGCGATCTCCGCGGTGCGATCGGTGGAATTGTTGTCCACCGCGATGACTTCGTCCACGATGGACGGTAGGTCACGAAAGACTTCGGGCAAGCCGTGCTCTTCGTTGTAGCACGGCATCACAAGCGAGATGCGATAGTTTTTGTACATTAAGGTTTCAACACACCTTTGAGTTGTTCCTCAAGTTCGGCTTCGGTGAGATAGCCGTACTTTTTCCAGACGATCTGGCCGTTCCGATCCAGCAAGAAAAAGTTCGGTTGAGCCAGATAGCCGAGTTGTTTTTTGGCGTCGGCAGTAGCAGGATTGTCAATGTCGAGATACACAAAATCAATGCACCCGCCATACTTGGCTTCGAGTCCGTGCACGACGGACTTGATCGCATTGCACGTCGTTCACCAATAGGCAAAGAATTCAATCAATTTAGGTTTGCCGGTTGCCATCGCCCATTTTGCCGGGTCGTCCGCACGAAATTTATCCGGCGGCGCGGCAGTCGTTGTCGCGCACGATGCTGGACTAGACACGGATGAGGCGCTGGCGGCGGTAGCCGTTACCGTGGCTGGGTAAGGCGGATGTTCTTTCGGCGGTGCTTGAGTTGGCGTCCTCGGTGGCGTGGCTGGTACCG
The DNA here is from genome assembly GCA_034433515.1 of Anaerolineae bacterium. GTDB lineage: Bacteria > Chloroflexota > Anaerolineae > UBA4142 > UBA4142 > DAOTXS01. The sequence continues at coordinate 16,965 of DAOUAL010000056.1, read as the reverse complement.
CGCACGCGGCGAGCACGCCAATGACACAGAGCACGATGAATCTTCGCATCCTAGATCTCCACGCGATAACTTTCAACGGCACGCGGCGCGGCTTGCATCACTTCGGGCGAGAGACGGTGTCGCAGTTGCGCCCATTTCAACGTTGCCCACTCTTTGAGAATGACCGGATACATCAATGGATTGAACAAGATGTTGACCGTCATAAAGCATTCGTAGGTGCAATAGCACTTGGTTTTGCTAATCCACTCACGCACCTCGTCTGCTTTCTGACTGCGCCAAATTTTTTTGAAATCGTAATCGTAATCGCGTACGTTGCCCAACACTTGTTCTTCGCCCATCAACTCGCACGCCAACACGTCGCCATTGGCAAACATATTGCCGCCCAGCGAACCCGCATAGCACGGAATCACAAAGCGACGTTCCTTAACCATCTGGGTGATCAACTTGGGGCGAATGATGCGCTTGGCGTTGATGAAATCGCCAAACGGCAATTTGTAATAACCGGTCAACTCGCGCGCCTTGTTTTCACGCTCCAACCGCTCGTGAAAGTCCATATAGTTGTCCACATCGAACTGATTCGCTTTGGGATCAATGGGCGGCGTGTACTTGGCGGCGGGGTCTTTGGGTCCCCCGCGCAACAGCAGGGTGAATACGGTGTTCACACCCACGTAGGTTTTCAAATAATCGTAAATTTCATTCAGCCGATCGTGATTGTACTGGCTCACCGCGATTTGAATGCACGCGGAAAAGTTGGGATAGTATTTTTCCAGCACACGCAATTCACGATACGTGCGAATCGCGCGATCGAACAAGCCCTTGAAGCCGCGAAACTTGTCGTGATCCTCGCCGATGCCGTCAATCGAAATATCAATGTGCAAATCCAAGTCCGGGCAAGCATCCAGAATATCGCGCGCGCCATCCACCACGCGGCTCGTCAGCGAACCGTTCGTCGGAATGCCCACGTTCGGCGCGTGATTGTTCTTGTGAAAAATCTTGACGATTTCCGGTAAATCCTTACGCAAGAACGGCTCGCCGCCGGTGGGCGTAAAGAAAATCATATCGTCCATCGAGCGACTGACTTTTTCGATCTCGTCAATCGTCAGTTCACCGGTGTGCCGTTCATGCGAACCGAGCAAACAATGACCGCAACGGGCATTGCAATTTTTGGTGATGAAGAGCACAAAGTATAGAGGCGACGCGCCCTTTTTATACAAGATGCGCGGCGCAAATTTCACATAGTTCATCAACGACATTTCTGTCCTCCGTATCGTGACTAGCGACGAGTCGCTAGTGGTTAGTATCGAATACCTCGAATATATTCCATGCCGGCGCTCAACATTCCCAGCCCCACCGCTATCACATCAAGCGGTTGGAACAACGCGGCGAGGAGAGCAAAGCCGATTCCGCGTTGACGCGCGAGATAAATAAACCAAGGTAAAAATAAAAAGTAAAAAGTAAAAAGTAAAGCAACGCCGGCGACAAAAAAGGGCGGGCTGAAAAAAGCGAGCGCCAAGCACACGAGCGCGACGAAAAGAATCGGCACGGCGAGTTGATAAAAGAGCGGTACGCTCGTGTAAAAACGCTGTCTCCACTTGCGCAGGCGCATCAACATCAACGCACGCGCGCGCAAAAAATCGGTGCGCAAAACTTCGGCGAGGGTGTATCTCTTGTGATGCTCGGCGGTTACCCGTTCATCCAAACGAATAGAATACCCCGCCGCCCACGCGCGCTGACCAAACTCAGTGTCTTCGGTAATGCTCGCGCCGCGATAATTTTCATCAAAGCCGCCCAGTTGCAGAAAAATATCCCGGCGCATTGCAGCGATGCTGGTGTAAAACAAACCGATGCTTTCGCGCGGCACGCGTTCGTACGTAAAGCGCATCCACAGATTTTTGAAATTGCTCGCAAAATCGGTGAACGGAATTTGCGCATCCAGCAAGCCGACCACACCAGCCACGCGACCGTCGGCAAAATTTTCGGCGAGCCGCGCCAGCGCATCGCGCGCGACAATCACATCATCGTCCGTAAAAAATATAATGTCGCCGGTCGCCGCGTGCGCCCCCTGATTCTTGGCACGCGCCGCGCCAATATTCTCGCTCAATCGAATCACGCGACACTGAGAACGTTCTGCGATCTGTGCCGAATCGTCCGTTGAGGCATCGTCCACAACGATGATTTCATTCGGCAACAGCGACGAGGCGCGGAGTGCGGTCAAACAATCGGCGAGTGTTTTTGCGCCATTGTGCGTGGGAATCACGACGGAGATGCGCGGATTAGACATCGGTTCAACAAGCGGAGCAGATTATAACACGGCGGCAAAGGTTCGTCAAAACAGGATTAGGGCTTTGTCCAAGTCTATGGCCAAGCGGTTGAAACCACCTCAACCACAACCCGAAGCCGCCCTGCGTCGGTTGGTAGAGACGAGCCGACTCGTCTGCACGCGCAGGCAGACTGGGTTCTGTTGCTTGATTCTGTGATAATATTTCGCGCAAAGGTCTAAATGTCAATCCAGGAGCAAACGCCAATGACTCATCCATCGCTTCTCACGGTTCCCGACGCACTCGAACACGTTGAACCCTACTTGCCCACCGGCAACGAGTTTGTCAGTTTACCGACCCTCTCTCCACACGATGCCAGCGTGTATGGAATGAATGTCCTTTCGATGCGTGCGCGCGGCTTGATCGAATTTCGCGGCGAGCCGCTCATTGCGCCGATAGTGGCAATCAACGATGGGCGCCTTGCATTACGCGATCAAATGCAAGCCACCCGTTTAGACGATTGGTTGCCACAATTTTGCTGGACGCACGATCGCGCCAAACTCACGCTCACGATTTTTGCGCCGTCCGGTCAGCGCGGCTGGGTGTACACCTTCGATGTTGAAAATGGTGATCGCGCCCAAACGATTCGGCTGGGGCTGGCGGTGAATTGGCGTGAAACGACGTTAACGATTTTTTCGACACGCACGCTGAACGATGCGCCTTATACGGCGTGGGATCGTTGGACGCGCGCGTTTGTGTGCGAGTCTGCCTCGGCGGAAGGGACAGCGGCATTTGCGATTGGGGCAGACACCGAAATCGAAAACGAGGTTGCCAACGATAAATGCCAATTGACCCGCGCATTCACACTCGCACCACATCAACACGTCTCGCTTGCCTTTTTCATCGCCGTGGGCGCGGAACGCGATGGCGCACGCACCACCGTGATGGATTTGCGACGGCGTGGCGCGCGCACCTTGTTGGAGGAAACGCGCCATTGGTTGAGGGCGAGGCGTTCGGTCAAGCGCAATCGCAAACAATTCAACCCAACGCAAGAAACTAGAAACGATCGTCAGCCCGCGTGGGCGAACGCCTCGCCCCTCCAGAATTTGTTCTTTGCCTATTTCTTTTCGCTGGGCACAACGATTGATACCGAAGAACTCGCACTTGTAACTTCGCGTTCGCCGTTATATTACGTGAGCGCGGCGATGTGGTCCCGCGATGCATTGTTGTGGAGTTTGCCCGGGATATTGCTACTTGACCCCGCCAAAGCGCGCGAGGGGTTGCTTGTTGCCTTTGCGCGACACTTGAAACACCCCGGCGAACACGCCCAGTACATTGATGGCACCCTCTTGTATCCCGGCTTTGAACTGGATCAACTTTGCGCGTTTCCCATCGCGTTGCATCGCTATTGGCGCGCCACGCGCGATAATTCGATTTTGCGTGAGCCAGCCATCCGACGTGGTATCGAAAAAATTTTGGATTGCCTGATGGCACACAAGCATCCGCAGATTGATTTATTCTCCACCTTTTTGCTTTCCACCGATGACCCCGCGCCAATGCCGTATGTTACGTACTCAAATGCGCTGGCAAGCATCGCACTGAAAATGATCGGCGAGATGCACCTCGCCAATCGGCAAAAGATAATGCTGCTCTCCCGCCGAGTCCACGCGGCAATTTATAAACATTGCGTTGTGAACACATCGCGCGGAAAAATTTTTGCCGGCGCGGTGGATTTGCAAGGCAACTATCTGTTGTTCGATGAACCGCCGGGTAGTTTAATCGTCTTGCCGCACTATGGCTTTTGCAAAACCAGCGACCCGGTGTATCAGCACACCGTCGCGTGGATTCATTCGTCCGAGAATCCGTACTATCGCGAGCATCGCGGCGTACCAATGCCGGCGTGTATTCACGCACCCTATGCTTGGGCGATGAGCGCGGTCAATCAAGTCCTTGCTGCGCCGCGCTCCAAGAAATCGAAACGGATTGCTGCTGTGCTAACGCAAATGCCACTCGATTCTGGCTTGGCGTGCGAATCGGTTGAGCCAGCCACCGGCATCGTCAAGACCGGTCGAATGATGGCATCGTTTGCCGGGTGGCTGGGTTATGCGTTGACCCGCGCCACGTAACACTACCTAGTAGTGCACCAACATGAAAGTGCGAGGGGAAAACTCGATTTTTAGCCACGTCTGGCAACGTCTTCCCCTCAGTCTGGTATGCAACTATTTCATGTTGGTGCACTAGTGACCGCCGGCTTTACATCTACGATAATCGCCGCCCATTCAAGGGAGTTGTTCATTTGCCGTTGGCGCACAGAGAGATGAAAATAAGCCAGGGAGGTCGTAGTACGGCGCTTGATCGCCAACGCGATGAATCGCGCGACTACAAACCTAACTCGGACGCGCCGAAACAACACCGGAATTGATCCACGAAGATACACGAAGATTTCTCTGGTCTTCGTGACCTTGGTGCCCTTCGTGGATGGAAAAAATCTTGGCTTTGTGTACAACGATTTCATTGGATAGGTACTATGTTCAGAGGAAAAGGATTGGGGCATCTGCAAAGAGCATAACCCATTCCGCTCCATAAATCACCCGCCCCTTCCAACGAAGGGTCGGGGCTGTTATCTCATCGGGCAGGTTGGGCGGCAGGGATGCTTCGGATTCTCTTCAAGATATCGAACCAAAACGGTGCGCCTTGGGCGCCAGCCAGTGCTGTGATAATCCAGCCGAGTATTTTGACGAGTGTATCACGCACTTGAGCCCACGGATCTGGCGAGATGGTTTTCTGAATCCAATCGTTTGGCACCGGGCGCGGAATCGGCACCCCCCAGATCACCCAATCGCCCCGTTTGAATTGCCAGCCAATCGGCAGATTGAGTTTTTCTAGTTCGGCGCGTGCTTGGGCTTCACCGCCGGGTTGCAATTCGTACTTGGTGGCGGCTTCGGTTACCGCAGCGCGCAACACCGGATCGCGCCACAAGTGATCGCCAATCGCGATCGTATCAACGTTCAAACCAATGCTGATGATTAAGCCGATCAAAAGCGCAAACGACCACATATATTGCCGGTAGATGGCGGTCATCTGTTCTTCGGCATGCCGGAACCATTCTTCGATGCGAGCGTACGCGTCATCAATTTTCTTGTCTGCAGATTGCGCAATAGGCAAGAGGGCTTTTTTGATGGGGATCTCTGGCATATTCTCGATGGCTTGCCGCCAACGATCAACGCCGGTCTGCCCAGCATCGTTGGGCGTAATGGCGTCAAAGAGTGCCAGCGCAAAGGAGCGTGCATCTAAACGGATGGGACCCAAAACGCTGTCCGCGCCTTTTTTGATGTGGGCAAACACCAGCCCTTGCAACGGCGAACTGAGGAGGCGTGCCATCAGCGGGGTGAGTGCCTGATTGGCTTGTTGCACATACGAACTTTCGTACAGTTTGTGGAGTAGGACTTGATTCCTACCGAGCAAAATGTCGCGCAAACCGGCTTGCAGATGTTGCGCGCGCCAATTGAGAATTTCCGATACCTTGTTCCCTACTTGCGAACAAATCAATGCCACCAACAAAAATACAAAAACGAGTCCCATTGCCACTTCGAGTACGGTTGAGCCGAACATCCTTGTCCTCCTCATTGATGATGTATGGTTGTGGTTTATGCTTTCAAGAAATAGGCTTTGCACGCCGCATCAATCAGTTCTTTAGACATAGTGGGAGGTACGCCGCGATAATGCGCAATGTCAATCAGTTCGTCAATGATGTCGCGGGGATGGACCGCGCGCGGTTTGCGTTTGGCTTTGACATAGTGTTCCATGACCAAATAGCGCAACCCTTCCTCTGAGTACGGGACACTATTCTTGGCGGCGACCCGGATAAAGATTTCACGGAACTCTTCCCAGGTCGGATCGCCGATATAAATTTTGTACCGAATTCGGCGCAAGAATGCCTCGTCCACCAACTCTTCGGGGTTGAGGTTGGTCGCAAAGAGAATCAACGCATCAAAGGGGACATCAATCTTGCGCCCGGTGACCAAGGTGAGATAATCGGTGCGCTTTTCCAGCGGCACAATCCAGCGATTGAGCAAGTCGCGTGGGCGCGATTGTTGACGACCAAAGTCATCAATCAGGAACGCACCGCCATTGGCTTTCATTTGGAACGGGGCTTCGTAGAATTTCGCGGTGGCATCGTACACCAGGTCTAGATGTTCCAACAACAGTTCGCCTCCCACCGTAATCAGCGGCCGCCGAATGAGCACCCAGCGTTTATCGTAGCGCTCCCCCTTGCGAATGCCGGGGGTAGTCTTATCGTCATCCGTTTTCTCCGGCAGGACTTGATGATGCAGTCCATCAAAGACTTTGATGATGTGTCCGTCCACATTGATCGCATAGGGGATGAGAATTGTCCCCGGCAGCAAAGAGCCAATCGCTTCGGCAATGGCGGTCTTGCCGTTGCCAGCGCTACCAAACAGAAAGATGGATTTACCGGAATTGATCGCGGGACCTAGTTGATTCAGCACGGCTTCATTGAGGACAAGATGCGAGAACGCTTGCTTGAGCATACTTTGCGTAACCACTTGGCCCGCGAGGGATTGCGCCAAGGTCATCTGAATGTACGCTTCCAAGCGCACGGGCGCTGCCCCCACGTACTGATTTTGATCCATCAATTCGCGCGCGCGGGCGCGCCCATCTTCGGAGATGATGTATTGATAGGACGATTCGCCAAATCCACTCGACCCTTTGACTTCGGTGAGGTGTTCGCGCCGCAAATAATCCAACACCTTGTCCATCACGTTGGTGAAGGGCAACTTGACCGCCTCGGCAATTTCGTGCCCCATCATAAAGCCGCGCGTGTACATCGTCTTGAGGGCTAGATCGGCAAGAAAAGACATACTCAAGCCGGTCTCTTCAATCGTTTTGGGTTCAGGTGGTAAATTAGGCATTAGGGGGACTGGCATCGTGCCTCTCCAAGAGATGAATTGAAATCCCGCGAGGAAAACCGTAACCCGATCCGTGTTTCCCTCGCCGGTGGTTATGCCGTTTTGTGCGCTTCTTGCCAATCAACCGGATGTTCCGTTTGCGTGAGCAAGAGGGGGCGGGTTTTATTGCGAATAATGTCGGCGGTAATCACACACTTTTTCACATCTTTACGGGACGGGATTTCGTACATCACATCCAACAACAAGGTTTCGATAATCGTACGCAAGCCGCGCGCGCCGGTTTTGTAACGCAGGGCTTCTTCCGCTGCCGCTTCGAGCGCGTCCGGCGTAAAGACCAGTTCCACATTATCCAACGCGAACAGTTTTTGATATTGTTTGACGATGGAATTTTTGGGCTCGGTGAGGATCTGGACGAGCATTTGCTTGTCCAAGGGATCCACACTCACAATCACGGGCATTCGCCCCACAAATTCCGGAATCAATCCAAAGTGCAAGAGATCGTCTGCGGTAACCAGTTTAAGTAGTTCCGAAGAACTCATTTCTTGCGCCGCGCGTTCCTTTTCACCTTTGAATCCCACCCGGCGTTTATCCGCGACCCGCTGCGCAATAATCTTGTCCAATCCTTCGAATGCGCCACCGCAGATAAAGAGAACATTCGCCGTGTTGAGTTGCAAGAATTCTTGATGAGGATGTTTGCGACCGCCCTGCGGAGGCACGTTGGCAATTGTGCCTTCGAGGATTTTCAAGAGTGCTTGTTGAACGCCTTCGCCGGACACGTCGCGGGTAATCGAAGGGCTGTCGCCGCTCTTGCGCGCAATCTTGTCAATCTCGTCAATATACACAATGCCGCGTTCCGCACGCTTGAGGTCGCCATCTGCATTCTGAATCAAGGCGAGCAAGATATTTTCTACGTCTTCGCCGACGTAGCCGGCTTCGGTGAGCGAGGTGGCATCGGCAATCGTGAACGGCACGTCCAGAATCTTGGCGAGCGTTTGCGCGAGCAAGGTCTTGCCGCAACCGGTGGGACCGATGAGCAAAATATTCGATTTGCCCAATTCGATGTCGTCCGGCGATGCGCCGGTTTGGGTGCGCTTGTAGTGATTATAGACCGCCACCGAGAGGACTTTTTTGGCGCGATCTTGACCCACCACATATTGGTTGAGTCGGCGATAAATTTCTTTAGGGGGTAGTCTCTGAATGGAGAGGGTTTCGCCTTGAGTTTCGTTGGCTTCTTGTTCGAGAATTTCGTGACACAGTTCCACGCACTCATCGCAGATGAAAACGGATTCAGGCCCCGCAATCAAGCGGTTGACTTGTTCTTTACTGCGATTGCAAAACGAACAGTATTCCTCGCCGCGCTTGATGAGGTTAGGCATTCGGTTTCTCCAAACGACCAAGACCTGACCGGCAGGACGCCGATCAGGTCTCTCGCATTACTTTTTGGCTTCCAATTTTTCCGCTTTGGCGCTCACCAACACTTCGTCAATCAAACCGTACTCCACGGCTTCTGCGGCGTCCATGTAATAGTTGCGGTCTGTGTCGTGGATAATCCGTTCAAGCGGCTGACCGGTATTGCGCGCGAGGAGTTGATTCAAGCGTTCGCGTTCGCGCATAATGCGCCGCGCTTCGATTTCAATGTCTACGGCTTGACCTTGTGCGCCGCCCCAGGGCTGATGAATATGAATCGTCGAGTTGGGCAACGCATAGCGACGACCTTTGGCACCCGAGGACAAGAGCACCGTCCCCATACTCGCCGCCAAGCCCACACAAATCGTCGAGACCGGCGCGTGGATGGTTTGCATGGTATCGTACATCGCCAGCCCGGCGGTGATGGAACCGCCGGGGCAATTGATATAGAGCCGGATTTCTTGGTCCGGATTTTCGTTATCGAGATAGAGCATTTGTGCAACGACGAGATTCGCCACATGGTCATCAATCGGCGTGCCCAAGAAGATGATACGGTTGCGGAGCAAAAGCGAAAAGATGTCGTACACGCGCTCACCGCGACCCGTATTTTCAACGACCATCGGAATAACAGCGTGCAATGGTTTGATCATAGTTCTCCCTTGAAAATGTGGGACAAATTTGAAATTTGTCCTACGCCTAATCCATTTTTCATTCGACGGTTGGTGCGCCAACGGCGAATGAGCAACTCCCAAGTTAGAAACGACTATTGGGATTCTTGACCCGGTAAAATAATCTTGCCCAATTGGCTTGGCAGGTTCTGGCTACTCACTTGCGAAGGATCCGTGACGAGACCGGTCGGCGCGGTGGGTGTGGCTTGTGCCTCCGCCTGTCGTCGCGCCAATTCTTCTTGTCGCAGCATTTCGGGCGTGAGAATCTTACCGCTGGTCGGTTCGCCTTTGGCAGAAGCCACCAAGAAATCAATCGCCTTGCGCAATTTCAAACTGAACTCGATGTCGCGGCGCGAATCCGGCGTGGACAATTCACGGCGCACTTGATTGGGATTACCGCCCTGCCGCGCCGCCGACATGGCGCGCAAATCAATTTCCACGTCTACTTCCTTGCTGGTTACTTGAATATTTTCTGCTTCGACAATTTGAAGTAAGGTGAGCAAACGTTTCAAGCGACGTTCGGCGCGCGGTTTGAGTTCCTCACGATATGCACTTGCCGTTTTGCCGGCAAGTTGCAAGTACTTGTCCCACGTCAAGCCCAAGCGTCGCGCCAGGTCTTTGGCACGCGCGACTTCGGATTCGATTTCATCGTCCAGCATAGATGCCGGGTAGGCAATCTGGGCTTGGTCAACTACCGCGTCCACCACTTGATCGGCAAAGCGATCGTCTTCCTCGGCTTGCTTTTCGGCGAGTAAACTGGCGCGCACACGTTCCTTGAGCAAGTCGAACGTTTCGAACGAACTGATTGACTTGGCGAACTCGTCATCTAGATTGGGCAGTTGCGGTTCTTTGAGATCGGTCACCACCACGGTGTACGTAGCAACCTTGCCCGCCAGTTCGGAATCTGCGTCGTCCGCCGGATAGGTGTAGGTGATCGTGCGTGTTTCGCCGATGTTTGCCCCCACCAACTGCTCGAGCCAAGGGAACACGGCTTGCTCTTTTTCGATGCGGACTTCAAGACCTTCTTGGTTGATCTGGGTGAAACCTTCCACGCCGCCGCTCACGTTGAGCGTGGCGAGATCGCCGAGTTGCACCGGGCGCGTGACCGGCGTCATCGTCGCCTGTTCCAAGCGGAATCGTTCGATCACTTGATTGACCTCATCCTCCGAAACTTGAATCGGCTGAGGTTGCATATGAATCGAACGATAATCGCCGAGCGTAACCACGGGACGCGTGGGGACGGTAAATTTCAAAATCAACGGTTCGCGTTGCACCACATCAAGTTTGCCGGCATCATAGACATCAATCTTTTCATCGGTGAGAACTTGTTTGTAGAGTTGTTGGGCGAGCACGTCAATCGCTTCGTCGAGCAGCACATCTTTGCCCACCGCGCGCTCGACGCGTTCGTACGGCGCTTTGCCGGGACGAAAACCGGGAATGGGTCGAATTTTGGAGACGCGCGCGGCGGCAGACCGAAGCGCGCGTTGCACTTGGTCCTCATCCACTTCGACGGTGATTACCGCCGAGCAATTGGGGGTTCGTTCAGTTGTAACTTTCACGCTGAATTTCCTTGAATAGAATTTTGAACACGAATGGGGACGGGGAGATTTGAACTCCCACGAGCTTTCGCCCACATGATCCTAAGTCATGCTCGTCTGCCAGTTCCGACACGCCCCCGTCTTGACGGGGACTATTGTAGCAGAATTGTATCCTTTTGGCAAAGCAGGGCTATTGCCAGGGCAGGGCTGTTGCAAAGAGTGTACAGACGAGTCGCCGACTCGTCTCTATCACTTGCGCTTGCCGTGGTGTTAACTGTCTGTCAAGGGACTTGGCAACAGCCCTGATTGCCAGGGTGTAATTCACTTTGGGGGACAGATTTGTTTCGTGCTTGAGCCTGAATTGTGTTCGCTAGCGGAATAGTCCCACCCCCTGACCTCCTCCCCCCGCCGCAAAGCGGCGTGGGGAGGAGGAATAGAGGTAGGGGGTTGAGCGGGCGGCGAAGCCGACTGCTCAACCCCTCCTTCCCATTGCCCCCTTCTCTCCCCGCAAAACGGGGAGAGAAGGGGGCGAGGGGGATGAGAGGGGGAACATCTCACGGCGAGGTGCGAAAAACAGGTTGAGGGTCACAAACAGATGCGATTCATGCCTACTTGACGTCAAACGGGTGGCATTCGGGAGCCAAGTTCCCCCCGAAAGTGAATTACACCCAAAAGGGGACGGATTTTCTGAACCTACCCCAGCGATTATCGGTGTACTCGTTCTATTCGATTCACCAGTGTGCCAACCGTGTGCGCTGGCGCGCCTTGATCAACGTTGCGCCGATTGGCATATCTTTTATTCCTCCAAATCAAGAATCTTGAACAAATGTTGTCGGACGATCTGGGGGACCTCTTCAGGTGGCGCGGCGTGAAAGAGCGTGATGGTTTTCTGCGTGGTGTCCACCACAATGCGGCAATAGGGGCAGGTTGCCAAGTGTTGTTCCACTTGCTCGCAAATCGAAGCGTCCAACTCGCCGTCCAGATACTTGGCAAGTTGGGCAAGCAATTGTCTGCAGGTTTCGGAAATTTCGTACTCCATCACCTCTTTAGATGCGTTGCACCTAAAAAAGTTTCGCGGACGTGGGCTCGCTTCTTACAACTCCCCTCGAATTTCCTTGCCCAACCGTTCAAAAAAATCTGCCATATAAGTGTGGCGTTCTTCTGCGATTTGGCGCGCGCTCGCGGTGAACAGGCGCTCACGAACCTTGCTCAACTTGACGATGAATTCCGCGTACGCTGAGTGATTGGAATTGCGTTGGTGGCGCGTGGCGAGTGCATCTGGCGAAACCTCGCTCCACAAACGTTGATTGAGCGCGCCGGAGACTTGGTACGCCCGTGCAATGCCCACCGCGCCAATCGAATCGAGTTTATCCGCATCGAACAGGATTTTGGCTTCCAAGGTCTGCGGCGGCGCGTTCGTGCGAAAGCGATGGGTGGCAATCGCGTGGGCAATTGCCTCAATTTTTTCCGGTGCGATACCGCGCGCACGCAAAATCTCGCGGGCACGGTCGGCTGCCATTTCGGCGTGATCGCCGCCGGTCGTGTCTTCATCGGCGCGGGCAATGTCGTGCAAGAGTACGGCAACGCGAACGATTTCTAAATCAGCCCTTTCGGCGCGCGCTAATTTTTCGGCGAGGGCAAGCACGCGCAGGACGTGATCAAAGTCGTGCGCGCTTTCTGCACCGTGATAGTACGCGCGCGCCTCTTCGATGGTCATCATTGATTTGTCTCTACTCCTATCAATGGTATAATAGTTGCGATGATGGATTCAAAGAATGTTCGTCTGCATGGGATTGTGACCGGCGTAGTGCAAGGCGTGAATTTTCGCTGGTACACGCAACGGCGCGCATCAGATTTGGGTCTGGTGGGCTGGGTGCGCAATCGCCCGGATGGTTCGGTGGAGTTTGTGGCGGAAGGTGCGCGCGTTGATTTGGAACGCCTGCTCGATTTCGTTCGGATCGGACCTTCGATGGCGGTGGTGGAAAACGTTGAGGTGCAATGGAGTGCGGCAACCGGCGAATTTCATCGGTTTGAAATTCGATATTGACACGTGGAATATGGCTCACGAGCAATGATGCAGAAACATCCGGAACGGGTCGCTTGGATGGTGATTTGGGGCGCGTTTGCAATTTTCTTGCTTTTATGCGCCCTGATCCCCTTGACGATTCGATATTATATCCAACATGCCACGACACCTCAAGAAGCCATGCTCGAAGTGATTAGTGGCACGGTGCGCGTGAGCAAGCCGGGGGTTGCTGCGCCGCTCGCCGTGACCAAAAGCGAACGCATACCGGAAGGAAGTGCCATCGAAACGGATGAGAATTCGCGTGGCACACTCACGTTTGTGGATGGAAGCACCGCGACGCTTTTTCCGGCGACTCAAATTACCTTGCGCACGATGCGGGTCTCGACGTTTCCATGGGGCATTGAGCCGATTACGTTGCTCATGGATCAAACGCGGGGCAGAATTCGGATTGGGGCGGCACCGCTCTTTCCGCAAAAAAATAGTCCGCTGGTGAGCCGCGTGTTCCAAGTTTCGACGCCGCACCTTTTAACCTCGTTGAGCGAAGGGAGTTATTCCATCGAGGTGGGGGCGGATGTTTCGCAGGTGTTGGTGCGCGATGGTTCGGCAAAGGTGGAAGCGCGGGAACGCACGGTTACGGTTGGACGTGGACAACGAACGGTAGCGCATCGCAATGAAGCGCCGTTGCCGCCGATGCCTGCCCAACAAGACCTGATCGTGAATGGCGATTTCCGCGATCCATTGGCACGCGGTTGGAATATTGTGCGCGAAGTAGGCACGGACCCGAATATCGCCGCTGGCACGATTACACCCATCACGATGAGTGATAAAAGTGTCGTGCGCATTCTGCGATCGAATGCCGGGACGAGCAGTGCGATTACGGGAATTATTCAAACCATCAACAAAGAAGTGTCGGATTATCGGGTGATGCGGCTAGCGGCGGATATTCGCTTGCATTATCAGAGTCTCTCCGGGGGTGGAATTCTGAGTTCCGAATATCCGCTGATTCTGCGTTTGAAATATCGTGATCAGTATGGCAGTGAAGGGGAATGGGTGCACGGGTTTTATTATCAGAATGTCAACAACAATCCAACCGTGAATGGCGAATATGTGCCGCAAGATGTCTGGGTACCATTCGAGAGTGGCAATCTACTTGAACTTGCTGAGCCGCGTCCGTTTTTTATTACCTCGCTTCAGATTTATGCCTCGGGCTGGGATTACGAATCGTACGTTACCGCCGTGCGATTGATTGTTGAATAAGAATGGGGCAAGCCAGCGGCTTGCCCCGCAATGTTTATTGGAATCCCAGACCCCTTTCCTTCAGACTCACAAACTTTTGCCCCGCCCCAATTACCAAATGATCGAGCACGTCAATGTCCAGCAATTTGCCGGCTTGCACAATCTCGCGGGTTACGGCGATATCTTCGGGTGAGGGCGTGGGATCGCCAGAAGGATGATTATGGGCAATAATCATTGCAGTACAATTTTGCCGAATTGCTTCCCGGAATAATTCGGCGACGCGAATGACGGTGGTATTGACCGAGCCGGCATAAACCGTCACAATCGAAAGGACACGATTCTTGGTATCGAGCAGAATCGTGCGCATCATTTCTTGTTCACTCACGCTGAGATCCGCCAAGAGGTTGGCGGCATCGGCGGGCGATTTAACGATTGGTTTTTCTTCCGGCGCGGCGGTGCTTAATCGGCGTCCCAGTTCAAAGACGGCTTGGAGTTCTAATGCCTTGACCGCTCCCATTCCTTTGACGCGCAAGAGTTCAGCGTAAGGCACGCGCGCCAAGCCGCCCAAGCCGCCATAGGTGCGCAACAAGCGTTCGGCGAGGTGCAACACATTTTCACCGCGTGTGCCGGTGCGCAGAATGATGGCAATGAGTTCCGCCGTCTTGAGCGCGTTGGGACCCAACCGTTTGAGTCGTTCACGCGGTAAATCGTTTTTATCGTAGGCGGCTTGCAAGTACTCGATGTGAGGGGGCGGATTGGAAGACACGTTGTTGTCTTGCCTTTAGCGACGGGTTTGTTTGCTGAACAATTCGGCGGAGAGTTTCAAGCCGGCGGCTTCCAATCGTGCGGAAAACGTGGGCCGAATGCCGGTAGCTTGCATTTCGCCGATGACATGACCTTGACTATCCAGTCCTTGTTCCACAAAGCGATAAATGTCTTGCATTACCACCACGTCTCCTTCCATCCCGTGCACTTCGGTGATCTGGACGATTTTGCGCGAGCCATCGCGCAGGCGCGCGGTCTGCACGATCAAATCAATCGCGGCGGCGATTTGTTCGCGGATGACTTTGACCGGAAAATCAATGCCTGCCATCAAACACATGGTTTCCAACCGGCTAATCGTATCCCGGGGCGTGTTGGCGTGGAGTGTAGTCAGTGAGCCATCGTGGCCCGTGTTCATCGCTTGGAGCATATCCAACGCTTCAGCACTCCGACATTCGCCCACGACAATGCGTTCGGGACGCATCCGCAGTGCATTGACCACCAGATCGCGAATCGTAACGCGTCCGGTGCCGTCGGGATCGGGGGGGCGCGCCTCCAAACGCACCACGTGCGGCTTGGCAAGTTGCAATTCCGCCGAGTCTTCAATCGTGACGATGCGGTCGTGATCGGGAATAAAGTTGGACAGCACATTGAGCAAGGTGGTCTTGCCGCTGCCGGTGCCGCCGCTGACGATGATGTTCAGGCGTGCGACGACGCACGCTTTAAGAAATTCTGCCATCTGAGGCGTGAGCGTGCCAAATTTGATAAGGTCTTCCACCAGCAACTTTTTTTTGGAAAACTTGCGGATGGTGATGGTGGGACCATCAATCGCGCTGGGGGGAATGATGACATTCACGCGAGACCCGTCGGGCAGACGTGCATCGGCGATGGGCCATTTGCGATCCACGCGCCGACCCAGAGGCCGCAAGATGCGGTCAATCACACGATCGACATGCGCTTCGTCTTCAAATTCGATGTCGGTTTTGGTTACGCGCCCTTTTTGCTCAATGTAAACATTCTTGGGTCCATTCACCATAACTTCGGTGATGGTGGGATCATCCAGCAAAGGCTCGATGGGGCCAAAGCCCACCAGTTCGTCCATGACTTGTTTCTCAAGGGCTTGAAGTTGCAAAGGCGTCAAATTGATGTTGAGTGAACTCACCGTTGCAGCAAAGCGTTCGCGTAACATTGCCAAGGTGCCATCATCACGCTGGATTTCGTTGGGATTGGGCAATGACCCTGAGAGGCGCTCGACGAGCCAGCGGACTAGTTTGGTCTGCGGTTCAGATTTCGGAGCTGGGCTTGGCTCTGCCGGAGGCGTGGGGGGCGCCGGTTTTTCTGCTAGCGTTGGCTGGGCAGGTGGCATTGGCTTGTTAGTTTGCATACGATCTCATAGACCAGGCATATGGATTCCTATTCTGGCAAATCAGGTTCGCAGGGGAACATCCAAGCAATTTGCGCTTTGTTCACAATCAAAGCATCTGTTTTGTACAAGGCGCGCTTGCTTCGATATTCCGAGATGCGTGCTTGGGTAATGGCAATAAACTGTTCGTGGTCGTTGAGTTCGTCTTTCAAGCGATTCTCGGGTTTGAGATGAACGGTACCTTGCACGACAAGATTGCCAATGCATGCCACGACCGATACGGCACGTTTGGTCATACGCGTGGTAAAGACTTTGCCTTTTTCATCTATGCGGTATTCCATCAAGAACTCCCAGCGCAAACAGTCGAGGGTCATTATAAAGGATGGGCAAACAAGTTACAAGAGGGAATCAAGGGCTACTGGTACCTATCCAATGAAATCGTTGCACAAACAGCCAAGATTTTTTCAGCCACGAAGGGCACCAAGGCCACGAAGGAAGAACAGAGAAATCTTCGTGTCCTTCGTGGATCAATGCCGGTGTTGTTTCGGCTCGTCCGAGTTAGGGCTGGGTCAAAAGTGAAGGGCTATACAGAGGCGAGTGCCAAGTCGTGGGGCATCGTATCCAGGGGATTAGCAATTCAATTTATCGTAGAAGGAGCAACCGCGCGGCTTAGGTATTTGGTCCCAGCCAACGCTCCATTTCACGATGCACACGGACATGCTGAATGATCCATTCATTTTGGCTGGCTTGGAGAAGTTGAACGCTGATAAATTGGGTTT
>DAOUAL010000055.1:0-87578 GCA_034433515.1 Anaerolineae bacterium | reverse complement strand
ATCGTCCACGCTGACGCCGGGCGATTGCACAGCGACGCTCGCGTACACTTCGGCGATGCGCGCGCGCACGGCGTCCACCTCGAGCGCAGTGCCGCGCAGCGCGAGTTCAAGCGCGCCCGGCGCGAATTTGGGGAGCATCGTGAAATCACCCGACAGCGTGAGATCGTCAAGGCGTCCTTCGCGCACGCGCGCGGTCACGCGAATCAAACCACCCGGCGCTTTGTGCGCCACCTCGATCACGCGCACGTCCTCGTGAATCTTGACGCCGCTTTGGCGCAAGCCCCCTTTTTGATACAACCACTCGTCCGTTGCAAATTTTTGATCGAGTTCGGCGGCGAGCGCAAGTTCCTTTGCAGTAGGTTCGCCGCGCACGATCTCGCGTCCTAACGACTTTTTCACTTGTTCAAGATAAAGATTGACGACGGTATCGCGGTCAGGCGTGTAACCCAGCTGCTTGGTCATCGTCGTCATATATTCGTTGAGCGATTGAAAAATCTTGTCGCGCATTTTTTCGGATGAGACCTTGAGCACCTTCGCCATCAACTCGAAATTGAAATCGAACATCAGCGAGCCAACGACCACTTCCGCGCTGCCCATCTGTGCCGCACCCGTGCCGCCAATCTTTTTGCCGTTGACGTGAATATCGTTGATGGGGCGATAGTTCGCCGAGATGCCAAGCGCGTGATACGTTTCGACGAGCGGTTGGATGTACAACGCAAAGCGTTGACCCAAATCGGTGGGCAAAGCGTTGCGATGAAACACCCATTGCGTAAACACTTGATTCTGATCGAGGTACACCGCGCCGCCGCCCACCTCGCGCCGATAGATCGGCAAGTTGTGCGCGCGGCAGTACTCCACATCCACTTCTTTTTCGAGTTCCTGATGAAAACCGATGCAAACGTACGGCTTGGTGGGCGCGACGATGATGATCGTGTCGGGTGTGTGGTCGTCGAGCGCGTAGGCAACCGCGTGATAGATCGTTTGCGAACGAACGGGCGGGACGAGTTTTAGATCGATTAGTCGAATCGCATCCATATCTACCTTTCCTCAGGGCTGTTGCAAAGTTGGATCGGGCGACTGAAGTCGCAGCAACCAACACCCCAAGTCGCCCTACGGCGACTAAAACCAGCCGACCCTTCGTCCCTCATCGAAAAAGGCGTGAACGCTTGCGATGGCAGTGGTTTTAACCGCCTGTCAAGGGACTGACAGCCCTGACTTTCCTAAAAGATTGACCGCCGACCGCATACGTTGTGGTCGGCGGTCGTCCGTCGGCAGTCGTTTTCTAACTTATGCACACATTCAAGCCGTGACCAATCGCTTGTTCGCCGACGAGATTGCCTTGCGCGTCGGTCAAGTGAATCGCGCACGCCATACACGGATCGAACGAGTGGATGGTGCGCAGAATTTCAAGGGGCCATTCCGGCTTGGCGAGTTTGTGTTTCAACAACGATGCTTCGTACGCGCTGGGTTGACCTTTGTGATCGCGCGGCGAGGCGTTCCACGTTGTTGGCACGACCATTTGGTAGTTGGCGATCTTGCCATTCTCGATGACGATCCAATGACCGAGCGCGCCGCGCGGCGCTTCCATAAACCCGAATCCTTGCGCGCGCGGGGGCCATGTCGTTGGTTCCCATTTTTCGCCGTTGAACGTTTGCGTGTCGCCGGCTTTGATCGCGGCGATGAGATCGTTGTAGTAAACGCGCATCGCATCGGCGAACACTTTGGTTTCGATGCCGCGCGCGGCGGTGCGACCGAGCGTGGAGAACACGGCGGTTACTGGCGCGTCGAGTGCCTTGAGGACGGCGTTCGTCAACTCTTGCGTCTGCTTGTGCCCCGACGCGTACATCGCCAACACGCGCGCAAGCGGACCGACTTCCATCGGCATCTCGTTCCAGCGCGGCGACTTGAGCCACGAGTACTTTTGCTCGACCTCGAGCAATTCGTACGGCGGTTTGGGTCCCGTGTAGTTGAACGTCGTTTCGCCTTGCCACGGATGCAAGCCCACACCATCACCGCCGCTGTACTTGTACCACGCGTGCGTCACAAACTCTTGCATCTTGGCAAAATCGCGCGGGTCGGGTTGCTGAATATTTTTCAGATCGCGATTCAGGATGACGACGCGCGGCACGAGATATTTGCTGGTGTCGCTGTTGTCAGTGTCAGGGAATTCGCCCCACGTCAAAAAGTTGCCCAGCCCTTCGCCGATGGTCGCGTACTCTTTGTAGTACGGCGCAATCGCGAGCAAGTCGGGCAAGTACACTTGATCCACGAACTCGATCATGCGCGTGATCGAATCGGCGATAATCGAAAGACGTTCCGCGTTGAGTGCAGTATCGCTGTTGGGGTCAATCGGCATAGGGACACCGCCGACGACAAAGTTGGGATGCGGATTCTTGCCGCCAAAGATGGTGTGAATCTTGGTCGCGTCTTTTTGCCAATCGAGCGCTTCGAGATAGTGTGCGACGGCGAGCAGATTGATTTCGGGCGGAAGTTTGTACGCGGGATGGCCCCAGTACGCGTTTGCAAAGATCGAAAGTTGACCGCTCTCGGCAATCGCTTTGACCTTGGCTTGGATGTCCGCAAAGTACGCGGGCGATGAGTTGCGCCACGCCGAGATGCTTTGTTGAATCTCGGAGGTTTTCTTGGGATCGGCTTTAAGCGCGTTGACCACATCCACCCAATCGAGCGCGTGCAAGTGATAAAAGTGCATTACGTGATCGTGAACGTACTGTTGCGCGATCATCAAGTTGCGAATGAGATTCGCGGCTTTGGGGATTTTGATTTTGAGCGCGTCCTCGACGGAGCGAATCGAAGCGAACGAGTGTACGGTCGTGCAAACGCCGCACGCGCGTTGCGTGAACGCCCATGCGTCGCGCGGGTCGCGCCCTTTCAAAATCGTTTCGATGCCGCGCACCATCGTGCCCGACGAGTACGCTTGCGTGATCGTGTTGCTCGCGTCCACTTCCGCTTCGATGCGGAGATGTCCTTCGATGCGTGTGATTGGGTCTACCACGATTCGTTGTGCCATGCGATCCTCCTATCCTTTCTCCACCAGCGCGTCGGCGACCAATTGCGCCAAGCCCGCCACTTTGACATCAAGACCAAAGTGTTGGACGCAATCGGTGAATTGCAGACGACAGTTGGAACATGTCATCGCCACGGTTTTTGCGCCGACATTTTTCATTTGTTCGATTTTCAGTTCGAACGCCGCGTAGCGAATGGGGTCAGCCGCTTTGATCGCGATGACGCCGCCGCCACCGCCGCAACAGATTGCCTGTTCGCGGTTCGGTATCATTTCCTTGAACGATTTGGGTGCGAGGATGTTAAGAATGTCGCGCGGTTCTTGGATGTGACCGCCGCGCCGCTGAATTTTGCACGCATCGTGAAACGTGATGACGCCATCTCCATCGAGCGCGCCGGGTTTGAGTTTGATGCGCCCGCTTTTGACGTACTCGCCCAGCAAGCCGGCGATGTGCGTTACTTGAATGTCCGGCACGTCCATCAAATTCACCGCTGTCCAACGCAACGCATCGTACGCGTGCCCACATTCGGTTACGACGATTTTCTTGACGCCCAGCTCCTTCGCCGCGTTGAACACACGCTGCATAAACTCGACCGTCAACTTGGCGTTCCCTTCATAGAATCCAAAGTTGACGACCTCGCGTCCTTTTTTGGAGAGTGTCCACTTTTCGCCGGCGGCATTCAGAATTTTCGCGATGGCGGCAAGGTTGGTGGGGAACTTCATAATTTCGATGGAGGAAAAGACGACGAGTGTCTCGGCGCCCTTGACATCCATCGGCATTTCGATTTCCCATTCATCGGCAACCCATTCGATGCGTTGCGCGAACACGGCATCGGTTACGCCGAGTGGACTACCTTCGGTCTCTTGTTTGGTAACCGCCGCTTTCAAATCAGGCGGCACCGCTTGCGCGGCGGAGAGTCCTTCGCGCATGGTGTGAATCAGCGGACCCAGATTGATACCCATCGGACAAACCATCGAGCATTTGTTGCACATCGTGCAAGCATAGTAATCAATCATACTCCAATGCGCGATGTCGTCATCGGTGATCGGCTTGTCCATTCCGAGCGCGGTTTTGAATTTGCCGCTGAACGTAAAGCGTTGCTCGTACGCGCGGCGCAAGAGTTCGATCTTCCACACCGGCGCGAATTCGGGATTGCCGGTCGCTTGGTAAAAGTGGCACGCTTCGGCACACATTCCGCAACGCGTGCACGCTTCCAGTTGCGCGGCGATATAGCCACCCGTTTCAGCCACAAAAGTATTGATCGCAGTTTGTGCTTGCATCGTCATCCTCCTACGGGGTTACCGCGCGCTTGCCGAAATCGGCGCCGTGAATCGCTTTGGAGAAAAAGTAGAACACAAAGTGTGAAATGCGACTCAGCGGAATCCAAATCAGCAACACGTCCACCGCGAGCATATGCAGCGAAAAGAGCAGATGATACTCGAACCAGAGATGATGCGTCATCATATAACCCGTCACCATCGGCACGAACACGACGAGCCAGTTCAGCCATTCGGCGGGGCCGGTGAGCAAGCGCAACACCGGATTGACGATGCGGTTGATCAAGAGAGCGATCATCGCCACAATCGCGCCCGCCGCGAGCCAGTCCACAATGGGCAGCGGTAGCGTAGCCCAGCCAAAGCCGAGGAGCGATTTCCACACGAGCATATGCGCCGTGCCGAGAATGAGTACGACGAACAAACCGAGATGGAACAAACCGCCCGCGAGGTAGGTTACTGGATTACGATTAAAAGTGTTCTTGACCCAGGGGATAAAGGGCCAAATCAAAATGCCTTTGGCGAACGATTTGACGATGCCGCCCACCTTGCTCCCTTTGGCTTTGACCTTGTCGGCTTGCCAGCCCAGGACGAGCACGCGCACCAGCCGATACGCCATCCCCGCGAGAAAGACGAACAAGGCAACCTGGAAGAACGGTCCGCGTGCAAATTCAAGAACATTTACCCAGTTCATCGTCTCCTCCTATCCTTCTTTCTTCTCTTCGGCGTGCGCACTTTTTTGTTGCGCGCGATTTGCCAGCGCAACGCCCGCGCCTACAACTGCGCCCGCCGCCACCGCCGCGCCGGCGGTGAGAATCGTTGGACGATCCAGCGGCGCGGATTGACCTTGATAGAATCCACCGCCATCCCAGAAATTTGGTTCGGAGCAACCCAGGCACGGATGGCCCGATTGAACAGGGAACGACAGACCTTGATCCCATTTGATTGACGCGCACGAGTTGTAGGTCGTCGGACCTTTGCAACCCAGTTTGTAGAGACAGTATCCTTTCTTCGCGCCTGCGTCATCAAACGATTCGGCGAACTTGCCGGCTTCGTAGAACGGACGACGCAAGCAACGATCGTGAATCGTTTGCGCGTAAAAAGTTTTGGGGCGATGCAGTGCGTCCAGTTCGGGGAGCGCGCCAAAGACGACGAAATGCGCGATGGTGCCAGTCGTCGCTTCGGGAATCGCGGGACAACCTGGGATGTTGACGACCGGTTTATCGGTGACCAGCTCCCAGACACCTTTCGCGCCGGTTGGATTCGGTTTGGCTTTGGGGATGCCGCCAAACGACGCGCAGTTGCCGGTGGCGATAATCGCCGCTGCACCTTTTGCCGCCTCGCGCAACAAATCCACGGCGGTGCGTCCGCCGATGGTGCAATACACGCCGTCGTTATCGGTGGGGATCGAACCTTCGACGACGAGGACGTACTTGCCGGCGTACTTTTTCATCGCGTCCTCTTTGGCTTGTTCGACTTGATGCCCGGCAGCGGCAGAGAGCGTTTCGTGATACTCAATCGTGATGGTGTTCAGAACAAGGTCAACAAGCGTGGGAGATTGCGAACGCGTGATCGCTTCGCTACAACCGGCGCAGTCCTGAAATTCGAGCCAGATGACCGGCACGCGTTGTTTGGCTTCGAGCGTGCTCGCAATCAGTTGAGCGGACGCAAAACCGCGCGCGGTGTCCAACTGCGCGGGCAGTCCACTCTCTTCGAGAGGCGGCGCAAACCGCATGCCCATCGCGCCGACGAGTAAGCCGCACATCTTGACGAATTCGCGGCGCGAGATGCCGCGCTTTTTCGCATACTGCCCAATCGTTTCGTCAGGCATAGTTCCTCCTTCGAAAATCCGTTTATCCACGAAGGTCAAAGAGGAACACGAAGAAAAACCTTTGTGAGTCTTTGTGTCCTTAGTGGATATTTTGTCCTACGTTGTGTCACGCACACGAGATATTTTCGGCTTCCATCTTTTTCTGATACGCGGCGACACCTTCCGCGCCGGTGACGAGCGCGCCCTTCTCTGCATCCCATGCGCTCGCTTGAATCTCGGCGATCCAACCTTCGCCGTACGGATCGCTGATGGCGAGGTTGGGATCATTGGCGAGTTTTTCATTCGCGCGCAAGAGTACGCCGGTGACCGGCGCGGGGACGGGACCGACAAACTTGCTGCTTTCGACCGTCGCCACACTTTTGCCTTGCTTGACTTCTTGCCCAATGTTCTTCGCTTTGACCGTGATGGCGGCGAGTTTGCCGCCCGCCAATTTGCCGGCGACCGCCGTCATCCCCACACGAATCACGCCACCATCCATCGGTTTTGCCCACACATGTTTTTCGATGAGAAAGTACACGTCTTCGGGCAAGTTGCATCCGCGAATCGTTGCCATCGTTTTTTCCTCCACAGCACGAGTCAGGCAAGAGATCAGCAATCCATGTGACTGCCTACTGCTACCTGCCTCCTGCCCACTGAACTAGAACGTCAACACCGTCTTGCAATCTTCCGCCAATTGCCACATCGTTGCACCACCGACCATCTTGACTTCGGGGATCAGGTCTTCGGGGGTCAAGTCGTGCAGTTCAGTGGAAGCGGTGCAGGCAAGCAGTTTCACGCCGTTCTCAATCGCTTCGTTGAGGAACGCGCTGACCGGTTTGCCGCCGGCTTTGGGGAACACGGTTTCCGCCAAGCCCTTTTTGAGCAAGAGCGTTCCATCAATCGTAAAGAACATGGTCACGTCGTAATCCATCGCCGCCGCAAGACTGGCGAAGAAAAACGGCGTGGCGCAACGACGTGGCGTGTCAGGTCCGCTCGTCATGATGATCATTACTTTGTCGTCTGCCATCTTGTCCTCCGATTAAAATGCCAATGCAATCGCATCTTGCGAGGCAAATTGCAGGAACGTTGCCGCGCCGCCGATTTCGACGCCGTCAATCAAGTCTTCTTTCTTGATGCCCATCACATCCATCGTCATCTGGCATGCAATCAAACGCACGCCGGATTCTTTGGCAAGTTCGAGCAGTTCGCTCACCTTGGCGACGTTCGCTTTCTTCATCCAACTGTTCATCATCGCCGTCGCAACGGCAGTCATTCCCGGCAACATTCCCAGAATGTTGGGAACAGAAATTCCCGGCACCGGTTGGGGCATTGCGGGATTCGCAATCGGTGAGACCTGGAGTTTATCCGCTTTGCCTTTCTTGAGAATTTCGAGTCCATAGAAGGTGAAAAAGATCGCCGCTTCCAGATCCATTGCCGCCGCCGCAGTAGAGAGAATCAACGGTGGATAAGCGGCGTCGAGTGTGCCATGCCCGGCGATAATCGCGAGACGTTTTGCTTCAGCCATTGGAATCCTCCTTTGCCCTACTTGGCTTTTTTGATGAAAAAGATAAACTTGTCGCCTTCTTTTTCGTGTCTCAGGAGCGTGTGCCCGGTTTTGGCGGTCCACGCTTCCACGTCGCTCACCGACCCGGGATCGGTCGCGATCATCTTGAGCACCTGACCCATCTGCAGTGCATCAACGGCTTTTTTCGTTTTGAGAATGGGCATTGGGCAAGCCAGCCCACTGCAATCGAGCGTCGAATCAACTTTGACATCCATTTGAATTTCCTCCTTAAATAAAATTGCCTTGCGTACGACGAAATGAATCGTCTATCGCAAGGCAATCCTCACCTTGAGAAACACTGCTGATCGCCGATCCGCCAACCAGTGGCGGAAGATTAAACTTGCGCGAGTTGCGCGACTTGGCGCAGCCGTTCGATCAAATCCATTTGGCGGCGGGCGATGTGCGAAAAAGTGTCCGCCATTTTTTGCAACAGATTCAACAACCACCCAACGCGGTGAGCCTCGACGAGGCGAATCTCACGCGCAGCGTCCCGCAATGCTTTTTCTTCGATGCCACATGCGCGCGCAATTTCGGCGACATTGATTTTCCGGCGCGCGGCAGCGGCGGTAACAAATTGGCCGGCAAAAATCATCCCGATAAACTGATCGCCAATTTGCACACGCCCACGCGTGTATGCCAAGCCCGCGTGACACCGTTCCAAACGCGGTGCGCCACCAATCGCCGCGAGCCGTGCCCACGACGCTTCACAGCGCTTGCGCCCTTCGGGCGACGCCAAGATCAAATCGCAGAACTTGCACGAATTGGCCACCGGCATAATCGCCTTGCCCTCAATCGTGGTCGTTACCGCGCCGACGTTCGCCGCCGTCGCAAAAATCTCCTGAATCGGCTGGAGACAATCGAGCGGCAAAACATCCAGTTCGGTCGTTGAGTCTGCCGTAGATCGCGCGGCGGCTTGGGGCGAAACCAAGCATTCTTCGAGCGATTCGCGCGGGAAACGCCATTGTCCGCCCACACGGATGCCGCGCAAGCGTCCATCGCTCAACATGCGGTAGATGGTGGTGCGGTCAATCTGGAGCAATTCTTGGAGTTGTTTGGTGGTCAGTAGATCATCCATTAATCATATTTTATCATATTTTGCTATATAATACAAGTCAAAATTAGGTCAAAATATTGCAATTTATGATAAGTTATGCACAGCACCGTTACCTAGCGCCATTGACACAGAATCTATCCCCAATCGTGGGATTTTCCGCTCTAGCAACTGGTTGAGACGCTAGGCAACTGGCGTATTGCAACGGCGGACTGGCAAGCCGCCGGTGATCAATTCCGTAAATAGCCACCAAACCGTAATTAGGATATAATCCGCTTTGCCGAATGGATCTGGATTGGATAAAAAGAGCATTTCAACAGTATGCTCTTTTTGTCCTAGCAAAATTTGATGGAGTCTTTTTATGGGCTTGCTCAATTCGCTCAAATCGTTTTTCACCACACCCGCTGATCCCAACGCACTGTGGCTCTACGTCAAATGCCAACGCTGCGGCACACCGCTTGCCATCCGCGTAGATATGCGCAATGAACTCAGTGCCAATTACGAAAGCGGCGGCTATGTCCTTTACAAAGCAATGATGGACAGTAAATGTTTTACCCTCATGCGCGCCGAAATTCACTTTGATGCCAAGTACAACATTGTTGAGCAAAAGATCGAACAAGGTGAGTTCATCACCGATGCCGAATATGCGCAAATGACACATTCCAAATGATCAATGCTACCAAGTCTTATCCCTTACGATTGCGCGCGATTGCCAAAGAAAAAGTTTGGGGCGGACGCAATCTAGAACGCTTGCTGGGCAAAGACCTTGCGCCCGGCGCATTGATCGGTGAAACCTGGGAAGCGTGGGATGGGTGCGTGATCGAAAATGGCGCGCAGCGCGGCGCAATGTTGGGTCAACTCATCGAATCCGATGCCATGGCGATCCTTGGCTCTGCCGCGCCGCGTTTGCCTTTGCTGTTCAAGTTCATTGATGCCCAAGCCGATCTCTCGGTCCAAGTGCATCCCAACGATGCCCAAGCGCAACAGATCGAAAATTATCCGTTCGGCAAAACCGAAGCGTGGTACATCCTCCATGCCGAGCCGGGCGCAACCTTGATTCACGGTTTTAAAGATAGGGTTGACCCAACCCACGTGCGCGCGGCTCTGGCGCAGAATCGTTTGCCAGAATTGCTTGCCTATGTCCCCGTGCGCGCGGGCGATGTCATCTTTGTGCCGGCGGGCACCGTGCACGCTATTCAACGCGGCATCGTCCTCGCCGAGATTCAAGAAAATTCCGACATTACGTATCGCCTGTACGATTGGGGACGCGTGGACCAGACACGCCAACTTCACGTTGACCAATCACTCCAAGTATCGAATTTTGCGCCCAGTTTGTCACACACGATTCCAAGTCTGACCCTTCACCATTCAGGATACGATCAGCATTTTCTCGTCGCGTGCGAATATTTTGTGTTCGAACGATTGGATGTGCATGCGGCGATTCGCCTCTCTTCCACTCAACCTCGTTTCCAAATTATTTCGATGATTCACGGCGCGGCGCGCATCAATGATGTTGACGCGCCTCTCGGACAAACCTTGCTCATCCCGGCGCAACTCGAGACCTTCGAGATCACCCCTATCGCCCCGTGCCACATTTTGCGCGCGTATATCCCCGATCTGCGCCACGATCTTATCGAGCCACTCCAGCGCGCCGGCTATTCCCCCGGCGAGATCGCCCGGCTGGGCGGCGATTCTCCCACCAACGCGCTTTTGCCGTGGCTCTAGAAAACTCGTTCTAATAGCCCGAACGTCCCTCTTTACTTGAAACTAACATTGTGATATACTTGCATCTAAAAGAGCATCACAATGTATCAATTAGGCTTGCAGGAACAATTGGGGCAAGTTCAATTTTCAACCGTCCAAGTGGTGACCGACAGTCTCGCCGATATTCCCCCAGACGTTCTGCGCGAGTTGGGGATTACCATCGTCCCGTGCGTCGTCCGTTTTGGCAACGTCGAGTACCGCGACCGCGTGGACTTGGCGCCATCCGAGTTTTATCGCAAGTTGACGACGGCTTCGGTTCTGCCCACCACCGCGGCTCCCTCGTGCAGCGTCTTTGAAGAAACCTTTCGCCGCCTCGCCGAAAGGACGGATCAGATTCTGGCAATCCATACCATCGCTTCGCTCACCGGCATTTATAACGCCTCGCGCATCGCCGCGAGCGAGTTTCCCGGCATTCGCATTGAATTGATTGATTCCAAGCAGGTGAGTATGGCGCTGGGCTGGCTGGCGATCTTGGCGGCGCGCGCCGCCCGAGAAGGCAAATCTATCGCCGAGATCAAAGCGTTGGTGGAAGATGCGATGAATCGCGTGCACATCGTTGCGATGCTGGACACGTTAGAGTATGCCCAACGCGGCGGACGCTTGGGTAAAGGCGCGGCACTTTTGGGCGCACTGTTGAACGTCAAGCCACTCCTCTCGGCTTCGCAAGGAGAGATTATTCCGGTGGGGAGCGCGCGGACCCACAAGCGTGCGCTAGAACGTTTGGTTGAAATTGTCGTCGGCTCAGGCGTTGTGCAAGAATTGGCAGTCGTCCACGCCAACGCCATCGAGTCTGCCGAGCGACTGCGCCAAATGCTTGCAGAGATTTATCCTGCCAAGCACATTCTTTTAAGCGAAACCGGACCGGTGCTAGGGACGCATACGGGTCCCGGCGCAGTAGGCATTGCTTGGCTCACAGGCTAACATCGAAATCAATCCAAAAATCCTTACAAACCTCCCCAAATCGGGAGGTTTTTTGTTTTTTGAGCAATAAATTAAAGTAAACTTAAAATTTTTGATTTTTACTTGACAAATTTTGTAAATTATGATAAATTATTGACAACAAAATCAAAGGATTTGAACAAAATGCACCCAGTTTTTGGAAAATGTCCTGTTTGCGGCAAAGAATTGATTGTTACCCGACTGGAATGCCGATCGTGTGGAACGGACATTGGCGGGCAATTCTCGATTGGGCGATTGGCCGGCTTGGACGTGGAGCAAATCGAATTCGTCGAAATCTTTATCAAGAATCGTGGTAATGCGTACAAGGTGGGCGAAGAATTGGGAATGCCCTACTCTACAGTACGCGCGCGCCTCACCGAAATCATCCGCCGTATGGGCTATGAACCCAGCGTCGAGAAAGAAGAAAGTTCCGCCAAAGTTACGCCCGAAATGCGCAAAGCCATCTTGGAAGACCTTGCCAAAGGCAAAATTACGGCTGACGATGCGGTACGCTTGTTGCAAGGTGAATCCCTAACAGAGTGAAATATGGTTGCCCGCCTCCTTACGACAAAACCGGCGTCCCGTGGCTTGCGCCGATTTAACGCCGTTCAAGATATGTATGGCGTTGCGCGTCTGCTCGAAGAAGCGTTCCGCCCCGATCACAATTTTCCATTTGCCAACATTCCGCTGTTGCGCGAAGCGGGGATTACCCTCTGGACGCTCAGTTACGCGCCCGGCTTTTCAGACCCCCCCAATGGTTTTGTTTGGATTGAAGAGGGCAAGATCGTAGGCAACGTTACCCTCACGCACGATCAGAAAGAATGCACTCGCTATTACATTAGCAACGTTGCGGTCAAGAATGAATATCGCCGGCAGGGCATTGCCCGCGCCATGATGCAAGCCACCATCGAACATGTGCGCCAACTGGGCGGGCACAAAATCTTGCTCAACGTTCGCCCGAATAACCCGGGCGCTATCCAACTGTATCGCGATCTGGGATTCCATGCGTTAGAGACGCGCGGCGAGTGGTCACTCAGCACCATCCCAACACATTTGCCCTCGATAGAGACGACCGGGTTACGTCCATTGAAATCGAGCGATGCGCACGCGGTCTCTGAATTGTTGCGCGCAGCGATTCCGGAGCACATTCGATCATTTCGCACTGAACGGACGCCGTTCGAATTACCGTGGGACGAACAAGTGGGTGAGGCGATTACCGATTTCTTGATGCGGCAATCCTCGCAACGTTGGGCATTTGAACGCGAGGGCAAATTAGCTGCCTTACTCTTTGTGCGCCGATGTCGCTGGGGTTCGCCACACAAAATCGCTATCCAAGTCCAGCCGGCTTTGCGCGGCACACTCGAGGACACATTGATCGTCTTTGCGTTACAAAAACTGGGGGGATTTCCATCGCGCACTGTTCGCGCCGAGGCATCGAGCACTCACCCCGAATTGGTGAAGGCGTTGGAACATTTTGGTTTTCAATTCTTGAATGGACTGACGTTGATGGAATTAGTTTTGAAGTGAGGAGAAGGATAATGGAATCGTCGGATAGGTTAGAGGTCTTGAAACAGTTGGAGCGCGGCGAGATCAACGCCGGCGAAGCCGAGGCACGTCTCACTGCCCCCGCACCGGTCGAGCGGGTGGATACACCGCCCTTGGATCGAACGCAACTGCCGGCGTGGGTGTGGCAATTGGGGATTTGGACGTTATCGGCTGGCGTGCTCGTCGTGGTGTCCGGAGCGTGGATCATCGCGACAACCGTGCGCGCCAATATCTTGTGGCTCCTCTTCGGCGTGCCGATTGTTTTACTCGGTTCGTTGATCATTGCAATCGGTGCAAGCACATTCGCCGGCCATTGGCTCTACATCAACGTCGAAAATGCGCGCAACCGGCGCAAATCGGTTCGCTTGGGTATTCCTTTTCCAATGGGGTTGCTCCGTTTAGGTTTGTGGTTTGCACGATTTGCGCCGGCGCATTCCACCCGGCTCAACGTAGGCACATCGAAAACGAATTTCAACGCGATCTGGGAAAATTCTGACGAATTGTTCAACGCCATCGAACGCGAGTTGCGTGAAGGGCGCGGCATCACCATTGATGTGGATGATAAAGACGAGCGTGTGCAGGTTTACATCGTCTAGGAGGGGCAAGATGTTTCAACAACCCTTGACCGAATTTGAAATTCGCTGTGATATGGCACAACGCTATCCCGTCCTCACCGACACCGAGGAAACCCACCCTTGGTTCGCTTCGACGTGGAGCCCACGACCTGATTGGCGTACACGAGTCATCAATTTTGTGGGACAGATCTTGATTGGAATTGGACAACGCTTGATCAATTATTCGCTGCACACGAACACGGCTTTAACAAAAACTGGATAACTGAGAACAAGCGGAGGCAACCATGGCAACACCGGATGAACGCATGCAAATTCTCAAAATGATCGAAAACAAACAAATCACGGCGGAGGAA
Organism: Anaerolineae bacterium; assembly: GCA_034433515.1. Classification (GTDB taxonomy): domain Bacteria; phylum Chloroflexota; class Anaerolineae; order UBA4142; family UBA4142; genus DAOTXS01. The sequence continues at coordinate 73,680 of DAOUAL010000055.1, read as the reverse complement.
GGCGCCAAACTACTCGCCGCGCTGGACGAGGCGGAACGTGCCGAGAAAAAAGGTCCGCAACCTTCGCCGGCAACGAGCGGCAAATGGTTCCGCGTGCGGGTTACCGACTTGCGCACCGGCAAGCGCAAAGTGAATGTCAACATCCCACTCGGCTTGGTGGATGTCGGGATGAAGATGGGTGCCAAGTTTGCGCCCGCCGGCTTGGCAGGGCTGGATATGCAACAAATCATCGCGGCAATCAAGCAAGGCGGCGAAGGAAAAATTGTGGACGTGGAAGATGAAGACGGCGGCGAGCACGTCGAAGTGTTCATCGAATAAATGGACGACTTATGCTCATCCAGGTGTGCCGATGAGCGGCTAAACATCAATCAGGAGGAGGGTATGCCTCAGCAAACGTACGCCGTTTCCGAACGGGCTCGGATCGAGATCCGCCATTGCCACAATCAGGTCATCGTCCAGAGCAGTGAGGATGAACGCAGCGTCATGGCAAATGGTTCGGCGCGTCAAGACGGTGAGACGCTGGTCTTTGAAAATATGAACAAGGTTCTTGTTCGTGTGCCCCGGACCGCAACCGTATTCATTGCCGATTGTGATGCCGACGTGCGCGTGGATGATCTGGACGGGCGCGTTGAAATCACTCGCCTTGATGGCGATATGGCATTGCGCAACTTGCGCGGTGAAACGCTGATCAGTGAGGTGGACGGCAATCTAACAGTCAAGAATGTCGCACTGTTGCAAGGTCAAGGTGTATGGAATGGCGATGTGGCAATCCGCGAAGCGAATTCTGCAAAACTGGAAGCGGTTGACGGCGATTTGAACGTATGGAACGTTCGCGAGTTGCTGGTGGTGGATGAGATTGATGGCGATGCCAACTTGCGCGAGATGAACGGGCAAGTGTCTATCAATCACGTGAGCGGTGACTTGATTGCCTCGGAGATTGCCGGGCCGTTAGAGTTGGCAGATGTGCGCGGCGATGCCATCGTTTCGTTAGCGCAAGCCGCCGATCTGAAACTCATTGCCAAAGGTGATGTCGTTCTGCGCCTGCCGGAAAACCTTGACGCCGAGATCGAGCTGGAGGCGCCGCACGGCAATCTCATTGCGCACCACGACATCAAGATCGCCGAAGAAGATGAACGGCATTTGCGCGGGACGCTTGGCAAGGGCGGCGTCAAGATTCAGGTGGAATCTACCCACGGCGATTTGATTTTGGAGGGACAACGACCGATGCGTCATTCACATTTTGCACAAATGGGACAGGAAATTGCGGATCAAGTCCATGCTTCGGTGCATGCTTCATTGGGCGAGATGCCACGCGGGCATGCCATCGCCAAGCAAGTGCGCGAATCAGTCCGCGCATCCTTGGGTGATTGGAAGCGGCATGGTCGTCATCGCATCATCCTCCACAAACATCATCATCCCGACGAAGCCGAGACCGCGTTTGAAGAACCAACCGAAGAGACACCGCCCAAACCCACACTCACCTCGACAGAACGGCAAGCCACTCTCGATGCGATTGCACGCGGCGCGTTGAGCGTGGACGATGCCATCAAAAAATTGCACGGCGAAATGTAAGGACCTACGATGCGACACATTCTTTTGCGCTTGATCATCAACGCTATCGCGTTATACGTTGCAACGCGGGTTGGCATTCCCGGCTTGGCTTTTACCGGCGATTGGACGACGATCGCGCTGGTCGCGTTCATCTTTGGTTTGGTGAACGCGCTGATTCGACCTTTGCTAACCATTCTCACTTGCCCTCTCATCGTGCTTACGCTTGGTTTGTTCACACTTGTGGTGAACGCCGTGATGCTGGCATTGACCGGTTGGATCGCTGAACAACTCCATCTGGGATTCGTCGTGGATGGATTCTGGGCGGCATTTCTCGGCGCGCTCATCGTCAGCATTGTGAGTTGGGCGTTGACATTGCTCATCCATGGCGATGAGGCACGCTGACAACCACGGCGGTGTTGAGTCTTGACAATTTCATCGTCGGAATCCCTATCGAATGACCTACCTCGGACAAGCCGAAACTGAACAGAATTTTTCCACGAAGCACACAAAGAAACACGAAAATTCGTTTTCTCCTTCGCGTCCTTCGTGGACTAGTGCAACAACATGAAATAGTTGCATACCAGACTGAGGAAAACGTTGACAAACGTGGCTAAAAATCGAGTTTTTCACCACGCACTTTGTTGTTGCACTACGAGGGCTTTCAAAGTCTATGGACAAGCGGTTGAAACCACTTCAACCCGAAGCCGACCTGCGTCGGCTCGGTGAGCCCGCCTGCGCGGGCTTGAGGTTCTGGTTGCCGCGAATTGATTCGCCCGATGCGACTTTGACAAAGCCCTATTCGTGGACGAAGCATCCTTGCCTTTTGTGCAATGATTCAAGTGGGAAGGTCCTATCAACTACCCGCCCATGAACGAACAACGGCATAGTTATCCCTGCAAAGCCGGGCGGTGTGTCCGCCTCGGCTCCCGAGTGGCTGTTTCAGGATAAAATAAAAACCAATGACACACTTCTTCACCGCCCACTTTAACCTTCGCCAGTACGAAGTCAATTCGCACGGCGAGTTGCCCAATAGTACGCTTCAACGTTTGTTTCAAGAGACCGCTATCCTTGCCACGCGCGCGGTGGGGTACGATGTGCGTTATCACGCGGAACGCGAAAGCATTTGGATTGTTTATCAGATGACGCTGGAGCATTCGCGTCCGATTCGCTATCCCGATGCGTTGGCGATTACGACGTGGCTGTCCGATGCGCAAAAGGTGCGGACGCATCGCGAGTATCTCGCACGCAACGCGCAGACGAATGAAATCGTTGCACGCGGTCGTGCGTATTGGGTTCATTTGCACGCCAAGACCTTGCGCCCGTTGCGTGTGCCCCAAGAATTGTTCGACACGTTTCAACCAAATGGAACGAGTGCGCTGGTTCGCGTCACCCCACGCCTTTATCCCGCGCCATCATTCGATTTCCCCGAATTTCGTGCGACGCGGCGTGTGTACCACTACGAAGCGGATGAGGTTCAACACGTCAACAATGCGGTGTACATTGATTGGCTAGAAGAAGCCTTGCACGATGCGGTCGCCATGCGTTGGAACGGCGCGCGGCGATTATGTGTGTATCGGCATGATGTGGAGTACGTGCGGTCGGCGGTGCCGGGCGATGAGGTGATGATCCATGTTCGATGGGTTGGCGCGGGAAAAACGGCGAGTGCGTGGAATTTGGAAATCCAACGCGGCGATGAATTGCTGGTGCGCGATCACATCACCGCGTTGTGGGTGAACGAAACCGGAAAACCGGTACGCTGGTAGGGGCAATCGCGAGGATTGCCCCATTTTATCAGGGCTGTTGCAAAAATCCCTTGACAGGCGGTTAAAACCACTGCAACCACTACCCGAAGCCGACCTGCGTCGGCTGGCTTTAGTCGCCGTAGGGCGACTTGGGGTGTGGGTGGCTGCGACTTCAGTCGCCCGATCCGACTTTGCAACAGCCCTGCCTATTTTATTTGCCGGTGTAAATCACACGATAGACGCGCCCGCCTTTATCGTCCGAGATATACATTGCGCCATCGGGACCAAAGCGCACATCGGCGGGACGACCGTACGTCGCGCTATCGCCGCATTTGGCATTGGGCGCGCGCCAACCGGTGGCAAACGTTTCGCTCCGCATCGGCAATCCATTTTCGATGATGATGCGTTGCACCTTGCAATCGCGATAGTTGGCGACAATGTTCGTATTCCACGAGCCGTGATACGCAACGAACAGATCGTTTTGCATTGACGCCGGAAAATTTTTCCCGCTCACGAACGACATCCCTAGCGGCGCGGCGTGCGCTAAATCGGTAAACAATGCCGGCACGGCTTGCGCGCAATCGAATCCTTGCGGCAAGGGTACGCGCGTATCGCGCACCTGCATCTTTTGTGAGGGCGGCAAATTTGCGCCGAGCGTTGGCGTGTAGCAATAGGGCCAGCCATGTGAGCGCCCCCGCTCAATTGGCATCACGATCACTTCGGGTGGGGTGTCATCGTTGAGGTTATCCGACCCCATCATACTTGCCCACAGTTGCCCATCCTTCGTCCACAAAAAATCCACGCTGTTGCGCAAACCGTACGCCCACACGGCTTGCTTGCGTTTGTCCGGATCGGACGCAAACGGATTGTCCGCCGGAATCGAACCATCGGGATTGAAACGCAGGATTGCCGCGCGGCGCGGATCGGATTCGAGGTTGATGTTGCCGGTCGAACCGGCACTCACGTACAGTTTGCCATCGGGACCAAAATGCAAGGTGCGCGTGAAATGTCCGCCGCAACAAGGAATGTTATCTGTAACCAGTTCACGAATTTCAAACGTGGCATTGAATCGTTCGATGCGATCGCGTTCGGCGACGTACCACCAGCCATCGTGAAATTCAAGATTGTGCGGCTGTCCCAGATTCCGCGCGACAATTTCGATTCCATCGGCGATACCGTCTTGGTTGCGATCCGGCAATCGCGCGATTTGTCCCGCCCCCATCACGGCAACATAGAGCGTGCCATCGGGACCGAATGCCATCAAGCGCGGTTGATTCAATTGTTGCGCAAAGATGCGAATGGCAAATCCCGGCGGCACCGTGATGCGTTGTGCTGCTTCATCAGCGGGAGGAAGCGGGAGCGAGGATGGAGTTAGAGTTAGAGTTGGAGATAGAGTTAGGGTGGGTGATGGAGTTGGCGAAGGGTTGGGTTGGCAGGCGGATATGAAAAGCGCGATCATTACGATGATCGCGTGGATGAATCTGTTTTGCATCGGATATTCCTTGTTGGGCAGGGACAAGCTTTGCCCCTATATTTTTGTTGTGGCTTCAAACTCGCCGTCGCTGACGCGGACGCGAATTTCTTTGCCCCCGGCAACCTGCGATGTTTTCTTCACGATGCGCCCGGTTTGTTTTTCTTGCACGATGGCGTACCCGCGCGCGAGGGTGGCTGCCGGGTTCAGCGCGGCAAGATGGCGCAGAGCGCCGTTCAAGGTTTCGCGCTTGAACACAACGAGTTGTCGAACGCGCATGGTCAATTGGTGCGTGAGTTCGTCCACTTGTTGACGATTATTCTTGATTTTTGTTTGCGGCGAGTTGCGTTCCAACGCGTACACTTGACGCGATAGGTTCACGCGCGCCTCGCCAATCTTGTCGCGGATCAATTGCGTGAGTTGGCGCGCGCCGGCGCGAAGGTTGGCACGCAATTCGCGTGCGTCCGGCACGGCAAGTTCGGCGGCGGCGCTGGGTGTAGGCGCGCGTACATCCGCGACAAAATCAGCAATCGTGAAATCAGTTTCGTGTCCGACTGCGCTGATCACGGGTACACGCGAAGCGTAAATCGCGCGGGCAACGATTTCTTCGTTGAACGCCCACAAATCTTCGATTGAGCCGCCGCCGCGCGCGACGATCAGCACATCAATATCGAAATCGTTGATGGTTTGAATCGCGCTGGCGATCATTGAGGCGGCGTTTGCACCCTGCACGAGTGTGGGCGCGAGCAGAACCCGAACGAGCGGGTAGCGTCGGCGCAGGATGTTGCAAATATCGTGGAACACCGCGCCTTCGCGTGAGGTTACAACGCCGATGGTTTGCGGAAAAGGAGGCAAAGCGCGTTTGTGTTCCGGCGCAAACAGCCCTTCGGCTTCGAGGCGAGTGCGTAATCGTTCAAATTCTTGCCACAACGCACCTGCGCCAGCCAGTTTGATTTCGTCCACGTACAACTGCACATCGCCGCGCGGCTCGTACAGCGATACTTTGCCGTGCACCTCGATGGCGTCGCCGTTGCTGGGCAATCGAAAAATGCGCGCGGCATCACTGCGCCACATCACGCAACGCATCGAAGCATCGCGGTCTTTGAGGGTAAAATAAATGTGCCCCGCAGACGATTGGGTAAAATTGGAGACTTCGCCGCGCACCCAAACATCGCTCAAGATCACGTCCGCTTCGAGGATGTCTTTGATTTGGCGGACGAGTTGGGCAACGGTGAGGGTCGGGGCGAGATCAAAAAGGGGTTGTTGCATCGGAGAGCTTAGGCAAGTCGTCGAATTTGCAAAGGAATGGTCAGGGCGTGGCGTTCATGGCGACTCACATTCATAATCGCATAACCAAGCAATTTGCCATGTTCGTCCACTCGTTCGTAAATGTCTTTAGAAATCTCCTTGAGATAACCCTTTGCCTGTCGAAAAGTAATCTCAAGGAAATCGCCTTCCTTGTCGTACCAAATACTCATCGAGTCCATATCCGTGATCCTTTCTTTTCCTTGTCCGTGAAAAAAGCGGTGACGATAAACGCATCTTGATCTGTTAATTTCACCATCACGACCAAGTATTTCCGGGTGACCGGAGTTGCAGGGTACAACTTGTGATACAACAACCCCGTCGCATCGTGATGACTGGTAATGATCGAGTCGGGTGCAGAGAGTGTTTCTGCAATCCGTGCATCCTGTCCTATCATCTCGGGATGCTCTAAAATGTGCGCAAGGCGTTCATCCGTCAAGCGGATGACTCGGTCATTAAGGTCTTTCAAGATTTGCATATATGCCAAAATCTTTTGGCGACATAGTATACCACAAAAATCGAACTGCTGGAACAAAAAGACGGAGCGACAGTCGTTCGTCTTCCGTCTTCGATCACCGGTCGTTATACACGGGTTACATACGATCCATCGCGCGTGTCCACACGCACGGTATCGCCCACATTCACAAAGAACGGCACAGTAATGACAATGCCGGTTTCTAGCGTGGCAGGTTTGCCGCCGCCGCTCGCCGTGTCGCCCTTGTAGCCCGGTGCGGTTTCCACAACCTTGAGATCAACGGTCGTGGGGAGTTCGACGTCAATCGGTTGTCCATCGTAGGTCAACAATTCCACTTGAATGTTTTCTTTCAGATAGCCCACCGCATCGCCCAACATTTCTTTCGAGAGAATCGGTTGATCATAAGTTTGCACATCCATAAAGTGATAATTCTCACCGTCGTTGTAAAGATACTGGACGGTGTGATGATCCAGCCGAACATCCTGCACGCGTCCACCCGATTGAAAGTTTCGGTCAATAGTGGCACCCGTGCGCAGATTGCGCAGCTTGGTCTTGATGACGGCATTGCCACGTCCCAACTTGACGTGTTGAAAATCCAATACCTTGTAGAGGTTGCCATCATCGTCCACAAAGGTGGTGCCTTTGCGTAAATCTTGAACGCCAATCATAAAACAATCTCCTTCGTACGAGTTCGGGGCGGGATTATACTCTAAAAAGTTTCAAGTTTCAAGTTTCAGGTTCAAAGTTTTGACACGGTCAGAGATTCGCTGTACAATGATGGTGATGCTGGCGATGATGTGGCGTCATTGCTCTTTGTCGAACGCCCGGTGACGTTTTGCCCCATGCTCTCGACGCGATTTCTTCGCGCGTGCGTGGGGCATTCAATTTTTACCACAAGGCACACAGAGGCAAAAGCTCTCTGTGACCGCTGTGGTTGATCGTGAATAATTTTCGGAGGTTGCTATGTCCACCCACCTCGACACAGGTGTTTTACCCACGCAGCTTTGGTCTGCCGCACCCACACTTGCCCCACGCATCAAAAAACTCCGCGCCGAGTACTGGAATTTCTACGAACGCAAGTTTACGAATCAAGTGCGCGCGTACACCACCGGCACACCCTGGGATTGTGTGTACTCAATTTGGTCGTGGACGAATGTCCCGGAGGTGGCGTTGTTCCAGCAAGGATACCGCAGTTACTTGGGTGCGGCGGCAACCAAGGTCGAGTTACCTGCCGGCTTTTGGAACGAGCCGCTGATCGTGCGCCAAGCATTGTTCTTTCGCGAAGTGGTCCGAAAATATTTGCCGGTGGAAATCTTGGACGGTGAGTTGATCGTTGGTGGACAATTCAACGCCGCGCTCTCGCGCTGTTTGAAAAAAGACGAGCAACGCGCGCGCGATAATGAAGAGAAAAATTTTCTCAAGGAATGGCACGCGCTCAACGATGTGGGTGTGGGCAATTGCGGCGCCGTTCCCGGCCACCTCGTCCCCGATTATCCCAAAGTGTTGCGCATCGGTTGGCAAGGGATTCAGAACGAAGCGCGCGCGTACTCCTCCGATCTCGCGCGCGCGATCGTGATTTGCGCGGACGCCGTGCGCGAGTTCACCGCGCGCTACGCCGCCGAAGCGAATCGCTTGGCGGATTTGGAAAGCGATCCCGCGCGCAAAAATGAATTGCGCGAAATCGCGCGCATCGTTGCCAAAGTGCCGTGGCAGCCGCCGGAAACTTTTCCGGAAGCGCTGCAAGCGTTGTGGACGACGCATATGTTGGTGATGACAGCGGAGAGTTACCCGGGTCCCGGCATTTCGCCCGGGCGCGTGGATCAATACTTGTATCCGTACTTCAAAGCGGATTTGGACGCCGGGCGATTGACGCGCGAGCAAGCGAAAGAGTGGCTCGAATGTTGGTGGATCAAACATAACTACGCGTACGATTATCAGGGCTGGGTCGGTACGAATCAAGGCATCAACTCATCGTTCGGGCAACTCATCACGTTGGCGGGAATGGATGCGGACGGAAACGATGCGTCGAACGAACTGACGTACTTGATGCTCGATGTGATTGATGAAATCAATTTGCTCGAACCGAAACCGAACATTCGCATTCACGCGCGCACGCCCGACCGTTTGCTCAAACGCATCGTCGAAAGTTTGTCGCGCGCGCAAGGATCGCCGTTCCTCATCAACTTTGACGAGAATGCGATCGCTGGTCTGCGTTGGCAGGGTCTGCCCGAAGAGCGTTTGTGGGATTACGCGCCGGTCGGCTGCCTCGAAAACACACTCGCGGGCGACGATCGGTCTGGGACGGTGGATGTGAACTTGAACATCGCCAAAGCGATCGAACTCGCGTTGAACGATGGGCGCGATCTGCAAACCGGCAAACAAATCGGTCCGCGCACCGGCGATCCCACTACGTTCGCTTCGTTCGATCAATTTTTCGATGCGTGCAAAACACAGTTGCGTCATCTCGTTGATTGGATCATTCGCGTCAACAACCTCGCCGATGCCGGGCGCGCGCGTTGGGAGCCGTGCGCGTACTTGAGCGCGCTTGTCGGCGGCTGTCTCGAATCGGGCAAGGATTCGGCGGCGGGCGGCGCGCATCACAACTATCTCACTGTCGAAGGCGTCGCGCTTGCAACGGCGGCGGACAGTATCGCGGCGGTGAAAAAGTTGGTGTACGAAACGAAACAAATCGCGATGCGCGATTTGCTCGATGCGTTGAAATCGAATTTTGAAGGCAAAGAACACTTGCGGCAGCTGCTCATCACCAAAGCGCCCAAGTACGGCAACGATGATCCGTACGCCGACGACATCGCGCGCGAAATCAGCCGCGTGTGGACGGAGCAAGCGATCAAGCACACCTCGCCGACCGGGAAAAAATATCGCGGCGGATATTTGTCGTGGAATTATTGGATTGCGTACGCGCCGACAACCGCCGCGACGCCGGATGGTCGCAAGCGCGGACAGTATTTATCGAACGCGGTGTGTCCGGTGAACGGCGCAGACCGCAAGGGACCGACCTCGGTGATCAAGAGCGTGGGGCATCTCGATTTGCAGACCGCGCCGAACGGCGCGAGCCACACGATGAGTTTTAGTCCGGCGATGCTGCGCGAGCCGGAGAATCAGCAAAAGTTGATGGCGTTGTTGCGCGCGTACGGCAAGGTGGGCGGCACCGCGTTGCAAATCAACGTGATTGATGCGGACACGTTGCGCGCGGCGCAAAAACATCCGGACGAGTACCGCAATTTGCTTGTGCGCGTGACCGGCTACAACGCGTACTTTGTCGGGCTGGGCAAGGAGATTCAGGACGAGATTATTGCGCGGGAGAGTCATCGGTTGTGAGCCCCGAATCACGCGAATTGTGGTATAGCTGTGGGGGGTGAATATGAAAACACTGGCTGAAATCAAGAGCATTATCAAGCAACACAACGATACATTGGCGCAAAAATACGGTATCGGTGTCGTCGCCGTTTTTGGATCGTACGTGCGGGGCGAACAGGCAAGCCAGAGCGATTTGGATTTGTTGGTCGAAATTATCCGCCCGATCAGTCTGTTGGAACTCGTCGGCGCGGAAATCTATCTGACAGAGGTTTTGGGAATCAAAGTTGATCTTGTGCCACAACGCGATGTGCGCGCCGAATTGCGCGAAGCCATTCTCCGGGAGGCAGTTGCCGTATGAGTCGAAACACATCGCTGTACGTCAAAGACATTTTGGAAAATATGCAGGATGCCAGCGAGTTCATTCGGGGAATGTCCTACGAGCAATTCGCTGCCGACAAACGAACGGTCAATGCCGTTCTGCGCTCGATCGAAATCATTGGCGAAGCGGCAAAGAATGTCCCCGAAGAGATTCGCGCCAAATATCCGCAAGTTCCTTGGAAAGAAATGGCTGGGATGCGCGACAAGGTGATCCATTTCTATTTTGGTGTGGACAAAGAAACGGTTTGGCTGGTAGTCAAGGAGCGCATTCCAATTTTACAGCCACTGATCGAACAGATCCTGCGAGACTTGCAGAAAAAATGAGCGCAATTTGCTCGTGCGTGTGACGGGCTACAACGCGTACTTTGTGGGGCTGGGCAAGGAGATTCAGGACGAGATTATCGCGCGGGAGAGTCATCGGTTGTAAAACCCAATGAGGCAAACAATGCACTCTGTTCATCTTCGCTCTACAACATTCATCATCACCACGATTATTGCCGTATGCATCTCGGCGTGCGCGCCCGCAACAATTCCCATGCCCAGCGCTACCGCGCCTGCGTCAAATTCCGCACCAACGATCGCGCCAGCCACCGGCACACCAAACACAATAGCAACCTCCACTCCCAGTGTCACGGCGTTGCCGATCAAACCACAGCCCGTGCGCCTGCGCGTGCTAGAAAGCGCGCAGAAGGAGCAAGCAACCGTGTCTCTTGCTCCCGACGGGACACGACTGGCTTCGTTTTCAAAGGACAGATGGTACCTCTGGAACTTGGCGACGGATCAACCTCCATGCGCGTTGGAAAGGAGCGGCTGGACAGAGTTGGTGTGGTCACCCGATGGGCAATTCGTTTTCTTCAACGCGCACGACGTACACGATGCTCCCAGCGTGGCAGACGCTAAAACGTGTGCCACATTACGAACATTCGCCTATCTTCCTACCGCCAAGTCTTCATCGGGTAATATGCAATTCCCGGAAGATTGGTCTCCGGACGGGAAAACGCTGGCAGTTGGACATATTGACGGTAGAGTATTGTTGCGAGATGCCAAGACCGGCACGCTGTTACGCGCGTTGCAAGGACATACTTATAACGCGTGGCACGCCAACTGGTCGCCGGACGGCACACGACTTCTTTCCGGCGCAGAAGAACTCGGCTCGATCAACAATGTCCCACCCCATGCTAAAGTCATCGTTTGGGACCTGCAAACAGGCAAACCACAACTTTCGTGGCAAGGATATGCGTACGGAAATTGGTCGCCGGATGGCTCCCAGATCGTTCTGGTCGGCACTCACGCTTGGGCTGGTAAATACACCATTGTTGACGCCCAGACCGGGAAGGAAATCAAGCCATTCACATTGCCAGAGAAATCCAGAACGGCGTTGCAGTGGAGTTCTGCTGGACTCATCATCGCAACTGTTGGACAGGACAAGACCCAAGTAAGCATTTACGACCAAGCCACTAAACTCTATACGTTGACTGGACACTCCGCGCCTGTGTGGAGCATTGCGATATCGCGCGATGGTTCGACCATAGTCTGCGGTCTGGAAAACGGAACGATCGTCCTGTGGTCTATCAACCCCGCACCTCCGATTACCAAAACACCGCCAGCCGACGTAACCACTACGCGCACGCGCACACCAACGCCGACACGAACGCGCACCCCCACCGGCGCGCCCAGCACTGATGCGATTGATTTTGCGTTCACAGCGGATATGGGCAACAACGTGCGAAGAATTTACGGATTGCGTGATGTCAAAAAAGGCGAGACGCCGATTCTCCTCACGCCAATACTGAACGCTTGGCATCCTGCAATCGCACCGCACGGCAAGTTGATTGCATTTGAATCGGCGGTGGGCGGCGTCACGCAAATTTTTACGATGGACGCGAACGGCAAAAATATTCGGCAGTTGACTTTGGGGAACAAGCCATCGTTTCAGCCGGCATTTTCCCCGGATGGAACAAGAATCATCTTTGCGTCCGAACGCGAAGGCGAAACCAAAATCTATGTGATGAATGTTGATGGAAGCAATCAACGCAAACTTGCCGAGATGCCCAACTATAATTTCGCGCCCCAAATTTCAACCGGGTTCGATTGGATCACCTTTGTATCGTACCGCGATGGCAACGCCGAAATCTACATTGCCAATGCAGACGGCACGCATCAGCGGCGCTTGACGAACAATTCAGTCGAGGATGAAAGCCCCTGTTTTATGCTCGGCGATCAAATTCTTTTCCACTCGAAACGAAATGGTCATCTCGAAGTCTATTCGATGAATCGCGATGGCAGTAACGTGCGACAATTGACCCGGCATCCGGACAACAAGGACAACTGCCAACCCGCGTGTTCTTCGTGGCGATTCTTTGCCCACGCACACATCGAAGGAACGATGCCACACATCATCATTCGCGATATGGGCACCGATGAGGAATGGAGCGTGCCGCACGTTGGCACCCAAGGTGAATTAGGTCCCGCGTGGAGACGCTAAATTCAATGCTCACCGCACTCACTTTCAACATCCAACAATTCAGCACCGAAGACGGACCCGGCATTCGCACAACCGTGTTTATGAAAGGATGTCCGCTGCGCTGCGTGTGGTGTCATAACCCGGAAGGCGCGTCGCCGCATCTCGATTTGGTGTGGTACGATGCGCGCTGCATCGCCGCGCGTGAATGTCTGCGTGTGTGTCCCGAGAACGCGCTGATGCTCACACCCAGCGGAATGTTGATTGATCGCAAACGCTGTACCGTGTGCGGCAAATGTGCCGAAGCGTGTCCGGCATCCGCGCTCGAAATCATCGGCAAAGAGTGGACAGCGGATGAATTGATTGCCGAGTTGCTCAAAGATAAAGTGTTCTATGAAACCTCCGGCGGCGGCATCACGTTCAGTGGCGGCGAGCCGATGATGCAAACCGATTTTCTCTGCGAGATTCTGCCGCGCTTGAAAGATGCTGGCTTGCACATCGCGCTCGATACGTGCGGCGCGGTGTCGGCAGAACGGTATCAACGCGTAATCAAATGGGTTGACCTTGCGCTGTTCGATTTGAAAATGATGGACGGCGAACGGCATCGCGCCGCGACCGGCGTTGGCAATGAATTGCTTCTCAACAACGCGCGTTTGCTATCGCTGCGCGGTGTGCCGATGTGGATTCGCACGCCGATTATCCCGGGCTACACCGACGACCGCGTGAACATCGAATCCATTGCGCGATTCATCCGCGACGAATTGCCGACGGTCGAACGCTGGGATTTGCTCGCGTACACCAATCTGGGCAAGCCCAAGTATCATCGGCTCGATTTGCCGTACGAATTGGAAAATGTGCCGCTGTTCACGCGCGATGAAATGGAATCGGTGTGGCGTGTGGCGCACGCGATTGTGCCGGTGGCGCGATGGTCAGGAGCGACACGATCAAGTATAAAGTCGGAGGTATGAAGGATGAAAGACGAATTTACCCCTTTCATCCTTCTGCCTTCATACTTTATACTTTGATAGGGAGGAACCTATGATACTCGAACAACACGCTGGATTACTCGATGCCCTGCGCGGCGAAATGACGCCGAAATTTTTGGCGACCCGGAACCTTGCCGGCGTGCCGAACGTCGTGCCGTGCATTTCGCTGCAGCCTGCCGACGATCAACCGGATACCGTTTTCTTCGGCAACTTTTTGTTGCGCAAAAGCATTCGTAACCTTAAAGAGGATGCACGCGTGGGGATTCTGGTGATCACGCCGGAACTGCGCGGTTGGATACTCAAAGGCGATTTCATCGAGTTTCAGCGCACGGGGGCGTATGTGGACAAGGTGATGAGCGGCTCGCTCTTGCGCTACAATGCATACACCGGTATTCGTGATGCCGGCATCATTCGCGTGCGCTCGGTCGAAAACACCTTTGCGATTTCCAAACTCCAAGTGATGACCGATTTTTTGCGCGCGCGTATCGCCGGATTGAGAACATCAGACACAAACGACGGCGTGGTGATGCCGCCCCAAGTCCAAAACGAATTTGCGAAAATGATGGCGGTCAAAGTGCTCGCGTGGCTGGGGGAGGATGGTTATCCGATTGTAGTGCCGGCGCTTTCGATGCAACCGGCCGGCGCGCAACATTTGATTTGCCACACTTTATCGAAACTGCCGCGACCACCCGCTGGCGCCCAAGTGGCGACGAACATTCTGACGTTCGAAGCGATTTCGTATCAGGTGAAAGGTCAGTGGGACGCGCGAGGGAAAATTCGCGTGCAAGAGGTGTACGCCGGCGGACCGCCGTTGCCGGGTGAACGAGTCGCGTAACTCAACCAATGAGCCACATTTCCGCTTGAGGCGATTGTTTGGCTCATTGAACCTCCGGCTCACGGCTCCCCGTCAATCCACTGGGCGGCAAACTGGGGCAACTCTTTGAGCGGTCCTTGACGCTTGGAGACCGGCGGCAATGACTCGATGAACATCCGCCCGTACGACTTCGACAGCACGCGCTTGTCCAGCACCACGACAATGCCGCGATCATTCTTGCTGCGAATCAAGCGTCCGAACCCTTGCCGAAAACGCAGCACCGCTTCTGGCACGGCATACTTGCTGAACGAATCCTCGAACGTTTCACTGCGCGCGGCGAAAATGGGATCGCTCGGTACCGAGAATGGCAAACGGGCAATCACCAAACACGATAACGCCTCGCCCACCACGTCCACGCCTTCCCAAAATGATTTTGTGCCGAGCAAGACGGTTTTCTCCTGCGTCTTGAATGTCTCCAACACTTGGCGGCGCGAGCCATCCAGATTTTGCGCGATGACCACAATGCCATCTTCTTCAAGCGGGCGTGTGATCGCGCGGTAGGTGGCGTTGAGTTGCGAGATGGAAGTGAACAGTACAAGGGCGCGGCCCTGCGTTGCGCGCAACAAGTCAATCAGCGCGGCTTCGACGGCTTTTTGGTAGCCGGGTTGCCCGGGTTCCGGCATATCGGTGGGAACGTACACCATCGCCGCGTTCGCATAATCGAAGGGCGAGCCGACGGCGAGTTCGTCTGCCCAATCGCCAATGCCCAAACGTGATTTGATGTGCGCGAACGATTTGTCCACACACAACGTCGCCGATGTGAGAATCGTCGCGCTTTTGCCGGCGAACAATTGCTTTTGAAGTAACTCGCCGACGTACAAGGGTGCGACGTGCAACGAGATGTTGCGATTGTTCTTGTTGATCTCTGCCCAATAAATGCCGTTCGCTTGCGGCTTGGTTACAAGTGCTTCTAATTGCGCGCGCGTTTCACTCACGCGTCGCATCGCCGCGGCGAGTTCTTGCAAGAGATCGTAATGGCTGGGCACCTCAGAATCGTCTAGGTCTTGCCACGTTTTGTAAATGCGTTCCATTCCCTCGCGCACCTGGCGCAGGCGCGCGCCAAAATCGTCCCAAGCAATCTCAATATTACTCCACGCCGGTTGCGCGCGGCGCGTGGGCGTCAAACGAATTTGCCGATCGTACGCGCTATCGTTTTCGCCGGGGGATGATTCTTGCGCATCCAAAAATTTTTCCAACGCCATAAAGAAATCGTACACCCCCCGCAGCGCGCGTTCCACATCATCGGCAACATCATTAAAAATGTTTTGCACCTCGCTCTTGAGCTGCGGCGGCAGATCGGAATGGCGCAACGCGCCGGCCAGATTGCCAATCAATCCGCCGCGCTCGTTCGCTAATCCTCGCAACAACAATTCTAAACTTGAACTCGAGGCTTCGAACGACAACGCATCGGTCGCGCGTGCCTCCAAGTGATGCGCTTCGTCCACGACCAAATACTTGTATTCCGGCAACACGTGATTTTCGGTTGCCACATCGGAGAGCAGGAGCGCGTGATTGACGATGATGACGTGCGCACTCTCGGCGCGTTCGCGCGCGCGATAGAAAAAGCATTTGCCTTCTTGTTGGAATTGACAACGCTCCGCCGAGCAATGATCGGCATCGCTGGCGATGCGCGACCACACTGCATTTTCGGCGGGACCCATCAAGATCAATTCTGCGCTGTCGCCGGTGGCAGTGGAGGGCAACCACGCCAACACTTTGGCAAGCACGCGCACTTGATCGTTGTCGAGTTTTTCGCTTTTGCGCAACGACTCGAACCGATGGCGGCACAGGTAATTTGAGCGACCTTTGAGCAACGCGGCTTTGAACTCAAAGGGCAAGACCTTGCGCAAATCAGGAATGTCTTTGAGATAGAGTTGATCTTGCAAGTTGATCGTGTTCGTCGAGATGACGACGCGCTGATTATTCTGCACCGCCCAATAAATTGCCGGAATCAAGTACGCGAGTGATTTGCCGGTACCGGTGCCGGCTTCGACCAAGAGCGTTGCGTCGTCGTTGAAGGCATTGGCAACCGCGCGCAACATTTCGATTTGTTGCGGACGATGCTCGTACCCCTCGAACGCTTGGGCGAACAAACCCTCGGGTTCCAACAAATGTGCCAGCGCGTCCACATCGAGCGGGTCATTATGCGCTTTGGGTTTGAGTGGACGTTCGTCGCGATCGCGCGAGAAAAGCAAGCCCAGCGTTTCCTCGCTGGTCGTTGTACCCTTTGCCGCCAATTGTGCGCCAATCGTGCCGGGCGCAAACGCGGTGCGCGCGCGGTCACGCAAAATATCTTGGAATGCAAACTTGAGCGCCCAGTTCGACTTGTCGCTAAGTTTGGCAATTTCCTCAATGACCTTGACCTCCAAATCGCGCGCGCGTTCGAGGAGGGCGCAGAACAAGGCTCGCACGGCGCGGGCATCGTCCAATGCGCGATGGCGGGTGGGAAACGCAATGCCGAGTTCATCCATCAACTTGCCCAGCGAGTAACGCGAGGCGTACGGCATCAAGATGCACGCCAGTTCAAATGTATCGAGCGCGGGCGCGGAAAACGAAATGCCGCGGCGTTGAAGAAACGCCAGATCGAATTGGATGTTGTGACCTACAATCGGATTTTCGCCGATAAAGCGTGAAAGTTGCGGGGCAACCTGGGAGAGCAACGGCGCGTTGGCAACTTCGCGGGAGGTGATGCCGGTCAAACGTTCGATTTTGTGAGGCAGGGCGCGGCCTGGGTTGACGAGCGCTGACCATTCGCCCAAGAGTTCATCGCCGCGAAATTTGATCGCACCGATTTCGATGATCGCGTCGCGGTCGGCTTGCAAGCCGGTCGTTTCGGTGTCGAGCGCAACATAGATGCGAGGCATAACGGGGCTTTCTAGGGTTAGAGTTTAGAGTGTAGAGTATGGAGTATAGAGTGTCTAGGGTTCAATTCCATTCTATCACGATTGCAGAGAAACGCAACTTGGTTGAAACTTTTTGCCGAAAATTGCATCAAATAAAGCAATATTATTCTTTGAAGGAGAAGTAATGCGATTGCAATTTGGATTGCTTGGCATTGCGATCATGGTGTTGATATTGGGTGGGGTGGCATGCCAAAGCGCACCGGCGGCAATCACGAACACGCTGCCCAAAGAAATCTCTATCAATCAAGCGTTGAATCTGCGTAACGCTGGCGCATTCATCCTCGATGTGCGTCAGCCGGAAGAATGGAACGAATATCACGTTCCGGGTTCAACTTTGATTCCGTTGGGCGAGTTAGAATCCCGGGTCAAAGAATTGCCACGCGACCAGCCAATTGTTGTGGTGTGTCGGTCAGGGAATCGGAGTGCAACCGGGCGCGATATTTTACTGCGCGCCGGATTTCTGCAAGTAACCAGTCTGGCGGGCGGCTTGAGTCAGTGGAAAGCAGCGGGGTATCCAGTGGTAACGAGTCCGTAGAAAAATAACGAGTGGAACCGCTGGGCTCCACTCGTTTGGTTGTTCAGCGGCTCACGCTGGTTTGGCTTTACTGCCTTGGATTGCCACGTAGAGCAAACCGCCCACCGCACCAAAGACGGCGGCTAAAACTACACCAACGATCCAGCCGACCAAGCCACCGGCAACGCTTGTGATCAATGTGCCGACCATATCGCCGCCGAGCGATGAAGTAACTAAGGCGAAGGTTACCACGCTGGAGCAGATATTGAGAATCCAATTTACCACGCCAGCAATTAGCGCACCCAGCCCGCATGCTAACGCGCCGCTTATAGCGCCTTTGCCCATGTCGCTACTACCGCTCCATTGTGCCACAAACCAACCGATGCCGATGGGAAATGCAAACGCGCTTAGACACAACAAAGGCGTGGTCAAACACGCTAGAAACGCAATCGGTGGGACTGCGATAATGGCGATTCCGAGAATTGCGCCCAGAACACCAAGCACGATAGCGATAATCGCATAATAGGTTGCGCCTTTCTTAACTTCGGCGGTAAGATACTGGTCCATAGGGGCTCCTCCTAAGAATGAATGACTTGTGAACTAGGCACATACGTCGCTGACGAATCAATTGACTTGGCCTCGCTTTCGCACCCTGGCCCGACCGAGCAGACAGAGCATTGTGTTCGGTGGTTGGACGAGCGACGTTGTCTATTTGATAACACAGGTGCGAAATCTAGGCTTAGCATCACCTCCCTTGCGCCACTGAACTGATTATAGCATTGATAGGGTCATCTGCCTAGCCCCCCCACAAGGACGGCGAAGGTTTTCGTCCCTCGCCGTCCTTGTCATGAGTGGGTTGATTTTTCCGCCTCCTCAATCGCTTGGCGGATTTGCTCGTTCAATACACGTATCCCTTTCGCGATGCCCCGTGCAATGTCATCGGGCGCGCCACTGGCTTTAACCGACTGTGCCGTTTCTCTGATCTGTTCCCCTGCCCGCTTGAGGGCTTGATGTTCCTGCGCCGTTTTGATCACGCGTTGGATTTCCGTTTCAAGATTGCGGATGGCATGCACAATGTCTTGCTCCATCGCTTTGGTTTTGGGATGTTCGCGAGCAACTTGAAACGCGCGTTTGATTTGTTCGCCCAATTCGTGCAACTCTTGCGCAAGGTCAAACTCTTGTGGCTCTGGTGTGCTCATATTTGCTCCTCCACGTCATGGCGGGCCGCGTTTTTGCGGCGTGGCAATCTCTCCAATCACTTGGAAAGATTGCTTGGCTCCTCGCAAGGACAGAATGTTTTACACTCTTCCCAATTTCGCCTTTTCCTCTTCCGCAATCTTCTCATCCAATTTTCTGAACAACGCTTTCGGTTCGCGCAACACTTGCCCCGGTACAAGTTGCGAGGGTTCCCATTTTTGCGAATGCTTGCCAGGATGATACACCGCGGCTGTATGACTGCGCGTGGTCTCGTGGAACGTTTCGATTTTGATTTCGCCGAGCAAGTCGCCGTCATAGCCCAGTTGCCGGTGCAGTTCGTTCGATGAAAACGGCAAAAAGGGATAGAATAACGTTTTCAAGTTATCAATCACGCGCAACGCCACATAGAGCGAAGTGGCCGCGCGCGTGCGATCCACCTTGATCGTTTTCCATGGCTCGGTTACTTGGAGGTACACATTTGCCTCGCGTGCCACCTCAATGGCGATATGGATGGCTTCTTTGAAACGTACGCGATTCAACGCATCGCCTACGCTGGCAAACGCGGCTTCGGATTTGGCGATGAGCGCACGGTCAGCGTCATTCAACGCGCCCGGGGTGGGGACGCGCTGATCGAAATTTTTGTACGTAAACGTGAGCACGCGATTGGCGAGATTGCCCCAGTTAGCGATGAGTTCATCGTTGTTGCGGCGGACAAACTCTTTCCACGTAAAGTCGGTATCCGCAAATTCCGGCATATTGACCGAAAGCAGGTAGCGCAACGGATCGGGATCGTACACTTGCAAATAATCGTTGATCCAGACTGCCCAGTGTTCGCTCTTGCTAAACTTGCGTCCTTCGAGAGTGAGAAACTCGTTTGCCGGCACATCGTACGGCAAGGGCAAGTTTTCATCGTACCCGAGTAACATGGCGGGCCATATAATCGTGTGAAACGGAATATTGTCCTTGCCCACGAAATAGTACCCGCGCACGTTGTCCGATTTGGTCCACCACTCTTTCCACTTGTCCGGCGTGCCGCGATTCTTAGCCCACTCAACCGAGGCGGAATAGTAGCCGATCACCGCTTCGAACCAAACGTAGATGCGTTTCGAGTCATAGCCGGGGATTGGCAAGGTGATCCCCCAATCCAAATCGCGGGTAATGGCGCGACCGTGCAAGCCGGCTTGCAACCAGTTGCGCACAAACGCCACCACGTTCGATTTCCAGTACGAATCCTTATCGCTCAGATAATCGAGCAAGCGTTTTTCAAACTTGGGCAAGTCGAGATAAAAATGTTCACTCTCGCGCACGACCAAACGATGGGTTTCCCCCGGCTTTGCCAACTTGCATTTGGGATTGATCAGTTCCGTCGCATCGAGGACGCGTCCACAGTTATCGCATTGATCGCCGCGCGCGCGCGGAAAGTGGCAGTGCGGACATTCGCCGTTGATGTAGCGATCGGGTAAAAAGCGCGCATCCTCTTCGCAGTACACTTGTTTTTCTGTCGCTTTGTAGATGTACTCTTTTTGGAGCAAGCGCGCAAAGAAATCCTGCGCAATCGCCCAATGATTCTCCGTATCCGTGTGCGTAAAGAGATCGAACGAGATGCCCAACTTTTGCCATGCTTCCAAAAAGAGGGCGTGCGAACGTTCGAACACTTGGCGCGCGGTGATCCCCTCTTCATCGGCGGTAACGGTTACTGGCGTCCCGTGCGAATCTGAGCCGGACACCATCAACACCTCGTTCCCCACCAAGCGATGATAACGCGCAAAGATGTCGGCAGTGAGATACGCGCCGGCGATATGCCCCAAATGCAGGGGACCATTAGCGTAGGGCCATGCGACGAAAACTCCAATCTTTTTGTTCATAATCAACTCCAGTTTCAGGTTCCAAATTGCAAGTTAGACGACGGAGGCTAGGCGTTGTCCTCCATCCTTCGTCTTTCGTCGGAAATAAAAACGCCGCTCGTGTTGGGGCAACCCTTGCGGTTGTCCAAAAGCGGCGTGGCGCACCGGGGGCACAAAACCTCTGCGTGCCCACTTACGGCGCGCCGTTCGACATGACCATCGCGTTCGTGAAGATCTGAAAGGTGACCATCATCAACCTCAACCAACCTTATTCTACCACAGAATCGTTGACGATGCAATTAGTCGTACTTGCCGCGCAAATCGTTCCACCGGACCATCACCACATCGCGAAAGTTGCGCCACGAATCTTTGAGGGGATTGACTTTGGTTTCGTTGCCATACCGCCACTCGACCGGCACTTCTTTGATTTTGATGCCGGCTTTTTGTGCCAGATACAACACTTCGACATCAAAGCCGGTCACCATCGCATCGGTAACGCGCTTGGCATTCTCGCCGTACAGTTTCATCCGCGAAAACACATCGCGCGCAATATCGTCGCG
This sequence comes from Anaerolineae bacterium, assembly GCA_034433515.1. Classification (GTDB taxonomy): domain Bacteria; phylum Chloroflexota; class Anaerolineae; order UBA4142; family UBA4142; genus DAOTXS01. The sequence continues at coordinate 52,101 of DAOUAL010000055.1, read as the reverse complement.
GAAGGCTTTGAAACCGCATTGCGTATCGTCAATGCCACGCACGGTCAAAAGGCGGACGATGAGATTAAACGCGCGCCCCATAATGTGCCGATACAAAGGTTCTTTGATGCGGCGCGCCCCTTTGCCTTCGCGCGAGCCGATCACCACGCCGTACCCGCGCTCGAACCACGGGAGCATCTCGGCGATTTCTTCGATGGGCGTGGACAAGTCCGCATCCGAAAACAAAACGATGTGTCCGCGTGCGGCGAGCATGCCCGTGCGCACGGCATACCCTTTGCCGCGATGATCGTTCCGAATCAATCGCACATGGGGGTGCGTGGCGCAAAAGGTTTCCACGATTTGCGCCGTGCGATCCACACTGCCATCGTCCACCACGATCAACTCGCTGGTATATGCTTGCCGGCTGAGATAATCGCTGATCGTTTGCAATGTTTGCGGCAAACGGCGTTCTTCGTTGTATGCCGGGATAATGACAGACAGAAAGGGGCGTAAACTGGTTTGGGTCATAAGACAATCTGTATTCTATCCGGAAAAACGAAAAACACAAACGTTAGGGTTCGATACGAAACCGAGCCAACGAGATGTGGTCGGCTTGGGTTTCATCCACGCTGAGCCGACGTCCGCTCTCCGTGTTGTACATTCCGACGCTGAGCGAATAACTGCCCGGCGCAAGGGGCGTAAACGTGTACGCCTCCACGATGATTTCGTCTTTGAGCCAACTGGTCGTTGGGGCGTTGCCATTTTGCGGTTCGCGATCGTGTTGTGCGACCAGCTTGCCGTTTGAATCGAGCAGGTGCACAAAGACCGTGTAGCGTTCGGACATTTTTTGTAACGCTTGCCAATACAACGTTACCTCACGATTTTTCGTGTCAAGATCATAACCTAGCAATCTCATTTTGTTTTCCCACGTTGCCCGAATTGGATATTGGGGTGTTGGCACAGCAAACCGATGTGTGCGCACGTTGATGTTTATGCGCGCAAGTTCGATGTTGGGAGCAAGGGCATTCCCTTGCTCATCCACCAAGCCAATGAGAATCTGGGCCGCGCCGGGCGCGGTATCTGCCGGAATCGTCAAACTGATTTTGTCGAGCCACGTTTCGCCTGCGCGCCAGTACGTGGTTGCCCAGCCATTTGCCGGGACATGTGTCAACATCACGCGCTCTATTCCCGCCGAGTCGCGCAACCGAATGAAAACGCGATAGTCGCGCGCCGGGTTTTGTTGCGCGCGCCAATACAACGTGAGCGGCAAGGTGTCGCCGGCGTTGAGTGTGTCCGGCAGCGTGGCATACCCGGCGAGTACGATTTCGTTCCACGCTACGTTGAGCGGATTGGGAATGATGGGCGCGCTGGGTGCATCGCTCCGCCGAACAGAGACCGTGCCTAACGTGATTGTTCGCCCACGCCGGTTTTCCGGCACAACGACATTGGCGATGCGACCGGTCTGGGCATCGTACACAATCACTTGAACAGCATAATCGCCGGGAGGCGTTCCCGCCGGAATCATCACGGTGCGATGATCGTGTACGATTTGCCCCGGTTGCCACGTCGTCGTCGGTTGCGTGCCGTTCGATGGTTGCCCATCGGCTTGCGCCCAAACGATTTCGCCGCGCGCATCGGTGAGCCGAACGCTCATTGTGTAATCGGCGGCGATGGGTACGATGGCTTGCGCATCGAGTTGCAATGTGAGAATGCCACGCCCGGATTCGATCGGTGTATCGTTGAGATGATAGCCGATGAATTGCATCCCGTTATCGAACTGGAGCGGTTCAGCAAAAGTGGCACCCCGTTTCGGTGTGCCAGCAAGATACGCCAACACGCGCATCTGTCCAAATTTTTCTTCGCCGAGTGGAAAGGCATTTTGTGCCAGCCAATCCTCGGCGCCGTGATGCGGCACTGCTTGCACGATTGCCCACACGTTGCGCGCGGTAGATACGGCAGCGTTCAAATCGTTTTGATTTTCCAAGCGGCCGTAATCGAGTGGTGCGCCGCGGTAATGGCTGAGAAAATATCCTTGTTGCCAGTACGCGTGAAAGAGAATCATATCGCCCGGCTGCACGCGTTGTTCGAGGGCGCGAATGGCGGGGATATAATCTTCGACCATTGCGCTGTAACGATTATAGACGAAAAAATAGTTGTTGAGCGAGTACGCAAACGTGCCCAAAACGAGCAACGCGATGAAAGGTGCAGCACGTTTGATCCGCGCAACAATGAGTGATGTACTGCGCGCGAGGAGGAGCATCAACGGAACGCATGCCAGTGCGAACAATCGTCCGCGATACAGGGGGAGCGCGAGATACAAGGGATAGTACGCGATGATCGGTACGAGCGTGAGCATGACAAGCAACGCATCGAAAACTTTTGCAGCGCGCGTGGCAAGCGCAAGAACGAGCGCGCCGACGATCAGCCCAGCGAACAAGCCGGCAAGTTGAAAGGCATTCGATAGCGGAATCGTTGTGCCGACGGAGATCGCGGCAAAGCCACGCGCGAGGTAGGTTGGAAAATCCATCGGTTGAGTTTCGCCGGCAACCTCTTTGATCCCGGTAAATGCGCTGGCGTAACGATAAGCAAGCCACGGGAGAAAGGTGGCAACGATGCCAAACGAAACACCCAACCAGCGAAGGACGAACACGCGGCGGCTTTTAAAATATGCCAGCAGAACGAACCCAATGGCGAGAAAAATCAACGCGGTGTGATAGAGGGTGTACAACGCCAAGCACATGGCGATGGCGTAGCCCATCCAAGCGTGGCGTGATTCGCGTGCAAATAGGCGCGCAAAAAAATACAAGCCCAGTGAAACCCAGAAGATCGCCAAGGCGTACATCCGCACTTCTTGCGAATAGTGAACGGCAAAAGGCGCAAGGGCAACCAAACTTGCGGCAAGCGCACCGACGTGTGCGCCATACATTCGCTTGCCCATCACCCACGCCAGCGGAAGCGTGGCGGTTCCAAAAAAGACCGAAAAGAATCGAACCGCGAGTTCGGTGCGCCCGGCAATTTGAAAATAAAAATGTAAGAGGTAATAGTACAGCGGGGGATGCGGATCAATCGTGGTGGTATCGAGTGTGATGGTGAGTAAATCACGGCTGGCGGAGAACACGCTAAATCCTTCGTCCCCCCACATTAGCAGATCGGACACGCAGAACATCCGGAGCGCAAAGGCAAGCCAGACCAGAGCGAAAAGGAAAATGACGCGGCGTGACAATCCTTTATTTCTTCCTGCGTTCATGGGTGTTGGTCCGCGTCCAATGTAGGTTTATCGCAAATCAAGAGAATGTGCGGATAGGGCAAAATATCCCAGAGGTAATGCAAATAAATCGGTGCAAAGCCACTCGCGGCGAGTTGGCGTTGCCATTCGCCGGCGGAGCGATAGAAAAAGTGATCGCACGGCGACATCAACACATCCAACCCATAGGTGAACCACAACATTCCGCGCGGCTGCGTGTCAATGTCTTTGAGCAAAAAGCGTCCGCCCGGCGCAATGTGCGCGGACAAATCGGCGAGCAAACGGTTGCCGCTGGCGACCGGGATGTGATGAAACAGATCGAGCGAGTATGCCCCGGCGATGATGTGATCGGGATGCCACTCGCGCAAATCTTGATGTCGGAACGAGACGTTCCGAATATTCAAACGTTCTGCCGCTGTTCGCGCGATCTGCAAGCGCTTGTCGTTAATATCCAAGCCGATGATGTGCGCGTTTGGTTTGCAGGCAGCCATATACAGCGCAAACAAACCAAAGCCACAACCCAGATCCAGAATTTCGCCTGCGTCCGGCAAATATTGTTCGATTTCTTCGAGAAAGCGGAGGTGAATGATCTTGAAACGCACAAACGCGTACAGCTTGATAATGCCTGAGTACGCAGAAATGATTTGGGCGGCAAGCGCACGCTTGAGCCGATGCTTGTCGTGTTCGTTTTCGAGGATGGATAATTTCATGGAGAAGTTAGATCGCGCTCGGATCGCGGAAGAACCGCAAGAGGGTAAGGATCATGATTTTGAAATCGAACCACAACGACCAATGTTCGATGTAATACAAATCGTACTTGGTGCGTTCCCAAATCGAAGTATCGCCGCGCAAGCCGTTCACTTGCGCCCAGCCGGCAATGCCGGCTTTTTCGCGGTGGCGTTCCATATAGCGGGGCACCATTTGCCGGAATTGCTCGACAAAGATAGGTTGCTCTGGGCGCGGTCCCACCAGACTCATATGCCCTAAAAACACGTTGATAAACTGGGGCAATTCATCGAGCGAATACTTGCGCAGAAACGCGCCCACCCGCGTGCGGCGTGGATCGTCGCGCACCGTCCACCGGGCAATCTGCTCGGCTTCCGGAATCATCGAACGAAACTTGAACATCGGAAAGGGCTTGGCATCCAAGCCCATCCGTGTTTGCGTAAACAGCACCGGTCCCTTAGAATCGAGTTTGATGGCAAGGGCGATGAGCAACAACAAGGGGGAGATGAACACCAAGACAATCGCGCTAATGACCACATCCACCACACGCTTGGCGGTCAGTCGCCAACCGCGCAGTGCCACATCGCGCATCGTCAACAAGGGCAAGCCGTTCAAATCGCCAATGTTGACTTCGGACGCCATAATTTGAAAGACGTCTGGGAAAACCTTGATGCTGACGCGCCCATCTTCGCACCGTGAGATGACCGACAATAATTCTTCGTGCGTGGCTTCGGGAAGCGCGATGATGACTTCGTTAATTTGATGACTTGCCACCACCTCGCCCAACTGTTCGAGCTTACCGAGGACCGGCAACCCCAGCACGGTTTGCCCGGCGCGCGCATCGTCCAAGAAACCGACCGGGCGATAACCGAGTTGCGGCGATGAACGAATCTTGTCGAGAATCATATTGCCAGCGTCGCCCGCCCCCACAATCAACACCCGCGATTCGCCCCACCCACGCCGATAGAGCGATGCGCGCAGAGTGCTATGCGTGAATCGTCCTAGCCCCACCAGGACAAGTAACCACGCCCAAAAATACACAATCATAATGCGCGGATAATCAATTTCGGTGCGATAGACAAAGGCGGTGAGCGCCATGCCCACGATCACACTGATCGAGACGGCGGAAAAGACCGCGTAGAGTTCGTCCAGGCGCGACATTCCGCGCCGCAGATGATAGAGTTTGTGGAAAAAGAATACAATGACGAGCGCCACAACGCTCAGCACCATCATTCCGATATAGTACGACAAGGGTGGAATGACTTGATTGGGCGTGGCTTCGCGAGGACGCATCCAGTACGCCAGCACAAACGCCAGGCACGTCATCACAATGTCCACCCCTAGCAGGGTGAGCGGGAAAATCCATTGAGCGTGACGTTTCATCCGATCACCTGTCCCCACTTTTGGTTTTGCACCGGCGCGGTCGAACAACGCATCTTCCTTCACCACCGGTCTCATTACTTGGGCGAAAATGAGAGGGAGCCGGGCACGGGATAAATTTCGGCTTGATTGGGGGAAGCCGGCAACGGTTGCATCATTTCGCGCACCAGTTTCCAACCGCCTTTGAGCGCCAACCCAGCGATGACGAGGAGATGCAACGGCAAGGGTGTGTTAGCGGCGTAATGCTTTTTATAGAAAAGGTATCCTGCCCGCCAAAATTCGTACTGCGCCCGCGCCGATTGTTTGCTGGCTTGGCGTTTATAGTGCAACACGCGGACGGCAGGATTATAATATATTTTCCAACCTCGCCGTTTGATGCGCAACGATAAATCCAGGTCCTCGCCGTACATAAAGTACGCTTCGTCTAACAAACCGACTTGGCGCAAGACCAGCGTCCGCATCATCATAAACGCACCCACCACCGAATCCACCTCGGTCAGTGTCTCTTCATCGAGATAAGTGAGATTGTACCGCGCAAAGCGGCGACTCTGTGGGAAGCGTTCGTCCAAGCCAAGGACGTGATAAATCGAAAGTTCGGGGCTAGGGAAACTGCGGCGGCACGCCAGATCGAGGGTGCCATTTTCCATCACTAACTTGGGACCCGCCACGCCGGCATCGGGATGGGCGTGAAAAAACTCAATCATTTGCGCGAGGGCGTCTGGCGGTACGACCGTGTCCGGATTGAGCAGCAAAACAAACGGGGGTGGGGGGGCAAGCGCAAGAATCTGACGCAAGCCCAGATTATTGGCGTAGGAATAACCGCCGTTCACTGGGCTGGCGATCAAGCGCACGTGCGGAAATTCGCGTTGCACCATTTCCGCACTGCCATCGGTTGAAGCGTTATCAATCACATAGGTGAGGCATGACACCCCGCGACTGGCGTCCAAGGATCGCAGACAATCCCGCAAGCGGTCCCGGGTGTTCCAGTTGACAATCACAATGCCCAGATCACTCACGCTTGCGATTCTAGCACATTCCCGCATCTAGTCAAATAAGACGGGTGTAATTCACTTTTCAACCCCTTCTGCCCATTTCCCCGTTCTGCTCTCTAACAAGACCAGAGGCATCCCCCCAATCCCCCCTTGCACAAATCGTGAGTTTAAACTAAAATAGGTGTCAAGGAGGAACCCAATGAACAATAAAAATTTGCTCTGGATCGTTGGTGGATGTGTAGGATTGTTGTTGATTTGTTGTGTCGCATCGGCAATTGTATTTGCCGTAGCTGGCACTGAGATACAAAAACAAATCAGCGCGCTGACCGGCGTCCAGGAAGATTTGGAAATTCCCGCTGCAATGCCGGTGGTACCAACCCCAGCCGTCAAGTTCACACCGGCGGCTCCAACCAAAGCAGTATCGTCTTCGGCGACATCTTCCCTTGCGTCCTCATCTGCCTCGTCTGGCACCAATCCTTTTACTAGCGCGCTGAGCAAAGTCAAAGGTGCCTCCAAGTATCGCATGCAATTTTCAATGTTGATCGGTGCGACCACCAACGGCAAGTTTACCGAAGAAACCGTGTTTGATTTCACGGGCGAAGTGGATGGCACCAATACTCACTTTAGTTCCAAAGGCGGTTTTTTGGCAATCTTGGCCGGCGACCCAAACACAACGGTCGAGATTATCACGGCGGGCGGCAAGACCTATATGAGGGGGATCAAAATGTTCGGCTTGACCGATCCCAAAGTCTGGTACGTCACCAGCACTAATACAACCGCGAGGGGGTTGGAAGATTTTGCCAAGCCCGATACGTTCAAAGATTATCTGGACGATGCGGCGAGTTTCAAAAAAGTTGGCACCGAAGTGGTGGATGGTCAGCAATGTGATATTTGGTCTGGCACAATCCGTGGCTTTAACGCTTCGATGCTGGGCGCGTTTGGTGCCGGTAAAGACACGGGGGATATTGGTGTGGTGGACAAGTCCGAGACACGCGTCTGGCTTTGTGCCGATGGCTATGTGCACAAATTCCTCCTTGATTTTCAGGGACACAATGCCAAGACACCGACCGAGAAAGGTTCTTTCAAGCTCAATGGGCGTATGTGGGATTTTAACAATCCCGCCATCAAAGTAACCCCACCGACAGATGCCAAGCCAATGCCCGGCAGTTAAACACAAAACCCCGCTTTCGAATGAAAGCGGGGTTTCATTTTATTGCGTTGAGCCGGTGAATCGCAATCCATCCACTACCATTGCCGGCACCCGTCGCGAAGCATGCGACCAATCATCGAAGAACAGTTGCGTGGTGTTGCCAATCGCGCGCACGTGGTTCAACGCATCGAGATAACTCGTTGTGAAGCGAAGGTTCTTGACCGGCTGTGTGATCTCGCCCTTTTCGATCAAGAACGTCCCATCGCGCGTCATCCCGGTGATGAGCACCCTCATCGGATGGACCACCCGCGTGTACCAAAAGCGTGTTACCAAGACGCCCCGTTCGATAGATCGAAGCATTTCATCTTTGGATTGATCGCCCGGCACCATCGCCATATGCAGCGCAAAGGGTCCCATTGTATTCGGCGCGGGAAGCGAGTGCCCGGTAGATGCCACGCCATCGCGTTGTGCCGTTGCCGTGTCGTACACCACACCGCGCGCGATCCCGTTTTCGATGAAGGTTACGCGTTGGCGCGGGACGCCTTCGTAATCGAATGGCAAGGCAATCATATCCGACGCCAGTCCATCATCAAAAATCGTTACGCGCTCGTCCATCACTTTTTGCCCGATCTTGCCTTTCATAAACGAGCGATCCTCTTGCACAGCAAGCGCAGAAAAAGCCACATAGTTCAAGAAATCGAGCATATCGGTTACGGCGGCTTCTTCCAGCAACACGGTGTACTCGCCCGGCTCAAGTGTTGTTGGATGACGTCCGCGCAATGCCTTGGCCACCGCTTGATTTGCCAATGCTTCGGCATTCACTTGGCGCGCATCTTGATGTGTGAATGAGGCATAGCCCGAACTGGTATCGGTCATCATCACCGTATTGATATCCGCATACGTGGCGGGATGATACGCAAACACGCCCAATGAATTGGCAACCGCAATTTCAAACGCGGTGGTGGTGAACGCCCCTGCCGCGACCACACCCTTCTCTTTGGCTTTTTTGCACAACACGTTCACCACTTGGGCACGCTGTTCCGGTGTATAGTTGGCGGTGGCATCCACATACGCTTCGACGTGTTGGATCGGTTGCGGCGTGGGCAAGGATTGAAATTCCGGATCTTCGCGTTGACGTTGCGCAATCGCGCGCGCCGTTTCTACCGTGCGTTTGAGCGATTCGGGCGTGAGATCGTTGCTGGAAGCAACCCCAACGCGCTGGCCGTACACCACGCGGATACGGACCTGCACGTTCGATTCGGCGACGTTTTGATGAATATGATTGTTGGCAAAGCGGGTCAACGCCGAATCGGTCGTGGTCAGAATAACTTCGGTTTGATCGGCTTTGGAAAAGGTAAAGATTTGATTGGCAATTTCGCTGAGTTTGTTTGGCCCAAGCATCGGAGACTCCGTTTCAGGTTCAAGGTTACAGGTTTACGCTGTCACGATTTACTTGACGACACCGACCCGTACGTTGCGAAAGCGTGCCGGCGCCGCCCCGTGCCCGGTGTGCGCAATTTGCGGCGGCTGACCTTTGCCGCAGTTCGGTGTTCCCCACACGACCCAATATTTCTCATTGCACACCGCATCGCACGAACCCCAAAATTGCGGCGTGATGCCGGTGTACGTCGCGTTCTTGAGCATCCGCGTTTTCTTGCCGCCTTTGATTTCCCACGCCATCTCAGTGCCAAATTGAAAATTGAGCCGCTTGTCGTCAATGCTCCACGACCGATTCGTCTCCATCCAAATTCCATCGTCCGTATCGGCAATGAGATCGTCCAACTCCCACGCGCCGGGCATCAAGTTCACGTTGGTCATCCGAATAATCGGCATTCGATTCCAACCATCCGCGCGCATCGTTCCATTTGATTGACCGAGCCCCAGTTGGCGCGCGGTTTCGCGGCTGGTGAGATAGCCCACGAACAACCCGGCTTTGACAATGTCTGTCTTTTGCGCTGGCACGCCTTCATCGTCCCAGCCAAACGTGCCCAAGCCACCGGGAATCGTCGCATCGGCAGTGATGTTGACGAACTCGGAACCGTACCGGAAACTGTTCAACTTGTCCGGCGTAAGGAACGATGTCCCGGCAAACGCGGCTTCCGTTCCCAGCACGCGATCCAATTCAATCGGATGTCCGCACGATTCGTGGACTTGGAGCGCGAGTTGCGAACCATCGAGGATGATTGTCATCGCGTCGTAACTGGGACATGGATCGGCGGACAAGAGGGCGACCGCTTCTTCCGCCACACGGCGCGCATTCTCCACCAAATTTTGTTCGCGAATAAATTCGTACCCACGCGTAACGTGGTGGCGCCCGCCAGCGTTGGGATACGAACGCACTTGGACTTCGCCGGTGGCCAAGTCGGTGGCAATCGCCGAAATGCCGCAACCACTTTCGATGATTTCTTGCCGGATCGCCGCATCCTCCGTCGAAGCAAATTCCTTGCTCTCGCGCACGAATGCCATTTCGCCGCGCGTAACCTTGACCCCCTTGACGCGGCGCATCTCTTCATCCGCTTTGAGCAACAAGCCAACCTTGTCGTCTAGCGAGACGATAAAGGGATCGAGTTTGACCGGTGTCTCGTACACGCCTTGTGAGGTGATTGGCTCGCCCAGGTCCACATCGCGGATGTTGGTCAGCGCGCTGGCTTTGGCAATGGCGATGGCTTGCGCAACCACGCGTTCGACTTCTTTGGCTTCCAAGCGCGAACTGGCGGCAAATCCCCACGCGCCATTCACGATGACTCGCACGCCAAATCCTTGTGTCTCATCTTGCTGGAGTGCTTCCACTTTGCCGTTCTTGACCGCGATGCGTTGCGTCAACCGATTCACGATACGAATATCAGCGTACGTTGCGCCGCGCACCTGCGCCATGTTGAGTGCTCGTGATGTAAGATCTTTCATCCTGCCTCCGTTGATCGTTGTCAAACTCGTTAGAATTTCATTTTTTGATCCACTTGGTTTTTGAACCGTGCCGCATCCACAATCACGCGCACGTGTGTCCCTTCGCCAATCTTTTCCTTGTGATCCCACGCCTCGACCTTGAACGTGATGCGTCTGCCATCCACCGCCATCACTTCGGCGCGCGCGCGCACCCGCACACCGACCGGCGTCGGCGCGATGTGTTGCAGGTGAATCTCGGCGCCCACCGACGTTTGCCCTTTGGGCAAATATTTTTGAATCGCCATCACGCTGGCGTTTTCAAGCAACGCGATCATAGCCGGGGTCGCGTACGCCGAGACCAACCCGCTCTTGACCGAGGCAGCCGTGAGTTGTTCGGTGACAAATTCGCTGACTTCGGCACTTAGACCCGGGGCAATTTCCTCCATAAGCCCTCCTCCGAAAAGGTCGGACAAATTTGTCCTACGCTTGGTCCATTTTCATTCAACCGCTGGAGCGTCGAGACGTCGGCACCAGTCTGCCGCAGGAACGCAAAACGGCTTGGCGACGCGAGTCACCCAGCCGTTTCGGGCACCACCAGTTTCGACTATCGTCACCTTTGACGCGATTGCTTGATGGGTTACGCCGCTGGCGTTGCCGCCACCTTGGGCAAGTCTTTGAACATCGCTTCAAACTCGGACCCCTCGATCGTTTCTTCGTGAATCAACCGATTAGCCAGTGCATCGAGTTTATCGCGGTACGTGGTCAAAATTTCGCGCGTTTTGTTGTACGCCAGATTGATGATGCGTCTGACTTCTTCGTCAATTTCTTGCGCGACCTTTTCGCTGTAATTCCGTTGCTCGGAAATTTCCCGGCCCAGGAACACCAACTCTTCTCGATTACCGAAGGTACGGGGTCCCAACTTTTCGCTCATGCCATAGCGGGTCACCATGGCGCGTGCCAGTTCCGTCACGCGCTCCAAATCGTTTGAGGCACCAGTGGTCACATCGCCAAAGACGATTTCTTCTGCCACGCGGCCGCCCAGCAAACCGGACAAATCGTCCATAAACTTGGCACGGCGACCCAGATACCGATCATCCTCCGGCAATGCCAGCGTATAGCCCCCCATCATCCCACGCGAGATGATCGAAACTTTGTGGACGGGATCGCAGTTGGGCAACATCCGCATCGTGAGCGCGTGCCCGGCTTCGTGATACGCGACGATTCGTTTTTCTTCTTCGCTGATCAACCGACTCTTGCGTTCCGGTCCCGCAATCACTTTTTCGATAGACTCTTGCAGTTCGGCGGTGCCAATCGCTTTTTTGTTGCGCCGCGCGGCAAGGATCGCCGCTTCATTCACCAAGTTTTCAATGTCTGCGCCAGAAAAGCCCGGCGTCTGCTTGGCGATGAGGTCAAGATTCACATCCTCCGCCATCGGCTTGCCTTTGATGTGCACTTGGAGAATCTGCTTGCGGCCGTTCATATCGGGCCGATCCAACACGACGCGCCGATCAAAGCGGCCCGGGCGCAACAAGGCCGGATCAAGAATGTCCGGGCGATTGGTTGCCGCGACGATGATCACGTTCGTGTCTGTATCGAACCCGTCCATCTCGACCAAGATTTGGTTGAGCGTTTGCTCGCGTTCATCGTGCGAGCCGCCTAGCCCGGCACCGCGATGCCGACCGACCGCATCAATTTCATCTACAAAGACGATGCACGGTGAATTGCGCTTGGCTTGATCGAACAGATCGCGCACGCGCGAGGCGCCCACACCGACGAACATTTCGACGAATTCCGAGCCGCTGATCGAAAAGAACGGGACATTCGCTTCGCCGGCGACAGCGCGTGCCAGCAAGGTCTTGCCGGTGCCCGGCGGTCCCACGAGCAACACCCCTTTGGGAATCCGCGCGCCGAGCGAGGTAAATTTTTCTGGCTCTTTGAGAAACTCGACCACTTCTTGGAGTTCGGCTTTGGCTTCATCCACGCCCGCCACATCGGCAAACGTTACGGTGGGCTTGTCACCGGAAAAGACGCGCGCGCGCGACTTGCCAAATGCCATCGCTTGATTGTTGCCACTTTGGGCTTGGCGCATCAAGAAGAAAAACAACGCGCCCACAAAGATGAGCGGCAAGAACGCGCTCAACAAGCCAATCACATCACCCCATTGCGTTGGATTATCGTACACAATGTCCACGGCGGCAATTTTGTCTGTTGCCACACCTAGATTTTTGAGCGTTTCTTCGACGCTGGTATCGCGACTGGCTTTGATGGCGGTTTCTTGCAAAGCACCTTCTTTGTAAAATGCGGTAATGCTTTGACCACTCGACACTATTTTTTTGATTTGCCCGGCTTGAACGCTTTGAGCAATTTTACTGATGGGAACGGTGTTGGGTTGTTTGGGCTGTTGGAAGAACTGAAAGAACAGCGCGACCACTGCCACCACGATCAACAAATAGATCAACCCATTGCGCAACCATTGTTGATTATTAGACGTCATTCTCTATCACCTAACTTTCTGCACGACGCGATTCACGCGTCCGGTTAAATTATACCAGAATTCACCCAAAAGGAAAAGTTGATTTTCCACCGATCCATTTTGGGCTATAATATGACCGATGCCTGCCGATCCATTTGCCAACTTGGTTGACCAAGTTTTGCACGCCCTCACGCTCCATAACGAAACCACCGCGACACCGGTCTTGTTCATCATTAGTGGTTTGCCCGGCACCGGCAAATCGTTTCTGGCGCGCCGCTTGGCAGACCAATTACCACTCATCATCGTCAATAGCGACTTGGTCCGGAAAATCCTGTCGCATCAACAGCCAACCTACTCCGCCGAAGAAAGCGCATTGGTGCATCAAGTTGGGCGCGCCGTGATGAAACGTTTGTTGCTAGCGGGTTATCGCGTGCTTTATGATGCCACCAACCTCGCCGAGTGGCACCGCGAAAAGTTGTATCGCCTTGCCGATGAGACGAACGCCAAACTCGTCATCATCCAGACGATTGCGCCGGAAGAGGTTGTGCGCACCCGCTTGCGCCAACGCTTTGAGCAACCCGACCCGCTCGATTATTCCGACGCGGATTGGAATGTGCACGAAAATATGAAAACCGAAGTCGAACCGATCCGCCGACCGCATCTCGTTATAGACACCAGCCAAGACTTGGCGCCGGCAATCCGCAAGATTCTACGCGCGGCGCGGTAAAATAGTTTTTTCCGACGTACCTTCCAGAAAATTGTTGAACAACGGATTCACGATGGCTGGGAACTCAATGTGCGGAATATGTCCCGCGCCTTCCAGAATCACCAATTTGGCATTGGGCAATGCGCGAGCGTGTTTCTCCGCGTGCGCCACTGGCACCGCCCGATCGCGATCGCCCCACACAATCAGGGTGGGCGCGGAAATGTGCGCCAACTCATTTTCCAAATTATTCGTCCAGCGTGAGGTCGCCATAGCGATAAGGGCGTCTGCTGTACCGCGCACACGCATCGGTTGGATGCGCAATTGTGCGTCGTACGGATTGAAATGCGCCGGGTTGCCTAACGCGTTGCGATAGGCGCGCCACCGTGCTTGTTTGCTGGTGAGCGCAAAGCCCATCAATGCGCGCGGCACCCAGGGAACTTGGGCGAACCAATGGAGCAGACCAATCGAATTGATCAGGAAGGTGCCGGGCGCGATGAGAATCAACTGGTTCACACGGGTTGGATAATCGCGCGCAAGTTGTAACGTAACCGCGCCGCCAAGCGAATGACCAATCACGTGCGCCTGCGTGATGCCTTGCACATCCATAAACTCGCGGATCGCGCGCGCGAAATAGTGGAGCGAGTACACCGGCTCGCTGATGCGCGATGAATAACCAAAGCCAACCAGATCAATCGCCCAAACGCGGTGGTGTTGCGCCAGCGCATCTAGGTTGTGATGCCAGAAATCCGCCGAGTCCATCAAACCGTGAATCAAAACGATTGGTGTACCCGTGTTGCCGCGTTGAATAAAACGCATGCGCGCGCCATCGGCAAGTGTAACAAAATCGCCTTCCGGCGCGGCGGCGGGCGTGAGCGTTTCCCACTCATCTACCCGCCGATTGCCCAACACAAGCGTGCTGGTTGCCAAAATCCCGGTGGTCAAGCCCAACCCAAGTCCAACCCAAAGTTTACGCATCGCGCTCCAGTGTGCCAAGTTTTTGTGCTAACGCTCGCATTTTGCTCATCGCGCCAAAAACGACTGGCGGACGATGCGAAGACAAGATCGCCTCGAATTCCAATTCGGCAACCTTGCGAATACTCTGTCGCGAGGTGGGAATATCGGCAGTGAAAATGTGGGCGGTTTCGGTGAACGCGCTAGCTTGAGCGTTCAACAAATCGCCGCTAAAGAGAAATCCTTCGCGCAACAAACAGATGTGTCCCGGCGTATGTCCCGGGGTATGGATGACTGTAAATCCTCCAATCGTATCGCCATCTTGTACGCGATGATCTACTTCAACGCCGGGAACATTTTGGGTGCCAAACAAATTCATCAAGCCAAACAAGAGACGTCCCGAAAGTTGCCGTGGTGCGCGCCGCGGACGCTTGCCCGCAATGTAATCGGCATCGCGTTGATGCACGAAAATGGTCGCGCCGGTGCGGCGTTTCAGTTCCCACAAACTCCCCACGTGATCGAAATGATGATGCGTGAGAATGATGCGCTTGACATGCAGGGGTTGCACGCCAATGTGGGCGAGCGCGCTCAGAATTTTATCGGTCTTGTTCGGCATACCGGCGTCAATCAACGTGGCTTCGGGCGCAACGTAATACACGCGTGCGCTGCCCGCACTTTCGATGCAATAGACCCCGCTGTGATCGCCAACTTGATAGATCATAGTACCTATCCAATGAAATCGTTGCACAAAGATTTTTTCATCCACGAAGGGCACCCAGGGCACGAAGGAAGAACAGAGAAATCTTCGTGTCCTTCGTGGATCAATGCCGGTGTTGTTTCGGCGCGTCCGAGTTTATTGCGTGGTACGGATGGCGTGGTTACGCACCCCGCCATCCGCGACATTGTTTATCCGATGCCGGTGAACAAATCCGTTTCTTCGCCTTGCACCACCACGCGCGATTCGGCACGCACCAGCGTTTCCACCTTCATCCCCTCGCGCCGAATCTCGATGGGAATCTTGCTGAAAATGCTATTCGGATTCATCTGCGAAGCGTGACAGTACAACGCACTCAACTTAAAATCCACGTACGGCGAGACATCAATGCGCGTCGTGATAATTGCATCGGGCTGGGCGCGTTTCAAAAATTCTTGCATCGGCACACCTAGGTCAAGCCCCGCCTGTTTGGCAAGTTCTGCATATTTTTCAAACCGACTGCGCGGAAAGGCTCCCCAATACAACTTGGACACTGTCCATGGTTCCAAGCCTTCTTTTTGAATTTGGTCAGGATAGATGCGTGGGTCGCCAGACACAAAGTATGCAATGAGTGATGCTTGATGGATCTTGATGTGGTCAGGATGCCCATAGCCGCCGTTCGGATCGAAAGTCAGGATCACGTGTGGCTTGTGCCGGCGAATAATGCGCACCAATTTTTCCGCAACCTCGAACAGGTTGGCTTGCCAAAAGGCACACGGGTGATTGTTGTCTGGCGTGCCCAGCATGCCAGAATCGCGATAATCCAGAAAATACAAATTGTTCACGCCGATTTTTTCTGCGGCGCAACGGAGTTCTGCTTCGCGCACCGCGCCCAGATTTTCTGGCGTCGCTTGAACGCCCGGCGCAATTTCCCCGGCTTCGCCGCGCGTGGCGCAGACCAGCGTAACATCCACGCCTTCGCTGGCGTACTTGTGCATCAAACCGCTGACCCCTTGCTCATCATCGGGATGACCATACGCACCGAGCAATCTATATTTTGCCATCATTATCCTCTGTGATTGGTAGTTTGTGGGTTCCCCACGAACATTCGCAACGCAATGACGATTAAAATGATGCCGACCACACCAGCAAAAAACACTTCAAGCATCGCCCCCACGATCCGGACGGCGAGTGAGACCCCGATGATGATTGCCAGAATGATGATGCCGTACGCCCGCAGGAATCGAAAGGTGGCGATCAGAGCAGACCGATTATTCGTGGCGGATCCAGCGGGTAGGTTCATTGAACCGACCCACAACGCGACACCGATGACGAGACCTCCCACGACGCCGGTTGCCCAGCCATCGAACACGGCGCGCCGGATTGCTTCCGCCAACGACAAACCGAGCAACACAATGCCAAAGAATCCGATCATCGGCGCGACATCGCCGCGTAAGGTGGTGCGGCGCGCGTTCGGATTGCCTCGCGAACGTGGGACAAACAGTTGAATGATGTACGTGGCTATGATCAAAAGTATCAATGTGCCGACAATTTGCGACCACATCGTTTTACGCGAGTTTCCGGATGTACGGCGCGCGCCAAAGCCAGATCAATCCGGCGATCAACGCAATCGTACCGCCAAACGCCGCGCCAATGGGTACACCAAAGTATTGTGCAATCGTCCCCGCCATCAATGAACCAATCGGAAAGAATCCCTGGAAAACGAGCATATATACACTCATCACGCGTCCGCGCAAATGATCCGGCACATTCAGTTGCACCAACGTGTTTGACATCGCATTTTGAATCATAAAGCCCAAGCCCGCGCCCACCAGAATGATCAACGAGAGCGGCAAGATTTTCGATGAGGCAAAGAGCAAGACCATCGCCGGGAAAAATAAATTGCCGGCGGTGAGCAACAAACCTTTGCGTTGAAAGTTTCCTAGCGAGGCAACGGTGAGGGCGCCGGTCAACGCACCGGCTCCCACCGCTGCACTCAACCATCCCAGCGTTTCCGGTCCGCCGTGCAACACATCGCGCGCAAAAGCCGGCATCAACGCCGAATAGCCAAACGCAAAAATATTCGAGACCGCGACCATCGTGAGCAAAGTCAGCACGGTTTGATTGTGGCGAATATAGCCCAGCCCCTCGCGCATTTGCGCCAACGGATTCGCGTTGCGTTTCGCGCCGACAATTGGTTTGACGTTCATCTGGCTCAGACAAAAAATGACCGCCAAAAAACTGACGCCATTGAGAAAGAAACACCACGCGGGTCCAATCGCGGCAAGTAAAATGCCGGCGATGCTGGGTCCAATGATACGCGCAGTTTGAAACATTGCCGCGTTCAAGCCGATGGCATTTTGTAAATCCTCTTTGCCCACCATCTCGACCACAAATGATTGGCGCGTGGGTGCATCGAACGCATTGATGGTGCCCAGCAAAAAGGCAAAGATGACAATGTGCCATGCTTGCACCCAGCCGAGGAAAACATCCGCCGCGAGCAAGAATGCTTGCATCATCGCCAAGGTTTGCGTGATGAGCAACAATTTGCGTTTGGGTACTCGGTCAATAAAGACGCCGGCAAAGAGCGAGAGCGTAATCACGGGGACGGCAGAAGCAAAACTGACAATGCCCAAATACATCGGCGATTTGGTCAGGTCGTACACCAGCCAGGGTTGCGAAACATTCTGCATCCACGTGCCGATGAGTGAGATCAACTGGCCCACAAAAAAGAGTTGGTAATTGCGATGCTTGAGCGCGGAAAAGGTTACGCTCATAGACAATCGCGTGTGCCTGGTGGGTTGCGTCGCCGATGCAGTTACACGGTCAGCCATGGTGCTTGAACGGGCAAAAGAACTTTGCCCCAGGTCTCCTTTCGTAATCTCGATGCTATTTTACGCCCAGATAGTGCAAGCGTCAATCAGAATTTTTACTCTCTACTAGTGCACCAACATGAAAGTGCGTAGTGGAAACTTGATACTTTGCCGTCTCGGTAACCAGTTTTCCATCAGTCGGGTATGCAACTATTTCATGTTGTTGCACTACAATGATTTTCTACAAACGCTTTTAGCGCGTTCAAATCAAAGGCGCGTCCGTGCGCTGTGTAGCACACGCGCGGTTCAAGTGAGCGAATTTTGCACGCGCTCTCATACGCCGCCTTTGCATCCTCCCAAAACAACGGAAACGAGACACGCACTAAATTCAAAATCGCATCGCCCACGAAGGCTACTCCCTGCGAGGTGAGCAGAGTGATGGAGCCAAGCGTGTGCCCGGGTGTGTGAACGATGCGCGCGTCCAAACCAAACTCGCGCAACGATTGCCCTTCCTCGAGCAAAATGTCCGGCGCAAACGTTTCCAACGGCATCACCCAGCCAAACGCGCGCATCAACCGTCCGATGGTTTCGGTGGTGGCGTTGCGCCCCGGGGGAATTTTCAAACTCGGCGTTGTTGTCAAGCGCACATCGCCGCGATGCATCGCAATAGGTGCGCCGGTGAGACGTTTGAGCGCGACCGCGCTCCCCGCGTGATCAATGTGTCCGTGGGTGATGAGAATGAGGCGCACATCGTTGGGCGCATACCCCAGTTCGCGCACCTTGCCGATGATGCGGCGCGCCTGATGCGGCATCCCCGCATCCACGATGTATACGCCACGCTCATTGGTGAGCAGATGCGTATTGGCAATACCGGTAAAAAGGGTAAAGATGTTCATAGCATCGTAAAACGTAAAGCGTGCAGTTTTACTCTTGACGTTTTATTCGTACCGCAATGCTTCGATAGGGTGCAGACTCGCCGCGCGTGCCGCCGGATACAAGCCAAAGAACAAACCGACCGCAACCGAAAATCCTACCGCTAGCAACACGGAGGTTGGGTCAAGTGTCGTCTTGATGACGCCGGTGGCATTGACCACCATCCCAATCGCCGCGCCAAACAAAATGCCGATGATACCCCCCGCGACACTCATCGTGATCGCCTCGATGAGAAACTGGGTCATGATGTCTTTGCGGCGCGCCCCAATCGCCTTGCGAATGCCGATTTCGCGCGTCCGTTCCGTAACCGACACGAGCATAATGTTCATAATCCCAATGCCGCCCACCAGCAACGAAATCGCCGCAATCGCCGCGAGAAAGAGCGTGAGAATATCCGTGATTTGATTCAACGCGCCGAGCAAATCTTTTTGGCTCAAGACCGTAAAATCGTCTTGCTGATATTGAATCTTGTGCCGCTCGCGCAAGACTTGGGTGATCTGCGCCATCGCCGCATCAATTTGCTTTTCATTCACCGCCGAGATCAACACTGAACTGACTCGCGGCGCACCTTGCGCCGTTTGCGCGGCAGAACCAAACAAGCGTTGTTGTGCGGTGGTCAAGGGAACGAACACAATGTCGTCCTGATTGCCGCCAAACATTGACGTGCCACCCTTTTCCACCATCACGCCGATCACTTTGAAGGGAATGCGATTGATCTTGATGGGCTTGCCCACCGGGTCTTCGCTTCCGAACAAGGTCTTGGCGGTGGATTTGCCTAGCACTGCCACGCGCGTTACCGATTGCAGATCGCGTTCATCAATAAAACGACCGGACGCGGCATGCCAATTCCGAATTGTTTCGTACGCCGGCGTTACACCGACCACTTGAGTATTGGTATTGTTGGCGACGTTGGCAATTTGCGCGGTGCGCTGATACACCGGCGCCACCGCCGCAATTGAAGGACAACACGCGCGATCTTCCAACGCATTGGCGTCGGCTAGCGTAATGGTGCCGGCGACCGCCACGGAAGAACCCGGGCGCGGCGCCGCGCCCGGAAAAACGATAATCAAGTTTGAGCCGATGCCTTGCACTTGTTCTGTGATTGCCGCACCCGCGCCTTGCCCAATCGAGAGCAACGCGATAACTGCGCCCACGCCAATGATGATGCCCAGCATTGTCAGCGCAGAACGCAAACGATTAGCGCCCAGACTGCGCAAGGCAACCCGCATACTTTCAAAAACATTCATCGTTCAACTCCACATTTATCGGCGCGCGCCAAAGCCGGCATTGAGCGGATTTTGTTGCACGAGTGAGATAATCACCACTTGACCTTCACTCAAGCCGCTGACGATTTCCGTTTCCTGATCGTTCGCCATCCCGGTTTTCACTTCGATCTCTTCGGTTGTGCGGTCGTTGCGTTGAATGGTTACGAACCGGCTATTGCCCGCTGCGCGAATCGCACGATTCGACAAGATCAAGACATTCTCGCGATTGGCGATGAGAATGTTCGCATCAGCGGTCATCCCCAGTTTGAGCGGCACCGGTTGATTGGGACTGAGCGATACGGTTACAACGTAATTGACCACCCCTTGCACCAGCGTGGCGTTTGAGGCAACATCCGTAACTTTGGCTGCGATGTTCACACCGGGGTATGCATCCAGACTAATCGTAACCTCTTGCCCTACTTTGATTTTGGCAATATCGGTTTCGTCAATGTTGAGTTTGACGCGATATGCGCTCTCATCGGCGATGCCCAACACCACACGTCCTGCCGGCACCGTCGAACCGAGATCAACATCCACGTGCGTGACCACGCCATCGAATGGGGCTTTGATGATGGCGTAATCGAGCCGGGCTTGCGCCAGATCGCGCGCGGCGCGGGCTTGATCCACGCTGGCTTGCGCGCTCTTGAGATCATTGGGATTGGGATTGGTAAGGCGGGCAAGTTGTGCGCGCGCTTGCTCCAAGGCGGCTTGGGCTTGCTTGACCTGACTATCGCTGGGATTGAAACGTGCATTGAACGCGGCTTGCGCTTTTTGATAATCCAACGACGCTTGTTGAAGCGTCAGTGCTTGGGGCAGCATGCCAATCATCGGATTCGCTGCGCCGCCAACGCGATCATAATCGGCTTGTGCGCGTGCGAGCGCAGCGGCGGCTTTGTCCAAATCGGCTTTTGCCATCAAAAGATCGTTTTGATTGGGAATCTTGAGTTGCAACAACGCCGCTTCGGCAGAAGCCACGCTGGCTTGGGCGGCGGCAACATCGGCGGGCGAAGGATTTTTGAGTTGATCGAGCCGGGCTTGCGCGGACGCCAAACCGGCTTCCGCTTGGGCAAGTTGCAATTCTAGTTCGCGCGTGTCCAACGCGGCAACGATTTGCCCGGCTTGGACCGAATCGCCGGCTTTGACGTTCAACTTGGTGAGCGCGCCGGTCGCGCTAAAGGCAAGTTGCGCCTCGCGCAAGGGGCTGATCGAGCCAGTGGCGCTGACCGAAGCGGTCAAGGTGCCACGGCGAACGGTGGTCGTTTCGATGTTTTGGAAATCGTTGGGCGGAGTCATCCACCGAGGCAACACCATCGCTAGGATCACGATGACGGCAATGACCCCAATGCCGATCATAACAAAAGTTCGTTGGTTCATAAGTTTTCCTTTTCAAAAATTTCAAGGTAACGGGTGAGCAAACGCAAAAACTCGCGGCGCTCTTGACGGGAGAGCTGCGAGAGCGCGCGTATCATCCGTTTGCGCCGTGCGTTCTTGGCGCGATCGAGCAAGGTGCGCCCGGCTTTGGTGAGACTGATCACCACTTTGCGGCGATCGTGCGGGTCGGTGCCGCGCGAGACCAAGCCAGCGCTCTTGAGCCGATCCACAATGCCGGTCATCGTGGGGTACGATTGGAACATTTCGTCGGCGAGCCTCCCAATGGGGCACCCGGTACCATGGCGATGAATGGATGCCAGCACCAGAAATTGCGGCAGTGTGAGCGCGTGTTGATCCAAGAGCGCGGCAAAGCGTTTTTGTTCCGTCCACATCAAGCGCTGGAGCGCGTGTTCGATCACTTGGTAATCGTCAAGCAAAGATTTGTTGTTCATAACCACTCACAGGCAAAAAGAAACTTGGGCAATCAGGAGGAACGAGTTGGCAACCTTGCCCAAGATGTTTTGCCTCGCAGATATTTAGCGTAGCAAAGTATATCACTTGCGCCGTGTTGTGTCAATAACTTGAGGCGGTCAAGCAGGGCTGTTGCCAAGTCGGATCGGGCGACTAAAGTCGCAGCCACCCACACCCCAAGTCGCCCTACGGTGACTCGTCTGTTCCGTGTTCACGCAATCTGTGATAAAATCCAGCCCGATGAAAATGACCCGCGCACGCAAAAACCTGGGCGATGCCGGCGAACGCCTCGCCGCGCGATTTCTCGAGCAGCAAGGGTACCAAATCATCGCGCGCAATTGGCGCAGTCCGTCGCGCGCCGGCGAAATGGATTTGATCGCGCAAGATGCGGACGGCCTCGCTTTCATCGAAGTGCGGACGCGGCGCGGCGATCAAATGGGCACGCCAGAGGAATCGCTCACGCCGCGCAAACGGGCGCGCCTGATCCAAGTGGCGCAAGAATTTCTTGCCGCGCACCACGAGTACGCCGATTCGGCATGGCGCATTGATTTGGTTGCCATCGCGTTGGATCGCGCCGGCAAAGTGGCACGGATGGATGTGATCAAAAGTGCTGTCGAATCATAGGGACGACCCTGAGCCGTCGCCCAACCTCATCGCCATTCTCGGACCCACCGCGGTTGGCAAATCGGCGTTGGCAATTCAACTAGCCCAAGAATTTCGTGGCGAGATTGTGAGCGCGGACTCGCGCACCATTTATCGCGGAATGGATATTGGCACCGCCAAACCCACGCCGGACGAACAACGCCTGGTACCGCATCACCTCATTGATCTGGTCAACCCCGATGAACCTTTCACGCTCGCCGATTACCAGCAGCGCGCGTATGCTGCAATTGAGGCGATTCACGCACGCGGCAATGTTCCGTTTTTGGTGGGTGGCACCGGCTTGTACGTGCGTGCCGTGTTGGACGGACTCACGATTCCGCGCGTTGCCCCCAATCTCGCGCGCCGCGCCGAACTCGAACGCGAAGATGCCGCGACGCTCTACGCGCGCTTGAGGGAATGCGATCCCCGTGCCGCTGCCAAGATTGATCCGCGCAACAAACGCCGGGTGATTCGCGCGCTCGAAGTGTGCGAAAGCACCGGCCAACCCATCAGCGAGTTGCAAACACAACGCGCGCCCAACTATCGCATCTTGCGCATCGGCTTGACGATGCCGCGCGCGCTCTTGTACGAACGCATCAACGCCCGGGTGGACGCAATGATCGCCAACGGTTTGGTGGACGAAGTACGCGGACTGCTCGCGCGTGGCTATTCGCCCGATTTGCCGGCGATGAGCGGGTTGGGCTATCGCCAAATCATCGCGTATCTGAACGGCTCGACCTCGTTGGACGAAGCGGTGCGCATCCTCAAGCGCGATACGCGGCGATTTGTGCACCATCAGTACACGTGGTTTCGCCTGAACGATGAGCGGATTCACTGGTTTGATGTCTCAACCGAGCCCATCGAAAAAATCCATGAAACGGTGCGCCAGTTTTTGGGCTAAATCGTCTTGTGTATCTTAGGTTGCATAAGATATTGACAAGCCGGCTGGAATGGTGTAGAATGTGGCAAGCTGTAGCAAGGCAAAGCGAGGTAAAGCGTGGTTACGAAACGTGAGTTTTTGACAACCAATGAGGTCGCTCAAATTCTAGGGATCAGTCCGTTCACCGTCCGCCGCTACATCCAAACGCGCAAACTCAAAGCGGTCAAACTCGAAAATAGTTATCGCATCCGGCAATCGCACTTGGACGATTTCATTCGCGCGCGCGAAATCGAAACCGAAGCCGAACTCGCACCAGCCCCGTCGGTAGAGCAACCACGCCCAAGCGTCACCCCACTCAAGCGACGCACCGCCCCAGCCACGCGCCCAGCGCGACGAAGAAAACCCCGCCCATCCACTCGCCGCAAGCAGGAGGAATAAATGCGTATCCTTAATCGTGTGACTCTTGTTCCCTTGTTTCTCTTTGTGTTCGCCCTCAACACGCTGGGTTTGAACCCAGCCCCGGTTGCCGCTGATACCCCTGCCACACACATTGTCAGTTGGGGCGATACCCTCTTTTCGATTGCGAATCGTTACGGCACCACCGTGAACGCGATTATGCAATTGAATGGATTGCGTAATCCCAATTTCATTTACATCGGTCAACGCTTGTTGATCCCGGGTGGCACAAGCGCACCGCCCGCTACAGGTGGCACTTACATCGTCCAAGCCGGCGATACGCTCTTTTCGATTGCAACACGACACGGAACAACGGTTGCCGCGTTGATGCAAGCCAACGGGCTCTACAACTATTGGATTTACGTTGGGCAAACAGTGCGCCTTCCGGGTCAACCGGTGCCGCTACCCATTACACCGATTCCGCCCAAAGGCGTCTATCACATCGTCCGCCCCGGCGAATGGCTCACAATGATCGCCGCGCGGTACGGCTCGTCGGTGTACGCGATTCAGATTGCCAACAACTTGGCGAATCCTTCCTTGCTGTGGGTGGGGCAACGCTTGTTCATCCCGGGTGGAGTGGCGCCAGTCAATCCACCGCTCATCTACAACCCGTTGCCGCCGGTCTATGTGCCACCCGTCAATCCACCCATCGTTATTCTCCCCACGCCCGCGCCCACATCGGTACCGATCGTGGTACTTCCGCCAACATCGAGTAGTTCTGCCGCATCTGCGGCTAGCCCGTTATCCGGAACCTGGGAAGCCGTCTTGTTGATGAACACAACCGGCACAGGACCTTGCTCGTTGGGCGCATTCATCCAAGGTCGCACAAATTGGCCCGTCGTCGTTGCCACAACCGATGGGAGTTGGATCAGCGAACCCAAAGTGACCGGGCAGAAACCGGAACGCGGACCATACTATGTAGAATTTGCGCACGCGTGCACCGGCGTCTGGCGCGTCATTCCGTTGGGGTTGAACATTTATGCGGATGTGGAACTCAAGGGCGGGCACGCCGAAATCGAATTTCGTCAGCGTCCCTAGGAATCGGACGCGCTCTCAGCAGAACAATGCCCCCGGAAAATTCCGGGGGCATTGTTTTTTCTATCGAATCGTTTTCAAAAATTCGCGCACCGCTTGATTGAACGCATCGGGTTGATCAATGTTCGAAAGATGCGCCGCGCCGGGAATGATCACCAAGCGCGCGCCGGGAATGGCATCGCGCATCAATTCCGATTCTTTGGGTGGAATCAAATTATCGTCTGCCCCGGTGATGATGAGCGTGGGCACTGTAATGCTGGCAAGCATCGGTATCGAATCCGGCCGATCACGCATTGCCATCAACGCAGCAACCACAGCGGCAACCGATTGCCGGGACATCATCGCGCGCACGGTGTCTGCCACCGCGGGGCGCTCGGCGAGCGTCTGCGGGGCGAGCATCTTGGGAAACATTTTTTCGGCAACGGCGGCAACGCCTTGCTCACGCGCGAGGGCAGCATTATCCTCACGCGCCTTTTTGCCTTCTGCTGAATCCGCGCCGGCTTTGGTGTTTGCCAAAATCAATCCACGCACGCGCGCGGCAAACTGGCGATAGAATGCCAACGTGATATACCCGCCCATAGACAAGCCGGCCATCACGGCACTCTTGATGCCCAGCGCATCGAGCAACGCGCGCACATCATCAGCGTAGGTTTCCATCGTTACCGCACCGCCCGGCATTTGCGATTCGCCAAAGCCGCGCAAGTCCGGTGCAATCACGCGCGCTACCTCGGAAAGCGCATTGATTTGCGCCGACCACAACGTTCGATCGAGCGGAAAGCCGTGAATGAGCACCAACGGAATTCCGTTACCGCCGGTGTCTTGATATGCCATTTCGATTCCACGAACCTTGATTTTCATTGTCTCCCTCACACGATATTCGCGCTCGCTTCAACGGCGCGCAAATTTTCTTGCGCAATTGCCTCGCGCTGTCCCATTATAATCGCTTCGCGGAATGCATCAAGGGGGTACAGATTTGCGTGGCGAATCAGCGCCGCGGTCGTCATCAGGGTCAAGGATTTTTTGCTGGGCGGCGCGCGAAAATTGAAAACGATTTTACGCGCGCGTGTTTGAACATGATCTGCCAGTTCCGGCACAACATACACGGTTTGCGATTCATTCATCGCGCGGAGTTGACGCGGCACCTGAGATAATCCTTCCGGCGTGAGCACCGCCAAAATGTCCGGCTGTTCGATGCCGGTGTAAAAAATTTCTTCGCGGCTCAAAATAACTTCCGAGACGGAATACCCGCTCATCACTGTTGTGGGATAATCATCGCGTTGCGTTGCCCACAAGCCGCTCAACATTCCGCCGATCGCCAGTGCGCTGGCGGTGGACTTGACTTTGCCGCCCGCCGAACCCGCCAGAATGATACGGGTTGTGTGAGTCAACGCGCTCTCGTATTTCTGTTCGATCGGTTGTGGCACAGCCACCGGCTTTTGCGCTTCTTGCGCTGCCAACTCTCGATACGCGCGGGCCAATTCCGGATAATCGGTTCTCT
The DNA here is from genome assembly GCA_034433515.1 of Anaerolineae bacterium. Lineage (GTDB taxonomy): Bacteria > Chloroflexota > Anaerolineae > UBA4142 > UBA4142 > DAOTXS01. The sequence goes on along the minus strand of DAOUAL010000055.1, from coordinate 25,559 downwards.
GCAACACGCCCGACGCAAACCCGGCACCTTGCAGCGTTTGAATCAACGCATTGCGCGAGAAATCATTGTTGGGCACATAGTACGCCGTGCACAGTTCCCACATATCGAGCAGGGCAAAGCCGGGCGTTTGAATCGCTTCGCTGATGCGCTCCGGCAACTCTTTATCGAACGCCGTGCCGCGATAGACGTACGCCGCACCGTTCACCGCTACCGTCGCGCAAATATCGAGCGGGCGTTCCAGGTTGCCATAGCGCGAAGACGAGGTGAGCGCACCGTGCGGTGTGGTTACCGAGTGTTCGCCGCCGGTCATTCCAAAATTCAAATTGTTCATCACCAACACGGTGATGCCAATGTTGCGTCGTGCGGCGTTAAGCAAATGATGCCCACCAATTCCCACTCCACCATCGCCCATCAAGACGATCACCGCCAGATTTGGATTTGCCAGTTTGATGCCGGTCGCGTACGTAATCGCGCGGCCATGCAATCCATGAAACGCGTTCACCTCGAAATATTGATCGCTCATTCCCACGCAACCAATATCCGTTACGATCACCACTTGGCGCGGATCGAGTTGCAGGCGAACGAGCGCCGCGTTGAGTTGATCGAGCACAAGCGCGTGCGAACAGCCCGGACAAAACGGGTATTTGCGTTCCAGATTACGATAGGTTTGAATCGTTTGGATCACAGTACTTTACTCCTGTTGCATCTTTGAGCAAGCTGTGCTATATTCTAGTCACCTTGAACTGCGCTGGTTCCATCGCGCAGTGTTCTTTTTTCAGATTATGCGTCGAGTCATTGTAACAATCCACGGCACCGGCCGCACGGACCAAAATTTTGGTATCGCCCAAATGCAAACCCTTGCCCAGCATTTGGGACATCTCCCGCATCACCACCCCGTCTGGTGGGGCGATTTGATTGATACAGGCGCATATGTGGCAAAGGCGGGCACATGGCTGATTGCGCGCGTCCATTCCCTTGCCGAATTTCTGCTCGGTCGTCCATCCAAACATGTGGTTCGCATCGTCGCACGCCTTGCCGATGCACTTCATCGCATTGTCAACGGCGTGGACGGCGTCATCGCCTATTTCATTCCCTCGCGCCGCCGCGAAGCGATCCGCGAACGTTTGCGCCGCACGCTCGATGAACTGACCTGCCGCGGCGACGAAATCGTTTTGATTAGCGAGAGTCTGGGTTGTCTCGTCGCGTTCGATGTGTTGCGCGAAGAAGCCCATCGCTACAACATCGCCGCGTGGATAACGCTCGGTTGTCCTTTGCGTACACTCGTCCGCACCGGTCAACGCGATGCCGATCTGGGCGCGATCAATCCGCAAACGGTGCGGCGTTGGCTGAACCTGTACGCGCCGCGCGATCTTGTTGCCGCGCCGATTGCGCCGGTCTTTCCGCACTATCCCATCCGCGACGAGTGCGTCGCCGGCACGCGCAGTCGTTTGCAGTCACATCGCTATTGGACGAATCCGCGCGTGGGCGCGTTGGTCGCGCGCGTGATCCGCGAATAATCAGACAATGCGTCCGCGATCTTGCCATGCTTGATCGGATGGAATATCACGGTCTAACCAGAGCCGTCGCCAGAGCACGGCTCGTTTTTCTTTTTCATCGCGCGGTAACGGCAAGCGATTCGCTTCCAAGCGTTTGGTAAAGATGATGATTGCCAAGCCCACACATCCCCACACAATTGCCGGTGCGTCGTTCAGACGCCACGCGATTGGTGTGAGCAAAATCAACCCCATCGCAGTCGCGGGTGCGCCTTGTTGGATGACCCAGCCAATCGCCAGCGCGATTAAGAAAACCATGGCCAGCCATACATCCCACACAAACAAGACGCCCACGGTCGTCCCAACGCCGCGCCCACCTTTGAAACCGAGGAACAAGGACCAATTGTGTCCTAGGATGGTCGTCAGACTGGCTAGGATGACGAACGAGAGATCGAATCCTAGGTTTTGCATCACGATGGGCGGCAACATTCCTTTCAGCACATCGAGCGCGCCCACGCCAAACATCCAAGCCATTCCAAGTTGTTTGCGCACGTTCGCCCCGCCGACTGTGCCGGTACCGTACTCACGCAAGTCAATGCCTTTTTTGAGCCGGACCACAATGTACGCCGGCGAGAGCGAACCCCACAGATAACTGGCGATCAGTAAAGCAAGTCCGCTAATCATCGGCATAAAACGCAATTCCCACCACATCCGGACCGGTGTGCGCCCCCATCACCGGTGAAAACTCGGTTACGTAAAATTCCGTACATTGCACGCGCGCGAGCAACTGTGCTTGTAACCACTGCGCATCATCGGGCGCATCGGCGTGAAAAACCGAGGCATGCACCAATGTTTTCTCCCGCAATCGTTCGGCGGCAAGTTCAACGATCTTTTCACGCGCATATTTCCACGCGCGGGTAACGCCCACCACACTCACGCGACCACTCTTCAAATTCAAAATGGGTACGATTTTTAGTTGATTGCCCAACAACACGGCCGCTTCACCCAAGCGCCCACCGCGATGAATATGCTCTAACGTTTTCAACGTGGCGAAAAAATCCACGCGGGCGATCAGGCGCTCTGCCTCCGCAACCACTTGATCGAGCGATGCCCCTTGGACAGCGGCGCGCGCAGCGGCAATCACCACAAATCCTTCAGCAATCGTTGCGGTGCGTGAATCCAGTACGCGGATGGGGAAATGATTGACCTGATCTGCCGCCAACCTTGCCGTGCGTACCGTGCCGGTCATTTCGCCGGCAACGTGAATCGAAACAATTCCATCGTACTGTTTGCTCAGTTCGGTGTAGAGCGAAAGAAACGCACCCAAACGAGGTTGCGAAGTAGTGGGATATGTGTGATTGGGCACACGAAACCGCCGATAAAAATCCGCCGGCGTAATATCCACCCCATCACGATACACCACACCATCCCAAATCAATTCGAACGGAATCTCGTAAATCCGCAACGATTCCTTGAGCGCAGGCGGAATACACGATGCGCTATCCGTAACCACCGCGATTCTTGGCATGGTCTCCCTCCCGCGCTAGATCATTTGCTCTTGAATTTCTTCCGGCGTGATCAATTCCCCATCCACCCGGTTTACCCCAATCACTTGTGGGCGCGGATCAAGGGTTACCGCGATGCGTTCAATCTCCAACCGATATTGTCCAAAATTCAATTCGGGTACAATGACACGCGAGACCCCTGCCATCGCTTTGCGCAACGATTGTTCCGGAACTGGAAAAAGCGATTGCACGGTCAACATCGAAACGCGTTGTCCACTTGCCCGCGCCTTTCGCACGGCTTGAATCATCGAACGAGCCGAAATCCCGTAACTCACCACTAACGTGGTGGCGCCAGGTTCGGCATCGAGGTGCGCCCATTCCAACTCGGCACGCTGCGCTTCGATCTTTTGATAGAGATGCCGGCTTGTCTTGTTCACGTTGGAAGGTTTTTTGGTCAACATACCATGCTCATCGTGCATCGAAGTGGTAAAACGCGTGAGATGCGTTCCCCCCATCGGCGCGAACGCGGGTATATCGGCAAGTTTTTTGATGTGATACGGAATAAACTCGGCATCGGCAGACGCGTACGTCCGATTGATGATTTCGATGTGCTGGAATGTGTCCGTATCCACACTTTGTTGCGTCGAGACGGTTTCTTTATCGGTCGCAATAAACACTGGCGTCCGGAATTTTTCGGCGAGATTGAACGCATGCATTGTCAACGTAAAACATTCTGCCAAATTGCTGGGGCATAAAGCAATCACCGGAAAGCCGCCGCTAGTACACCAGCGCAGAAATTGCACATCGCCTTGCGAGACGGTGGTTGCGCCGCCGGTCGCAGGACCCAAGCGCATCACGTCCACAATGACCAGCGGAACTTCGCCCATGATCGCCATACCGATATTTTCGGAATAGAGACTGATGCCGGGACCACTCGTCGCAGTCATGGCTTTCATCCCAGTCATCGCCGCACCAATACACATCCCAATGCTGGCAATTTCGTCTTCGCCTTGAATACCGATGCCGCCGCGCTTGGGGAGTTCGCGCAACATTTGCAAAAGGATGGGTGTTGCCGGCGTGATAGGATAGCCGGCAAAAAAGTTGCATCCCGATGCCAGCGCGCCACGCACGATGGCTTCGGCACCATCAATAAATTCGCGCATGAAAACCTCGGAAAATCTAGAGTGTAGAGATAGAGTATAGGGTTAGAGTGTAGGATAGGGTTGGTTCAATTGTACTGCGAACGGCAAGTTTAGCAAAATTGTTCGCGCGGCTAATTTCGTGCTATACTCATTTCTGTTTACTCTACTCTATACGCTCTCCCGGAGGTTTCTATGTTTCACGGTGAAAAGGTGCGACTAACGGCGGTGCAACGCGAGTATTTGCCCAAGTATGTAGAATGGCTGAATGACTGGGAGATCGCACAGTTTTTGAATCCCGGCATTCCCGCGCCGTTCAACTTGGAGGACGAGACCGATTGGTTCGAGAACCGGCGCAAGTCAAAAGACAGTTTTATCTTTGCCATCCTTACTTTGGACGACAATAGATTGATTGGCAATTGTGGATTGCACCAGATTGATTTCAAGAATCGCAAAGCCGTGTTTGGGATTTTCATCGGCGATAAGAATTATTGGAGCCAAGGATACGGCACCGATGCGACGAAAACGATGCTCCGCTTTGCGTTCGAGGAACTTGGGTTGAATCTGGTCGAGTTGGAAGTGTACGCGTTCAATCCGCGCGCGATTCGATGCTACGAAAAAGCCGGCTTTCGTCGCAGCGGCACACATCGCCAAGGGTTGTATCGCAACGGCAAGTTCCACGACGAGTATTTGATGAGTATCTTGCGGGAAGAATGGGACGCCCAAAAGCAGTAAGCCATCGGCAGAAGGCAGTGGGCAGAAAGCAATTTGCGGCACGGTTGCTGGCATGGTACGCCAAACACAAACGTGATCTCCCTTGGCGACGCGATGCGAACGATCCGTACCGCGTTTGGATTTCGGAAATTCTGTTGCAACAGACGCAAGTGGCAACCGTGACGCCGTACTATGAACGTTTCCTCTCGCGGTTTCCAAACGTGCAAGCACTCGCCAACGCCAAACTCGATGATGTACTCAAAGCATGGGAAGGCGCAGGTTATTATGCGCGTGCACGCAACTTGCATCGCGCCGCTCAAGAGATTGTGGCGCAATGGGATGGCAAACTGCCCAACACAGTTGACGAGTTAATGACCTTGCCCGGTATTGGGCGTTACACCGCCGGCGCGATCGCGAGCATCGCGTTCCAGCAAGATGCGCCGGTGTTGGATGGGAACGTCGCGCGGGTACTGTGCCGGCATTTCAACCTCCGTGGCGATCCTAAGCAGAGCGCAACGCAAAAACAATTGTGGCAACTCGCCGAAGCATTGTTGCCCAGCGGACGCGCCGGCGATTTCAATCAAGGTTTGATGGAACTGGGCGCAACAGTCTGCGTTCCGCGCAATCCACCGTGCGTCAAATGCCCGCTCCATCGAACGTGTGAGGCACGGCGATTGGGCTGGCAAGCAAAACTGCCTACCAAGAGCAAGAAGAAAAAATTACCGCATCATGAAATTGCCGTCGGTGTGATTTGGAAGCGCGGCAAGATTTTGATCGCACAACGTCCGGCGGAAAAATTATTAGGCGGGTTGTGGGAGTTTCCGGGCGGACACCGCCAGAACAATGAATCACTTGAAGCGTGTGTGCGGCGCGAGGTGAAAGAAGAGTTAGCTGTGCGGGTCAAGGTGGGCAAGAAAATTGCGACGATTGATCACGCCTATTCACATTTTTCTATCACGATGCATGCGTTTCATTGTCATTGGGTGAGCGGGCGTCCGCGCGCGCTTGGATGCGCTACGTGGAAATGGGTTACGCCGCGCAAGTTGGACGATTATGCGTTTCCGAAAGCGAATCGAAAAATAATTGCCCTGCTCACCCGTGAATAAATGATCCGTTTTACTTGCTGTCAAACATTTTAGGATCGTAAATCCCTTGCCCGTTCCAAAACATCCAGCCGTAACTGCCCGCGTCAGTGGCGGCTTTTTTCTGGACACGATACTGTGCGATCCCAAAATCGCTGCGTCCTGCGTATGCTTGCAACCACAATCGAATTTTGGTGGACGTCTTTTCTGCGGCGCGTTTGTAACTGTTATAGATCACGTCGTACGGGCAGAGATTGGCTTCTGTACAATTTTTGATTTGCAAACCGCGCATCAACAAATCGCGCGCTTCCACCCACGTGTCGGGATAAACCATCGGCGAAAGATAATCTAGGTAGGGACCCAAATCGCGCAGGCGTTGTCCCGTGTGTTGATCATCATCCGTCGCCGTCGTCAAACCAAACACATCCGCCGAAACGAAAATACCGGTCGGACGCAATTCTTTTTGGGCGCGCGCCAAAAAGCCGGTGATCGCCGCGATGCGCGTCTCTTCGTTGTAATCGGTTCCCCACGCAATCGTGTTGACGATACCGGGAAAGCGCACGTAATCGAATTGAATTTCCTCAAAGCCGATAGCCGCCAGTTCTTTGGCAAGCGCAATCGCGTAATTCCAATTGTCTTGCACAAAGGGATTAAGCCATTGTTGTCCGCCGTTTTCAACAAAGACCGTTCCGTTCGCCAATCGTGCCGCGAGGTTGGGGCGCGAGGACGCGAGCAAATTATCTTGAAAGACCGGCACGCGTGCGATGCAATAGAGATTGTACGCTTTGCAGTCTTGAATGACCCGCTTGAGGTCAACTCCCTGCAAGTATGCTGCACCAATTTGCTTGGCAAGCGGAACCTGGCTATCCCACATCAAGCGGCCACGTTCGGCTTTGACGCTGAGCACAATCGCATTTAATTCGGTTTTAGTTGTCCATTCGATCACTTGGCGCCAACGTTCCTCGGTGGTCCCAAAGGGCAGATGAATCCCCTTGACTAGAAACGGATTCAATTTGATTTCGCGCTGCATCACCCCACTGATGTCCACCTTCGTCTGGCGATAGCCGGGCGCTTTGAGCATCAGCGATGCTTGTGCCGGAACATTATCGAGATGAAATTCACCCTTGGCGTTGGTCGTCACAATGGCGTTCCCTAAGTATACGAGCGTACCCCGAATGGGTTGATTCGTGAACGCATCGAGAACAATGCCATCGAACGTGGTGGGACGCAAAGCAAATTCCAGATCACCGCCGTTGAATTGCAGACTGATCGGTTCAAAACCATTGGCCGTCGCCGTGATGGTGGCACCCGGCTTGATGCGATGCAACGTGGTACGCCCTTGCCCATCGAGCGGAATGGTTTGATGACTCGTTTGCAATTTGGCATTGGCAATCGGTTGATGGGTGTACCGATTATGCACCTTCACGTTCACCGCGTTGGGCACGAGCAAAAGGTTGAAATTGCCTTGCCCATCGTACACCACGGCGGTAGGCAAATACCCCGGTGCCTGCGCGGCAAACGATGTACCAGTTTTGATGCCGTGTAATGCCACCATCCCTTGAGCATTCGTCATCAACGAGTGCGCTCCGACCACCACTTGGACATTGGGCAGTGGTTGATGCGTTTCTGCATCATTGACCGTAACGATCAAGGGAGTAGGTTGCAATTCAAAATCAACCACAAAGGCGCGCGCAAACAAATCGTTTCCATTCAATTCGATTTGCGCTCGATCATAACCGTCGCCTTGAGCCGTGAGGATCACGGTGCCACGCGGAATACGAATGGTATAGTAACCTTGTGCATTGGTCGTTGTTGCAGAGCCGGCTGCTGTAACTTGAATGTGTTCGATGGGGGCACGGGTTAGCGCATCACGCACAATGCCGGACAATTCGCGCGTTTCGGTTGCGACGTAATATAGATACGCACCAACGATGATGAGGACAAGCCAGAGCACTAAAAAAATTCGTTTGAACATCGCGGGGCATTATACCACATCTTTTCCACAATCAATCTCCAGAATGAATAATTTGTATCCACAGTGCTTGTGCCATAGTCAATGAGCCAACTCTAGATTTAGTATTTGCCAAACCAGAAAAATTTTTATTCTTTAGAAATGCACAGGGCTTCCACAATTTATTTTTCAAGCACAGGTTATCATTGTATAAAAATCGAATCTTAAAAACCGGAGGCACAAATTTCTTTTTTAAGGTTTCCCCCTTGCGTGGCTCATCAAATTGTAATAGAATGTCTCCGCCCCTGAACACTCGCTTGCTTTCTTTCTATTTCAATTGCCGTCTATGAATGCACAGGACATTTGGCACGCCACCCTTGGCGAATTACAACTGCAAATGACCAAAGCCACGTTCGATACGTGGGTTCGACCTACACACGCAATTGAGTATAATAATGGTGCGTTGATTGTTGGCGTCCACAGCGCATACGCCAAAGAATGGTTAGAGAATCGTTTGCAAGCCACCATTCATCGCACCATCACCGGCATTGTGGGCGAGCCAGTCACTATTCGATACGTTGTCAAAGACAAGAACATCCCCCGCCTTGGATCGGCGGACGATGCTGGGAACTCGGAACTGTTACACCGTGCGTTGAACAGTCCCCCGGATGAATCAAGCATGGACGAACACTCTCCTGCTCAACTACCCACCCATGATTTGATGGGACACGCGCGTCCGCTGAATCCCAAGTACACGTTCGCCACGTTTATCGTCGGCAATTCAAATCGGTTGGCGCATGCGGCGGCATTGGCGGTTGCCGAACATCCCGGTGAATCGTACAACCCTTTGTTCATCTATGGGGGGACCGGGTTGGGCAAAACTCATTTGCTTCACGCCCTGGGTCAACACCCGGTCGTGCGGAGCAGACGTGTACTCTACGTCTCCTCCGAAACTTTTACCAACGATCTCATCAACGCAATTCGCAATCAAACCACCAACGAATTTCGTCGCATCTATCGCGAGATTGATGTACTGCTGATTGATGATATTCAGTTCATCGCCGGCAAGGAAGCAACCCAGGAAGAATTTTTCCATACGTTCAATCATCTCTATGCCGCCAACAAACAAATCGTTATTTCCAGCGATCGCCATCCGCGTGCCATCCCGACACTTGAAGAACGCGTACGCTCACGCTTTGAAGGCGGTATGATCACCGATATTCAGCCACCGGATCTGGAAATGCGGATTGCCATCCTCCGTACCAAAGCCGACGCGCTTGGTGCGCCTGTCCCCACCGATGTCATTGACTTTATTGCCCACAAAGTCCAAAGCAACATCCGTGAACTGGAAGGAGCCTTAACCCGCGTGTTGGGATATGCCCAATTGATGCAAGCGACGATGAATGTCGAATTGGCAAATACGGTGTTGCAAGATATTTTGCGTCACAAGCCGGTAACGGTGGATCAGGTTTTGCAAGCCGTTGCAGACTTTTACAACGTGGATGTCAACGATCTAGCAGGACGTAGCCGCAACAAAGAGATAGTTCTGCCGCGCCAAGTAGCTATGTACTTGTTGCGCGAAGAGACCGATGCCTCGCTCCCGCAGATTGGCGAGATACTTGGTGGGCGCGATCATACCACCGTGATGTACGCTCACGATAAAATCGCTGAGCAAATCGAGACGGATGACAACCGACGACGCGAGGTTCTCGCCATCAAAGAACGGTTATACGAGGCAAAAGGATAGAAAGAGAGGCAACCTTTTGCCTCTCTTTTTATGTTTATTCACAATCGGTTATCCACAGGTGGAAAACTTGGGGGATGTGTGGATAAGTAGAGTTAAATTGGGGATAACTTAACCATTATGGGGATAACTTGACATTTGTGTTTAAGGTTTATGCTACAAATAGTGGCTCAGCATACTTGTATCCACTATTTATTGGGCTGAATGAATTTAGTTAACTGTCATTTTGTCTCTCAATCGTTCACACACACCACTCACATTACCTTGATTTCAAACATCCTATATCTAGAGTTCGTCAGCAACCTATCTCCTACAAATCGTGTACTTTGGTACGGTTGTTCGTCCTTTACACATCTCCACAAACTCTACGGCGACTGCTAAATCTATTTATTCAAAATCCGGAGTAACAAATTGAGAACGATCGTCAGTGCCAGACTGAGCAAGATTGAAGTTGCCAAAGGAAACAGACAAGAGAAATTTTCGCTCTGAAAGACAATGTCGCCGGGCAACCGCCCAAGCCAAGGTACCCGGCTTGCCAGAATCAGCAACCCACCAATTCCCACAAGGATAATACCTAACCCAAGTAGGATTTTACCCATCTCGTCCATCGGTTACTCCCTCTTTCGATACAACGTCAGGAACTTGGTCAATGCAGGATTGTTGGTCCACTCGATCAGTGCGCGTTCGTACTCTTTGACATTATCAAGCAAGTTACCGTAAATGATAATGTAATCGGGCTGGCGTTGGATTACGTAAACTAGATCGAATTTCTCGTGTCCCGGCGTGCCTTGACCTAAAGTTGCTACTGGCAGGCGACCGATGTGCAAGTCGTTGATGCCGAACATATCAATCGCAGGTAATTCAGAAAAGTAAGGTACCTGCCCTGCTGCATCCACCGCAATCCAAGTCCCACGCGGAACATTATTCCTGAGCCATTTTCCCATCGTTATGCGTGCTTCTGTGGCTCGTCCAGCGTCAAACCCTCGAATGTAGATACCGTACTCGCCTCCCCAGGATGACCACAGGAAAACAAGCCCTATCAACAAAATACCGGCAATCAAACCGATGTTTTGCACTATCTGTCCACTTGGTCGCATGCGTGTTTCTACGAGGTTTTTCCACATATCCACAAGACCTGTGGAAAACAAGAGGTAGAACATAGGCAGAAATGGAACGAAGAATCTTCCCACCGACCAATCACCGCCGACGTAAACGATATACGCGGCATACGGGATGATGATGGTGGCAAAGTAGGTGCTCCAAAAGAGACGGGAGACGAACGGCGTGGTTTTTGAAACCTGAAACTTGAAACCGGACGATGCACCGATTAGCGCAACAATCGGCGGCAGGGTAATCAGCCAGCCCAAATGTACGTTGACAAACTGAGTAAGATGATTCCATCCACGTTCGATCTGCGCCGCAGGACCCGAGGCTGATACCTTGGCGTGAAACGAATTGGGCAGCAACGATTTATAGTAATACCAGCGACCCAGCCAGTACGGTGCAAAGATCGCCGTGAACGCAACACCGCGCAGGATGTCCTGCCTCGTGATCAAGCGACGTTCGGTTAGCAGATGCCACACGGCTTGATGTGCAACCGTAATGGCAAAGACAAAAAGACCCTCTGGGCGCGTCATTGCGGCGAGCGCAAACAAGATGCCGCTGAAGGGAAATCCCAATTGTCCAGTGTCTCTTTGTTCGCGCACGTACAGCAACGCGCCAGCGAAAATCAAAAATGCGAACAAGACGGTTTCCAAGCCGCTAATCGCCCACAACACAAACGAACCGTCTGCGGCGAGTAAGAATGCCGCTAGCCAGCCCGCTCCGCGCGGCGCCTCCACGTGTTTGGCAAATCGAATGACGAGCCACAGCAATCCCAAAGCAATTAACGCACCGATGATCATACTAGTGCGTCCCACATCAATCCCTGCGCCTTCGAGCGGGATCATGCTGACTGTCCAAAGAAAATTGGTAAACCCTTCGACGCGTTCGCCAGGATTAAAGATTAAACCATAACCGCGAATTGCGTTTTGCGCGTATCGAAACGAGATGTACGCGTCGTCCACGGCATCAGTGCCGAGTGCCCAAAAGTAGAAAAGCGAATGTGCGAGGAAAAGCAAAAAAAGTAGTAAGCAGAAAGCGGTAGGTAAACGCGAGGATTTCATTCGTCCACGAGCCCAGAGAGATACAAAATTTCCACTGACCATTCACGTGCTTCTTCGGCAAGTTTCATTCGTTGTGCCGGATCGTGTTGGGCCGAATCCCAAACCTGTTCCCAATGCGCCAAGGCGCGTTGAACGTCAACCAGATATGCCGCATCGTTCATCCGATTAGGCGCAAGTTCGGGGACGCTCCATTCGATAGACTGTGAGCATTCTCGAAGCAACTCGGTGATAGCGGCCGAGTCCGGCTTCTCGGTCAGCCAAGCGATGCGCTGAATATTGGCGGCGAGCCGTACCAAGCGAGTGGGCAAGGGGTCTTGCAGATATGGTTGGCGAACTTGGTCATTCACAGTAATCGCTCCTGCGGCGATTCCGGAAATTTCAACCCCAGATGTTCGTAGGCGCGTTTGGTCGCCACGCGTCCGCGCGGAGTACGATCCAAGAAACCGAGTTGGAGCAAGTAGGGTTCGTACACATCCATAATCGTATCCGCTTCTTCGCTGATGGATGCGGCAATCGTTTCCAATCCCACCGGCCCGCCGCCAAACTTTTCGATGATGGTGCGAATCACTTTGCGATCAATATCGTCCAAGCCCAGCGCATCCACTTCGAGCATGGCAAGCGCTTGGCTGGCGATCTCGGCAGTGATCGCGCCATCGGCGCGCACTTGCGCATAATCGCGTACGCGCTTGAGCAAACGATTGGCGACCCGTGGTGTGCCGCGCGCGCGTTTGGCAATTTCGGCAACCCCCTCTTGATCAATCGCAACACCCAGGATGCCGGCGGAACGTTGCACAATTGTTTTCATCGCGGCGGCGTCGTAAAAGTCCAGCCGATACACTGCACCAAAGCGATCGCGCAGTGGCGCGGACATCATCGCAAACCGGGTCGTTGCGCCGATGATTGTAAAGCGCGGCAAGTTCAAGCGAATGCTGCGCGCGCTGGGACCCTTGCCAATGATGAGATCGAGTTGAAAATCTTCCATCGCCGGGTATAACACTTCTTCGACGGGGCGCGCCAGCCGGTGAATCTCGTCAATGAACAACACATCGCCTTTGTGCAAGTTGGTGAGAATCGCCGCCAGATCGCCGGGGCGTTCAATCGCAGGACCCGAAGTCGTTCGGATCGAAACATTCATTTCATTGGCGATGATGTTGGCGAGTGTGGTCTTGCCCAAGCCGGGCGGACCATAGAGCAAGACGTGATCAATCGCTTCGTCGCGCGCCTTTGCCGCTTCGATCAAAATTTTCAAATTTTGTTTGACCTTGTCCTGACCGATGTACTCATCCAGTCGCTTGGGGCGGAGCGAGAGTTCAAACTTGCCTTCGTCTTCGGTTGGTTTCGGCGATACGATACGATCGGGCATGGTCACCTCTGCGCGCATTATACCAAAAATGATGCGAGATGGGAAACTCTTCTTTTGACACGCGTGTTAAATGCGGATACAATTTCTCTAGCCAATTCACCAATCACCTAATCACCCAATTTCCAAACTCAAGGAGGAGTCCAATGCCGGTCAAAAAGAAAATCAAGCGCGCCGCGACCAAGAAACCGGTCAAGCGCGTTGCAAAAAAATCAGCCCCTAAAATTCCTCGCATTACCTACGCCACACTCGCGGTAACCCCTGACGATGACAAGGTGTACGATGCCGCCGTCGTGAAGGTACGCAACGAACTCGGCAAACATTTTACCAACTTTGTGAATGGTCAAGCACGCACCTCAACCGCCGGCGAATTCGCGCATCACAGTCCGGTGAACACGAATTGGGTTGTCAGTTATTTCCCCAAAGGGACGCGCGAAGATACGCGTGATGCCATTCAAGCCGCGCGGCAAGCGTTTGAAAAGTGGAGCGCGCTGGACTATCGGGAGCGGATCAAGATTTTGCGTCGCGCCGCCGATCTAATCATCGAACGGCGATTTGAACTCTCGGCGTGGATGGCATTCGAGATTGGCAAGAATCGCGCCGAAGCACTTGCCGAAGTGAATGAGACCGCCGAACTCATTCGCTATTATTGTGAGCGAATGGAATATCACAAAGGATTTGTCTTGCCGCTTGAATCGCCGGGTCCCGGCCAAACGACGGTGAGTGTCTTGCGACCGTACGGCGTGTGGGCGGTCATCGCGCCGTGGAACTTTCCGTTCGCGTTGGCAACCGGGATGAGTGCCGGCGCATTGGTTGCTGGCAACACCGTAGTGTTCAAGCCATCGTCTGAAACGCCGGTGGCAGGGTATGAAATCTATCGTGCCTTTGCCGATGCAGGCTTGCCAGCGGGGGTGTTCAACTTGATGGTCGGACCCGGGGCAACGGTGGGTGCCGAATTACAAGAAAATCCCGGCGTGGATGCAATGATCTTTACCGGCTCGTACGAGGTTGGGATGAAGTTGTACAAAAACTTTGCAACAAAATTTCCCAAGCCGGTCATTGCTGAAATGGGCGGCAAGAACCCCGCCATCGTCTGCGCCTCCGCCGATCTGGACGAGGCGGCAGAAGGCGTGATGCGCGCAGCGTTTGGATTCGACGGACAAAAATGTAGCGCGTGCTCGCGCGTGTACGTGGACAACAAGGTCAAAGACAAATTCATCCAACTCTTGGTCGAGTACACCACGCATCGCGTCAAGGTGGGCGACCCAACCAAGAAAGAAACCTTTATGGGTCCCGTCATCAACCAAGCCGCGCTCGATCTGTTTCTAGAATCGGCGGAGGATGCACGCAAGAGTGGTGGTATCTTTCATTTTGGCGGCACGCGCCTCACCGAAGGCGATTTGGCGAATGGTTATTTCGTTTCGCCGGCGATTGTTGAACTGCCCAAGACCCATCGCTTGTTCCAAGAAGAATTGTTCTTGCCCTTTGTCGTCATCGCTGGGGTAGATTCGTTTGAGGAAGCCATGACCGAAGCCAACAACTCGTTGTATGGCTTGTGCGCCGGCATTTACAGCCACGATCAAAACGAGTTGGACTATTTCTTTGATCACATCCAAGCCGGCGTAACGTACTCGAATCGCCGTGCCGGCGCAACGACTGGTGCCTGGCCCGGGGTCAATTCGTTTGGCGGCTGGAAAGGAAGCGGCACCACCGGCAAGAGTGCGTTGGGACCCTACTATGTTCAGCAATTTATGCGCGAACAGAGCCGCTGGATAGTGGCATACAAGTAGTATCCTAGTTGCATATTGATAGGATGGAGATGCGACAAGGGATGGGTTTTAGCCCAGCCCTTTAGAAAACAGCCACAGGTGCGAGGAAATGTCTCGCACCTTTTTTGTTGGATGGATTCAACCGTGATATAATTTGCTTGTGTTTGTAACTCTAGCCCAAAGGACAGATTATCGTCTATGAATATTGCTATGTTGAGCGTTCATACCTGTCCGCTTGCCGCGTTGGGCGGCAAAGAGACCGGCGGGATGAACGTCTATGTGCGCGAACTGGCGCGCGAACTGGCGGCGCGTGGTCATTGTGTGGATATTTTTACACGTTCGCAAGACCCGCGTGTACCACACGAAGTCCCCGGCTTGGAAATTGGCGCGCGAGTTTTTCACGTACCTGCCGGCCCCGAAGAGCCGTACGATAAACATCGCTTGTTTCATTACCTGCCTCAGTTCGTCGAAGGGGTGCGTTCAATCATCGAATATGAAGACTTGCGCTACGATGTCTATCATTCGCACTATTGGTTATCGGGCTGGGTGGCGCGCGAGTTGCAAAAATCTCATCCCGCGCCGATTGTGCAAATGTTTCATACACTCGGCATCATGAAGAATCGCGTTGCGCGACGCGGATACGACCGCGAAACAGAACGCCGCATTGCCATCGAACGCGAGATAATGCAATTTGCGGATCGCATCGTTGCCGCGACGCCGCGCGATTACCAACAAATGATCGAACTCTACGATGCGCCTAGCCATAAGATCGTAGTGATTCCACCCGGCGTTGATCTGAAACTTTTCCATCCGATTCCGCAAACCAATCCCACTGATTTTTATCCACCGGACAAAGACCACACCGTGCTGTTCGTGGGACGGATTGATCCGATCAAAGGGATTGATGTGTGGTTTCGCGCAATGGCATTGGTGGTGGAAGAAAACCCGGCGTTGCGTGGACATTTGTGTGTTTGCCTTGTGGGGGGCGATGTGGACGAAGAGGCGCCGCCCGATACCGAGATCGCGCGATTGCAAGCATTGAAAGAAGAACTGGGCATTGGAGATCTGGTAACCTTTTTGGGTCGCCGCTCGCAAGAAGCGTTGCCGTACTATTATGCCACGGCGGATGTTGTTGTCATGCCATCGCTGTACGAATCGTTTGGGATGGTGGCGCTCGAAGCGATGGCGTGTGGAACACCGGTCGTTGCCTCCGATGTGGGCGGTCTATCGTTTGTGGTGCGGGATGGCGAGACCGGCTATTTGGTGCCGGAGAATGATCCGTACATCCTCGCGGCGACGATTGGTTGCCTGTTGCGCGATCCGCAATTGCGGAGACGCTTGGGAGCGCGTGGCATTGAGGTTGCACGCGAGTATGCCTGGTCGCGTGTTGCAGACAAGATCGAAGAGTTGTACGCGTCGCTCAGTTTATAACCCTACCTCGGACGAGCCGAAACAACACCGGCATTGATCCACGAAGGACACGAAGGTCCACGAAGATTTCTCTGTTCTTCCTTCGTGACCTGGGTGCCCTTCGTGGATGAAAAAATCTTGGCTTTTGGTGCAACGATTTCATTGGATAGGTACTACGAACAAAAAATCGCGCCGGCACACACAGGTCGGCGCGATGTTGTTGAGGAGAAGATTTTTATTTTTTACTCGAACTGCTCTTGCTACGCTCGCTGCTACGGCTGCTACTGCTGCTATTCTTGTGCTCGTCATCATCGTTGTGCTCGTCATCATCGTTGTGATCGTCTTCGCTCTTGGAACTCGATCCGCTGGATGCGCTACTGCTACTCTTGTGATCATCATCACTCTTGCTGGAACTCGAGCCGCTCGAGGCGCTGGAACTCGTCCCGTTGGTGACTTGGATTTCGCGGACTATAAATTGACCATTCACGATCGAGCCTTCAATTTTGACGGTTGCGCCCACTTGGACGGTGCCCTTGATTTTAACGTTTTGCCCCAACAGGTAGGTCTTGCCATCAATTATGATGGTGTTGCCATTGACGCTTTGAACTTGGCCTTGGACTTGAAATTCTGACGGGGATTCGGTTGATTTGGACGACGATGAACTAGAGGTAGTCGAAGACGATGATGGGGCGGAACTGACGGACGAAGACGAGGAGGTAGCAGAACTCACGGACGACGATGATGAGGCAGGCGCGGACGAGGTTGTGGTCGCTGACGAAGAAGACGATACAGCGGTGGGTTGTGCCCCCGGATTAGGAAGGGCGGGTTGGGGTTGGCCTAGCGCGACGGAAAGTGCGGTGAAGAAGGCAATCAGGGCTTGAAGTAAATCACTCATTGTTTTTCTCCTTGGGTCTAAATTCTAGCGCTACTATATCACCTGGCTGGCTCGGTATGGTTAAGTTCGATTTAACTCTGGCTTAAATCCCGGTTAAGCACCCCGGCCCTCGTAGGGTGTTGTGAACACAGGCAACCTTAAATCAAGTTTAAGACGGACAGAGGAGTTGTTCATTCGCCGTTGGCGCACCCGCAGCGAGATGAAAACAAGCGAGGGAGGTCGTAGTACGGCGCTGGAGCGCTCGCGCGATTCATCGCGCGACTACAAGTCTATTTTGGAGTGTAATTCACAGGGAATCGAGTGGGAGGTTGAGCGGGCGGCGAAGCCGCCCGCTCAACTCCTCCTTCCCATTGCCCCCTTCTCTCCCTGCTTTGCGGGGAGAGAAGGGGCGAGGGGGATGAGCGGGGCAACCTCCCACGGCGAGGTGCGAAAAACAGGTTGCGGGTCAAACCCAGATGCGATTCACGCATGCTTACGTCGAACAGATGGCATTCGGGAGCCAAGTTCCCCCCTAACAGTGAATTACACCCGAGGAGGGTGAGCGATTTGACGCACGGCAAATCCTGTGATATATTCACGCCACTTACTAGGAAAGGGGCGACACTAATCAGCGACAAAAACCTAAGAGTTAACCAAGCGATTCGTGCCAAAGAAGTTCGCGTAATTGACGAAGCCGGCAAGCAAATCGGCGTGATGACAGTTGCCGAAGCGTTGCGCCTTGCGCAAGAAAGAAACCTGGATCTCGTCGAAGTTGCGCCGAATGCTCAACCACCCGTCTGCCGCATCGTTGATTTCGGCAAGTTTATGTACGAACGGACGAAAAAAGAGCGCGAGGCAAAAAAAGGACAAAAGTCCATCGAGGTCAAGGAATTGCGGATTCGTCCCAAGACCAATTGGTATCACACCGGGTTTAAACTCAAACGCGTCCGCGAATTTCTCAAAGCCGGCAACAAGATTCGCGTCCGGGTCATTTTCCGTGCGCGTGAGATTACGCACACAACCATTGGGCGCGATATTCTGGAAAAGGTCGCCGTAGAACTTGCCGATGCGGCAACCATCGAACAGCCCCCGCAGATGGATGGCAAGAGTTTGGTGATGCTCCTTGCCCCCGGTCCGATGAAGGGGGGGCCGGAAGCGGCAAGCGCATTGATCCGTGGAACCAAAGTTGTCGTCCCGCCGCCGGAAGCATTGTCGCCATCCCCACAACGATAAACACGGGTCGGGGTTCAGCCCCGACTCTTTATTGCAGATTTCCGATGGACGGCGCAGACTGAAACCCCAGCCCCGTGTTTCACCTGCCCCGATCCAATCCCTGGAGAGAGTATAGAATGCCTAAATTGAAAACGCACCAAGCCACCGCCAAGCGGTTCAAAGTTACCGTCACCGGGAAATTAATGCGTACCCGTATCGGCAAGTCGCACTTGCGCCGTCGCAAATCCAAGCGCAACAAGCGCTCGTTCGATCGCCGCATCGAGTACCAAAACGCAGAACGCGCGAAGAAAATCAAACAACTCGCGCCAACGCTCGACTAAAGGTGGAGACTCCATATGCCGAGAGTGAAACGAGGCGTTACCACGCGTGCACGCCACAAAAAAGTTTTGAAACAAACCAAGGGCCAAATTATGTCGCGGCACTTGCTCTTTCGCCGCGCGAATGAAGCCTTGATCCACAGCAAATACTATGCCACCGTCCATCGCAAAAAGCGCAAAGGCGATTTCCGCCGCTTGTGGATCACCCGGATCAACGCCGCCGCGCGCCCCTTGGGGCTCACATACAGCAAGTTGATCGCGGGTTTGAAAAAAGCCGGCATCGAACTGGACCGCAAAGTATTGGCAGACATTGCCGTGCGCGATGAAAAAACTTTTGCCAAGTTGGTAGAAGCGGCAAAGGCGTAAGGATTCTAATGAGCCAACGATTCTCTTCGTTGGCTCATTGATTTTCTTATCCCGAAATCATGATCACCAGTTCTTCCAACCCCAAAGTCAAACTTGTCCGCGCGCTGGCGCGCCGGCGCGAACGCTATGCCACGCGCCAATTCATCCTCGAAGGGGTGCGGCTAATCGAAGAAGCGGTGAGCGCCAGCATCACGCCGATGCTGGTTTTGCACACATCCCAAGTCGCGGACGATGCGCGCTCGTTGCTCGAACGATTGCGGACGCTGACGAGCCACGTGTACGCCGTGAGCGACGCCGTAATGAAAGAAATATCGAACACCGAAACGCCGCAAGGTATCCTGGCGGTCGTACCGTTTATCGAACTGCCGATGCTGGCGCAACCACAATTCGTTTTGATTCTCGATGCGGTACGCGACCCGGGAAATGTGGGTACGATTTTGCGTTCCGCGCGCGCCGCCGGCGTGGATGCCATTTTCTTCGCGCCCGGGACGGCCGATCCGTACAACGATAAAGTCGTCCGCGCGGCAATGGGAGCGCATTTCGCGGTACCGTTGCGCGTTGCCGCGTGGCAAGTGATTGGGGAGACGATTCGATCCATCTCGCGCATCTATCTCGCCGATGCGCGTGGCGAGATCGTTTATACGCAAGCCGATTGGTCGCGCCCGGTCGCGCTCATCGTTGGCGGCGAAGCGGAAGGCGCAAGCGAAATGGCGCGCCAAGTTGCGTATGCGCGCGTACGCATCCCGATGGCTAGGGGTGCGGAATCGTTGAACGCCGCGATGGCGGCAACGGTGTTGTTATTTGAAAGTAGAAGGCAGAGGGAGGAAGAAGGAACAACTTGAAGGCAACCATGGCTGCAGGCAGGGCTGTTGCCCAGTCCCTTGACAGGCGGTTCAAACCACTGCAATCGCAAGATGTACAGACGAGTCGCCGACTCGTCTGTACATCTGCGTGAACGCTTGCTCGTCTGTACTCGCTTCCGCCCGAGCCTTTGATTTTGTGGTATAATTTTGGCGTATATCCATTCTGCATCTTGGGAGATGCCGAATGAACGATTGGCTGACGCGCTATCGCCCCTACCTCTTGATGCTGTGCCTCTTTGTGCTGGTCCTTGCCGGGACGATTTATTTTCTGCGCCGCCCCGAACCTTCGGCGCTGGTCATCACCACGCCTACGCCCAAACCCACTCCCACGATGGCAACGCTGGTTGTGGATGTTCGTGGCGCGGTGAGCAAACCCGGCGTTTATACGCTCCCGGCGGGGAGTCGTGTGCAAGACGCCCTTGCACTGGCGGGGGATGTGTTGGCAAATGCCGATACGCGTATGCTCAACTTGGCGCGCAAACTCAACGATGGCGAACAAATTTACGTTCCCGTGCAAGGTGAAGCGACGCCAATCCCGCCCACCTCCAGCCGCAGTACAACATTGCGCACACCCACCCCCGCCATGCCCGCCGGCAAAATCAACATCAACACGGCTACGCTCGCCGAACTGGATCTGCTTCCCGGGGTTGGCGCCACCCTTGCACAACGGATCATTGATTACCGCACCCAGAACGGCGATTTCAAAAAATTGGACGATTTGAAAAAGGTACGTGGTATTGGCGATGCGCTATTTAATCAAATCAAAGATTTGATCACCATCGAGTAATTCTCGAGGAAAGGTAAGGTCGTCGTGAAAAAATTATTTTTGAGTTTGATGATCGCTGGGATGCTTGTGGCATGTGCCGCGCCTACAGCACAACCAACCGCAACGGTGCCCGCCAAGGCAACCGCCACATCTCTTCCAGCCCGCACGCCGGTCCGTCCTGTTGCACCGGGCATCGCGGTTCAAGACACGCGCACCCAAAAGCAACCGGACGGCAGTTTGGTAACCACCGCACGTGTAACGGCGGGCGAGAATCTGGGTTTGGGGGAAATCAATCTGGCTTATCCCGAGATGATGTTGATGGGTGAAAGCCGAACCGTGCGTTTGCAACTTGCGCCGGCACAGCAACTTGCCGGGCTGACGCCGGTCGCCGCACCTGCCAAAAAGACGCCCGACTTGCCCAGTTTCGTTTACAAATTTGGCGGTAACATTGATTTGTATCCATTGATGATTGCTGAACTGCGCGCAATCAAGTTCGATGTCAAGCCCACGGGACCACAACGGCGCAATGTGGATCCCACCAAAGAAGTGGTCTGGGATTGGGTGATTAGTCCGCTGGCGCCCGGCCATCAAGATGTCTTAATTGAGTTGTCTATTCCGGCGGTGATCAACGGGGTGGATTCACAACTCAGCACCGATGTCTTGAAAAATTTGGCTTTCACAGTGGATGTCCAAGCCGTGCCCCCTTCGCTTTGGGAGCGCGTGATGGATTCGATTGCTGGGAATGCCGGCGCGATTCTGGTTGCGCTCATCGGTTTACTGGGCACCGTCCTTGGTCTCGTTGCCAAAATGCAAGCGGACAAAAAATCTGCGCGCGCGTCCAGAAAATAATGGAGGAGGGATGACAAGTCTCATCAAAAATGGTCGCCTCATCACCGCAACCGATGATTACCTCGCCGATATTTTTATCGAGGATGGCACCATCGCGTTGATTGGCAAAGATTTGAACCTCGTCGCTGATCAGGTGATTGACGCGACGGATCAGTACGTAATTCCCGGCGGCATTGATGTGCACACGCATATGGAACTCGATGTGGGCGCCGCCATCTCGTCCGACGATTTTGAAACCGGCACCATCGCGGCGGCGCACGGCGGTACGACAACGATTATTGATTTCGCCACACAATCGCGCACCGGCACGATGCACGCCGCGCTCGACGCGTGGCTCGCCAAAGCCGAAAAATCGGTGATTGATTACGGCTTGCATATGATCATCGCCAATCTCCCGGACACGCTTTTGCCGGAGATGGACGCGTTAGTGCGTGAAGGCGTAACCTCGTTCAAGTTGTTCACGGCGTACCCGGAACGTTTGCAATTAGACGATGGCATCATTTTCAAAGCGATGCGGCGTGCCAGCGAGAACGGCGGGTTGATGATGATGCACGCCGAAAACGGAAGTGTGATTGATTATTTCATCCAAAAATTTTTGGCGGAGGGCAAGACGACGCCCAACTATCATCCACTGGCGCGCCCACACGCCACCGAAGCCGAAGCCACTCATCGGTGCATCGCGCTCGCCGAACTAGCGGGCGTACCGCTCTATATCGTTCACGTCTCGTCGCGGTACGCGATGGAAGAGATTCGCGCGGCACGCGCGCGCGGTGTCCCGGTCTTTGGCGAAACGTGTCCGCAGTATCTCGCGTTGGCGTACGAACAGTACGCCGATGGCAGTTTTGATGGCGCGCAATTTGTTTGCTCGCCGCCCATTCGTGAACGCGCGAATCAAGAACCGCTCTGGCGCGCACTAGGCGACGATACGTTGCAAGCCATCGCGACCGATCATTGTCCGTTCACACTCAAGCAAAAAGAACTCGGGCGCGGAAATTTTACCAAGATTCCGAACGGCGTGCCAGGCGTCGAAAATCGAATGCACATTGCGTATCAAGGTGGCGTGGTGCAGCGCGGCTGGAGTATGAATCGGTTTGTGCAGATCACCAGCACCGCGCCGGCAAAATTGTTTGGCTTGTTCCCACGCAAAGGAACGCTGGCGGTGGGGAGCGATGCCGATATTGTGTTGTGGCATCCGCATCGCCCGTACACCATCAGCGCGGCAACGCAATTTACGCGGGTAGATTACAACCCGTACGAGGGGATGACGATTGAGGGTTCCCCTTCGCTCGTGATGGCGCGTGGGCGCGTGATTTTCAAGGATGATCAATTTCTGGGCAAACGTGGGCAAGGGCAGTACTTGAAGCGCGGCTTGACGCAGATCAACACCAAGAGGATGTGATGCCGATGCGAGAATTCTCGCGCGATATTTGGGATTATCTCACCGAAATACCGTATATGCCTTCGCGCCAAGACCGCGATGAAGTGGTTCGGCGGGCAAACGAAAATCCTCGCCACGCCAAACGGATTCACATCTGGGATTATTTTTTTCGCTTGAATCCCAACGATGTGGGCAAACCCCAAATGCGCGAGATGGCGCGGCTGACCCAGCAACGCGAAATCGAATTGGCGGAGAACACGGCGCGCGCGTTTGGAATGTTGCGCTTGGCACTTATCCCTGTCCTCGCCGGTTTGGGAATGACTTTCTTTCTAGCCGCGCAGAAGGATCAGACACTTGGGTTTCTCGGTCCTGTGGTCAGTGCCTTGGGTGTGGCTCTGTTGATCGTGATTGGTGTACTGTATTGGCGTACCCGCCATCGGATTCAGATACTCTATCAAGAAATGATTGACGAGTTACAGAAATCGGTCAAGGCATTGCGGAGCAAGATTCCAGACCCGCCGGACGACGAGCAAGTGCATCGGTGGTTACAAGAGGACCTTGATTGGCTTGCCCAGTACGCCATCAAACAAACGGGGATTGACACCAGCGCAGTGAAACCAGACAAGGCGGACAATCCATTGTGCATCTTGGGTCCCGCCCAGTTGCAACACCGCGATCTGGTGCCGCGCCCTTTCTTGGACAAGGAGGAGGTTGATCTCCTCAAGCATGTTAAAGCGGCGCGGTTTGCCTTTTTGCCAGGCGATCGTTTTGAAGATTTCTATGGGGTGTACTCGGTTGAGTTTATTGTCCTAGGGAAGGATCGGCTAGGGAACTATGGATGCTTTTTCGATTTCATCACCGGCAAGATTTATGGTGAACACACTGCCGAGATGTACTACAAGGATGTCGTGGAATTGAGTGTGCGCGAAGAGTATCGGCAGGTAAATATGAGTTGGTTACACAAGCAGACGGTCAAGGCGCCCACGTTCTCAATGTCGCTGGCAAGTGGCAACACGATTGAAATTTCGTTTGCGAGCGCCGAGTATGTGAGTCTGCTCAAGATGCAGTTGCCGGAAGGAACCAACCGGATTGATCCCACCCATTGGGTTCGTAACCCGGAAATCGCCACCCAAAAAGCGATTGAGGCGTTACGTGCCGAATTGCAAAAACATAAACCCTAACTCGGACGCGCCGAAACCACACCGGGAGTGATCCACGAAGGACACGAAGGTACACGAAGATTTCTCTGGTCTTCCTTCGTGACCTTGGTGCCCTTCGTGGCTGAAAAAATCTTGGCTTTTTGTGCAACGATTTCATTGGATAGGTACTCGTTGTCAGTAAACCAAGACCTTCGAGCGTGAGAGAATCTCGAAGGTCTTGGTTTTCATGGGGCGAGAGGGAGTCGAACCCACACGGAGGATTTACTCCAGCGGATTTTAAGTCCGCCGCGGCTGCCATTTCGCCATCGCCCCGTATTCCATTGTTGTGGGCGATTTTATCGTCGTTCACCAGAAATGTCAAAACTAGGGATTGCACGATATCATACACTGTGAAGACCCCAATTTCTCCCGGAGGTGTACCAGGCGCGGCCTCACCGATTAGATCACGGAAGGCGACGGGAACGATATTTTCACGGTGTGGTTCGTTTTGGTAGACGATAGCTATCAAGCCCTGTATGGGCAGCGCCGTCTGCGGCAACGGGGCGAGGCGCCTCATTTTAGCGACCGTGAGGTCATCACGCTCAGTCTCATTGGCGACACCTTTTTCCACGGCAACGAGGAATTGACTTCGTTTGTGCGCCAACATGACCCTGCGCTTTTCCCACGTTTATTATCTAACAGCCGCTTCAATCGGCGGTGTGCCTTGAGTACCGTCATCGAAGCCCTCCGCCGCCAATGGAGTGACCAACTGATTGAACCCGAGGATGATGTGCGCTTGATTGACAGCGCTCCCTCCCGTCTGCACATATGGGCGCAGCCGCGCGTGCGCCACCGCAACGTACCCATCCCCGTGCGCCCTGGCCGAAAGCCTTGGCTCGCTTGGTAGCGCGCTTGCGGCGCCGCCTTGAAAGTGCCTTGAGCGTCTTGGCGACGGTCTTCAAGATTGAGCCACCGGGGTCACGGTCGCTGTCTGGCTTGGTCGCGCGGGTCGCGACCCGCCTACTTGCCTAGACCCTTTCCTTCCAGACCGCCCTCCTCCTGCAAACAATTCGAAACTAGTGCAACAACATGAACTAGTTGCATACCAGACTGAGGGGAAGGTGTTGACAGACGTAGCTAAAAATCGAGTTTCTACTACGCACTTTCATGTTGGTGCACTACTTGCATAAAAGGGGAAACGGATGTATTCCTGTATGGGAGCTTCAACTGGTGTGACGGATCAGTGCTCTGCGGGAACATTTCGTTCAACACACTTTGGTTTCTGAGCTCAGTGCACGGTGGGGATTCAGCGTGGCGTGTTTCTATGTCTGGCTTTATGCATTGCTGTTGGAAGGGCTGGACAGTCTCGGGTATCCACCTGCCGGTGGGCGCCCGCCACGCTTGACCCAAACGCAAAAACGCCGCGTGGGCGAATGGATTGA
>DAOUAL010000054.1:0-14787 GCA_034433515.1 Anaerolineae bacterium | reverse complement strand
GCGGCAGTGATTCTGAGTAACTAGGACTTTGAACAGTAATCAGTAATCAGTATTCAGTATTCAGACTGAACACTGACCACCGAATACTGAACACTGGGAATTTGGAGGATAAATTATGGGAATGCGAAGAGTAGCCGTAGTCGGCGCGGGAATGACTAAATTTGTACGCCGCTCGCAAGAAACCGGGCGCGAACTCGCGTGGGAAGCCGTGAGCAAGGCGCTCGAATCATGCGAGATGACTCTGGATCAGATAGATTCGGTTGTGATGGGCACCGCGCCGGATGCGTTCGACGGCGTGCATATGAAATCGGAATGGCTGTCCGATGGCGCGGGCGCGTGGGGCAAGCCGTATATGCGCGGTTACGTCGGCGGCGGCACCGGCGTGTTTGCGCCAGCGCAAGGCTGGTACCACGTCGCGTCCGGCTTGTTCGATACGTGCTTGGTCGTGTGCGAAGAAAGAATGTCACCCACGCAACCGCATCCGCAAGCCGCGTTCAATTCGATTTTCGATAATTTCACCGAACGTGCGCTCGGTCCAAACTTGCTTTGGATTTTTGCGATCGAGATGAATGCGTATATGAATCGGTACGGGTTGAAGAAAGAAGACATTGCGCTTGTCTCGGTCAAGAACAAACGCAATGCCGCCGATCACCCGGCATCGTTGCTCGGCGATCCCAACATCACGGTGCAAGATGTTTTGAATTCCGAGGTGATGGCGTGGCCCGTCCAACGTCTTGATGTTTCGCCGGTAACCGATGGCGCGGTCGCGGTGGTGCTCGCGGCGGAACCAGTTGCGCGGCGCGTGACGCCGAAACCGGTTTGGATCGAAGGGGTGGGCTGGTGCCTCGACACGGCGTACTGGACGAATCGTGATTTGTCGTACCCCACGTACGTCGAAGAAGCGGCGCGAATGGCGTACAAGATGGCAGGTATCAAAGAACCGCGCAAGGAGATTCACATCGCTGAACCGTACGATCCGTTCGATTACAAGGAGCTGCATCACCTCGAAGGGCTGATGTTGTTCGATAAAGGCAAAGCCCCGGAAGCGACCGCGCTCGGTATCACGCAACGCACCGGCGATTTGCCGGTGTGTCCCTCGGGCGGCTTGCTGGGCGTTGGCAATCCAATTGCGGCGGCGGGCTTGATGAAGATCGCCGAGTTGTTCTGGCAATTGCGCGGCGAAGCCGGCAAACGCCAAGTCCCCGGCGATCCGCGGCGCGGTGTGGCGCAAGCGTGGGGCGATTTGATGCAAGTGGGCACGGTGGTAGTGATGGGGAAATAAAACGGAACACGCAACACGTAAGACGTAAAGAGTCAAACGTCAAGAGTGAAACGTAATACGTGATGCGTGACGGAGAAAAAACTATGGAACATTTAGTTTATCCAACCAAAGGTTTGAGCGAGCAAGCGTTCGAAAAAAAGCAAGTGTTGTTCGAGACGTGGCACGTCAAAGCAGAGTACGCATGGGACACCGGTGTTGCTATCGGCAGATACCTTGCCGAGTTGAAACAAGGTCGCTTGATTGGTCGGCGTTGTTTCAAATGTAAACGCTTGATGGTGCCCCCGCGCATGTTCTGCGAGCAATGCTTCCGTCCCACGGATGAATGGGCATACGTCCAAGATACCGGCGTGGTCAAGACCTTTTCGTTGTGCTATGTGCGCTGGGATATGGTGCGCTTGAAAGAACCGGAAATCCCGGCGGTGATTGACCTTGACGGTGCCTCCAAAGGGATGGGCATCTTGCACAAATTGGGCGAGGTGGACCCCAAAGCGGTTAAGGTCGGAATGAAAGTCAAGGCGGTGTGGAAACCGGAAGCGGAACGCACCGGGAGCATTACGGACATTGCGTACTTTAAACCTATCTAATGAACCAATGAGCCAATCAACCAATGAACCAAAAAGTGCAAAGCAATTTGGCTCATTGGTACACACTTGCCCTGGCGGATACGCCAGTGCCAGGATTGGACAATTGGCTCATTTTGAAATGGAGGAATGAATGAGTCTCTTGCATAATCTTGAACACCCAACCGAGGCGCGTGTCTGGCGCGGCGATTTGCCGGTCTATCATCGTTATACAGCGGGTATTGCTGGGGAAAAATTCTTGCTCGCGCTCAAGAACGAAGGCAAGTTGTTCGGAACGAAATGTCCCCAATGCGGCTATGTCTATGTGCCGGCGCGTATCTACTGCGAACGCGATGCAACACACCTCGATGATTCGACGTGGGTGCAAGTGGGACCCGAAGGTGAGTTGCTCTCCTTTAGCGCGGTCTATGTTGATCTCGACGGTAACCGTTTGGAGACGCCGCAGTGGGTTGGCTTGGTGCGACTGGATGGGGCATCCAGTGTAACGATGCATTACCTTGGCGAAGTGACAACGAAACTGAGCGCAGGGATGAGAGTCCAAGTGGTGCTGAAACCGGCGAACGAACGTGTCGGCTCGATCAAAGACATTGCATACTTCAAGCCGGTCTAAAAACGAAACGCAGACCTGGAATCGTGGAGGGGCGAGGTTACCTCGCCCCTTTTCTATTTCTGCCCGGTCAACTGTAACATCTGGGTCAACAACTCTTGCAACGCTTTCATCTCTGTGCCGTAGGTTGTCCAATCGGCACTCTTCAATGCCTCTTGCGCGCGATTGTAATGATCATTGGCTTTCTTGATGAGATCGTTCAGCGTGGTGGTGGGCGCGGTGGGTTGTGTGGGCGAGGTTGTGCCCAATGTCGGGCTCGTCCCAAACACGCGCGTGAGCGCCGCGCCAAGCGAATCGTCCATGACGATCGAGGTGCTCGTTGCTACCACAACTTTTTTCAATTGCGGAATCTGGGACTGCTCGGCGAGCAGATACATCGGTTGAATATACAGCAAGGATTTTTCTACCGGAATCACCAGCAAGTTGCCCCACAAGATGCGGCTGCCGCGTTGATTGAGCAACGTGAGTTGCGGTGAAATGATGGGGTCTTGATTCAGACGCGCGTGAATCTGTTCGGGTCCGTAAACCAATTTGTCTTTGGGAAAACGATACACCAACCGTTTGCCATAGTCCGGGTCGTCTGCCTTGGCTGCCATCCACGCGACCATATTTTGTCGTTTCGCTGGCGTAAAGGGTTGCATCAGCATGAATTCTTCTTTCGCTTCGCCGGGCAGACGCAGGATCACAAAGTAGGGTTCCATCTCGTTGGGCTGACCATCCGCCGATTCATTGGGAATCGCCCACAGATCTTCCTTGTTGTAAAAGACCAGCGGGTCTTGCATATGGTAGGTGCGATACAACTCGGCTTGAATGCGGAATAATCCTTCGGGGTAGCGCAAGTGCGCGCGCAATTCTGCCGGCATTTGCTCGATCGGTTTGAACAGTGCCGGGAATATTCCGCGATACGCCTTGAGCAGCGGTTCGTCCGGTTCCATCGCGTAGAACGTGGTGGTGCCGTTATACGCATCAATCACGATCTTGACGGAATTGCGAATATAGTTGATCCCGTTTTGCGCTGGTTCGCTATACGGATAACGATCGGTGTAGGTGTAGGCGTCCTGAATCCAGAAAATTTTTCCATCAGCGATGACCGGATAGGGGTCCGCATCGAGCCACAACCATGGCGCGATGACATTCACGCGTGTTTGAATCTTGCGATTGAACAAGACCCGGCTTTCGCTGGTCAACGCATCGGTCAACAGAATGTTCAGATCGCCAAAGCGCAACGCAAACATCCAACGATCCCAGAACGATCCCACCGACACGCCGCCGGTGCCGGCGTAGGTGGTAAAAACATTCTCGTCACCTTTGGGATAATCGAATTCTTGTTCTTTGGTCTTGACGAAAACGTAACTGGCGGTTTGTTCACCAAAATAGATTTCCGGCCGAATGATGGGAATGACGCCGATGGCTGGAATATCCTTGATGAGCAAACTGGGCAAACCATCCGGCGTAAATTCGTTGACCGGCGAAAGGGCGATGCCGTGTCCATGCGTGTACACCAAATGCCGATTGACCCACGTCTGCGCTTTTTCCGGCAACTTGTTCGTTGCCAGTTCGCGTGCGCTCAGCATCACCTGGCGATACTTGCCGTTGATGGTGTACCGATCCACATCAACATCAAAGAAATCGTAATACGTTCGAATGGTCTGAATTTGATTGTAGGTTTGCAAGAGCGGGCGATAATCGGATAGGCGAATGTTGTTGATGACATCTGCATTGCGTTGAATGTCGGCGGGAGTGGGGGCGTCTTCTGCTGGATAAGGGCTGTCTTGAATTGTGTCGAGCGCGTAGGCTTTGCGCGTGAGCGCAATGTTTTGTTGCAGGTAGGGTTCTTCTTTGGCAAATTCGTTCGGGCGCACTTCAAAGTTTTGCACCAAGCCCGGATAAATTTCACTCAGCACAATCGCTGCGGCGATCCACAACGCCACCGCAATGCCGATGGCTTTGAGTGCGCGCATAAAGACATTGACCAAGAGCAAGATCGCCAGCGCAAGCGCCAAGATGGACAGGATATTGTATGCCATCGTTTGCGCGGTGGCTTCGGTATAACCGATGCCGAACACGACACCGCGCGGTGAGTACATCAACTCGTACTTGTCGAGTTGATAACTCCACGCATTGATGAGGAGAAAGAGAAAACCGAGGAAGGATAGGTGTGCCTTGACCGCGTTCGTCCAAACGATGCGTCCCAACCCCATCAAATAGGTCGCGCCAGTGGCGAGCATCGTCAGCACGATTGCACCACCGCCCCAACTCACGATGAATTTGTACACCGGCAGGGTGAACACATAAAAGGCAACCTCTTGACCAAAGATCGGTTCGGTAACGCCGAACGGTGCGGCGTTGAGGTAACGCAACAAGGTCAACCATTCACCTTGGGTGATCACCCCCACGATGATTGCCAATACGAGTCCGCCGGTGATCAGCAAAAAATTGACCGAGCGCCCGGCGAAGGCGGCAAGTTGCGCCCAACGTGATGATTCGTCGGTTACGCGCGGAGTGAGTCGGCGCGCCATCGCAATGTTGATGACGTAGAACACAAAGAACAGACTTGCCGCGCCGAAAAAGATGGCTAGCCGCGCGCTCCATGTTGTGGTGAATACGGACGTGTAGCCCACTTCTTCAAACCAACGATAATCGGTGTACAAGCGTGGCACAATCGAAAACAAAATCCAGAGTAGCAGAAATCCACCGATGTACAAGATCGGTCGCGTCAAGTTTGGCGGCTGGCGACGAAATATTTCGTCCCAATCCACCGTCGGCATTTCTTGTCTGCGACCCCCTCGATAAAAAGCCATTTGATCCTCCCAAGTTGCGGATGTGATCCGTTATTTCAACCAATCTCGTTTAATACCGATCCATGCGCTGACGAAATTGCCAAGCCCACATTGCCCACGCGCTGCCTAACAACGTGCCGCCCAGCACATCGGTGAACCAGTGATCCGCGAGATAGATACGACTGATGAACATGAGCCCAGCGATGATGATCAAGGTTGCATAACCAAGTTTCCGCGATACTGCATTCCACCGACTCGTTGCGATCATTTGCCTCAAGATGATCGCGATAAACGTGGTGCGCGCCATATGCCCGGACGGGAACGAAAAGCCGGTACTGATCTTGCCGCTGGGCATCCCCATGCGAAACGCATAGCGCAGTAATTCGTCTGGCGTTTCCAGTTGTGCAACGAGTAATTTGCCGCCCACTTCGAACACCGCAACGAGCGCAAAGGCGATCAGGAGCGACACGCGTTGTTCTGCGCGTGCGCCCCAAACGATGGCGAGCAAAATCACACTGGTAATTTCGGCAGAGCCGAGCAAACTCAAAAGGGAAAAAGGAATATCCACCGCGCGCGATAGGGTGGCTTGGAGCACATACAAGACACTCCAATCCAACGCGACCCACCATCGCAGATGGACACTGATAGCCAGCACGATGAACAAGGTGAGCAAAACAGCAAAGCGGTGTGGCATTCTGCAATCTCAGCCTGGTGCAACAACATGAAATAGTTGCATACCAGACTGATGGGAAGACGTTGACAGACGTGGCTAAAAATCGAGTTTTCACCACGCACTTTCATGTTGGTGCACTACTAGATTTCGCACCGGCGCTGTCAAATAGACCACGTGGCTAGTTCAGCCGTTCAATATACGCCCCTTCTTATTGGTCAGGCGAGGGTGCGAAAGCGAGGCTCAGCATTTTTCTCTATTATCGGGCTAAAAGGCAATTCTGGCAAATCGTTCCTCTTGGTGTACATGGCTTGCGCGGTTTGGGGCATTACCGATTTTTCAGAGAATTTACTTTGCCCCCGTGTTCCCGATGGTTGCGCCAAGTTGTGCAGAATTACCACAGGGCTGTTGCCAAGTCCCTCGACAGGCGGTTCAAACCACTGCAATCGCAAGCGTTCACGCCCTTTCGATTTCGGTGATAGACGAGTCGGCGACTTGTCTGTACACTCTTCGGCGTGAACGCTTGCGACCCCTACCCGAAGCCGACCTGCGTCGGCTAGAATCCAGCCTGCGGAGGCTGCGACTTCAGTCGCCCGATCCGAGTTTGCAACAGCCCTGAGAATTACCAGCCATTAATTTGACAAGCATCTTCTAATCGCATATACTCTTAGCACAAGTTTGGGGACGTAGCTCAGCTGGGAGAGCGCTTCAATCGCACTGAAGAGGTAGAGGGTTCGAGTCCCTTCGTCTCCACTAACCACTGTCCACTGCTATCGCGGGGCTGTAGCTCAATTGGGAGAGCGCTTCAATGGCATTGAAGAGGTAGTGGGTTCGAATCCCATCAGCTCCATCAATCACGTGTCAGGTTGCAAGTTCAAGGTTCTTAACCTGAAACTTGTCTATTAACTAGAAACTCAAAAGGCGTTGAGCGGGAGTAGTAGGTCATCCTCATAGCGAGTTGGGAAAGAAAGGGTGCAAGCCCAACCTCGGTGTCCCTGAGGAACGCCAGCAAGACCGAACTCGCCCGGGAGCCGCGACAGTGAATCCAGTAGCCGTCGCCGAGTTACGCGCGTTAAGCGTTCAAGAGAGTGGCTGAGTTGGTTCGTTGCATCATTGGTTGACGGGTTAATTATTCACCCAACGATTCAACGACCATACTAACGAACTAATTAGGGTGGTACCGCGGAGTGGATCCTTCGTCCCTGTGAGGATGGAGGATTTTTTGTTCACCGGCGATGAGCAGTGTCGCTCGCGCATCTCAACGTTGAGCAAAAATCTTTCGGGAGGTGCGCTATGGCATCATTTCCTAAATCAAAATTTATTTGGTTCGACGGCAAGTTCGTCCCCTGGGATGAGGCAACCGTCCATGTGGGTACGCACGCTCTGCATTATGGGTCAAGCGTGTTTGAGGGCTTGCGTGCCTACGCCACGCCCCAAGGTCCCGCGATCTTTTGCCTCGATCCGCACGTGGATCGGCTCTTTGGCTCTGCCAAGATGCTCAAAATGCCGATCCCGTACGATCGCGCCGAACTCCGCAGCGTGATCATCGAAACGGTGCGCGTCAATCAACTCGACTCGTGCTACATTCGACCGATTGTGTTTCGCGGCTTTGGTGGCTTTTCGCTCGATCCGCGCCAATATCCCGTCCAAGTGGCCGTCTTTGCGTTTCCGTGGGGGGCGTACCTAGGTGCCCAAGCCTTGGAACAAGGCGTGGATGTTGGCGTGAGTTCGTGGCGCCGGATGGCACCCGATACGTTTCCGGCGATGGGCAAGGTGGGTGGGCAGTACGTCAACTCATCGTTCGTCGCGATGGAAGCCAATGATCACGGCTACACGGAAGGGATCGCGCTGGACATCAACGGTTACGTCAGTGAGGGAAGCGGCGAAAATATCATAGTCGTTCTGAACGGTGTGGTCTATACCCCGCCAATTAGCGCATCCATTTTGCGCGGCATCACGCGCACCGCCGCGCTCACAATCTTGCGCGATCTGGGGTACACGGTAGTCGAGCAAAACATTCCGCGCGAAATGCTCTACATCGCCGATGAAATCTTTTTCACCGGCACCGCTGCCGAAATCACCCCGATTCGTTCGATTGATCGTGTAACGATTGGCAACGGTACGCGGGGTCCCATCACCAAACAAGTCCAAGACGAATTCTTTGCGATTGTGCAAGGTCGTGTGGCAGATCGCTATGGTTGGCTCACGTACGTGAATCAAGTGCCCGTCACCAAAATCGAAATGCAACTGGCTGTGTCGTCCAAATGACTTTGCCACTTTATCTTGCCTGGTTGCGTCAGTACGTGGGCAGTCGCAAAATCATTTCAACGGGTGCGGTGGCGGTCATTCGCGATGAGCAGCAGCGTGTGCTGTTGATCAAACGACACGATTTTGGAGCGTGGGGATTTCCCGGCGGCGTGCAAGAATTGGGCGAAACGATTGAACAGACCATCGTGCGCGAGGTACGCGAAGAAGTTGGTCTCGATGTTGTGCCTATTCGTTTGCTCGGCATCCGTACCTCGCCACGTTTTGAGGTAACCTTTCCCAACGGCGATCAAGCCCAGCCGTTCGTGGTGACATTCGAGTGTCGTGTGGTGGGTGGCAAGTTGCAATCGGATGGCGATGAGGTGGTGGACCTGGGTTGGTTTGATTTCGATCACTTGCCGCCGCTGACCCGCAATGCGCTTGCCACGATCCAAGCGCTTGAACAAGGCGATGGCAACGCGTTCTTCGATGCGCCGGAAACTCACACGGCGACACAAAACTATGTAACCTATCTGCGCCAATTCATCGGACCTCACAAAGCGATTCTGCCCGGCGCGGCGGGAATGATTCGCGATGCGAATGGACGTGTGTTGTTGCAACGCCGGCGCGATAATGGGTTGTGGGGTTTTCCCGGCGGCTTGGTGGACCTCGGCGAATCGGCAACCGATGCCGTGATCCGCGAGTTCCGCGAAGAAGTCGGACTCGATGTTGAGGTCAAGCGATTGATCGGCGTGTACACGTCGCCGGCGTTTGATCGTGTGTATCCGAACGGCGATGCATCGCAATTGTTCATTTCATTTTTCGAGTGTCAAGTTCTTGGCGGCGAATTGCGCGCGCAAGAATCCGAAGTGCTCGAGATCGGTTGGTTTGATTTAGATCGTTTGCCACCGATGGTGGCGTGTTGCGATGCCAAAGCGCGTGATGCACGGATTTTTTCCGGCGACGCATTTTGGCGGTGATGGTCAAGGCGCGATGGAATCTAAATTCATTTCGACGCCGTCCGGCACCTTGCACGCCAAGATTGCCGGCACTGGCATCCCGACCTTGCTCTTGCATGGGCGCAGTGTCGAATTGAATTCGTGGCGCACGTGGGAAAAGAACATTGACGTGCTCGCTCAAGTGGTGCGCGTCTATGCGCTCGATCTGCTTGGTTACGGTGAATCGGACAAGCCGGCAACACCGCTGGACGCGCGCGGCGAAGCACAGGCATTGCTCGAATTGCTCGACGCCGAACAAATCACGCGCGCCAACTTTATCGGCTTATCGTGGGGTGGCGGCATTGCGCAAATCATCGCCACGACAGCGCCGCAGCGTGTTCACAAACTCGTGTTCGTGGATAGCAATTATCCAACGAGTGAAGAAGGGCTGGCACGCTTACGCCGAATCAAACGTCCCACGCTAATCGTCTGGGATGAGGACGATGCTGTGATTCCGGTCATCGGTGCGCAAGTTTTGGCGGAGGGAATCAAAGGCGCGCGCGTGCGCATCTTGAAGCGCACTGAACGCGATGCCGATGCCGATCCCAACAATCGCCATTGGTCGCAAATGTCGCATTCACGTGAGTGGAATCGGGTCGTGAGCGAATTTTTGAAGGAATGAAGAGGTGAATATGCCAACGAAAAAAACGAAATCAAAAACGACAAGAGCGAAAACCACCAAAGCAACGAAATCGAAAATTGCAGCCAAGAAAAAAGTTGTCCGCCAAACCCAATCACCCAATCATCGAATGCCCCAATCTTTGGGGGGGCCCTTTTCCAAATCGGAAAAATATGTGCCGCAAGAGTTTGAAAGCAAGTGGTTTGAGAAATGGCAAGCGGATGAACTGTACAAAACGGCGCCAGCGGACGAACGTCCCAAAGCGTACATCTTGGATTTCTTTCCGTATCCATCCGGGGATGGCTTGAGTGTGGGGCACTGTCGCAACTATGTGCCCACCGATGTTTTGGCGCGGTATTATCGGATGAAGGGGTACAATGTTTTGCATCCGATGGGTTGGGATGCATTTGGTCTGCCGGCAGAAAATGCCGCGATCAAAATGAAAACCAACCCGGCAAAACTGATCGCGCAATATGCGGCGAACTATAAACGTCAGTTTGCGCTTATTGGCATCTCGTTCGATTGGAGCCGGGAGATCAACTCATCCACGCCGGAATATTATCGCTGGACGCAATGGATTTTCTTGCAACTGTACAAATCGTGGTACGATCGGCGTGTGAATCGCGCACGCCCTATCGCCGACTTGGAAAAGGAATTGGCAGAACAAGGTACGCGCGACATTGATTGGGCAGAACCCTTGACGGCCGAGCAATGGAACACGATGGACCTCAAGGCGCGGCGTGAATACTTGAGCAACTTGCGCTTGGCGTATCGCAAGCCGGCGTGGCTGAACTGGTGCCCGCAAGACAAGACCGTGATCGCCAATGAAGAAGTCAAAGACGGAGCGTGTTGGCGTTGCGGCACGCCGGTCGAAAAGCGAATGTTAAATCAATGGTTCTTTCGCATCACCGAGTACGCTGATCGCTTGCTGGCGGACCTGGACACGATTGATTGGCCCGAACATATCAAGTTGATGCAACGCAATTGGATCGGGCGGAGCGAAGGCGCCGAAGTCCATTTTGGAGTGGATGGGTCTGCGCACTCGATTACGGTGTTCACCACGCGCCCCGACACGTTGTGGGGTGCGACGTTTATGGTGCTAGCCCCGGAACATCCACTCGTCGAAAAGTTGACCACCCCAGAGCGCAAGGCGGAGGTCGAAGCGTACATCAAAGAAGCGATGCGCAAGACCGAAGCAGATCGCACTGCCATCGAAAAAGAAAAAACCGGCGTGTTCATTGGCACAAATGCGATCAACCCGGTGAACGGAGAAAAGATTCCGATCTGGGTCGCCGATTATGTGATGATGGGGTACGGCACGGGCGCGATTATGGCAGTCCCGGCACACGACGAACGCGATTTTCAATTCGCGCTGAAATTTGGTTTGCCCATTTTGCCGGTGATCGAGCGAACCGATGGTTTGGCAAAATCGTTTGCGTTAGGCGGCACGATGCGTGACGGCTTTGCCGATGCCTTGCGCGCCGAGAACATCCCGTTCGAGGAAAAGCAAGGATCGTTATACATCACGATTCCAGCGAACAAGTTGGATCGTTATATCGAAATGGCGCAAGAGTTTGTGGTGCCCGGCAAGTGGAACGAAATCGTTGGGGCACGCTGGCTGTTCATCTTTGGCAAAGGCGATATTTGGACTTTTGGCGGCATTGAGAGCGAAAAGAAAATCTTGGCACGTTGCCACGAACTAGAGCCAAATGTGCGTCACAAACGTACGGTGATGGAAATGTTGTATGCCGTCGAGTTTTATCGCGATGCCTTGTTCCACGCCGAGTACGGTACGATGATTAACTCGAACGAGTTTACCGGGACACCGGGCGATGTGGCGGTGAAACGCGTAACCGAGTGGTTGGAGAAAACCGGCAAAGGCAAGCGACGCGTCAATTACAAATTGCGCGATTGGGGCATCAGCCGGCAACGCTACTGGGGCACACCCATTCCCATCATTCACACCGATCAAGGCGAAGTCCCGGTGGACG
The DNA here is from genome assembly GCA_034433515.1 of Anaerolineae bacterium. Taxonomy (GTDB): domain Bacteria; phylum Chloroflexota; class Anaerolineae; order UBA4142; family UBA4142; genus DAOTXS01. Next base: position 3,015 of record DAOUAL010000054.1, on the reverse strand, counting down.
AAAAAGATTTGCCGGTGAAATTGCCGGACGTGGAATCGTACGAACCCACCGCGACCGGCGAATCGCCCTTGGCAACGATTCCCAAATTCGTCAACGTGACCTTGCCCGATGGTACGCCGGGCAAACGCGAGACCGATACGATGGGAACATTCGCGTGCTCATCGTGGTACTTTATGCGTTTTGCCGATCCGCATAACGATCAAGAACCGTTTTCCCAAAAACAAGTGTCGTACTGGTTGCCGGTGGATACGTATGTTGGCGGCGCAGAACACGCCGTGATGCACTTGCTTTATGCGCGATTCTGGACCAAAGTTTTGTACGATCTAGGCTATGTGCCGTTTGTTGAGCCGTTCAAACAACTGCGCAATCAAGGAATGATTCTGGCGCCGGACGGCAAAGAAAAAATGTCCAAGAGTAAAGGCAACGTGATCACGCCGGACGAGGTGGTCAAAGAGTATGGCGCGGATGCGCTGCGTGCGTACGAAATGTTCATCAGCGACTTTGAGCAAGCCACGCCGTGGAGCACGCAAGGATTGGGCGGCACTTGGCGCTGGTTGCGTCGTGTGTGGGATTTGGAATTACAACCCAATAATCGTCCGGCACCAAGTGCAGCGACCGAACAAGCCGACCGCGCATTACGCCGCGCGATGCACAAGGCGATCAAAAAAGTTTCGGCAGACATTGAGGGCTTTCGTTTCAACACCGTCGTCTCTTCGATGATGGAGTTTACGAATGCCATCATTGATTTGCAGAATCAGGTTAGTGCCGCCGCGTTCGATGAAGCGCGCGATACGTTGCTGGTTATGCTGGCTCCCATCGCACCGTTTATGGCAGAAGAAATCTGGGCACGCAAGGGTCGCCCGTACTCGATTCACCAACAAAAATGGCCCCCCTACGATGCGTCCCTGGCGGCAGACGAGATGATGACGATTCCAATTCAGATCAACGGTAAACTGCGCGACCGTATCCAACTGCCGGTGGGCGCCAGCGAAGCCGAAGTCAAAGACGCTGCGCTCAAATCGGAGAATGTGCAAAGACATCTCGCCGGCAAGACACCGTTCAAAGTGATTTATGTCCCGGGAAAAATGGTCAGCCTTGTTGTTTCGTGAGGCACAACATTCCGGATAACGTCTAAGGATGGTGAACGTGGGTGGGTTTGTGGTGGTCATTTGTGTTGCGTTATTCGTGATTGTTGAGCAGGATAGAATTTGACCAGAGCTGTTGCACAGTCATTTCACAAGTGGTTAAAACCACTGCCATCGCAAGCGATCACGCGCTGGGCGGTTTCGATGATAGACGAGTCGCCGACTCGTCTGTACGCTTTTCTGCTAGAGCCAAGGCGAAAGACGGGCAAGCGGCCGGGTGAATCCATTGGCGCACCAGTTTGCGGCTGACGCCGAGGATGGCTGCGACCTCGGCGATGGAAAAGAATTGCAAGTTGGTTAGCCGCTGCGAATGGTGGGATGCGTCGTGGTGCTTCTGTGACATCATGGTTCCTTGACGATGGAATGACCTGCGCAAGACCCATGCACAGAGGGCAGGCGCACGCGGAACGCAAACAAAAAACGACCCAGAAGATAGCGAAACGATGCTATCTTCTGGGTCGTTTGAGAATGGGGGAAAATCTGTCCCCCCAATATACTTGGCTCGGGAACGACGGCATCGGTCTCCTAGCGGCAACTTTTTCCTCGCCGTTTTGCTAATCCCTTCCAGATCTTGGTAGCACCACATCTACTCGTGGAGTTTTAATCTGCCACAGAAGCACACAGAATTCCATAGAATTTTTTCTGTGTGTTTCCATGTGGTGCGGAGCGTGTGGCAAAACAAGCGCGCCACGTTTGTGTGGGGTGCTACTGTTCTGTTGATCGTCCACGATAATCGTGATAATTATACTGCGGTTATCTGCCTTGCACCAACCTGCTATTGTATTCTCACACCAGCACCCGGCGCGTTAGCCGACTGTAAGCGAATTGTCAGCCCGCCATTTCGAGCCATCGCCTATAATCGTGCGTGGAATATGTGCAAATATCAACTCCACCAGCAAGTTGATGCGATTGTCGAAAGTGTTCTGCCGTACGGCGTCTTTGTGCGTTTGGACGCCAAGACGCGCGCGTACATTCGCCGCCGTGAATTGGACTTGGATGCCGACGTTGACCCCGCGCGCGTCGTCCGCGTGGGCGACAAGATCACCGCAAAAGTGATCGCACTCGGCGAACCGGGCAAGCATATCGAATTGAGTCGCCGCGCGACTTTGCCAAACCCTTGGCACGAGTTTGCGCGGCGGTTTCGTGAAGGCGCGGTTGTGCGCGGTACCGTGCGCGCCCTGCGTCCCGATGGTGTGTTCGTGCGCGTCGCGGCAGGCATCAGCGGCTTTGTGCCGCGCGATGAGTTGGCAACGTGGCAAGTGTCCAAGCCCGAAGAGTTATTGTGGTTGGGCGATGAAGTCGAAGCGATCATCACCGAATTGGATGCGCACAGCGAGCGGCTCACGTTGAGCATCAAAGCGCGCTTGGAGCAGCGCGCGCAAGCAACGCGTGTCTTCGTCGAGAGGTTCGCCGCGCAGACAGAGGCGCGCGCGCCAATCGCGCCGAGTGACGCGTTGCCGCCGCTCACGGCAGATGAACGCGCGCGCGTGGGGCAAATCGTCGTGATAGACGATGATAATGATATTCGCAACGGCTTGGTCGGGTGGTTGCAGCAGCGCGGCTATCGCGCGGTGGCGGCACAAACGCTCGGCGAGATCGAGTCGCAGATTCACGCAGGCACGTGCGGTGTCCTTTTCGTTGACATTCATCTGGGCGACAGCGACGGCGTGGACTTGATACGACAGTTACACGCTAGCGGTAGTGATGTGCCTGTGTGTGTGATGAGCAGTCCCGAATGGCTCTTGGAACGTTCGGATGATATTCGCGCGAACAAGGTGCTACAGGTTTTTGAAAAACCGCTCGACAAAGACGAGATTGACCGATTCTTGCGTCGTTTGGCGCGCGGGGAGACGATTGAACCTGCGTGGAA
>DAOUAL010000053.1:0-25343 GCA_034433515.1 Anaerolineae bacterium | reverse complement strand
TAACCGTGCAAACCGGTTTGGTTCCACAACGCAATGTTCGCTTTGAGTTTGTCGGGCAACAGATTGCCATCAGAATCAAAGGGAGTGGGAATCGGTGGCAAGACCCCTTCGAGTTTCAATCTAAACCTCCGTCAAATTATTTGTGTGTTGCTTCCGGACTTTTCCGCCGGTAAATCAGTGATGCATACAGTAGGACATCAAAGAGTCATGGAAAAAATGTATAATCCGTAACCGATTACCAAGGCTGCGCCTTCCCAACGATCCAGCACAAAATCGAGGGCGATCAATGGAAAGAGGATAATGGCAAATAACATCATTGCACCCAGATCGAGCCAGCGCAAGGACGATATGGCAATTGGCTGAATAGCGGCGGCAATTCCTACGATGCACAGAATATTCAGAATGTTCGATCCGACGATGTTGCCCACGACCAGATCGCCCTCACGCTTGAGCGCGGCAACAATCGAAGTCGCAAGTTCGGGCAGACTGGTGCCCAGCGCAACGACGCTCAAGCCGATGATGGTTTGACTCACGCCAAGTTGTTGCGCAAGCGCAATCGCACCGTCCACCAACATCCGCGCTCCAACGATGAGCAAGCCAAGACCCAGGATGATCATGGCGACATCAAACCAAACCGCCCGGGATTGCCCCGGAATGCCTTCGACATATTCTTGCTCGACGGTTGCTGGGATAGTTTGACGTGCGGTCAAGTAAGTGTTCGCCACATATGCCACGCTGCCCAGCAATAACGCCAAGCCAGCCCAACGATCGATCTCGCCCGCACCGAATAGAATCGAGACCAAACCAAACGATGCGACGATCATCAGCGGGACTTCGCGGCGAATGATTTGCACGTGGATGCGGATCGGATGAATCAGTGCGGACAATCCCAGAATCAAACCGATGTTGGCGATGTTTGAGCCGACGACGTTCCCCAGTGCGATCCCGCTGTTGCCGGCGATGGCGGCATCCAGACTGACAGCAAGTTCGGGACTGCCCGTGCCGAGTGCGACAATGGTCAGCCCAACGATTAGCGGGGCAAGGCCAAGTCGCAAAGCCAACGAGGAACTACCGCGCACTAGACTTTCTGCGCCTAGCGCAAGCGCAATCAAACCCAAGAGGATGAGGACAAACGAAGGCAAAGGAAGCATTACAAGTCTCTTTGTTCCAAAAAATTTTCTACCTGTTCAAACGTCGGCAAACCGCTGCGCCCGCCTAGTGCTTGACTGTTCAGCGCGGCAACGGCGCTTGCCCAACGTGCTGTCTTTTCCAAACTCCATTCTTGAAGCAAACCAAACAAGAATGCACCGTGATAACTATCACCACAACCGGTGGTGTCAATTGTCTTGGGAAAGCGAAACGCCGGCTGATGAAAAAATCTCCCCTCGCGCGTGCTGATCCAACTCCCTTCGCTTCCGCCGGTAATGACGACCAGCGAGGGACCCACCGTGAGTAATGCTTCGGCGGATTTGCGCACATCGGTTTCGCCGGTGTATTGCGTCGCAAATTCATGCGCGACGATGCAGACATCGGCAAGTGGGACAAGTTCGCGGATGGCCGGCCGATAACGCTGCGCGCCACCATCGAACGACACTTGGACCTTTGCCGTGCGTGCCCACTCGATTGCTTGCAAGCACGCGTCCCAATGGCGTCCGTTCACGTGCAAGACCTTGGCTTGTTCGATCGCGGCGCGGGGCAAATCTGCTGGTGTTAATTCCGGCGCGGTCCCCGGGGCGTACACAATCGCGCGCGCTCCATCGGCTTGATTGACGAGGATGCACGCGGTTGACGAGGTATGGTTAGGATGCACGCGCAGATAGCCAGTAAAAACATTTTCGTGCGCGAACTCATGCAGAATCAACTTGCCGCGCCAATCATCGCCAATTGAATCCAGCATGGCTACACGCGCGCCCAACCGCGCGGCGGCGACCATAGCTGTGGCAATCGGTCCACCGCCTTGCACCACCATTTCGATAGCGCGCTGTACCTCTTCTTGCGCCGGCAAATGGTCAACGCGCGCGACGAGGTCAACCGTGGACACGCCGAGACCAATGAGATCGTGCAATCTACTTGACTCCCGCTGCCTGCGCCTTTTCGCTTTCCAACCGCAACGAGATCGCCTGCGATATGCCGTCTTCACTCATCGTGATGCCATAAACGGCATCCGCGCTTTCCATCGTTGTGCGATTGTGCGTGATGACGATGAACTGCGTGTTCGTGGTCAACGTGCGTAACGCATCGCGGAAACGCGCCACGTTCGCTTCGTCGAGCGCGGCATCCACTTCGTCCAACACGCAGAATGGGGTGGGCGAAACTTTGAGAATCGCGAACAACAACGCGGTTGCCGTCAACGCGCGTTCGCCGCCGGAGAGCATTGCCAGATGCGCAGAGCGTTTGCCCGGTGGTCGCGCGATCACGTCAATCCCCGTTTGCGTAATATCGTCGGGATTCGTCAATTCAAGCCGCGCCGTGCCGCCGTCGAAGAGAAGCGCAAAAAATTTGGTGAACTCGGCATTGACCGCTTTGAACGTCGCTTGAAATTTCTCGCGCATAATTTGATCGAGTTCTGCAATGGCGACATTCAATTTTTCGATAGCGTGTTGAGCATCGGCGGCTTGCTGGATCAGAAACGTGTGGCGCGCTTTCAATTCATCGTACTCTTGCGGGGCATTGGGATTCACCGCGCCCATATATTTCAACTGATTGCGTAAACGGCGAATTTCTTTTTCCAATCCTTCGGGCATACCCGTTACGACCGGCAAGGCGATCACTTCATCGCCCATCTGCAATTTCAATTGCGTGGGTAATTCCTGATCGAACACAATCGCCGTTTCACGAGCCGTCCCGTTCGTTTCTTCGCTGAGTTTGATTTCGGACACGATTCTGCCGGCGGCAAGGTCATCTTCGATTTCAGTTTCTAGCCGGGCAATTTCGGCGCGACTGCGTTCCACATCCAGCACCGCACGATTGTGTGCTTCCTCAAACTCGGCGAGGCGAGCGCGTTCTAATGACTCTTGCTCTTCTAATTCGATCTGTGCCTTTTCGGCTTCGGCAAGTTTCGTTTCGCTGGGCAAGGTGGTTTCGTCGTTCTGCGCGAGCGCGTGAGCCGATTCATCGGCACGGGCTTGCAGGTGTTCACGTTGTTGATTCAACTGCTCCACTTGGCGCGTGAGCGATTCCACGCGTTGGGTGCGCGCGGCAATTTGAGCCTCCCATTGCGCGAGTGCCGCGCGCGCCGCTTGTTCATCGGCGCGTGCGCTGGCAACTTCGCGTTCCGCGATGGTGAGGGTGGCGCGCAACTCGGTGAGCGCGGCGCGCGCGGTGTCCACCGCCTGTTCTGCTTCGGTGCGTTTCATCTCGAACGACGTGAGTTGATCGGCTTGAATGCTCAACGCAGCGGCATCGCGCAACCCTTCTTCGTACACGCCCAATTTCGATTTGAGGGCGGCAAGTTTTTTTGCCAGCGCTTGAATTTCCGGCTGACTTTCATGCAGTAATGTTTCAACATTTTTGGCGCGATGTTCGAGTAGGCTCAATTCTTTTTCCGCTGTGCTCAGACGTTCCGCGATGATGTTGCGTTCTTGTTCTTTCGATTCGCGCAACTGGGTGGCTTGTGCCAGCCGTTGTTCTTGCGCGCGTTTCGATTCGTTGAGCGATGCGATTTCCGCGAGGGCTTCATCACGTTGTTGTGTGATCAAGCGCAAGCGTTCTTCAAGAACGGCGAGTTCGCGCGTGTGGGTGGCGTGGGTTTGTTCGAGTTGGGTGCGCGCGCGGCGCGCCGCCGCGAGTTGCGCGCGCAGTTCTTGACCTTGCCGGCGGAGTTGTGCCAGTTGGGTGGCAAGTTCTTGTACCGCGGCGCGCCGCGCGTTCAGCGTTTCGCGCGTCGTTTTCTCGCGCAGTGCCATCTCTTGCGCGGCTTGTTGCGCGCGCGCCCATTGGAACGCGTACCACAAACGCATTTTTTCGTCGAGGGCTTTGACTATACCATCGTAATTACGCGCGCGGTCGGCTTGACGCGCGAGCGCGGGCAAGCGCGGCGCAATTTCGTTGATGATGTCGTTGACGCGCAAAAGATTTTGCTGGGTCTCTTGTAATTTATCAATCGCGTTCTGGCGTTTCGATTGATAGAGGCCAATCCCCGCCGCTTCTTCAAACAGGGCGCGGCGTTCTTCGGGACGCAGCGACAAGGCTTGATCCACCAATCCTTGTCCAATGACTGCGTAGGTGTTGCGCGCGAGTCCCCAGCGCGCGAGGAGTTCCAGAATATCGCGCAAGCGGACGCGCGCGCCGTTGAGGAAATATTCATTGCCGCCATCGCGGTACGCTCGCCGACTGAGTGTCACTTCGGAAGGGTTCGAGCGAAGCAATTCAGTTACCGGATCAATTCTGCTTTTTTCCTCGGTGCGCTCCGCGTCTGCGCTCTCGGGGATGAAATCAGTTTTCCACGGATCCGGGTTTTCCAGCGTCATCGTTACTTCTGCCATCCCCATTCGTGGGCGTGTGGCACTGCCGGTGAAAATCACATCTTCGGTTTTCTTGACGCGAATCTCGCTGAACGATTGCGCGCCCATCACCCAGCGTACTGCATCGGCGATATTGGATTTGCCGGAACCGTTGGGTCCCACAATTGCCGTGATGCCCAGATCGAACACGAAACTTGTGCGATTCGCAAAGGTCTTAAAGCCGTGCAGTTCGAGATGTTTGAGATACATTGGAGTTTAGAGCTGAGAGTTAGAGATGAGAGTTAAGGATTGGAGCGTGCGGGCGTAGTATACAACAAGAGGGGCGGATAAACAAATAACCCAAAGTGTTACCGTTGCACCTGAAGCGAATTCCTTACTAACATAGTGCAAAGACCTGATTGCGCCCTGCCTGCTTGGCGGCGTACATTGCTTGATCGGCGTGCTGGCTCAACAAATCCACCGTGGCATCGTGCGCGTGATCGAACGCCGCGATGCCGATACTTGTGGTAAGGTTTCACTTGCGCTTTCAGGGGGACAGTCTGTTGCTAAAACCGCCGCCATGTTACGACTTGGGGAAACAGCGCGCGGATGAAATCAACCCCTACGTCGAACGCGGCTTGATCGGTCGTGACGACCGGCACGTGCACGCGCACTGTGCTGACGCCCTTTTCCGGATCGCGATCAAAATTCGACCAGAGGTAAAAGTAAAAGACGACGCGACGCTCGCTGCCAAGCGTCAACACCGCCCGCTGTGTAAAAAGATTTTTCTCGCCGATGGGAATTGACGTGACGCCGCTATCGAGCAAAGTCCACCCCGCCGCCGGGTACGATGTAATCGGCGTATGCTCGAACAGAAAATAACTTTTGCGTCCACGACTGCCGAACGTCGAAAACCACACTTGATTGCCGCGCTCATCGCGGTAAATCGCCGAGAGCGCGAGGTCGGGGTTCTCGAACCACTCGTTGACAGCGTCGCCGAGTTGGATCGGTTCACTCTGCCAATGCCCGATGCGCGGCGGCAGCGCGTTCAAATTTTCGATGGAGAGATCGAACGGACTCGCAACCGCGCGTTCGTTCGGCGTGATTTCGTACCAACCCGCCACGTCAATCAGGTACGTGAACAGCGGCACAGCGGACGATGATGCGCTCAGCGTGGGTGGTGGCGGCGTGGGGCGCGCGTACGCGATGAAGAGCGTCGCGCCGCCAACGAGGAGGAGAAACACGAGCAACACGAGGGGACGCAGATCACGCTTCATTGCGGAAACACGACCTCCCAGCGAATTTGCGTCGCGCCCAAGATTTTTGCCAACAGGAGAATCAGCGCGCACGCGCCCGCGAACAGAACGGGACTCGACCAATCGTGGAAATATTTCAGCGCGGCGTCCGCGCCCCACGCGTTCGCAATCGCGAACAGGAGCGCGAGCCGGAGCGTATTCGCCGCGAGCGCGATGGGAATCGCCGCGAAAAAGATCGCCGCGCGCGCCCACGCGCGCGCATCGAGAATGTAAGCGAACAACGTCGTCAACGTGATGATCGCGATCAGCGAGCGCAAGCCGCCGCACGGAATTCCAACGGTGAACGACGAATTGGGCAGAAAGACTTGCGCGCCTTCGTTGTGCGCGGCGACACCGATGAAACGCGCGAGCAACGTTGCGCTCGACGCTGCCCATTGTTCGAGCAACGGTCCGATGCGTTCGACGAACGGCAGGGGAATCATCAAAAACAAGAACGCGAGTGGAAACGTGAATCGCCGCGCGATGCGCCAGCCGTAGAGCGTGACGAGCAAGCCGCCGAACGCGCCCGGAATCGTCAACGCGGAAATGTAGTACGCGCGCCCCAGCGTCGCCCACAGATGAACCGCGAGCGCGCTCGCGATGATGAGCCAGCCGAGCGCGCTCGGTTTGAAGAGCGGCACGTCGCCGGCGCGCGTGCGGTGCGCCCACGCGAAATAGAGCGCGACGAGGATGACGAGCGGTCCGTGCGAATAGTACGGATGGCTCGACCACGCGTCGATCAGCCAGAGCCAGGTGGGAAGAAAGAGCAGAATCGTCGCGAGGAAAAGGAGTTTGACCAGGCGCGGATCGGCTTCAGCGCGCGGTGCGGATGGTGAGTTCATCGCGAATGATCGTACGTAGTTTGAGCGAACAGTCAAAATGCAGACCCGACAGATTTTGCAAAACCTGTCAGGTCTGCTTGACTACCCAACTGGTTGATTATTTGATTTTCTTGCGGCGCGCCCATTGATAGCGCAACCACACACCAACACCGCCCAAGCCGCCGCCCATTAGCAAGAGCGTACTCGCTTCAGGAACTTCGGCGGGGGCTGGCTGGTTGACCACTTGGGTCATCCGACCGATGCCTGAAGCGTAGGTATTGTCACCATCATATTCGCAGCGCATTGCATGCGAGCCAACGGCAAGCGCCGATGTGGTCAGTGTCGCCTGTCCGGATGCATTCAGCGTGCGGGTGCCAAGCAATGTCGTGCCGGCGAAAATCTGCACGGTGCCAGTCGGCGTGCCAGCATTTCCACTGACAGTGCAAGTAAACGTAACCGCCTCACCAAAAGTGGAGGGATTGCGTGAAGAGATGAGCGTGACTGTTGGTACGGCAAGGTCATCGTTAGTGACATTTAGGGTCGCCGAGCCAACCGGCGCGGCACAAGCGGCACTGAGACCACCAATCTGGGATTGAAGATCGCGTCCCACGCCGCTGTTATGAGTAATCGAGCCAACGGTATAGATGATGGTTTCGGTGCTTTCATAATTCGTATCGTTGGTAACGTTGATGGGAATACGAATTTGCCCGGGTTGTGTCCCTGCGTCAGTGCTGGCGTCATAAACTCCCACCGGGAGATTAAGCGTAATATTGCCCGCTCCATCTGTGCTAACGGTCACGCCAGTTCGATTGGTTGTTGCGCCGACGGTATAATCGCTTCCAAACGTGGCTGTGCCAGAACGGGTCAATGTGACTGAAGCAGGATTTCCAACAATATCCCCGTTCACCAGAACTTGGAGATAGTGCGTGCCAACAGATTCAGCCACAGTTGGAGTTGGTGTTCCGCTATTGTTGGTAAAAGCAACGATGTCAAATAGCGGAGCCAGGCTAATTGTGATGGCATCCAAAAAGTTCCCGATACCGGGATCGCCACCTGTAGAATCAACTGCTCCAAAAGCAAACCGTCGCACGCCGGGCGTTGCATCGTTAGTGAATGTGCCGCTGTATTGTACCCAAGCAGTATTCCCGGTCGTTACATCCTGGGAGTTGGCACCGATGATATTACCGCTGTCGTCTTGGAGCGAAGCGCGCGCGGTATCGTTCCCGTTTCGGCCGCGATGGTAAAATGAATAGGGAACTTGCTCATTCGCGGCAAGACAAACCCTTTGGTAGAGCGTTGACGCTACATGCGCATTGAGTTCAGCGTGTTGACTACCGTCTGCCGAACTTACACCTCCGAACCCACGCCAAATTTCAATAGGGGCATCTGCCGAGGTGCCACCACAATCTATACCGCCGACGCCGGCAGGGTGAGTTGTGCCCCAGCCAGGAACAAGCCGCATTGGTACAAATTGCAGAGTAGCGCCCAGAGTGCAGGGGGCTTGTGCAATATTCGGTTGTTCAAAACTAGTGTTGACGATTGAGCGTGAGGGATAGGTTGCCGGGGAACGGGGCGCGGCAACCGTTGTGAGGGGCATGGCGCTGACAAGCCAGATCATTAAACACACCAGCGCAAGGGTTGTGAAAATCATTTGGCGTCTCATTCTGTTTCCTCCTGTAGAAAAATGTGGAATAAAAAACATTCGCCGAACACAGATTCCTGCGTTCAGGCGAATGCAGTTGAAAAAATTGGCAAGATATTTTCTTGGGGTGCGCCGCGCATCCTTGCGTTGGCTGTCATGATTTCGCTTGCCCAAAAAAAACAGGCGGCTCACCACTAACGAGCGAGAACCGCCATCGCTTGTCGATGATTTGCAAGAATATTATAACGCGGGGGGGGGTAAAAAGTCAAGAAACTTGGTGATTACCCAACACTCACCGCAGAGGCGCAGAGGTCGCCGAGTTGTCTTATTTTTTTCTCTGCGTTCTCGGCGTCTCGGCGGTAAAATGGAGATGTGAGTAATCACCAGAAGAAACGGATCACTGGGGGTGTAGTTGAGTGACTTTATCCAGCCCCCAAAGCGGGGCACGGTAGACGTTGATCACGCGCCAGCCTCCGGTTGAGCCAATTCCAACCCAGGCGAAAATAACTGAGCGTGCGTCGCGCTTTGCGATCAACCCAGTGTTGCCAACCACGTTTGACGACCTGGACAGCGACCTGAACCAACCAGACATAGGCGAGTGCCATGACCAAGCACAACCGTTCGAACCGTGCCGGGATGGCGAGTCCACTCGTTTCCAACCTTGCGATTTGTTGTAGTTTAACAAAATAATCCAATAGTGGCTTTCGCACCCTACGCGATTCGAGGTAGGACGCTTCCGCGTTCTTGCACCGTTCAGCCGAGTCGCTGGCGACTCGGCGAGCGTCAACGATTTGGCAAAGCGGACGCAGATTATTTTGGAAAATTGCACTAGCCGCAACCGCCCTGACTCTTCACGCCTTCTCACCGTGGCGGCAGGGTAAATCCTTCGACCAAATCCAACACCAATTCTTTCAAATCTCCGCGATTAGGTAGCGCGCCCATCATTCCGTACATCGCTGCCGAACGTTGCGGCAAGCCATCCCCGCCGCCAAACAACGATGAGGCGCGTGCGGTAATCTTGCTGACGATGTTTTCCGGCAAGACCCGCGCGGCAAGTCGCGCCGCATTCACGATGACTTGATTAGCGATTTTGCGCGCGCTCGGTTTCTTGGCGGTCGCCACGGCTTGGGCGAGGTCGTGCAAGAACGCGTCCGCACTTGGCGCGTGCGCATAGTTGAGGGTGAGATGCAGCGAGGGCGGAAATTGTTGGCGATCGAGATGCCAGCCGCGCTGTGTCATCTCATCGCCGATTTCGTACACGTCGAGCTTGTCCGACGCAATCGCCATCACGCTCATTGCCGGTTTGCCCACGATTTTGATTCCATCAATCGCCGCGATTCCGGCTTGAATCTTTTTTGTCGTTTGCATCACCACCTCGGCGATCTGCGTGTATCCTTCTTCGCCCAAGTAATTCAGAATCGCCCACGCCGCCGCAATCGCGCCACCGGGTCGCGTGCCGGTCATTGTCGGCGAAGCGTAGATGCCGCCCGCCCAATCGGTTTGCACAAAAATTTGTGCGCGCCGCAGTTCGCGCGTGCGATACAAAATGAGCGACGCCCCTTTTGCCGCATAGCCGTACTTGTGCAAGTCCACCGAAAGCGATGTAACGCCGGGCACGCGGAAATCGAAATCAGGAACCGGATAACCCAGCCGGCGTACAAATGGCAACATCATTCCGCCGACGCACGCGTCTACGTGGCACAGCAAGTTGTGTTCGCGTGCGAGCGCGGCAATCTCCGGAATCGGATCAACGATGCCGTGCGGATATTGCGGCGCCGAACCAACCAGCAGAATCGTGTTTGGGGTAATCGCGGCACGCATCGCGTCAACATCGGCTTGATAGTTGGCGTCAATCGGCGTGTGAATTGCTTTCACATCGAAATAGTCTGCGGCTTTGTCGAACGCGGGATGTGCGGTTGTTGGCAGAATCATTTCCGGCGCGCGAATGTCCGGGCGACGCGCGCGAAAGTAATCGCGCGCCGTCTTGACCGCCATCAAAATACTTTCTGTGCCGCCGGTCGTCATATTCCCCACGACGCTACTATCACTGCCAAGTAACGATGCGACCATCGCAATCACTTCGGTTTCAAAGCGACGCAGACTGGGAAACGCAGTCGGGTTCAGTCCATTTTCGGCAAAGAACATTGTGTACGCTTCTTTGAGCAGATCGCTGATTTCATCGCCGGCGTGAAAGACGAGCGAGAACACTTTGCCGTCGTGCCATTTGACATCGTTGGCGCGTGCCGCGCGCATCGTTTGCAAGATTTGGTCTTTGGGCAGACCGCGCCGGGGAAAGGTGTATGGCTCTGTCATACGTTACCTCAAAGACAGACGAAGGACGAATGACCAATGGCGTTCGTCCTGCGTCTTCTGTCCTTCGTCCTACAACGTGCGAATGTACCGAAACTGCTTGTAGCCCGGCGGATCGGCGTTGAGCACGGAATCCACGACGACGTGCAACAACGCCGGTTTGCCGGACGCGACCGCGCGTTCCAACGCCGGCATCATCTGTTCGATGTTGTCCACGTGTTCCGCGTAGCATCCCATCCCTTGCGCGATCATATCGTAGCGCGTTTGCGGCGCGAGCGTGATGCCGATTTGTTGGTCTGGTGCGACACCTTGAAAATTGTACGCGCTGCGTTCCATTCCCCAGCCCTCGTCCACCGCCACGATGACGATGACCGGTGCGTTTTCGCGCACGGCGGTTTCCAACTCCATAATGTTGAATCCCAATGCGCCATCGCCAGTGATGCAATAGACCGCGCGCGATGGCGCGGCAAGTTTTGCGCCAATCGCAAACGGCAAGCCGGTGCCCAGATAACCCATCTTGACCGAATACAAAAAACTGTTCGGCTCGAAAATCTGATTGTACGCGACGCCCCACAACACCGTGTTGCCCCCGTCGAGGACCGTAACTGCATCGCGCGCGAAGAATTCGCGCACTGCGGCGACCATCTGCCCGGGATTGACGCCGTGTTTGGGTTCCGCCGTGAGATACTGGAAACCACCCGCCATCGTTTGCGCGGTCAGTTCGCGGTACCGTTCGAGATCGGGCATTTCGCCGCGCGGCGCGGTTCTGTTCTTCACCGCGATGAGCAACGCCGTCAACGCGGCTTTGGCATCGGCAACGATTCCTAGGTCAACGGGACGATTCAACCCAATCGCGTACGGGTCAATGTCAATCTGAATTGTTTTCTGTTTTGATGGATGGCCCCACGCCGGCGGCATTCCCCAGCCATCGTACTCACCCAAGCGCGAACCGACCACCAGCACAACATCGGCTTCGTTGCGCGCGAGGGCGGATGCCTGCAGATCGAACAAGAAAAAATAATGCGGATGATCTTCCGGCACCACACCGCGCGCGCCGAGCGAAGTGCTCATCCCCGCCGCCAAGTGTTCGCCGAGCGCGACAAATTCGCGCGTGGCATCCGCCCACAGCACCCCTTTGCCCGCGTGCAAGAAGGGACGCTTGGCATTCGCCAACAGTTCCGCCGCTTGCTCGATTTTATCAAAATCACCCACACCCAGATTGGTAACGCGGTAACGGGAAGCTGGAAAAACCGGCGGCATTTTACTCGTTTCGATTTTAGTCGCCAGCAATTCATCCGGAATCGCGATGAATGCCGGACCCGGTCGCCCGGTCAGCGCTGCGCGAAACGCCGCACGCATCATCTCCGGCAAACGTTCGGGTTGCCGCACCATCGCGCTGAACTTGGTGATCGGCTTTGCCATCTCAACGAGGTTCGTGGCTTGCCACGCGCCGCCGCGATCCGGGTCGGTGGTGAGCCGGCGGCGCGTAGTCGCAATCGCGATGATCGGATGACCTTCGGCGTACGCACTCGTGAGACCAGCCAGCATGTTTGCGCCGCCGGGTCCGGGGCTGCCAAAGACAACCGCCGGTTTGCGTGCCAGCCGGGTGTACCCTTCGGCGATGTGAACAGCGGCTTCTTCGTGCCGGCAATTGATGTGCCGAATGCCGTAACGCGGTGCGTGCATTGCAAACGGAATGTGCGAGCCGTCAATGATGCCGCACATCAACTCGACATTTTCGGCTTTCAAACATTGCATCAACAATTCGCCAACCGTGATTTCGTTCATAGGATCGTCTCCTAATTGGGATCATCCACAAAGAACACGAAGATACACGAAGAAAAAAATCTTTGTTTCTGTGTATCTCCCGTGAACATATCTCTACTTCACGTACCGCCGCCACTCTAACTTGGGGCTACTCCCGAAATTGATCAGCAGTCCCACCTTCAAACCGCTGGCTTTGAGATAGTTCAGGATCTGCGCTTCTTCCTTGCCGCTCAGACGATCCATTGCCTTCAAATCAACGATCAATTTTCCAAAGCACAGTAGATCGGGTATGTATTCCTTTTTGAGCAACTGCCCTTTGTAGCAGAGCTTTAGACTCTTTTGTGACTCGAAGGGAATGCCGCGCATTGCTAATTCTATTTCCATTGCTTCCTGATAGACTGCCTCAAGAAATCCTGGCCCCAATTCTTTGTGTACTTCCACAGCCGCACCGATTACGGCATAGACTTCCTCTCTCAAAAAACAACTCGACCATAGGGAAACTCCTTGCTCTAGAAGAGTTTTGCTTTGTATTTCTTCGTGTCCTTTGTGGAAGAGAAGAAAGGGTTTTGCTTCGTGTATCTTCGTGCCCTTCGCGGATGAAAAAGAAAAGGTTTTGCTTCGTGTATCTTCGTGTCCTTTGTGGATGAAAAAACCTGTGATTTCAGGTGTGCAAATTTTTCCAATACGCCTCGACGCGCCGCATTCCTTCTTCGTACGACACGCGCGGCGTGAAACCGAGTTCGTTGAACACACGCGCGGTACTGATTCGATAATCGGAGGAAATCATTCGCAGTGAATCGCGTGTGAGCAACGGCCGTGTTTTGATCTTGAGGGTTTTCCAGGTCGGCTCGATCACCATAGCAAGGATTCTGGCGAACCAGCCGGGCATTACGCGCGGCGGTGGCGCACCGATGATGCGCGCGAGATCGGTGAAATATTGGCGCAGGGTGATCGTCGAGCCATCGTAACCGTTGTAACATCTGCCTTGCGCGTGTGGAAGCGATGCAGCAAGCAAAAGAATCTCCACCAGATTGTCAATGTAGATCAAGCCGGGATTGTAATTGCCGCCGTTGATCAACGTGGGCTTGCCGCTCAACAAATTTCTGGCGACTTCGTGCACCCAGGGTTTGCTCCCGGGTCCGAATACTTTGAACGGACGCACCACGCTCAACGGCATCCCCTGCGCGCGATGAAATTCCCAGGCGAGCATTTCCTGCTTTTGTTTGTACTCGCCGTAAACACCCAGCGGTTTGCCGAGCGGTTCATCTTCGCGCAACTCCACGCGTCCGATCTTGTCACCGTACACCGCGCCGGACGAAAGCAACACCACGCGCGTATTGTAGCGGACTGCCTCTTCAAAAACGAAACGACTGCCTTGCAAGGTAACGCGTTCGTACGCGTCGCGCGGTGCCCAATCGCTGACGATGGCGGCGGTGTGAAACACCGTGCCGATGCCTTGCATGACGGCGCGCACATCGTTGCGGTTCGCCATATCGCCATAAACGATGCGTGCGCGCGCGTGCCACGTGTCGGGAATGGGCGCGCCCGGCACATCGAACACGATGACTTGATTGCCATCGGTAAGCAAACGCTCAACGAGATGCGCGCCAATAAAGCCGGCACCGCCGGTAACGAGGATGGGTTGTGTAAGTGTATGCATCATTCGTGTATTTCGGATTGCGTATTGCGTGTTGTGTAGCGAAACATACTTTATGCATCACCTCGTGCCGCTTCACGCGCTTTTTGCTCATTCACAAACGCCATCAATGCCCAGCCTGCCAACAAGAACGCTGCAATCGCCCAAATCGCTAGACGATGCCCCGATTGTTCAGCCAGCGCTGCCGCTTGTCCTTGGGCTTGGTACCATAACGTCGCCTCGGCGGCAAGCCAGCCAAAGATGGCGGGACCGATGAACGATGATGTCCGGCCGGTCAGTGCAAAAAAGCCAAAGAACTCGCCGCTCCGACCGGGAGGAGAAAACGTTGCCACCATCGCGCGGCTCACCGATTGAATGCCCGCCATCGCGATGCCCACGACCGCACCGATGATAAAAAACTGGGTTTGAGTTTGGGCAACGTAGAGTACCGCGATGCATGCCACCATCAGCAAGATCGAAAAAGTGAGCGCGCGTTTTCCACCCAGCCGGTCTTGGAGGTTCCCAAACACCAACGCGCCGATAACGTTGGTCGCCTGCACGAGAATGAAAAACAAAATCAAGCCGGTCTGTTCCAAACCAAACAACACGGCACCCAGAATCGCGGCAAAATCGAGTGCCATAATCACGCCTTCGTTGTACACGAGAAACGCAAGCATAAATTTCAAAAATTCCTTGAACCCGCGCGCGGCGCGAATCGTTTCGCTCAACTGTTTGAACGCAATGCTAAAATAGTTCTCGCCGCGCGGTAACGCTTTGCCTTGCGCGCGTTCTTTGAGCCAGAGGAAAATCGGCGTGGCGGCGAGCGCAAAGAAAATCGCGGTGATGACGAGCGACAAGCGAACGACGAACACATCGCTCTTGGTCAGCAAGATGGGCGGCAAAATGATAAGCAAGGAGACGATGCCGCCAAACGACCCAATCGCCCAGCCGATCCCGGCGATGCGTCCCATCTCTTCTTGCGCGGCGATCTCCGGCAACAGCGCGTCGTAAAAAATTTGCGCCGCGCGATAACCGATTTCGGCGAGGATAAAGAGAACGATTGCCAGCGCGATGGTTCCTTTTTCGGTGAAGAACAATAGACCGGTGAATAGCACCGCGAGTGTGGTGAAGAAAAAGAGAAACCGTTTTTTTCCGGCAGAGTAATCGGCGATGGCACCGAGGATGGGCGCGGCAACCGCGACCGCAATCATAGCAACCGCAATCGCTAGCCCCCACAACCGTGAACCTTCAGCCCCGCCGACCACTTGCTTTTGAAAGTACGCCGAGTAAACAGCGAGCAACACGACGGCGGCATACGCCGAGTTGCCAAAGTCGTACAGATACCACGCGACGCGTTCCCGACGCGTGGATAGTGCGGTGGATGACATGGTTCCCTCCTTCAAAAAAGATAAATGAGCGTGGCCCAGGATTAATCTTGGGCTACACTATAAATCAAACACCACCTTTACTGACCGATGCGCACGTTTATCCATCGCCACGTTGAACGCGGTGCGATAATCGTTCAACGTGAAATGATCTGTAACCAAGCCATCCGTCTTCAACGTGCCGGTTTGCATCCAACGCATTGCCAATTCAAACGTCGAAATCTGTTCGCGGTTCCATTCGATTACATCGTGCCCCACCGCGCCGATGAGATTCACCTCTTGATACCACACCGGCGTTACATCGAGTTTCATTCGATGCAGATTCACGCCAACCAAAACGACTGTGCCACCGGCGCGCGTCCAACGCAACGCATTGTTTAAGGTTGCCTCGCTGCCGACGACATCGAACACGAGATCGAATCCGCCGAGCAACATCCGATTGCCCCGCTTGCCGTACAATTTTGCGCCAGTGATGCGCGCGGTCTCGGCATAACCATCGTTGCGCGCGAGAAAGGTATGCGGCGCGCCAAACTTTTTCGCGAGGTCGGCTTGCCATTCGAATTGCGCGAGCGCGGTGATTTCGCACGTGGGTTGAAATATATGAATCGCTTGCATCAGCAAATAGCCGATGACACCGCAACCGAGAACGAGGATGCGTTCGCCGGGTTGAGCGATGCGGCGCGATGCCGCGTGAATCGCCACCGCGGCTGGCTCGATGAGTGTCGCCTGCTCGTCCGATAGATCGTTTGGCACGCGCAAGAGTGTGCTGGCGGGCGTGATGAACGCATCGCCAAAGCCGCCGCCAATCGGATGATGTGCGCGCGGTTCGGAAGCAAATTCGCACAGAACGCGATGACCGCGCGCACACGCCGGGCAAAGTTCGGCGCGCCCACGCGCGCGACAATCATCGGCGCGGCCCCACCGTACCACCCGATCGCCCATGTTAAAATCGCGCACCGCATCACCCACCTCGATCA
Organism: Anaerolineae bacterium; assembly: GCA_034433515.1. Lineage (GTDB taxonomy): Bacteria > Chloroflexota > Anaerolineae > UBA4142 > UBA4142 > DAOTXS01. Next base: position 9,068 of record DAOUAL010000053.1, on the reverse strand, counting down.
CAGTGCCGACCATTTCGTGACCCAGATAAATGCGTTGATGCGAAGGCAACGCGACCGGCGCCACATCGAGACCGGCATCCACGAAAATCTGATGCAGATCGCTGCCGCAAATGCCGCACATTCGATTGCGGACGCGCACCCAATCGGGGGCGGGCAAGGGTGGATCGGGTATCGTGGCGAGACGGAGACAAGAGGTGGGCGCAAAGTACGCCGCGCGTGAAAATCGTGCGAGCAATCGCGTCAAGACGATGCGTGGGACGGAAACTTGGAGATACATCGTCTTCATTGACTCAGCGACCTCCAATGATCAGTGAAAGACCCAGCACGAAAATCATCCCGACGACGATGAGGCGAAAGGTGGCGTGATCAATGCGCTGATCGAGGCGTGAACCGATCACAATACCGATCACGAGGGCAGGGACGATGAGCAGATACATCATCAGAATTGTGGGCGTGATGAGTTGCGCGAGCCAATGTGAGGTAACGGTCAATGCGCCGGTGAGGAAAAACAAGGTTTGTAAGATGGCACGGAATTCTTCGCGTTGCCAGTGACGTAACGTGCCGTACACAATGAGGGGTGGACCTGGGGTGTTGTACGCGCCGCCGAGACAACCGGTTGCTAAACCCGCCAGATAACCCCAACGTGAGGAAATGATTTGGCAGGTGACAGGGCGCACGAAGTTGAACAGAGCGTACGCGACCAGAATGAATCCAAGGAGCGATTTGATGAAACCTTCGGCGAGGTTGACGAGGACCCAGACGCCAAGTGGGACACCCAACGCGGCGGCAACACCCAGACGAACGATCTCGTGCAAGTTGATCGCCTGGCGATAGCGCAAGAGGTTGATCGTGTAGAGAGTCAACCCAGCCAGTGCGACGAGCGGCGCCGCGATCTTGAGTCCCAGGATCAACGTGGCGAGCGGCATAACGACTAACGCGAAACCGAACCCGGAGATTGTCTGCTCAAGGGCGGCGCAAAAGACGAGGCAAACCAGAAACAGAATCGTTGGCAGATCGGTCATGGGCGATGCGGCAACGTGCTTGCAGGATTTGAAGCGATTATACGAGATTTATCCTGGCTTGTCTAGCGCGTACAGCCGAGTCGGCGACTCGTCTCTACCAGCCGCCCCTTCGTTCCTCTGGGTAAACGCCGGTCGGCTTCGGGTTGTTATTGAGGTGGTTTCAACCGCTTGTCCATAGACTTTGACAAAGCCCTAGGTGCTGTGTGCATTTCACGCAAGTTTTGCCGGCTGACATTGTGCCCGAAGAGATTCATGGCTCGTATGGTTATGCCGACGCTATTTAGCTCTGCGCCTGGACTGCGGATATTGTACGGTATGAGTTGGACAACGGTGCGATCCTCTTGCACACAACGCCTGTTCAATCCTTTGTCCTGAGGTTGCCCAGCACTGTCTCCCAACTGGCTTGACTCAGTTCGCGATATGCGCGCGTCAAGAACGCGAGGAAATTGGTCTTGTCGTCGCGCCAGAAGCCGGGCGCGCCCAATCGCTTGACGGGAATCGCGTCCACTATCGGCGGTTCGATCTTGACCGCCAACGACCAATTATACCATGCGTATTTGATCCGTACCCGCGCGCGATTTTCCGCCAACCACTCGCGCGAATTCGCGTCCTCCAACGTTTGCGCGATCCAATCCAGGACGCTTTCACGCTCGCCAAAATCCACCGCATACCATTTGAAAATGGGTGAGAGTTCAACGCTCCGATGTGTCAAATCAATTCGGGTCGTCGTGTTTACAAAACCGCGCATTGCCCAATCAAGTTGTGGATCAATGTGCTCGGCATCGTACACCGCAATCGGCGGACACGAACGCGAGGCGCAGTTCAGTGCCGCGTGAATGCGCGGATCGAGCGGCTGGATCGAGAACGCAAGACGTGGATCATGGCGCGCAAATTGGGAAAATGGAAGAAGGGGATGATGGCGATTGCCGCGCAGGACTCCATGCTCGATGTCGTCCGCTGAAAAGCGCATCCCGCCAACGCGGTAAGCCGCGCGGCGAAAGAAACCCAGGTCACGAGTCACACTCTCGCGCACATTGAACGAAATCACCGCATCCAGAATTAGAGCGTTGTAGAGATTGATCCAGAATGCCAAGCGCTTTTCGCGGGTCGTCAACGTTCCTGGGTCAAAGGTGTTTAATCGTGCCGTACAATCGCGCAACGCACGATAGGGATCGCTGGCGCGCATGCGCGCGTAGTCAAACGTGGCGGATTTTTCATCGTACGCTTCGGCTTTAAGCATTGTCAACGCGCGTTTGATGTCTGCCGCCACTTGACCATTGCTCGATACAGTGACACTACCATCATTGAGCACCGCGTCCGAATCCACACGCAAAGCACGATCAAGCAATTGATTGAGGAGGCGTGTCATTTCACTCCATAGACTTGGGTGTCCGGACGAAACGCCGCCCACGCGAACCAGAAATAATCGCCGTGAACGATCGGCGTCAACTGCTGTCCCGCGAGTGGTCCCGAAATTGCGCGACCGAAAATATCCCACTCACTTGCCGTCTCCTGGTCTTTGATTTTATCGCCGTCGGCGATGAACGTGAGCGTTTTGCCATCGAGCCGCCGATTGAACACTCCCGTTGCGCCAATATCGCGTCCGTTTGCAATCGCGCGTGCATCAAGTGCGGAATTCATCCCGCCTTTCCAGAATACGGCAAGCGCTTGCGACGCAAGGGTGTCGTTGATAACGCGCTGGTCAGCAAGCACTCGATAGGGATATGCCATCGCAATATCGTCAATCACCAGAGTTACGATGCGCTCGGTTGGATTGAGCGTTCCAGGCGTGGGCGGTCCGTTGTAGAGAAAAGGATTACTCGCATCGTAACCGACGTACGGATTTTGTCCATACGAGCGCGCGTCTCCTGTGTCGCGCGATAAAACTTGGCCCTTGGGATAACGCGCTTTGAAGTCGCCGAATGAAACGACCTGGGACGGCAAAAATTTCAACTGCGTGCCGACGCGATCGCCGACGATGGCTTGTCCTGTCAATTGTTGCCACCACGATTCGGTCGCGCGGTCGTACATCACTAGATCACTGTAATGCAACTTGCCCGTCGTGCCGAACGTCGTCGCTTCGCCCGCGACTGTGCGATCGAACACGATGCTCGAATTGCAGAGCGGACAGAATGTCACGGCGACGGGCAAACCGCCAACGGTATCGTTCACGATTTCGTGCCAGATGAGAATTTGGAGGGGATATGCGCGCACCTCACCCTTGTGCTCGAACAAGATGATAGGTTCGGTGTCTTTGAGCCACGCGCTGGCGTCATTGACCGTGACAAATTTCGGCTGGTCAATCGCGGGGATACCGTCTTTGGGCACGCCGCCCGAAATGATTTCGCCGAAAGGCAAGATGTGCTTTTTGAAATTCGTTCTCCATTCGGCTTGACTGAACGGCACGGCTTCCTCTGGGAGCAGGGTCGGTGGGTCAGTTGGCGAACTAGTCGCCTGCAAATTCGCCATCGGGGTGGAGGTAGCACTTGGCGTAATTGTGTTTCCGGGTACACACGCGACAAGCCAAAGAATGGTAGCCCAACCCAAGATTGCATTTTTCATTCTCAGAATTCTTTCTAGGGCGAGGCATAGACCTCGATCTCTGCCGCGCCTGTATTGCCGCCGCTCGATTTCAACACCTCGAAGCGCAAGATGCGCGCCGTCGTCGAAATTGGAAAGTAGTAAACTGACCTGGCATCGGGCAAATCGAAAGGCCCGAGTTTCTCGCCCTGGTCCGTAATAACCTGGAAGCGTTCGATCTGCGCACTCGTGCCCATCGTGCGGGTACGAAACCCGATGCTGGTGATGGCGTATTCCTTGCCCAGGTCAATTTCGATCCACGCCTTGTCGCCGTCGCCATTAGACGACCATTCGGTATTGAGGTCGCCGTCAATCGCTTTGTTCGCGCCATACGCTGAATTCAGATCACCGCCGAAGTTGCTGCTGACCCCTTTGATACGCGCGCCTGATGAAATCAGTGCGACATTTTTCCCTTGCGGCTTGCTGGGTTGAACAACGGTGGATGCCGAAGGTGTGCGAAAAGTCAGGTTATCGCTAACGTACAATGTCCCGTCGGGACCGACGCCTTGCAAGCGAATGTGGTAGAGCGTGTCGGGCTTTAATCCTTTGAGTACAGGATGATGATCCTGATGTCCCCCACCCACCATATCGGTGTCGGTTGCCAGTTGTCCATACGCCGTGGTCGTGCCATACGCCACCGCGCAGACGACAGGGATACGCGTTTCGATTTTGACCGTCACCGAGTCCGCTTGGATGTCGGCAAACTCGGGACCGCGCACCAGGATTTCCGACAAAGGATGGACTGCACCTGTCGTTGCCGTCGTTGGCGTTGGAGCGGGACTGCACGCGACGAAAGCGACAAGCGCAAGCAAAGTGAACAGAGTTGTTTTAATTGGGGATATGAACAATTTCCGCCTCCGCAAAAAGATTGGGGATTACGATTCCCATTTTAGCATAAACCTGGGGCGGGACACTAATATCCGCCACGTACAACTCGCCAACCACAGCACGTGCCTTTTCTTTTAGCAAGCCAACCTTGGGCAACGCTAATGTCAACGTCGCATCGGCGCGAATGCACGGATCGAAAACCTCACCCGTCGTCGTGTCTAACCCCGATGGCGCATCGAGCGATAGAATCGGAGTGCCGCTTGCGTTTGCCGCACGAATCAAATCGGCAACGACGCTTTTCGGCGCACCGCGCAAACCATAACCGATCAAGCCATCGAGAATCACATCGGCGGGCGGCAGTGTCGCCGAGTGAAAAAATTTGACGCCCATCTTTTGCAAGATTGCGAGTTGAAGCGCGGGCACATTCTGATAGTCGTTCGGCGGCGCGGCAAGCACGACACACACTTGCGCGCCCCAATTCGCCAAGCGGCGCGCGGCGACGAGACCACCACCGCCGTTGTTGCCGCGTCCCGCGAGAACAACGATGCGTTTGCCTTCGTTGCCGCCCAACTTTTCGCGTGCGAGTGTGGCGAGATGGCGTCCTGCATTCTCCATCATTTGTATCAGCGTGATGCCGATGTCCTCGATCATCGCGCGATCTCCCTCGCGCATTTGCTCGGTGGTGAGCGCGGGGATTCTGTCGCCCCATTCGGAAATCAAACGTGTCATATCGTCCTCACGTATTCAGACGCGGTGAAACAGATAAATCTTACGTGCAGAGATGGTTAAACGACAAACGGCACGCACCGCATCCTGACTTGGTCAAGACGCCGAGCGTGCCGCTGGAGTGTTTCAAGAATGAGTCTCGTGACGAGCGCTCTAGAGTCGTTGGCGGAGTGGAACGAACAGAAACGCCGTGACGAGTCCGTAGATCAAGTGCCCCATCAAACTCAACCATTGTGTCGTTTGGACAACGAGCACCATCTGGTTCATCCCCAACAATAGAGGCATGAGAATCAACGCGCCCAGCACCCACCAGACGACGCCATTCACGATGCCCGCGAGGGTCGTGGTGATCCGGGTCAATGACAAGCGTCCGACGACTGCGCCGTACACTGCGCCGATGAATGCGCTGATAATGAAATGCACACCCAGACCCGCAATCGCGCTATCCTGTTTGATGAGCATCCCAACCATCGGCAGCATCCCCATCATGCCCATCAACATGCCGAACACCACGCCGCCGCCCAGCCCAGCGACCGCGCCCGCGATCACGGACTTGCTAGTCGTGACGTTCGTTTGTTTCATGATTTGTGTTGCCATATTTGCTTTTCCCTCCTCGATTGAAATTGACTTGAGCGTATCATATCCTGCCGGAACGCACTGTAAGCCCGCTTACATTCAATCTCAAAAAATCGTATAATTCGAGGGTGAGCGCGCTTACATTTTAGCATTGCACCACAGCGGTATAATTGTGCGGATGAAAACAACTTTATCTTCTCCAATCACACTCGATGTCTATGTCAGCGCGCATTGCTGGCAATGTCCCGAAGCGCAGCGACTGGCGCAAGAAGCGCAAGGTGAATTTCCCACCATCGCCGTCCACGTCATCGATCTCGATCAACCTGGCGCGATGAAACCCGCATTCGTTTTCGCCGTGCCGACCTTTGTCCTGGATGGTCAAGTGATTTCGCTGGGCACACCCACACGCGAGATTTTGCATCGGAAAATTGGCGAAGCGTTGGTTCTAGAACAGGGGAGCAATGAACAGTGAGAAAATTGGTTACCTGCGTTCGAATCACGTGTTTGGCGATTTGAGCGACACGGAAATGCAAGAGCTGGATCGCGTCACCACGATGACAACGTACGACCGTGGGCGAATTTTCTACACTCCAGGTGAAACGGGTGAAGTTCTCTTTTTGCTCAAACGTGGGCGTGTCCAGATTTATCGCGTGTCCGCCGACGGCAAAAAACTGGTGATCGCGATACTGGAACCTGGGACGTTGTTCGGCGAAATGGCGTTGGTGGGGCAAGGGATGTACAACACGTTTGCCGAAGCGGTCGAGCCGTGCACACTTTGCGCGATGAGTCGCCGCGATGTAGAAATGCTGGTGATGAAATTTCCCCGCGTCGGCATTCGACTGTTGGAAACGGTTGGACGCCGTTTGATGGACGCCGAGGCGCGGCTGGAAGCGCTCGCGTTCAAAAGTATCCCCGCGCGATTGGCAACCTTGCTCTTACGCTTGGCGCAAAATAATTTTGTGGAGGGGGCAACGCATCAAGACCTGGCAGAGCAGATCGGCACATATCGCGAGACCGTGACCCAGACCTTAAATGATTTCAAGGCGCGCGGGTTGGTTGATATTCAGCGCAAGCGCATCGAAATCATTGATGTGCTTGCGCTGGAGCAACTGGCTAATTCCTAATCATCTCACCGATGAGATTCCAACCGCATCGGTGATTATTTTGATCAAGTAAGAAAATATCCTCTCACCACGTCTATCGTATGAGTGGGCGAGAACCAGTTTCATAACTGAACAGTGAAAGGAATCCCGATATGGCTCTAACACATTTACAAATCAAAGAATTGTTGGACGAGAATCGTTACCACGAGTGCGAGGGTTTCGGCGAAGACAAAATCTGCGTCAAGATTGCTTCGATTGCCGATTTGCCTTCGCGCTTTGGCAAATTCCAAGTCGTCGCGTTTTGGAACAATCGCGACGGTAAGGAACACGCCGCCTTTGTTCACGGCGACGTCTGCAACGTCGAAAATGTGCCTGTGCGTTTGCACTCGGAATGTTTGACGGGCGATGCCATCGGCTCACTGCGCTGCGATTGCCGCGATCAACTCGAAGCCGCGCTGACGGCATTGGGCAAAATGGACAATGGCATCCTGCTTTATCTGCGCCAAGAAGGGCGCGGCATCGGATTCATCAACAAGATTCGCGCGTACGGATTGCAGGATCACGGTTACGACACGGTCGAAGCCAATCTGGCGCTGGGCTTTCGTGACGACGAACGCGATTATGCCGTCGCCGCGCATATGCTCCAATCGTTGAAAGTGAAATCAATTCGCTTGATGACGAACAATCCGCGCAAACTGGCTGGGCTAACGGCGCTGGGCATCCAGATCACAGATCGCATTCCGCTTATCATCCCACCGAATCCATACAACCAATTCTATCTGCAAACCAAGGCAACCAAGTCGGGACACCTTTTGGATTCGGATGGAAAAGAGCATTTGCTCGAACAAATGGATCGCCCCGTCGTCGAAGGTATGTCGAACGAGCAGGCAGTAGAAATTCAAGAGGTGTAGGATGAGGTTGGAGAATCGAGCGGCGGTCATCACAGGCGCAACGGGCAACCTAGGTCGCGTCGTCGCTAAACAATTTGCGGATCACGGCGCGCGGCTTGCGCTCTTCGGGACAAACACGGAAAAGTTGGAACGATTGGCGCGTGAGTTACAATTGCCCGCCGAACGTCTGCTCACGCACACCGTTGATCTGCGCGATGCCCATGCCACGCAAGACGCGGCGAAAGCCGTCCTCGCAAAATTCGGGCGCGTGGACATTTTGCTGAACCTGGTCGGCGGCTGGACAGGTGGCAAGCCCGTCGTTGAATTTGGAGCGAGCCAAGTGGACGAGATGCTTCAGCAACATCTCTGGACAACGTTCCATCTCGCGCAAGCATTCGTTCCGCATCTCGTCGCTAATCAATGGGGACGCCTCATCGTCGTCTCCTCGCCGACAGCAACACATCCACCCGCGCACGCCTCGCCTTATGCGATTGCGAAAGCCGCGCAAGAAGCGCTGATGCTCACGCTCGCGCAAGAGTTGAAAAATTCGGGCGTCACGGCGAACATCTTGCAAGTCAAGACGATTGACGCGCAGCACGAACGCGACCGCGAACGAACACCCAAAAATGCGTCATGGACAACGCCCGAGGAAATTGCGGCGACGATTCTGTACTTGTGTTCCGATCAAGCCCAAGTCGTGAACGGCGCACGCATTCCGTTGTACGGCGCACCATGATATTTGATGAACGCAAAAAATCTGCCCGATCGCGCGAAATGCAATCGGGCAGATTCGTTTCTTCAGCGTGTCCGCTTTTCTAAATACAGCAACTGAGCCGACTGATGTCCGTGCGGAACGACAGTGCCGCGAGTTTAATCGCCTCCGAGAGCGTTGGAAAGACGGTGAGCGAATCAATGACATCGTCAATCGTCATCCGCGCGCGCAGAATGTACATTGCTTCGTTGATGAGTTCTTCCGCGTGCGGCGCGATGAGATGCACGCCGACAATCCGATTTGTCTTGTCTTCCGCAACCAGCTTGATTGCGCCGCGCGTGTCCTTGATGATGAGCGACTTGGGCAACTGATCGAAATAAACGGTGCCACAATAGCACTGGATGCCGCGCGCGCCAACTTGCTCATCCAAAATGCCCACGTCGGCGACGGCGGGGTACGTGAACACAACCGAGGGCACGAGATCGTAATCAATCTTCTTTTGGTTCACACCCGTCAGCAAATTGATCGTTGCAAAACTGCCTTCCTTGCCCGCCGTCGTTTCCAATCGCTTGGGCAAATCCACCGCATCGCCGACCGCGTAAATGTGCGGCACGTTCGTCTGATACCAGGC
>DAOUAL010000052.1:0-7729 GCA_034433515.1 Anaerolineae bacterium | reverse complement strand
CGGTCTACGCCAACGTGCCAGCCGCCGGCGCGCAGGCGATTCAATTGCGGGAACAATGGCTGAAACAGCAGGCGGACAAGATCCACGTGCTCGGTTTGGATTTCACACCCCAGCTCCTACGGGTCGGTACATCAGGCGATCAAGGATGGGATGATCAAGGATATTCCGCAGGATCAACTACCGCCTTTCTTGCAAAAAGAAAACGGCAACTTGCGGATTATGGCAAGTTGCCGCTGCGGGAGCGACGGGATTCGAACCCGCGATCTCAGCCTTGACAGGGCTGCATGTTAGGCCGCTACACCACGCCCCCTCGAACGGCTCGCACTATAGCACACCTCGCTACCGGTGTCAAATTAATTTGAGACGGTCTCCACAAACTGTCGTTCGTACAGTTGCCGATACAAGCCACCCCGCGCCAATAATTCTTCATGGCGACCTTGTTCAACGATGCGTCCATCGTTCACCACGCAAATCAAATCCGCGTGTCGAATCGTACTCAAACGATGCGCGATCACAATCGCGGTGCGCCCACGCAATAATTTTTGCAACGCATCTTGAATCAACAACTCGGTCAACGTATCCACGCTCGCCGTCGCTTCATCCAAGATCAGAATGCGTGGGTTCGCCAGAATCGCACGCGCGATACAAATCAATTGCCGTTGCCCCACTGAAAGGTTGACGCCCCCTTCTTGAATCTCGGTTCGATAACCTTCTGGCAGCGCGACGATGAATTCGTGCGCGTTTGCCAAGCGCGCCGCCTGTTCGATCTCGGCATCCGTCGCGTCGGGCGCGCCAAAACGAATATTGTCTGCAATCGTCCCGGCAAATAACAGTGGCTCTTGCGGCACCAAGGCGGTTTGTTTTCGCAACGATCGTTGTGCCACCTCGCGCACATCAATCCCATCAATGCGCACCGCACCTTCGGTTACATCGTACAAGCGTGTAACTAAATTGGCAATCGAAGTCTTGCCCGCACCCGTCGGTCCCACCAGTGCCACCGTTTGCCCGGCTTGAATGATCAGATTCACATCGCGCAGGACTCGATCATCGCCGCGATAGGCAAAAGACACGTGATCAAACTCGATGCGTCCGACAATCGGCGGCATGGCGGGCGCGTTGGGACGATCTTGCACTTGGGGAGACGTATCGAGCAGATTCAACACCCGTTCGCCGCCTGCCATGGCTGCTTGCATCGTGGTATAGAGTTGACTCAACTCTTGAATGGGTTGAAAAAAGCGCGTGACGTACGCGAGAAACGCAACGACCACGCCCAAGGTGAGTTCGCCGCGCGCTACCGCCATGCCGCCAAATCCCAACACGATAGCGGTCGCTAACATTCCCAGGAACTCGACGGCGGGCAGAAACGTAAACGACAAGCGCATTGCGGCGATGTTGGCATCCCGATTGGCGCGATTGACTTCATCAAAGCGTTCCGCTGTGGCATCTTCTTGCACAAACGCTTGAATCACACGCATCCCAGAAATATTTTCGGCGAGGTCACCAACGACGGCGGCGATCTTGGAGCGCGTATCGCGAAAAGCCACTTGGGCTTGGCGCGCAAACCACCACGTCGCCAGAATCATCAACGGTAACACGCTGAACGCGGCAAGCGCCAGCGGCGCGCTCATCGAAATCATCACGACGACAATACCGATCAGCACCGCCAGATCGCCAATCAACGTAACCAAGCCTTGCGAGAGCAAATCGTTGATGACCGACACATCGCTGATCACACGCGAGATGGTTACGCCAACGATGTGGGTATCGTGATAACTGAGGGAGAGGGCTTGCAAATGCCGGAACAGTTGCGCGCGCAGTGTTCGCAACATTTGTTGCCCGACCCAAGAAAGCAAATATTGCAACGCGGCGTTCGTCGCAAAGATGCCAATGAAGACGGCGGTGAGTAACCCGGCGATGCGCAGCAATCCCTCGCCATCGTTTTGCGCGATAAATTGATCAATTGCGACCTTGATGAGATACGGCGCGGCAAGCGTCAACACCGATGAACTCAGAATCAAAATCGTCGCGGCAAGCATCCGTTGCCAGTACGGGCGCAAGTAACCCAGCAAACGCAACGCGATGCGCGTGTCGAACGCGTGCGTTTCGGCTTGCTCGCCAAAATTTTCAATCGCACTGCGCGGTCCCATTCCCGCGCTCGCCGCACCAATCGAAAGACTCATTGCCGCGTTGTCTCCTGTGGTTGCAATTGTTGATGATAAATCTCGGCATACAGCCCAGAGGTGCGCAACAATTCTTCGTGCGTACCCCGTGCCACAATGCGTCCCTTGTCCAACACCAGAATCAAGTCTGCCTTGCGGAGCGTACTCAAGCGTTGCGCAATGACGAAGCAAGTGCGTCCCCGCATCAAGCGTTCGAGCGCGAGTTGAATCAAGTGTTCCGTCTCGGCGTCCACACTCGACGTTGCATCATCGAGAATCAAGATGCGCGGATTCTTGAGCAACGCGCGTGCAATCGCGATGCGTTGACGTTGCCCCCCTGATAAAGTGATGCCGCGTTCGCCCACGAGCGTATCGTACCCATTTGGCGTTTGCATGATGAAATCGTGCGCTTGGGCCGCACGTGCCGCCTCGATGATTTGATCTTCGCTTGCGTGAGGCGAACCAAACGTAATATTCTCGCGAATCGTCGTGGCGAACAACAGCGTCTCTTGCAAGACGATGCCGATTTGATCGCGCAGAGAATTGAGCGTTACACGACGCAGATCGTAGCCGTCAATCGTGATGCGACCTTCGGTGGGATCATAGAAACGTGGAATGAGATTGATGATGGTAGACTTGCCTGACCCGGTGGCGCCAAGCAATGCCACGATTTGACCCGGTTGCACCTCGAATGAAATGTCGGTGAGGGTGCGATGCCGGCGAAAATACGCAAACGAAACGTGATCGAATTTCACCGCACCGCGCACCGGCGGAAGTTGAATCGCATCGGGAGCGTCGCGCACTTCGGATTCGGCATCCAGGATTTCAAAAATGCGTTCGCCGGCGGCTGCGGCAATCGCGAGGGCGGGGATGATCTGTCCTAGACGACGCACCGGTTGAATCAATTGCGCAAGGTACGTCGAGAATGAAACAAGTTCGCCCAGGGTGAGTTGACGTTGAATGACCAATTGGCCCCCGTACCAAATGATGAACACTGTTCCCAGATTGGCAATTAAATCCATCAGCGGGGCATTCATGGCTTGCAAACGTGTGGACTGCACCGACAGATCGAACCAGCGATCATTCTCGCGATCAAAGCGCGCGATCTCGGCGTCTTCTTGCGCAAACGCACGCACCACGCGCGCGCCACGCAAATTCTGTTCGAGACGCGTCGTCAAGACGGCGAGTTGTTGTTGAATCGCGAGCGACAGCGGACGCAAGCGTCGCCCAAACCAAAATGCACGATACGCCAACACGGGCGTGGTGCCTAACGCGAGTAGGGCGAGCGTTGGGTTCATCGCAATCAAAAGCACTGCTGTTCCCAGCACCAAGACGATGGCGTCAATCAGACGAAGAAAGGCACGCCCGGTCACAAAGCGGATGCGATCCACGTCTTGAATCGCGCGCGAAAGGATTTGCCCGGTCGCCGCGCGATCGTGATAGGAAAAAGACAGCGCGGCAAGTTGGCGATGCATCGCGTTGCGCAAATCGTACGCCACGCCCTGCGAGGCAGTTTCGGTCCACGCGCCTTGAAAAAAGGTGAGCACACTTTTGATGAATGTAAGACCCAATAACGCCAAGATGGACCAAAGCAATGTCGCGGTATCGCGTTGACCAATCCCACGATCCACAATCCAACGAATGAATTGGGGAATCGCTAGCGCAAGCGCCGTGATGCCCAGCAAGGCGAGATACGCACCGGCAACCCAAAGCCAGTAAGGGCGCAAATAACCGACCGCGCGCCACAGGATTCGCGCCGCGCCGGGTTGTGGAAAGGGAAGGGGTTGGGGAGAGGCGTGTTGTTTCAAAGGTTCGGTGTGAATCATACTCGCTCATTATATTCTTTTGCTTAAGGAGAACCAAATTGTGCGCGGGCTTTGACAACCTCTCGCATCTGTCCTACAATCATTGACAAGGAGGACGCGATGCCGGAACAAAAATGGACGAATCAAGAAATCGCCGCCTTGTTTTATCGCATCGCTGACATTCTGGATATTCAAGGCGAGCCGGGCGCTCCCCCGGCAGAAGCCAAGACCTTGCGTTTCAAGATTATGGCGTATCGCCGTGCCGCCGATGCCATTGAACATCTGGGACGCGATGTGCGCGATGTTTGGCAGGGCGATCCCAAAAATTTGCAGACGATCCCCGGCATCGGCAAAGAAATCTCGGAAAAGATTGATGAGATTTTGCGCACCGGGCGTCTCAAGTATTACGATAAGATTTCCAAAGGAATCCCCGAAGGCATCTTTGAACTTTTGACGATTCCAGACGTGGGCCCCAAAACCGTTGCGCGGCTCTGGAAAGAATTGAGCATCACCGATGCTGCGAAACTCGAACAAGCGGCACGCGCCGGCAAGTTGCGCGCGCTCAAAGGATTCGGCGCAAAATCGGAAGAAAAAATTCTTGCCGGGATCGAAGCGCAACGCCGCAAGAAATCCTCGACACGCGTCCTGCTCGGCGTCGCTTATCCGTTCGCGCAAGAAATCGTTGCCGCGCTGCGCGCCGCGTGCGGATCGGCAATTCACGCTATTGCGCCCGCCGGCTCGCTCCGTCGGATGAAACCGACGATCGGCGATCTTGATATTCTGGTTGCCTCAACTTCGCCGGAAGAAATCATCGCCGCGTTTGTGAGCTTGCCCATCGTGCGCGACATTAACGCGCAAGGCACGACGAAAGCGAGCATCGTCGCGCACAATGGCTTGCAAGTGGATTTGCGCGTGCTCGAACCGAAACACTGGGGGAGCGCGCTACAATATTTTACCGGCAGCAAAGAGCACAACATCGCTTTGCGCCAGATCGCGCTCGATCAAGGTTTATCGTTGAGTGAGTGGGGATTCAAACGCGTCAAAGATGAAGTAGAAATTTTCACACCGACCGAAGAAGAGGTGTACGAGAAACTGGGCTTGCAATGGATTCCGCCGGAATTGCGCGAGGCGCGCGATGAATTGGAGCTGGCGCGCCAGAAAAAGATTCCGCGTCTGATCGAACTGAACGATTTGAAAGGTGATTTGCAAGCACATTCGAATTGGAGCGATGGCGGTTTTACGATTGAGCAAATGGCAGAAGCGGCGCGCGCACGCGGGTTAAAGTATCTGGCGATCACGGATCACAGTCAGGGGCTCGGCATTGCGCGCGGGCTGACGCCGGAACGCGTCCGGGAACAATGGATGGAGATTGACGCGCTCAACAAACGTTGGAACGATTTTGTGATCCTCAAAAGCATCGAACTCGAAATTCGCGCGGACGGCTCGCTCGATTTCCCGGACGAACTGCTCGCGCAATTCGATTTGGTTACGGTCTCGACGCACAGCGCGCTCAAGCAATCGCGCGAAAAGATTACGGCGCGTGTGGTCCAGGCGATGCAAAATCCGTACGTGGATATTTACTTGCATCCGACGGCGCGCCTCATCAACGAACGCGAAGAATCGGCGATTGATTTAGAAGAGGTGTTTCGCATCGCGAAAGAAACCGGGACGTTGCTCGAAATTGACGGCGCACCGGAGCGGCTCGATCTGGACGACGTGCGCGTACGCCGCGCGCGCGAGGTGGGCGTGCAAATCGTGATTGACAGCGACGCTCATTCGCCGGACGGATTCGATGGCTTGTTCTACGGCGTCGCGATGGCGCGCCGTGGCGGCTTGACGGCGCGCGATGTGTTGAATACATTGGAGTGGAAGGAGTTGCGGAAGAAGTTGAAGCAGAATCGTAGGGCGAGTTTGTGAACTTGCCTTAGTAGGACAAATTTGTAAATTTGTCCTACGGAAAGCAACAATGAGTCAATTCGATTACAAGCCATCCTATCGCCGACATCTGCCGCACATTCAACCACCCGAAGCAACATTGTTCGTTACGTTTCGTCTTGCCGGTTCGATCCCGGCAGAGACATTGCGCCAGTTGCTTGAAGAACAAGAACAGATCGAAGGACGCTTGGCGCGGATTGATGATCCGGCTGAACGCGCGCGGCAATCCGACCGCGAACGACGGCGAATGTTTGGCAAATGGGACAAGGCACTCGATTCAATGCGGTGCGGTCCTTTCTGGTTACGGGATGATCGGATTGCCGCATTGGTTGCCCAGAGTTTGCATTATTTGGACAATCAGCGATATACACTCGAGGCATTTTGCATTATGCCCAATCACGTACACTGTGTTTTCACACCTCTGACGAAAAGTGGTGAAACATACTATTCCATAGCGAGCATCATGCACTCGCTCAAGCGTCACACTGCTTTGCATGCCAATCGAATTTTGGGACGCCGTGGTGATTTCTGGCAACACGAAAACTATGATCACATTGTGCGCGACGAAAAAGAATTCAATCGAATCGTCGCGTACATTCTCAACAATCCTCTGTCTGCCGGCTTGAGTGACTTTCACTTTGCATATCCGAGTCCCAATCTGGGGCAAGGTAACCGTTGATCGCGAGCCAGCATCCGGTTGAGCCAATTCCAGCCCAAGCGAAAATAACTGAGCGTGCGTCGCGCTTTGCGATCAACCCAGGGTCGCCAACCACGTTTGACGACTTGGACAGCGACCTGAACCAACCAGACATAGGCGAGTGCCATGACCAATAGCAACCGTTCGAACCGTGCCGGAATTTCGAGTCCACTCGTTTCCAAGTCCCAACCCTGCGATTTGAAATCGCGGAACATTTCTTCGATCCAGAACCGACGCGCATAAATTTGCACCGCTTCGCGTCCGAGGGTGACATCGCTGATCAGATACCAGGGTTCATCTGCGTCGGGAGCCCAGTAGCCAATCAACTCAACCAAACCGAATTGTTGCTGCGTGATGCGACACGGTCCCCAGGAACGGAACTCGCCGGGCTGGAGACCACTCGCTGTGAGTTTGAACGCTTTGTGGCGTGTCGGAAAAGCCCAAAGGTTTTGATCCAGGCGTTGCACAAAATGCCAGTGCAACGTATCCCGCACGAAGCCTTGAAACACGACATCTTGGTATTCGCGATCCCCGACCACCCAGATGTTGTGGGTGCCGGGTGGGAGTTGCTCGGCGATGAAACGCAGAGCCGCCTGAACGTAGCGCAACTGGAACGTGCCCTGTTTCTTTTGTACCTTCCACGCGAGCGGCAAGACGCGTCCACGGAAGGCAATGCCGATCATCAAGATATTGAGCGTGTTGCCCAAGGTCGTTCGATCAATGACCAAGATGATCCGTTCCGCATTATTCAACCAACGCAGCAGATACCGCATCGTCGGTGCGTAGAGCGTGCGAACATCCAGGCGTGGATTCATCAGCACGCGGCGCAAGCGTTGGACAATGCTGTCGCGGGCGCCATCCCATGGGAGATGTGCGGCAATGCGTGTCAATTGGCAATGTGCGGCAACATATAAACCGGTGATGAACCACGCCAAGTTGCGTGTTTGCGTAATTCGCCGCGTTGGGCAATTTGGCAAAATCGAGCGCAGTACAGTATGATAGACGCGCTGGCTGTTGCTCACGGTGAGACTCCTGAAGCGTAGATTGGGTTGTGGTAGACCGCAATCTTACTCCAGTCGAGCTGATTCACCTAACGACAGCCAGTCTCATTTTCAAAAGTGAAAGTCACTCAA
>DAOUAL010000051.1:0-13136 GCA_034433515.1 Anaerolineae bacterium | reverse complement strand
CGGCAACCCAAAGCCGATACCCCACAACCGCAGCCCCAAACCCAACGCCACGATCGAGGCAATCATCGCAAGCGGCCAATTAATTCTGGAAAACCATCGTTTCACTTGATTCATTTCAAAACCTGAATCTGGCGAATGTCCGCTTCACCAAGAATGTGCGCGGTGACCGCGTCCTGTAAGATGACAACGATTTGGTAACTTCCCTCATTCATCTCCAATGGTAGATTCAAGTCGTGCCAATCAAGCAGTACTTCACCCGCGTTCCACTCAGTTGTCGGATAGGTATCGTTGGCAGGACGTGCAGAATGTTCAACAATCACGCGCCCATACAGATCGCGCAGTTGAATGATGGCTCGATAATCGCCTTGGGGGTTCCCTCGCGCGCGCCAGTACAGCCCAACACTCAAGACCTGACCTGCTTGAATATTCGCGGGAAGGGGTTTGAACCCCAACAAACGCATTTCGGCCATATCCACAAAATAGCGCTGTTCGATCCAAAGGTCGCTCGCTGTAAACGATTGTTTGTTCTTGGTGACGGGAATGGATGCGATTTCAACCTCTATGCCCAGATCACGTCCGAACGCATCGCGCACAGCCAACCCCTCCTCATGCGAACGCTGGTACACGGCAAGCATCAACGCATAATCGCCCGAAGGCATTGTAGGCGGCAAGTGCAACACTACATTATCATAGTTGGTGCGCCTGGGCCTCCACAAGTCAGTGGGATGAATTCCTTGACAGATTTCAGAGGTCGTCTGAACCCAAAGATGTCCCGCGCGATCATACACCCTGTATTGGAAAACAATAGACTGCATCACTGGCTGTGCAGCACTCCAGCCGGTCAACACGCGCAACGTTTCGCCACCCTGCACTACCTTGGTGATAGGAATGCTGTACCCCATCAAGGTCAATCGGTCACCAAACGATACATTCAGGGGAACATCGAGTCGTAAAGTAGGCAAACGTTGATACAGAAGATAGCCATCCGTCTCAATGACCGGCGCAAACCACCCCGATTTAAAAATCGCTTGCCAACTCGGCTCACGATAGGTGAACCACGGACGCCGCGTATCGGCAAAGGCATAGTCCACGCCACTCAAACACGGTTGGGTAGCATCTACATAGAGATAACGACGCTGCGCTACGTGCGATGCAAGTTCAGACTGGACAGCCACAATAGCATTCGGGGGAATCATCTTCGCCAATTGTACACCGATTTGGTCGTGCGGTGAAGGAGTATAATGTTGAAAGTTGAAATTGCGCGAGAGAGGTCCAGGCGCGTACAGAAAATATGCCGATGCACTCGTTGTTGCAATGAAAGCACCCAAGGCGACACGCGCGACATCACGCTGCATTGTTGGCACCAATTTCAAAAGACGCTCCGCGCCTACCATCATTGATACAACAAGAAACACATAAACTGGCGCATAATGTTCCGAGCCAAAGATGTACTGACCACGCCGCTCACTCAACAAAGTATATCCCAGTGTGGGTAACGCCAAGAACAAGTTTTCGAATCCAGGAATAGCAATCATCCCATAAGGCAGAAAGATCTTGGCAAGGGTATCTATCTTTTCTTGAGTCAGTAGGTGCGCAAGGACAAAGATAGGGCGCGTAATCAGAGTATGAAGGATTTCAGATACACTCGTACCCAAATACTCGTACAAACCTGAACCCGAATATTGACCAACGCCAAAATAATAGTAACTTGTCCCTCCGTAAAAATGCGGAATCACCACTTGAATCAGCACGATGGTCCATATCATTCCAAGAAGACCCAAGACGCCTCCCAACACATAACGGCGCTGGACAAGAAAAACATACAGCCCTAACCCTGCTGCAATGAAACCAACTTCTTCTTTACACAGGAGCGCAAGTCCCAACGAAATCCAAAATGGTTTGTAGCATTGACGCAACAAAAAGAACATCGCCAACATCAAAAAAGGGATGGTCAAGATAATCTCTTTGAAGTTTCCCAGCATAATCGGTTGCAAGCCGGGCATCGTCCAAAACGCCAAGACAACGACCAATGCCAGCGGACGCCCAAGCCGCAAGCGCGCAAGCCAATACAATGGAAACACCGCACTACCGACTGCCACAGCAGGGGACACAACGAGAATCCGTGAATCACCCCAGAGCGCATACAAAGGCACAAAAGCAAACAGGATAGGAGAAAAACGCTGTGCCAAGAGAACCGGCGCATCGGCAATGATTGTATTCTCCAGTAACCGCCCATGCATAGTATTCCAAATAACTTGATCAAACAGCGCGAAATCAGTCCCATACAGATTGAACGCATCAAACTTGCCCACAGCAAGAGTAGCATGAACGAAAACCAGACCGAGATTCGTGACAAGAAAAATCCAATCCCACTTATGCGCCAAACGCTTTGCCAAAAACGTTAGCCAGATTGAGACGCCCGGCATACCATATAGCCAAAGAACTCCGCCGATGATAAACAATCCCAAAATCAAGCACACACCTGTTTCCATGCTCTATACTTTCCAAACCATTGCGATCAAGTTGATACACTCGTGCAAATCATTCTCCCCCACGCGAAAATCATCTGCAGAAAATCTTGACACATCGAACAATTCAGGGCGCGGCGATACGATGATTGTGTTACGCGCGCGCAACGACTTGAGCCAATTATACAATGCGCGAGGCAAGAATATCTGTACGAGCATTTTGGGATACGCAATGAACGGATTTTGCTTCACGCGCCGCTTTTCGATTTCCAAGATCGCTGGCGTCGCGGTAATGCCACGCAGCGCGACGCGCGGAAAAACGGCGCGCACGGCACGCGCCAAACCACGCGCATCGTACTCGCGCAAGTGATAACGATTCCAAGGTTTCTGGAACGGCAATAGACGCAATAGCCGATTCGGCGTCGAAAAAATCACTGTGGCTTGCAATGCGCTCACACGCTTGATCTCTTCCAAATATTGTCGCACGTTTGGGATATGCTCAATCACCTCAAACGAAACCACCGTTGCAAAACTCTCAGCACGAAACGGCAATGCTTGCGCGTCACAGACAACGAACGCTAAATTCGCGCGCATATATTTTTCGCGTGCATGCATCACCGTATTCACGTCGCGATCTGCTGCCACAACGAAATGCGCCGTGTGCGCAAGTGTATCGCTACCATACCCTTCGCCGCACCCCAAATCCAGCACCCGCTTGGACACTGTGAAACTCGCAGCGAATTTGTACAGGGCGAGGTGTTTCAAGTACACCAAGTAATCTTCCAACGATTGTGCGGTATGCAATGGCAACGCGCGTTCGCGGGTATCGAAAAGTGTCATTGGAGCACCTTGCTCAACATTGCACTGCCAACAGCGCGTCGTCGCAATTTATCCAACAGGTAAAATCCGAACACGGCAAAGAACAGCACATAGGATAACACGATCATCTGTGCCGATCCATACACACCAACGAGCGCACGTAGATCGGGCAAGCCGTAGCGCGTAAAGCCGGTGCGCGTCGAAAACGCGTACACCGCCGCCACCCACGCGCTCGCACTCCAAACGACGATTTGCCGCGCGATACTCGACCAATCAACAATCAGTAAGAAATGCAAAACAACAATCGAGAGATGCACCGGGTCCATATCCGGCGTCCAAAGAATTCCCACCGTCACCGATAATGCCACCGCCTCAAAAATATCAATCCGCTTGAACCAAAAGAGCGCGTAGATCGCCAGTAGCGAAACGACGAGCAAAATCAGCAGCATATTTTTGTCGAACCACCCCAGCGCGTTCAACAACACCGCCGGCGCGATGTGCAGCGGCGTTGCGGTGCGTCCCGCGCGAAATTGGTACACGTAGAACCAGTCGGGGAACCAAGGCAAATGTGTCAGCGCGATGACCGCGCCAAAAAGCACACCAAACTTGAGCCAGTCGCGCCAATCGCGTGAGACGAACAGCAAGAGCGGCGCGATGTAAAACACGCTGAGCCATTTGAACGATGCCAGCAACGCGGCGATGATGACGATCAGTAGGCGGTTGGCAGTTGGCAGTTGGCAGTCACCATACCTACTTCCGGCTGATGGTACGTGACGAGCAAGCAAGTAGAACACGAGCAACGTCAGCGTGAGCAGAATCGTCTTGTCTTGCGGCACGAGCACCAAGTTGTAAATCGTCAGCGGTCCCAGGGCGTAAAAGATTTGACACGGCAATCGAATCGGCGATGATTTGAGCAACATTCCCAGCAAGACGATATTGATCACATCGAACAGCGCGAACAAGAGTTGCAGCGCGCGCGGATCGTTCCACACCGCCACCGTCGCGACGTACAGCGCAAGTTCCAGCGGCGCCATATCCGAACGAAATTCACCCGATTGTCCACTTGCCCAAAGCACGTACGGATTTTCGCCGTGCAATGCGGCTTGCGCGGGCCAATAATAATTCCGCAAATCCGCGCGGTTGTAGAAAAACTCCACTCTGGATTCGAACGGTCCCGGAAAAATCAGGAACACGCGCAGCGCGAGACCTGCCACCACTACGAGCTCGGTCAAATGATCAAGGACAAAAGACAAAAGACGAATCCCCCAATCACCTAATTCCCTAATCACCTAATCACCTAATCACCCAATCTATTTGCGCAACACGGCTTTGACCCCGCCCGCCGCGATTTCTTGCACAAACGGAATAAACACCAGCGGTGTCAGCACGCTCAACAACAAAAACAGCAAAAATGTACCCAAAGTAAACTCGCGCCGCGCACGCAACAAAACCGTACGCCAATATTCTATCCGTAGCGGATGACGCAATGCCGTGAGCAAACCAACTGCTAAACGCATCCCCGGATGGGTAAGAAATGGACGCACGCGCCAATAGGCGAACGAAAAACCGGTACCTCGCACGATACGCCGAAATTGGAGAATCGTCAACCGATTGAGGGTCGCGTACACCGCATACGCATCGCGCGGCGACAGAATCCCAATTGGCTGATCGAGCGAAAACAAATGCTGTTTGACGATCCGGCGTGGCAACAGATGAAACCAGGGAATCAAAATGTAATCGTCAAGGTGTCCCGAAAGCGGACCATAAAACGGTGGAAAGACGACAAACACAATGCCCCCCTGCTTTAACACACGGTAGCATTCTTGCAACAGTGCCAGCGGATCAGCCACATGTTCGATGACGCTATCCAACAAAACGGCGTCGAACGAATCTGCGCAAAAAGGCAAGTGTGCTCCATCGCTCACCAGAAAGTTAATCGCCGTACCGGCACGTTGCGCCGCCTCAACCCCCATTCGCAACGCTTCCGCATCTACGTCCAATGCGGTAACACACATCCCTGCTTGCGCACACGCAATTGCCTTACCCCCGCGTCCTGTGCCCACCTCTAACACGCGTGCATTAGTCACATCGAAAAACTGCGCGAGGAATGGCAGCGCGCGCTTGGCTTCTTGGCGCTGATACTCGATGTACGCATCGTACGACTCCAAGCGCGCGTCAAGGGCATGCATGTACCGCGTATCGGCAATTGATTCGATGCCCGTTTTCGATTGATGATTGATAGGCAAACTCACTGTGCCAACCCATCCTAACTCACAAATTCATGATACACCCGCTCCATCCCGCTCACCATCGCCGCAATGCTAAAGCGCGCGACGATTTTTTCGCGCGCGCGTTCACCCAACACACGCGCCAGCGCGCGGTCATTCAGCACGCGCAACGTTTCACGCGCGAGCGCGTCATTGTCCCCGCGTGGAATCAGAATGCCGTCTTGCATCGTCGCACGATCAATCAACGTCGCGTTCGCGCCCACATCGGAGACGATGACCGGTTTGGCGCACGCCATCGCCTCCGCAATCGTCAAATCGTACCCGTCGGTGCGCAGTGTGGGATCAACGAACACATCGCACACGTTGAAATAGCGCGCGCATTCGGTCAACGATTGTGTGCCGACAAATCGTACAGCGTTCTCCACCCCCAGTTTACGTGCCTGCTTTTCGAGCGCGGCGCGATAATCCCCGTCGCCCACGACAATCAACACAGCCCGCCTCTGGGCAAGCACACGCGGCATCACGGCAATCGCATTCTGTACCCCTTTATCTTTTTGCAACCGCGCTAGGGCAAGAATGATTTTGGTATTTGCCGGGATATTCAATTGCGCACGCAAGTCTGCTGCATCGCGCGGCGCAAACAAATCGGTGTCAATCCCATTGTACACTTGGCGAATTTGCACTTGGGGGAAACGATATAACCTCGTGTATTTCCGGACATCCACATCACTTGTGGCGATCAAGCGATCGCAATCACGAATGAACCACACATCACGCGCCAGATAGTTAAACAACATCTGTGCAGTTACCGCCCCAAAACGCGCCATGCCCAACAGATTCGTCCATGCAAAATCCGTGTGCCAACTCGTCGTCAGCACATCCCAGTGCGTACCGTGCAACGACGTAATCAGCGGCAAGCCAAACCGACGATGCAAGCCACGTCGCCACACGCCATACGCGCCGACACTCTGACTATGCAAAATATCAAAGGGTTCAATCGCATGCAACTCGATAAATTTTTGCGCCGCGCCGAACCAATACGCATTCGTGTTACGCCCAATCGGCGTGCCCGGCAAGAAATGAACTCGTACACCATCCACCATCTCGAACTCTGTCCCATCCGCACGCGCTGTCGTAATCACCGTAACACGATGCCCTCGCTGGACCAACCCCGCACTCAAGGTCTGCACGTGATCTTGCATGCCGCCCGCCGAATGCACCGGCATAATGCGCGAGAACATACAAATATTCATTCACTCACCTCACGGCGGTGCACGAAACTGAATGCCCAATTTAATAACATTCGACTTTCCGGCAAACGCAATGCAAACGCCACAGCGAAATAAATCATTCCGCCCATCACAGCAAACGATACCCCAACGATGCGCCCGGTCATGGTTGCCACATCCAAATGCAAAGCATTAAACGACATTCCCGCCACCAAGGTGCTGATGAATGCGATGATGCCGCATTGCAAAAGATAAACACTCAAAGCGCCAAGCCCAACGTTGGGAAGGCGGCGCGCGAGCAGCCAGAGTAACACAATCGTTCCTATGATTGCACTAATGGATGCTGAGAGGGCAATGCCGGCATGCCGCAACGATTGCATCAAAATCCAATTTAATCCAATGTGCAAGAGCATGGTCGCCGCGCCCACGATAAACGGCGTAACGCTATCCGAGAGCGCGTAAAACGCGCGCTGCAAAATATTAAGCACCGCTACAGCAATGAGGCAAAGCGCGTACATTACCAAGGCACTAGCGGTTAGATTGACCGCACCCAGGTCAAACTTGCCGCGTCCCAGAATCAAGCCGATCACCGGTGTAGCAAAGACGATGAGCAAAAAGGTCAACGGCGCGAGCACAAAGATCAACATTCGCGTCGTCCGAGTTACAGCGTCGCCTGTGCTCGCCAAATCGTTTGCCGCCACCGAGCGACTCAAACTGGGAAACACACCGATGCCTAGACTCACTCCCAGCATATAGAACAATCCCAGAATCGCATCCGCATAATACAATGCGCTCACACTCCCCGCCGGCAACATCGTTGCCATCGTCTTGTCCACCACATAATTGATTTGGGCGATGATGGAGAGTGCACCAATCGGAAGGAAAGCACGCCCTACTTGGCGCAAAACTGGGTGATGCCAATCAATGTGCAAAAAATACTTGGGCTGTTCACGGCGCAGTTCGACAAACTGAATGGCAACTTGCAAGCCGACGCCAATCAAAAATCCCCACGCGACGGCATAGATACCCAGGATTGGTGCCAACACCAGCACCGTCGCAATGATGCCCACGTTGAGCACGAGAAAAATCAATGCCGGCGCCACAAAGCGATCCAGTGCGTTCAGCACGACCAACAGCATATTGAGCAACGCGCTCAACATCAGCGTCGGCATAGTGATCACCAACAAATGCTCCGCTGTTTGCCGCGTTGCGTCGGTAAAGCCACTGCCCACCAAGGCGATGATCGGTGCGGGCAACACCATCACACCAATCGTCAAAACGCCGGTCATCAAGAGCAAAATATTTGTGATGATGCTTGCCGCGTGCCAAAAGCCCGCGCGATCATTTTGCGTCAAATAGCGTGATAGCGTTGGCATCAGCGCCGCAACGATCGTACTCCCCGCGACAACATTATTGATGATGGTCGGTACCGTCAAGGCGACAAAATACGCATCCAAATCAGAGGAGAGACCAAATTGCGCGCTCACCAACATTTCGCGTGCCAGCCCGCTCAATTTGCCCAACACAAAACCCAAGGCGGTGATCGTGGCAAACGACGCCACGCGGCGCATCCGAATCTCAGTCTTTGGCACCGTCATTTTGCGCAAACACCATTCCGATCAACACTCCCAGCAACAACCCATTTTGATCCGTGGTCAAACCAGAAACGGTGAGATTACCACTCAACAATGCAACGATGGCGGCGAGTATCCCGGCATATTTCATCGAACATCGAACACGCTGATACGCGCGCATAAAGATCACACCGATCAACCATCCCAACGCTGCCAAGCCGCAGATGCCGGTTTCGACGAGCGTGGCAACGTACGCGCTCTCCAGCGAATTGGACACTACGATAAACGTGGCACCGCGTAAACTTTGCGTCGGCGCAACCAATTGATCCGCATTATTCAGCCCAAATCCAAAACAGGGACGTTGGGGTAACGCCGCCAGCGCTTGCCGCCACAATTCCAAACGCCCGGTCTCGTACGAATTGCCGGCTTCGCGCTGAATCAAGAATGCACCACGATGGACGATGGGCTCAAAAAAAATCACGCCGAGCAACAAGACCACGCCCAGTAAGCCGCAGGCAGCAAGCAGTAGGCGGTAGGCAGTCTCCTTGTCCGCCACCCGCCTCCCTTCTTCCGCTTTCCACTTGCCACGTTCGACGCCCAACGTCCACATCCAGATCGCGCCCGCGCCCGCCAGCGCGAGCACACCTGATCCTTTGTAGGTCTGCAACAATACACTGCCAAGGAAAGCAACGCACAGCCACCACCACGCGCCCGGGATCCATTTGCGCGCAGACAATAAACCTCCCAGCGCGAGCGCGAGAACCGCCGCGAGAAAGAGCGCGTAATCAATGCCGTTGATAAAAGTACCAAACGGCAAAACCCGATTTGCCAACACCCAGTTGAATGAAAAATCGGCGAGGCGTTCGCGCACCAAATTGGGTTGATAAAACCATTGGCTCGCCTCCGTCTGTAACGCCTCTGCCATCTGCGTGGGACTAAACCACGTTTGAAGCCATCCCAAAATCGCTTCGGCGATGCCGGCAATCACCAATCCGTTGATCGCACGCTTGAGCCATACCGATTGCATCGTTTCGCCGACGACGAACGCCGCCGCAAAAATCGGCAACCAATCGTAAATCCCTTTGAATGCGGCGTACCGATTGCTGGCACCAATCGCCGAAATCATTGCGACGCTGATGAACAACCCGGCGGGAATCGCCCAAGGCAAGGAACGCCAATCGCGCTGTGCCAAGCGAAGCAATGCCACACGCAACGTCGCCGCGAAAACGAAAACGAGTGCGCCGCGCAGATAGAACGATGCGGTGATGGGAAAATAAAATTGAAGCGGAATCAGCCCGATGAGAACGATACCCAACCACGCACGCGGCAGGATGAACGCGGCACTGCCAAAAAACAAAATGATGAACAGCGCGCGCGTCAACTCGATGGACCTAGACGCGGCAACAATGCCCAACCCTATCGCAGCAAACGCGCAAACGATGATGACGATTCGTTCGCGCGTCGCGTCGTTGATGGTTGGCGAAAACGATGCAGTCTTCATCGCGCGTGCAACGCCTCCAACTCGCGTTTGATCTTGGCGATCTCATCCGCACGCGTTTCATTCTGCAGCGCAAGAATCAGATCGGCTTGGGCTTGCGCCAACCGATTTTGACGCGCATAAAACTTGGCGCGCGCAAAAAGTAAATCGGAATGATTCCGATTCTGGGCTAGCCCCTTGGCATACCAATTCTCTGCCGCTTGCACATCGCCATCGGCTTCGGCAATCTCGGCAAGCGTGAGGTAGGCGGCGATATACCACGGCGCCACCGCCAGCGATTCGTGCAACAATGCGATAGCGCGCGAACGCGCCTCGGGTTGCGTGGCGAGCAAGACGCGCGCGGCATCCGTGCGTGGGCGCGCATCGCGCGGCGCGATCTGCATCGCTTGCTCAAACAGCGCGAGCGCGGCGGAGAATTCGCCGCGCGCCGCCAAGAGTTCACCCTTGCGTGAAAGAATCGTCGCCAAGAGTTCCGGGTCGCGCGTCAACTCGACGGCGCGATCCAATTCAACCATCGCCCGCGCGGCGTCCAAATATCCCAACACATCGCCCAGCGCGTACTGGGCTTGGGCATCATCGGGCTGGATGCCCAGTGCGATACGTGCCAAACGTTCCGCGTCTTGCCAGCGATGATTCAAGCGCGCGCGATTCGTTTCGTTCATAAAAAAGATGAATGCGCCGGCATTGCGCCAATGTTCAAACGCGGCGGACGCGTTCGCCGATTGCCACTCGGCTTCTGCCCACACCCATTGCGCGATGGGATCGTGGTGCAACGCCATGCCGGTAGCGCGCAACGCGTCCGCCGCGCGCGCCGGTTCACCGCGCGCTAGTTCAAGTCGCGCTCGCGCTAACGCCACGCGCGGATGATTCGCATCTGCTTGTTGCAATTGCGTTGCTGCCTCCGCAAGCCAAGCGGCACGCTGGGGCGAATCGGTGGGCAAGGCAAACGCGCGCGCGAGATGGACGTTGGCAAGGTTGAGCCAGAATACGTTTGCCGCCCACAGACCCGCCATCAGAACAGCAATCAAAACAATAAATCGGATGACTTTCACTTGCGGAGCATCTCGAGGAGGAATGCGCCCAGCACGCCAATCAACAAACCGAACGCCGCGCCGAGCAAAAGGTTCTGGGTCCAGCGTGGCGCAACCGGCACGGTTGGCACCGGTGCCAAAATCACGGAAGGACGATACGCGGTCTCAGCCAGAATCGCCGACTGGGCATACTCGCGCGCAAATTCCAAGTAAACCGATTCGGCGAGATCGCGTTCGCGATTGAGTTGAGTCAATTGTTTCCGCTGATCGGCGGGCAAGGCGGGCGGCAATGCCGGGTCATACTCGGTGATGCGATGCTCGCTCAAGAATTGATCGAGCGCGTCTTGCGCGGCGTCTAGTTTTTGTTTCGCGCGAGCAACTTCATCGCCATTCGGCACAAGCAAACGTTGAAGGCGTTGTGCGCCGGCGCGCGCGTACGCATTCGCCGAATCGGCAACGATCTTGGGGTCGTTACCCTGTGCAACGATTTGAATGAGCGAACGATCGTTGCTATCGGCAATGATGGTGATCGCCGCGCGTGCCTGTGCTGTACTGACGACCTCGGCATCTTTGAGCACGGTGAGGTAATAGGTGGGCGTGTACGCGGTCGGCAACCGGCGCGGCGAGTCCACTGCCAAATAGTACGGCGGCAGCAAATTCGAAAGTGACACTGCCACGGTCGAAGGTGCCAGCGCGATAGTTGCCGTCGCCTGAAACGTGGGGGGGGTCAATGCCGTGACCAGAGCGGCAGCCAGAGTTGCCAACACCGGCATCGCTAACACCAAGTTCCAGCGGCGAATCAACACATCGAAATAATCGCGCACGTTAATTTCGTTTGACATCACTCAAATTCACGGACAGATTTGAAAACCGGCAGCAGGTCCGCCACTGCGATCCGGCTTGAGAAACTCGACGGGCTGTTTGTTTTCATCGAGCCAAAAAACGCGGGCGATGTAATCTTCGCACGGACCAGGACCACGAATCGTCCAATTGTCCGGCGACGCTAGTTCGCTCGTGCCGACGGGAATGGTGCTATCGAGAAAAGCGGTATCGCCTTTGGCATTCTTGCCCTCCGGCGGAAAGATGATGACCCGCCAACGATACGTTTGGGGCGCACCGGTGGTGTTGAGAAAAGTGACATAGAAGGTTACCGGCTGATTGCGTTTGGGCGCGGCAGGCGTAACGCGAATCGCGGTGGCGTACACGCCGGGCGGCGCGCTGATCGTGGGCGATGCCGGCGGACGCGTGGGCGCACGTGTGGGCGATGGCACCGCCGTCTCGCCCGTGGGCGGGAGGGTGGGCAATGGACTGCTCGAGGGTCTGGCAAAGGTAACGGTTGGCAGCGGCGTGGGCAACTCGACAACCGCTGGCGTTACAACAATCGTAATGAATGCCGGCTCGCTCGCTCCGCCGGCAGCGTTAAAGGCACGAACGCTCAAGGTGTGCGTACCCGCCGTGGCTTTCCATCTTTGGACGACGGTGAAAGATGGTTGCCCCTGCGCCAGCGGGGGAGCATCCGCACGCACGACCGCGCCATCTACCGAGAGTTCGACGCGGACGACCCCCGTTGCATCGGTGGCAAGCGATTGAACGACGACTTCGTCGCCTTCGCGGAATTGCGCGCCGGCAGCAGGGGATTGAACAACGATTTGTGGTTTGGAGGCTTGGCTCAGCGTAATCGAACTGAGGTCACACCCCAAAAGACCCAAGCCAATGATGCTGATCCCCAATACCAAGCGGTGCCAAAATCGAGGTGGCATAGCTCTCTCCTTGCCTAGTAAGTTTGCGCTTGAGAATATAGCATACATCATCACGGGGAGCAAATCGTTAATTCGTTGGATTGTTTGTTCGTTTTTCGTACCAGTCCCCCTTTAAGGTCATTGCAACTTAGTCGCTAGCGGCTAGTCGCTAGTCGCTAGCGGCTAGTCACTAGTCACTAGCGGCTAGTAGTGCACCAACCTGAAAGTGCGTGGTGAAAACTCGATTTTTAGCCACGTCTGTTAATGTCTTTCCATCCGTCTGGTATGCAACTATTGCATGTTGTTGCACTAGTCGCTAGTGACCTTAGCCATCCCCCTTGGAGTCTCGAGATCATTGCAACGATAAACAACTGAATACTCGAAACAACTGAATACTTGACAGTTAGCAATCCCCTTTCGAGGTTTGAGGTCATTGCAACATTCAGGCTCATATCTCCCGCCGACTTGCCCAGAGGGTTAGCAATCCCCTTTCGAGGTTTGAGGTCATTGCAACTGCGGTCGGCTGGGGTGGCGATCCATTTCAAAACAC
>DAOUAL010000050.1:0-18616 GCA_034433515.1 Anaerolineae bacterium | reverse complement strand
TGATTTCCAGCGTGCCAATCGGCGAACGATAGTAGGCTTTGATCACATCGCTCATTTGGATTCGGTATTCTTTTTGCGCACATACAACAGTTTTTCAACGTGCGCAATAACTTGATTTTGTTCATCCACCACATCCGCCTCAAAGGTAGGTTCGATTTTTTCGCCGCGATCAGCCGCCGCGCGAATCTCCTCGACTCGTTCAGGTGGGATGTGAAACGTGGCGGACACGGTGCCACGACCTGGTTTGATGAATTGAATCTGTGCCGCCTTGTCCCACACAATGTACGCCTCGCCGAGCGCGTCCATCAGAATAAGCATAAACCATGGATCACACATCGCGTAGAGTGTGCCGCCGAAATGCGTGCCTACCGCATTGAGGTTACGCCGCGAGAGTTTGGATTGGACGCGAATCGTGCGGAAATCGGGTGAAGTATGCACCACGCGAATGTTCATTCCAAGAAACGGAGGATAAAAATTGATCCACTTGAGTAATTGCCTTGGGTCGCGCCGCATTGTGTTCTCCAATGAATCTATCGTAGAATGAGAGCGAATCTTACGAAGATGCGCTCGAATAATAACGTAAGGCAAAATTCCAAAACCGATTTGAGAGGACGAACAAACCGATTGCAAAACCCAACCCGACAATCGTCGTGTTTTGATCGAGTCGTCCCAACAAGGCGCTCGCCGGAAACGTGGTTACAAACGCAATCGGCACAACATAGGTGAGCAACACACGCACGAGACCGCGATAGATGGTTACCGGGTAACGCCCGGCTTCGTAAAAGGCGTAAAACAATTCGGTAATGTTGTCAATCTTGACAAACCAAAACGCCAGCGACACCATCATCAGCCAAATCGCATAAACGATGATGATGCCGGACACCAACATTCCAATAAAAAAGAGGATTTGTCCGATGGTGGGTGTAACGTGGAGTTGCCCCAGTGCATAGACGATCAGCCCGATACCAATGATCACATCCACCAAGCGCCAGACGACAATGTTGCGCAAACTGGAGATGAATTGGGCATTGACCGGCTTGGTCAACACAAAATCAAAGGTGCCGTCCCGGATTTGTTCAATCACCGCGCCCACGTTGGGACGCAAGAGCGATTCCATCACCCCATTGAAAAAGGTGAACAAGCCGACCACCATCAACACTTCGGGAAACGTCCAATCGCCCATCCGATCGCGATGCAAAAAGAAAATCGAAACGCTGACAATGCCCCACACCATCCAGAATACGCTCATAAAGGCATTAGACAAAAAGTTGACGCGATATTCCAATTCTTTGAGAAACGAATATTTGTAGAAAATGCCGAGGAGTTTGAGATAACGCATCTCTTTACGCTCCAAAGGCACTAAACTGTTTAACGCCCTTTGCCCACAGCCAACGATACAGCAAGACAAAAATGGTTACCCAGCATAACATCGCGGCAACACCGAACATCATCTCGGTGGACGATAAACGTCCCAGCACCACTTCGACCGGGAAGGAGAGCATAAAGCGAAACGGAAGATAATTGGCAACGGCTTGGATGGACACAGGAAACAAGTCAATGGGCGCGACGATGCCGCCCAACAACATAGACGCAGCAAACCAAATTTCGTTCAGCGTGATCGAAGCGGAAATCCAAAATGCGAGAATGCCAAAGCAATATTGCGCCAAGAATCGGATGAGCCACGCGGCGATCATCGCCACGATCATCCAAGTCAGCGTGATCGGCGTTACGTCATAGTGAATCGTGGGGAACAGCCACCACGCCAGAAAGACGAGCGGGAGCATCACAACGAATCGAAACACTTTGTCGGCGAGGTGCGCGGCAATGTACTCGTGGATTGGATTGAGAGGGTGCAACAGTTTAACCGAAAGATCGCCGTGGCGAATCTCGTACTCCAATTCCCAGATGACCCACGCATTGGTCATTTGGCGCACCCACGTCATCAGCAAATAGTACGAGACGAAATCGTTTTGCGAATAGCCGCCAATGGGTCCCTCTTCCGACAGGGAGTACCACACTGCCAGCATCACGAGCGGCATAATGTTGACCAGCATCCAAATCAACACGCCCGCGCGATACTCCAGCGTCAAGCCGATTGAACGGCGGAGGAGTGCAAGGTATTTGCGAATCACTCGTCCTCTTCTTCCTCCGCTTGGCGTTCCGCACGCGCTTGTGCGGCTTGCTCAAACATGCGTGTGATCACATCTTCGATGGGCGGCTCTTCAATGGTTACATCCGCAATCGGCAATTGCGCGAGCATCCGCGCCGCCACGTCCGAGGTTGCATCACGTGGGACAAGCAGTTCGGCGCGCTGACCACGCCGCTTGACCACTTCGCCATAATCTTCCAAACGCTGACCGTTCAACGCTTGGGAAAACTCGACGCGGATGAGTTTGTGCGGCGCAATTTTTTCTGCGAGGGCGTGAAGATCACCATCGTATAACAACTTGCCGTGATCAATGACGATCACTCGTTTGCACAGCGCGGTCACATCCGCCATATAGTGGCTGGTGAGAATAATCGTGGCGCCATAACGCTCGTTGTACTCCGCAACGAATTGACGAATCTTGGTTTGCATCGTTACATCCAAGCCGATGGTTGGTTCATCGAGAAACAAGACCTTGGGCTGATGCAACAAGGCAGCCGCCAATTCGCATTTCATTCGTTCGCCCAACGATAGCTTGCGAACCTGTTTTTTCAACAAGGGTCCCAATTCTAACAACTCGGTGAGGTCGGCAAGCGTTTGTTTGAACTGATCGTCTGGGATTTCATAAATGGCAGCATTCACGATGAAAGTTTCCATCGCCGGCAAATCCCAGTTGAGTTGTTGCTTTTGTCCCATCACAAGTGTGATTTGCCGGAGAAACGCCGCCCGCCGTTCACTCGGCGTAAAACCTAATACACGGGCAACACCAGCGGTGGGATACAACAATCCTGACAAGACTTTGAGGGTTGTCGTCTTGCCCGCGCCGTTGGGACCTAAAAAGCCAACAATCTCGCCGGGTTCAATCGAAAACGAAATATCGTCCACCGCTTTGACATCGTGGTATTTGCGCCAGACGAATGATTTGAGCGACCCCGCCAGACCGGGTTCTTTTTGATGCACTTGATAGTACTTGCAGAGATGCTCTACCCAAATGTGGGGTATCATAACTGACCGCTCGGGAAGAAATACCGCCTCACATTCTAGCACAACCGGTCAAACGCGCCAAACCAACTTTTAGTAGCCGCACATTCATTCACACCTGCCCTTGCGGGCGGTGCAAGAGTTTGCCCAGCAAGCAAGTGAATTGGACACGGGCAAATGAATTTGCGGCTACCACGCCAAGTCACCCTACGGCGACTGATGCGGAAACCGACGCAGGTCGGTTTCGCGTTGTTGTTGTAGCGAATTGATTCGCCCGACACGACTTTGACAAAGCCCTACCTTTGTCATTTACGTATTCGGGCGGTTACATTCGAATCCACATCCGCAATCTGAAACCTAAAATCAGTGAGGGGGAAGCAAGGTTGCAAACCAAAACAAATCGTAGTTGGCTCTGGCTCGCTCTCGCCTTTATCTTGGGCTTGCTCGTGATGGCGGGCTTGGCATTTTTGCTCACCAGCATTCAAGGTCGCAAGACCGAAGCCGCTCAAGATCGTTCAAATTGCAGAGAACGAGTTGGATCCCGCCGTCTGGGGCAAGAATTTTCCACGCGAGTACAGTTCGTACATCAAGACCAAGGAAGACAAGACCCAAACACCTTTTGGCGGTTCGGTGCCGTACGACAAGTTGGAAAAATTTCCTGCCCTCAAACGCATTTGGTCTGCCATGCCGTTCAGCGTGGATTACAAAGAAGAGCGCGGACACTATTATGCGTTGATAGATCAAAAAGAAACCAAGCGTCAGCAAGCTGCTGCCCAGCCCGGCGCGTGTGCCAACTGCCACACGGCTGAGGCACCGCAATTGATTGCCAAGATGGGCTGGGAGAATTTCAACCGGACTCCTTACAAAGAGATTGCCGATCAACTCCATCTGGGCAGTTCCTGCGCCGATTGCCATGATCCGCAAACAATGGATTTGCGTATCACGCGCCCGGCGTTCATCAACGCCTTGAAAGAGCATGGCATTGATTGGACGCAAGCCACGCGCCAAGAGATGCGGTCGTACGTTTGCGCACAATGTCATGTCGAGTATTATTTCAAAGGCGACAACAAGGTTCTGACCTTCCCGTGGAGTCAGGGCGCAACGTTGCAGGAAGGGGTGCGGGTCGAAAACATGGAAGCGCACTATGACCGGTACGCCTTCAAGGATTGGACGCACAAAGAAACCGGCGCGCCGATGCTCAAAGTGCAGCATCCGGAATTTGAAATGTGGAGTACGGGCATTCACGCGCGCGCCGGCGTTGCCTGCGCCGATTGTCATATGCCCTATGTTCGCGAAGGCGCGATCAAAGTGTCCGATCATTGGGTGCGCAGCCCGCTCACCAACATTAGCAATGCCTGCTTGCCCTGTCATCGCGCGAGCGAAGAGGAAATGAAAACGCGGGTGGTCAATATTCAAACCAAGACGGCCGCCTTACTCCGGTCCACCGAAGCCGCTATCGTGGATGCGATTGACGCGATCGTGGCGGCGCAAAAGTCTGGCGCAACCGATGCCGATCTGACCAAAGCGCGGAATTTCCAACGCAAAGCGACGTTCTACTGGGATTTTGTTGCCGCAGAAAACAGCACCGGTTTTCACAGTCCCCAAGAAGCTGCACGGGTTTTGGCGAATGCGTTGGATGCTGCTCGGCAAGCCCAACTCGAAGCCGTAAAGGCGACCAAGAAATAAAGTTTTCAATGGACTTGCAACAAGGGCGACCCTCTCCGGTCGCCCTTGTCTATGTCTCGGCTAGAAAATCGCGGAGGCGATGTTGCACCGCAAACGCCGCCGCTTGCGCGCGGGTTGCCAGATTCAACTTGGCGAGAATCGAACTCACGTAATTACGCACCGTTTTTTCACTCAAAAAAATTTGTGCGGCGATCTCCCGATTGGTTTTGCCTTCGGCAACCAGCGCGAGAATTTTCAATTCCTGTTCATTCAATTTGCTGAACACGGATTGCTCAACCCGGCGTGCGGATTCACGAACGCGCGTCAAAACTTTTTGCATAAGCACCGGGTCAATCAGCGATTCGCCGCGCCCAACGATTTCCAAAGCCCGCACCAGTTCGCCACTTCCGATTTGTTTGAGCACATAACCAGATGCCCCAGCCGCAATCGCCTCGAACAGCATCTCGTCGTCGGCGAACGAGGTGAGCATAATGACCTTGGTCGTCGGTTGGTGTGCTGTAATCACACGGCACGCTTCGATGCCGCTATGTCCCGGCAAGCGAATGTCCATCACCACCACATCGGGTTTGAGCCGCAAGGTTTTTTCGATGGCTTCATTGGCGTTTGCCGCTTCGTCGAGAATTTCAAACTGAGAATAGCGCGCGAGCAATGCGCGCAAACCCAGGCGTACAACTTCGTGATCGTCCACCAAAATGATTTTCAGCGTCATCGGTTATCCCTGAGGCACGGCACGTTCAAACGGAGTGTTGTACCACGGCCTGGCGCGGAACGAATCGTGAGCGTTCCCCCAATCAGTCGGGCGCGTTCTTGCATATTCCGAATACCTTGATGTTCACCCGCTGTGCTTGGAGGGGTATCCAACGCAAAGCCGTTCCCGTTATCGGCGATCGCCAGTTCGATTTCGTCGGGGCGATAAATTAACCTGACCTCGATGCGCGAGGCGTGAGCATGTTTGCGTGCGTTAATCAGCGCTTCACGCGCAATCGCCAGCATTTCACTGCACGTCGTGCTATTCAAAGCATCGCGCGGTTCGCCTTCGATATGTAATTCCGTGTGAATCAAGGTTTGCAAACGAA
This sequence comes from Anaerolineae bacterium, assembly GCA_034433515.1. GTDB lineage: Bacteria > Chloroflexota > Anaerolineae > UBA4142 > UBA4142 > DAOTXS01. The sequence continues at coordinate 12,727 of DAOUAL010000050.1, read as the reverse complement.
ACAGGCGTACCAAATCTTCCAAACGAGTGATCCACGTTTGCGGGCTCGCAGAACTCCGCAGATCGAGAATGTAGGCGCGAATATCGCGAATGGTCCGGTTGAGCGTTTCAATCACATCACCGATTTTTTGTTTGGCGCGGATGGCATTTTCATCAATGGTCAAAGCGGCGTCCTCCAAGGTCAGCCCAGCGGCATATAACGATTGGATGATGCCGTCGTGCAATTCGCGCCCAATGCGTTCGCGGTCGGCGTGGATGGCGCGCGCCTGTGCTACCTCTTCCAGCAAACGATCCGTCTCAATATCGAAAATTTCCAAGCCGCGAATGATGGCGTAGGCAATGGTGATGCCGCATAGCGTACGAAAAATCGCGGCAGGGATGCCCAGGGTGTTGAGAAAGAAATCATAGTTCCACAGAGTTGCCAGAAGAAAATTGCTGCGCGGCGCCACGGATGCGACGATGGCGTAAGCTGCAAATGCCAATCCGGCAACTTGAAAATGGCGAGCGATGTGCGGTAGGTTCATCTGTTTGACGTGCCGGGCTTGGCGCCACAAGCCCCAGGCAGCGACAGCGGCGCCCGGCGTTCCGAGGAGATAACGCACCCACGCATCTGCCACGTATCGAAATTCGGTGAATTCAACCTTGGCAACTATTTGCCATGCCACTAGCGTCACGAGCCAACCTAGCCCCAGAATCGTGGGGAGGAGACGCAATCGCCAGTCTGTCGTGATCAACACCATGCCAAATTGAAAGAGCACAAAGAACGATGCCGCTTCCAGCCCAAGTTGTACCAGCCATAGCAGATTCACGACATCCCGAGTCAAATAGGTTTGCTGAATCGGAATAAAGAGGACGCCCCATTCATAGATGCCGTGCAGAATGCCAAATGCGGCGAGGAACCCAAGATACTTGGCGAGCGTAATCTGACTACGATGGCGGGATTGCAGAGCCACTGCCAAGCCTAGCACAAAGAATGTCTGACCATAGATAAAGAAAACAATTTCGCGATTGGTTTGAAAGAAATCAGCCATCCCCATTCCCTATGAGCGCACTTGAATATTGGGTTATTGTAGGGCAAATTTGCAAATTTGCCCAACGAGAAGTCAAGGCATTTTTGAATTCTCAAATGCCCTCTATGGCCAAGTTATATTATAATGCACGAGTAGAAAACAGGCAAATGGCATATGAGTCGGGACAAAATGGTCAATCAATGGTGATAAATGTCCCTTCCGTAGAGGCAATTGTCAGATTAGAATATTCTTAAAGCATTTTTGAATTTTCCAATGCTCTCTTAGAAAGACTGACGAGGGTCTTTCTGACTTGCCGACAAGGTAAGCAGCCAAGTGTCTAGATTGAGGCGGTAAGCATCACTCGGACGCTTGGCTTTTTGTTTTGCGTGCATTTGAAATTCGGAAATTGTTGGGGCGAAGATGCCCTTGATGAAATTTGCCACTCTCTATGACTTTTGCTCTGACGAGGGAGCTCAAGTCAGGTAGCAGGATAAGGAGGTGACAGCCAAACCCAATTTGCGAGAGGCAAAATTATTTTTGGAGTAAATCTATTCAGGAGAAGATCAAGATGAACTACAAGTCAATCCTCGTCATTGTGACCAGTCTCTTGGTGCTGGCACTCTTGATTGGTTGTGCTGGTGCGCCAGGTTCCGCCGGTCCCCAAGGTCCCGCCGGTCCTGCCGGTCCCCAAGGTCCCGCCGGTCCTGCCGGTCCTCAAGGTCCCGCCGGTCCTCAAGGTCCAGCTGGCCCCGCCGGCAAAGATGCCACCGCCGCCACCTACGTGGGTTCGGACAAGTGCACGGCGTGTCACAAGGAAATCGCCGACAAGTTTGCCAAGACCGGGCATGCCTACAAACTCAACAAAGTGGTGGATGGTAAGCCCCCGACCATGCCGTTCACCAAAATCGAGAAATTGCCGGAAGGGTACACCTGGAACGATATTTCGTACGTCATTGGTGGATACAACTGGAAGTATCGTTTCATAGACAAGCAAGGATACATCATCACCGATAAACCCGGCGCAGTCATCAGCGATACGAACTACTTGAACCAGTGGAATTTTGCCAACCCAGCCGCCGGCAAAGAGGCAGGGTGGAGCAAATACAACTCGGGCGCCAAGCAACTCAAGTACGATTGTGGTTCGTGTCACACGACTGGCTATAAACCCACCGGCAATCAAAACAATATGCCTGGCATTGTCGGCACGTGGGCAGAAGATGGCATCAAGTGCGAGGCGTGTCATGGGCCCGCCAGTTTGCACGTTGCTAATCCGTACGGCGCCGAACTCAAGGTGGAACGCGATTCCGAGTTGTGCGGCAAGTGCCATCGCCGCAGTGATGTAACCAAGATTGATGCCAAAGCCGGTCCGTTCATTGATCACCATGAACAGTACGAAGAGTTGTACCAGAGCAAGCACCTCTCACTAAAATGTGTGGATTGCCACGATCCGCACGTGGGTGTTGTGCAGTTGCGGCAAGCCAACACACAAACGACGCGCATCACCTGCGAGAGTTGTCACTTCCAAGAAGCGCGCAATCAATCCGCCACGCACTTGGCAGTCAAAGTGGCATGCATTGATTGCCATATGCCGCGCATGATCGCGTCGAGCGCGTCGGTGGATGCCGCCAAGTTCACCGGGGATGTTCGGGTGCATATGTTCGCGATTGACCCCGATGCGACCGCCCAATTCACCGCCGATGGCAAATTTGCAATCTCGCAAATCACCCTCGATTGGGCGTGCAAGAGTTGTCACGGTGCCGGCAAAGCGACACCCAAGACCGATGCGGAATTGAAAGCGCGCGCCAAGGGTTATCACACCCCCAAGTAAACTAGTCACCTTGCGTGCTTTTAACGCAGAGCACCTAGGGAAACCCTAGGAATCTGGGTGAACACCGGGTGACGAACCTAATGATTGACCGCGTCACCGCACCCCGTTCGTTCGATGGGCTTTGAAATAAAAAAAAGACGAAGGAAGTTTGTTCATCCTTCGTCTTTTTTAGTTGACCGATCTAATGATGACCGCAACCGCAGCCACCCCCTTGTGCGGCTCCCCCGGCTTGCGTATTGAACGATTGACCACAGGAACAAGTGGTGACGGCGTTTGGATTTTCGATCTTGAATCCACCCCCCATCAAACTGTCCACGTAATCCACCGTCGCGCCTTCGAGATACATCGCGCTCGCGCTATCGAGATAGATGCGCACGCCTTGCGAATCGAAAACGAAATCGCCGTCTTCGGTCGTGTTCTCGAACGCCATCCCGTATTGAAAGCCGGAACAACCACCGCCGGACACAAACACACGCAAGCCGTACCCGTTGAGTTTTTTCTCCGCGAGTAGCGCGCTCACTTTTTGCGCGGCAAGCGGCGTGAGATTCACGAGCGGCTTGATGGTCGTTTCCGTTGTTTCCACGTTCACCTGGGTATCCATGGCTGTTTCTCCTCCAGCAGAGATTTGAGAATAACGTGCCTGATTATACCGATATTCCGGAAAATATCAACCACCGATCTGTGACATCACGCGCGATTCAGCGATCATGTTTTGTGCTAACCCATGTCCCCACGGTTTATTCCACACCCCACGTGCGATCATCGCGCGCAACTCGTCATCCGTTGCACCGGCGCGCAAGGGCGTGAGCAAATCTACTTCGTCATCGCGCAACAAGCACAAGCGCAATTTGCCGTCTGCACTCAAACGCATTCGATCACAACCCGCGCAGAACGGTGCCGTAACTGAACTGATAAAACCGATGGTGCCCCGTCCGCCACGCAAGCGGTACGGACGCGCCGGATTATGCCCATCCCACTCCAGCGGCTCCAACGCGCCCAATGCCTTTTCGATGCGCGCTTGCATTTCCGTCACCGGCACCACCGCATTCATTTGAAACTCGGCCATACTCCCCAACGGCATCAATTCGATGAATCGCATATCCCACGCATGATCGAGCGTGAGCCGTGCAAGGTCCACCAAATCCTCTTCGTTATAACCACGCACAATCACCGCATTCAATTTGATCGGTGTGAGACCGGCGCGTTCCGCTGCCCAAATGCCACGCCACACCTGTTCGATCTTGCCGAGCCGCGTGATTTTGTGAAACCGTTCGGCGTCGAGGGTATCAATGCTGATGTTGACGCGCTTCAAGCCGGCTTGCGCGAGTGGCAGCGCCAGTTTCTCCAACTTGAGTGCGTTCGTCGTCATGGCGATTTCTTGAATGCCGGGAATCTTGGCAAGGTTGCTGACGATCTCGATCAAGTTGGGATGCACGGTCGGTTCGCCGCCGGTCAGGCGCACACGATCAAAGCCCACCCACGTAGCGATACGCACCAAGCGGATGAGTTCATCGTCTTGAAGCAAATGGGGCAACGGCGCGAATTTCATCTCCGCCGGCATACAATAGACACAGCGCAAGTTGCAGCGATCGGTGAGCGAGATGCGTAGATAATGAATGTTACGTCCATGCGAGTCATTCATTTCTTATTCGCCGTTGGTTTGATCACGAATACACATTTGCGGTCGTGGTGGGCAATGCAAAGCGACATTTTCATCGGCACGTTCAGCAACTCACCCACCAATGCGAGATCCATATCGCACACGTGGCGATGCGTGAGAGCGACTTGACGATAGGGACAATTGCCGATGCTCAACATATACGCCCCATTCATTTTTTGCCATTGCGTCAGATAGCCACGTTGGTTCAGAAAATTGGTCGCGCGTACCAAGCGGGTCTCCAAGCGCGCGGTTTGGCGTAACGGAGGCGCGGTGTTCGCCAAGCGCCTGCCCACACGCCGCAAGAGGGCGCGTTCTTCTTTTTCGCCCAGCACGCGCATCACTTCATCGAGCAAGTTGAGCGCGAGCACGTCGTACTGTTTGGGCAACTGTTGGTGCGCGCCGTTCGCGAGGGCGTACAGCATTTGCGGACGTCCCACCGTGGCGTGATGCGCCACCGCGTCTATCACGACGGCGCCTTGGTCCAAGAGCAAACCGAGGTGATAGCGCGTTGCCATCACGGAACGATGCGTCAAACGTGCAATCTCATCAATCGAGAGCGGTCCACGCTGACTGAGAATTTCTAGAATCGCCTGACGAATCGTTGACATTGTCCTTATTATATTCCGAATGCGCGGCGTTGTCAATAAATATAAAAATTTTTATATAAATTCGACACCGGAACTGCACTTGCACCCCGTGTTCTTTTCAGTATAATCGTGGCGGTGCGGTTATAGCGGAGTATTGCCATGCCTTCCCTTTCGGCGGGTGCAGTGATTTTCTATCGCGATACCACAATTGAATATCTCCTTTTGCGTTCAACCTATTGGGGTTTTCCCAAAGGACACCTCGAACCCGGCGAAGATGAGCGTACGGCGGCGTTGCGTGAAGTGCGCGAAGAAGCGGGCCTCGAGGTTACCTTGTTGAATGGCTTTCGCGAAGTGGATACCTGGTCGTTTCTGCGCCAAGGCGAACGCGTGGAAAAGCAAGCGATATATTTTCTCGGTCAAGCCCAGCATCGTTTGGTGCGTCTGTCGCGCGAACATACCGAAATGATTTGGTTGCCGTTTGAGGGGGCGTTGGCGCGTTTGAATTATGAAGGCGGACGTGTGATTCTGCAAAAGGCGAATGACTTTTTGTTAAAGAATGATCTACGACGATGAAAATTCTAGCGATTGACATTGGCACGGGCACGCAAGACATTTTGCTGTTCGATTCGCAAACCGAAGTTGAAAACTGTTTGCAGATGATTATGCCTTCGCCCACCCTACTGGTCGCGCAACAAATTCGTGCCGCCACCCAACGCGGCGAGGACGTCTTGCTGACCGGTACGATTATGGGTGGCGGTCCCAGCCAGTGGGCAGCCAACGATCATTTGCGGGCAGGGCATCGCGTCTTTGCGACCCCCAGCGCCGCCCAAAGTTTCAACGATGATCTCACCGAAGTTGAACGCACCGGCATTCGTGTCGTCAGCGAAGACGAAGCAACTCGTTTGAGCAAGGTTCAACGCATCGAAATGCGCGACGTTGATCTGAAAGCAATCCGTCGCGCCTTTGCGGCGTTTGGGGTCAGACTTGAATTTGATGCCTTGGCAGTCGCTGTGTTCGATCATGGCAATGCGCCGCCGGGTTACAGTGATCGTCTCTTTCGGTTCGATTTTTTGGCGGAACGTTTGCGCGCGTTCAACAGTCCGGCAGCACTCGCATTTATGCGCGACCAAATTCCAGCCCGTCTCACGCGCATGCAAGCCGTCGCCGATTCGGTCAACGCGAGTGTGCCGTTGTTGATGATGGATACCGCGCCGGCGGCCGTGCTGGGGGCGTTGGAGGATGAACGCGTGCGCGTGCATCGCCAAATGATCATTGCGAATGTTGGCAACTTTCATACGCTGGCGTTTCGTTTCAGCGACGGTGCGATTACCGGCGTCTTTGAACATCACACCGGCGAACTTGAGCCGGTGAAACTAGAAAACTTGATTACTCAACTTGCCGCCGGCACACTCACGCACGAGGCAGTCTTTAATTCGCAAGGGCATGGCGCGTTATTGTTCGATGCGCGTGCGCAGCCGTTGGATCATCTTGTTGTTGTCGGTCCGCGGCGTGCTATGCTGTTGCACTCGGCGTTGCAGCCCTACTTTGCGACGCCGTACGGGGATATGATGCTTGCCGGCTGTTTTGGTTTGGTGCGCGCGTACGCGATGCTGAATCCGAATGTGGCGCCAGAAATCAATCGCGCGCTCGATCGTGCGCGCGCGGCGGTGTGAAACCAATGGAGCGAATGTTTACCGAACAAGAGTTGAAAAAGTACGATGGCTCGCGCAAGATGCCGGTGTATATCGCATACAAGGGTTTGGTGTACGACGTAACCTCCAGCCCGCATTGGCGCGGTGGCGATCATCGCACTTTACATTTTGCTGGGCAAGACCTCACGCACGAATTGCCGGACTCGCCGCATGGTGAGCGTGTGTTTTCCAAGTTTCCAGTGGTGGGAATTTTGAAAACCGACGAATGACGTACGTGTCGGTCATTCGTCCATCATCTTTGACCGAGGAGGTTATGACGGGGACGATTCTTAACGTAATCACGGTGATTATTGGGGGAACATTGGGTACGGTGTTGGGCGCACGCTTGCCCACCAAGATGCGTGAGACCGTGATGCATGGGCTGGGTTTGATGACGCTGGTCATTGGTGTGCAGATGGCAATGACCACGCGCAATCTTCTCATCGTCTTGGCCAGTATTTTGTTTGGCGGCGTGTTGGGCGAAATGTTCGGCGTGCAGGCGTGGCTCGATTCGATTGGGCAACGATTGGAAGCCCGGTTCGCGCGTGGTGGCGAAGCCGGGAAATTTACACGGGGATTCGTTACCGCCAGTCTCATCTTTTGCATCGGACCGATGACGATTTTGGGTTCGATTCAGGATGGACTGATTGGTGATTACAACTTGCTGGCGATCAAATCTATTCTCGATGGGTTTGCCGGATTGGCATTTGCGTCTACGTTGGGTATCGGCGTGGCGTTTGCCGCGTTGACCGTGTTGGTCTTTCAAGGCGGCATCAGTCTCACAGCGATTTTGGTGGGCAGTGCGCTCGGTTCGGTTACGCGCGAGACGCCGTGGGTGATTGAAATGACGGCGACCGGCGGTGTCTTGATTATGGGGATCAGTCTGGTCTTGCTCGAACTCAAACCAGTGCGCTTGGGCAATCTCTTGCCGGCGATTTTTATCGCGCCGTTGATCGTTGTGGTCTTGAGTGTGCTGAATTTGCAATTGCCGTGAAAATACAACGATGGGATAGCACAGGACTCGTGAATTTTAAGAAAATAAATGGGTAACGTCTTACCTCTGGCAATTCAAATCACGTCTACCACTACCCCAAACCTGCCTGCGCAGGTTTGCCTCCCAGCCGCCGCAGGGCGGCTTCAGGTCTGGGTTGCCGCGAATTCATTCGCCCGTTACAGAAATAATTTCTTAAAATCCATCAATCCTATGCTACGTTGTTCATTTTCATCCGACCGTTGGTGTGCCAACGGTGAATGAACAACTCCCTTAAAGTGTAACGGCTCAGGTTTGCCACCGCCAGACCACAAAACGCTCTGTGAAAACCCTGTAACCTCTGCGCGCCCTGTGGTTGAAATCAAGCCCGGACATTTGCTTTGAAAAACTCAACCGTCAAACGCAAACCGGTGTCCAAATCTACTTCGGGCTTCCAGCCCAATTCGCGCTCCGCCTTGCGACAATCAAAGTAGGTGAGATAAATATCGCCCGGGCGTTTGGGCGCGTGAACAATCTCTGCCTCGTAGCCAATCAAGTTTGCCAAGCCGCGATACAAGGCATTCACCGACGTCCCCTTGCCGGTGGCAATGCAGTATGCCTCACCGCCACCGCGGGTCAACGCCAGCAAGTTGGCGCGCGCTACATCGCGCACGTACACATAATCTTTTTGTTGTTCGCCATCCCAATCAATCCGCACCGGCAACTTGAGCAAAAGTTGGCGCGCAAAGATCGCAATTACGCCGGCTTCGCCAGTGGGGTCTTGGCGGGGACCATACACATTGCCGTAACGCAAGGAAGTAAAATCCAAACCATACGTTTCTCTCCAAAAGCGCAGATAAAATTCGCTGGCAAGTTTCGTAATGCCGTATGGCGATTCCGGTTTTTGGGGGGTGTTCTCATCCACCGGCATTTTCTCCGCGGTGCCGTATGTGGCTCCCGATGAAGAAAAGACCACTTTGCGCGATCCAAACCGCGTGGCACATTCGAGCAAGTTGATCAAGCCGAGGATGTTGACCTGCGCATCGTACGCCGGATCATCGGTTGAAATCTTGACGCTGTGTTGGGCGGCAAGGTGACACACCGCTTCGGGACGTTCTCGCTCAAAGACCTCCGCCAACGCGGCATCGCGTACATCGAGTTTGTAAAAGCGCGCTTGAGGATTGACATTTTCGAGTCTGCCGCCGCCGTGTTCCCACAAATTATCTACGATGGCAACCGCATGTCCCGCTTCCAACAACACATCGACCACGTGTGAACCGATAAACCCGGCACCGCCGGTCACCAAGACTTTCATCACATCCTCCGGAGAGCAGTGTAGAACTAGGCGCGTGGGGTGAAGGCTTGCGCCGCGTTCATCCGCAGTGTACTCAAAACATTGGATAAGGCAAACGAGCCAAACAAGAAACGCCGGGCATTCCCCGGCGTTGTGCGTCATCAAGCCGATTCACTCGCGCGTAATTGGGCAATCCGTTCGCGCCACGCTTGCACCAGTTCATCCTCTTCGATAGCATAGCCCTCGGTTTGCAGATGCCATTTGCGAAAAGCCAGTTCGTTTTGCGCGTGCCTAATCGCGTGAGCGATTTTGGGTGGATAGCCCGGCACGTTTCGAATGGTGAACGGCGTCTCTTGTTCGATGAGAGCGTACTCTTCCGGGGTAACAGAGACATTGATTTCGTCAAACAGTTGTTGGCGAATCGTTTCGATTTCCCAGTGTTCACTGCGATAGATGGCAATCGCTAGGAAAACGTATGCCCAAAGTTGCGACGCGAGCGTACCTATCGCCGAAGTCAGCCAAACGATGTGCAGAGGTGTCGTGGCAAAGAATAAGCGTTCGCCGGTCAAAGCGCGGACGAGATCGTTGATGACTTTGGTGCCCAGCGAGTTTGCCAAGATGTTGGCGTAGATGGCAAGGACGATGCCGCCCAGCGGTGCAATTCGTTTGACCAATGGATCGTGAGTTTGGCGGGCTAGCCCAAAACCGGCACCCAAGAGTGCGCTATAGATGAAATGTCCATTGACACCCAGGAACACAAATTGCAACGCGGCGAGTGAGAGGTACGGTGGTGTGCCGCTGATCGCAAACTCGTTCAACAAAAAGATCGTGTACTGCCCTGCGTTAAAGCCCAAGCCCACCATCGCCCCGTAGAGCAAGCCATCACGCAAATCGTCAAAATCGGAACGCAAGAGCCAAAACAGAATGAGAATTGCCATCCCCTTGACAATCTCTTCGACGATAGGAGAAGTCAAGACCGAGGTGAAGGTATCGGCAGACATTCCTAGGATGGTGCCGCCGGATTGTTTCGCGATCCGTAACAAGTATCCGTACAAGGTGTTGCTGAACACCAAAGACATGCTCGCGCTGACGACGGCGCCCCAAATGGCAGCCCCGCCGAGCAAGAGGGGGGATTCGTGCTCGCGGCGATCCAGAAACCAGACGAGCAAGACGGCGGGGATACTCACGAGTACGGCAATGACACTACCGATGAGGAAGGCTTGGATAAAGCGCGGCGCACCGCCATAGAGGGGCCAAACTAGATTGTATGCCCCGAGAATAAGTAGTGCGCCCAGCACGATACTAAAGAGAATGGCGTTGATCGGACGGCGCAACGGCGAGCCAGCGAGCAGGTGCTTGAATTCCAAAGTTGTGTTTTGCATGAATGTGCTTCTCCACGACAATGAGGTCGTGCGACATTCTACACGTTTTGATGAGGATTGCAAAGAGGGGGGATGAATTTCAAGAAATTATTTCCGTACTCGCGTTTAGACAAACTGGTTGACCCTGACCGATGGTCAGGGTGAGGGTTTGCATTTTACCAACCGAATGTCAAGCGGTTCTGGCGTCTAAAGCGCTTTATCCTTGGACGGGTGACCGCGTTAGCCAGGGTTGGATGGCTCGGGGCGGTACACCGCCCGGTCGGAACGCAGGCGGGCTACCATCCCTGTTCGTAAGCCGCTCACGTGGGACAAGAAGCGCTCGTTACCGTACTTGCCGTCTGCCACAACGATCTCCAGGGCGTCCGGACAGTCCTGGCGCGCTTCGGCCAGGGCCTGAACTTGCTCCACGCCCACGTCTTGCGCCGTCTGGGTGCTCGGAATCCGCCGTATCTCCAGCGGCAGCGACCAACTGGAATGGGCTTCGGCACACCCTTCGAGCAACGAGTAGGGATATCCAATGGTGAGGGTGCCGCCGTCCACAGTGCTGGAGGCCTGATAGACGTACTGCAGGTCTTCCAGCACCTTGGCGCGCGGACGGGGCTAGCCAGAGCTGTCCAACGGGAAGATGCAGACGCCTGTCTGCGGGACGTGGCTAACCAGCAGTTGGCGCAAGGTCTGGGTGTCCACCTGCCCGTCTTCGACCGCTGCATATAGGCTCGGCAATGGGCGCTGAAACCGCTCACTCTGGCTCAGGTAGGCAAAGGAGGGAAAGGTTCCGCCTTTGCTCAAGTGCAGAACCGCCCCTAATTTTGTCTAAACTCGAGATATTCGATCCGTTTGCATTATACCACAGAGACGAAAAAACGCGCAGCAAGGAGACTATAGCACGCTCACCGATTTATTAACCGCAGAGGCGCAGAGTTTATGATTTTTTCTCTGCGTCTCTGCGCGCGAAGCGTCGGCGGTCAAATTGAGGTAATTCGCGGTCACTATGCTACACTGTCGCAGCAAGCGCACTTTGATTTCGCTCGGCGGTATCGGTGATGCTGAATCGCCGCGCGGCGAACGCGCGCGCTGCGCGGAGCCGCCGATTTTGTGTGGCAGCGGATGACAGCACCCGACCGCCGAATGGCTGCAGTCAGGAACTTCGCGTTCGTAATGCGCGACCGAGCGCAGTGCAGTCGCGCTCGACGGCACTCCGACGTACGCTGCGCGCCGCCCAAACGAAATGCGCCCGGCGATTTGCCGAGCGCATCTCGATTCGATTTGCCGCGTCTCCAGCTGTTTCAACTCGCCAGCGTGGTGCAAGTAACGGGGACTGCTTTGCCCGGCGGCTCGGGTCTGCAATCACCCGCCACTGCTTCCAACGGCGCGCGATAGATGATCGCGGGCGGCGCGTACGATTTTTTCGTTCGTTCTCCGTCCTTCGTCCTTGTCCTTCGTCGTTTTTTCACCGCCCCAAAAACCGCGTCAGCCACTGCCACCAATCGAACGTGGGCGTGGTGGCGCGGAACGACGAGAGCGTGACGGCGGTTGGCACGCTACTCAGTTTGAGCACGACGATGTCGTAATTGCCGCTGTGGGCGTGGAGCGGGTTGGTGTCCCCATTTCCTTGCCAGGTGGTGTAACTATAACTCGTGACGTAGACATTGCTGCCAGTCCCATCCACCGCAATGCCGTTGCCGTAGTCACTATTGCTTGACCCGTAGAAGGTGTGCCACTGGAACGCGCCCGCGCTCGTCAGTTTGAGCACGACGATGTCCCAACCTCCGCTGTAGGCGTGGAGCGGGTTGGTGCTCCCATCCCCCAGCCAGGTGGCGGCACTATCACCCGTGACGTAGACATTGCCGCTCCCATCCACCGCAATGCCGTAGCCATTGTCATCATTACTTGAGCCGTAGAAGGTGTGCCACTGGTACGCGCCCGCGCTCGTCAGTTTGAGCTCGACGATGTCCCAAATTCCGCTGTTGGCGTGGAGCGGGTTGGTGCCCCCATCCCCCTGCCAGGTGGTGTAACTATGGCCCGTGACGTAGACATTGCTGCTCCCATCCACCGCAATGCCGTAGCCGTAGTCACTACTGCTTGACCCGTAGAAGGTGTGCCACTGGTACGCGCCCGCACTCGTCAGTTTGAGCGCGACGATGTCGCTACCTCCGCTGTGGGCGTGGAGCGGGTTGGTGCCCCCATCCCCCTGCCAGGTGGCGTCACTATAGCCCGTGACGTAGACATTGCTGCCAGTCCCATCCACCGCAATGCCGTTGCCGTAGTCACTATTGCTTGACCCGTAGAAGGTGTGCCACTGGAAC
>DAOUAL010000049.1:0-11032 GCA_034433515.1 Anaerolineae bacterium | reverse complement strand
CGGACCTCGATGCCCTCTCCCGCTTCATTTTCAAACAGGAACACCCCAAATTTTTCCTCGCGGTGCGCCTCGCCGTAGAACCTGCCGTGCCCACTCAAAAAGACGACGTGCGGGTCAAAGTCGCGCAGCAGGGCTTTGAAGGTCTCAAAGCGCCCGTCGTCGGGCATTTCGAGCGTCACCCGCCCGGCGGCAATCCAGGGCAGGAGGGCGTCTTGTACCTGCGCCTGCTCTTCTTCCACGTCCAGCCGTCCCTGTTCGGGGTGCACGTCTTCGGGCAAAGAGGTAAATAGCAGCACGCGCAGCGGTCCCTTTTGCAGGGGCGGCGGGTTGCCCGCCGGCGCACCGCTACGCCGCGTCAACGTAAAGGCAGGATGTTTGCCCAGAAAGCCGAGCGTGGGATGATGGAGCGTTTCCCAGGGCAATGCCTGCACGTCCGCCGCTGCGCTTTCGATGACGATGGGGAGAATTGCCGCGCCGGCGGTGGCGCGCGCCGCATCAAAATCGGCTTGCACACTTGGCGCAAGGGTGTGCCACAACGCGCTGCCCATTGCTTGCAAATGCTCGTCGCTGACGACAATCTTGTGCTCGGCGTACAAATCTGCCAATTGCTGACTCATCCTTCGCAAGTCAGGATACTGGCGAACGAGATCGTCGGGCGGATGAATGATGAACGGCTGTGGGTGAATGTAGTGAGGCATACACGGCTCGCTTTGTCCGCGAATGGTGCGAAGAAAAAGATTAGCGTTGATTCGCACCATTCGCGGATCGCTATTGCTCTTTGGGTTGAGTGGGCAGAATATCGGGCAAGACCAGTTCATCGCCGAGCGATTTTTCAGGAGGCTTGCCCTTGAGCACGGTTATGGTTTCTTTGCGATAAGGTTTCAAATCCACCACGCCATCGGCGTTGCAGTACGGACAAGCGACCGCGAGAACCTGCTCTTCCGTAATCTCGCGCCACAAGGAATAGTTTCGGTTGCAATTCCAGCATTTGAATTTCAATCGTTTGCCTTTTTCCATAAGGTCATCCTATCGTGAACGCCGCGCAGAAAATGCCGACGAAAAACAAAACGCTCGAAGCGATCACCAGCCGCCGTTTGTAATGCGCGGACTGGTTAAAAAAATCTTCGATTCCCAAACCCTCGGAAAATTTCAGCGGGTCCTGTTTGAGAATCGAAGGATCTACGTTCCACTTTTTCGGAATCAAGGCGGCGAGCGTCAGCGCCAACGCCGCAGCCCAAGCCAAGAATGCCAGATAAAACGCGACGTTGAGTTGGACGGTGGCTTGATCGCCGCTGACCAATTTCAAAATCGTCGCGTATGCGCCAGGAATCGCCAATTCGAGCGTGAGCAATTGTCCGCACAGTTTGTCCATCAACGCGCTTTGCGCCGCGATGCTCGCATAGAATTTTTCGCGCAGCGCTTTTTCGCGCTCGCTCAACGGGCGGGTTGAAATGGGTGGTTCGCTCATCGCGCCTCCTCTTTCGGCTGATCAACGATTACAGCATCCTGCGCAGGATAGACCAAAGAGCAAGACTGTCAAGCAATGAAAGGTGCGGCAACCGGGCTGGTGCAAAGTCGGATCGGGCGACTGAAGTCGCAGCAACCAACACCCCAAGTCGCCCTACGGCGACTGAGGTGGAAACCGACGCAGGTCGGTTTTGCGTGGTGGTTGCCGCGAATTGATTCGCCCGACGCGACTTGGGTTGCTGTCAGGGTCTTGATCAGTGCTCAACTCACCGCTTGCTTCACGAGTGCGCTGATCCGTGCCTCTTCGGTAGCCGTCAACGCTTTCAGCGCAAAGGCGACGGGCCACATGGCACCTTGGTCAAGGTTCGCATCGGGTTGAAAGCCGAACGTTGCATACCTCACGTTGAACTTACTCGCCGCTTGAAAAAAGCAAATGACCTTGCCTGCCGCGTTGGCATAGGCGGGCATCCCGTACCACGTTTTCGGCATCAGAGTCGGCGCGGCGGCTGTGACAATCTCATGCAGACGCTTTGCCATCGAGCGATCCGGTTCTTTCATTGCGGCGATGGCGGCAAGCACAGCGGTTTCCCCAGCCGCCCGGTCCTTGCTTGCGCGCGCTTCCGCCTTGAGTTCTTTGGCACGTTCCTTCATCGCGGCTTTTTCCTCGTCCGTGAATCCCTTGGACGGCTTGCCTTTCACGGTAGTGCTTTTGGACTTTGGGCTCATTGAAACCTCCTCATACCGACTTGACGCTTGCCTTTCCAATCATGAAATATACCCCAAATCTGCCAGTCGTTCAATAACCTCTTTCTCTTCCTCTTCCGAATAACCCTCTCGCGTTGCCGCGCTCCCTGCCGATGTGCCCCCATATTCGATTGCCCGTGTATCTGCCAACGCTTCGGTCAGCACACGCCCGTCCATATCGGTTGGGATGGGCAAGCCCAGCAGGTGCAGAATCGTCGGGGCAAGATCAATGAGCGACGCGCCCGAAAACTCGCCGGCGTTTTTGATCCCCGCGCCACTCGCAACGAAAATGCCGTTCATGCGATGCGACGACGAGACGCCAAACGATTTCTCGATCACCTTGTTCGAGCCGAACTCAAAATCGCCGAACGCGATGGTTTCCAAGTTGCGCGGCAGGAACAAGATGTCGGGGGCTTGAGCCAGGTGTGCGCCGTGATAAATCTCTTCTTTTTTCCAAATGTGTTCGATGAGTGGCGTGCCATCCGGCAATCGGAGCGCGCGCAAATCAGTGATGACTTGATCGCGCGTGCGTTCATAGTCATCGCCCGGCGCAACGATCCCGTGCGGTTCGCGTCCGCGCAAATTGATATGCACCTCGCCGATGTAACCAATCGAGTACGCGGTCGTGCGCGACCAATCCACATCCGCGAACGAGAGAAAGAATCGTTTGAGCAAGCTGCGCCCACCGCGCCGTTTATCGAGCGTGCGGCGCAATTTGCCCAAGCCTAGTTTGAGCAGAATGTTGTACACCAAGCGTGGCGTCAAGCCAAGTTGAAAGGCAAGCCGTTTCGCTTGCGAGGCGAGGTTGGGTTTGAATTTGAGAAAGCCGCGTTGCGCGAGCAAATTGTTGACGTAGAGAAAGTTGCGGACGGGTCCGTGTCCGTGATCGGACATTAAAAGGATAGAGACGGGAGACTGGAGACGGGAGATTAGATTTCCAATGAGCGCGTCAATGTGTCCGTAAATCTCAAGGATGCCATCCCGGAACTTGGCTTCCGCCGGGTCGTGCTCGTGATGTGTGGGATCGTACGCTGACCACAATCCGTGCGAGACCGTATCGGTTTCCGGGAACACGAGCATGAAAAAATCCCAAGGATACTTTTGCATCAAGTATTCGGCGGCGCGAGCACGCTGATCGGCAGAATATTTCAGTGCTTGCAGAAAAATCTCGCCGCGACCCTTTGAGTACACTTCGTCGGAGTAAACGATATACTCGCCAATCGCGTTTTTCAATTCGTCGGCGAGTTCTTGGGGATAGGTGTAATTCTTGGCGTGGCGCGGTGTGAGCATCCCCGTAATCAGCAAACCGTTGACCGGCTGGGGAGGCCAAGTGACCGGCACATTCATCACGATCACTGGTTTCCCGGCTTCGCCGATCAAATCCCACACGGCTTTGCCATCGCGATCGAATGCGGACACCGGCGTGAGATCGTACGAGTTGGCGCGGCGTTGCATGAAATCGAACAAGCCGTGTGCGCCGGGATTCTTGCCGGTCATAAACGATGACCATGCGGAGGCGGTTACTGGCGGCACGGTCGAACGCAGTTCACTGAACGCGCCGCTGTCCATCAATTTTTTGAAGGTGGGCAATTTGCCTTGCGCGATGAATGGCTTGATGAGATCAAACGTCGCGCCATCGAGACCGATGCAGAGAACTTTGGACATTTCGATAAAAAACCTTTTTACCCCAGAGAGCACAGAGGACACAGAGAAGTTTTTCTCCGCGCCCTCTGCGTCTCGGCGGTGTAATTAGATTCTGAACAATTCGGCTGACTATCGTTTGGATGCTTCAAATACCGTGACGCCCACTAGTTTTTTTGCGCGGTAACGGAGAAGAATTCCATCATCGCGCATTTTGCTCGTTGTTGCCTTTTGCGGTCGCTCAAGACTGACGTATAGCACGTCCGCTTCTCGGTCGTAATCAAACCATAGACGATGCGTTGGCAATTTGGTTAGATACGGAATAGTTTTCAAAACACTATGCAGAATATTTGTTAAGGCTTGTTGGGTTGCCATACGATTTGCCTCCGATTGATTTCGTCGGTGAAGAATGCCGAAATCACAAAACCATCTTCTTTGCTCAACTCGCGATAGACAACGCAGAAATACTCGCCGCGCTTTGCTCCACGCACAGCAATCAATGCGCCTTTGTAGCCGCGCAATACTAGGTCGGGGTTTTCGATTGTTTCAAGCACGTCATCGTAATGCCCGGCGACGTCGTCATGGTTTTCAACGATGTGATACCAACGTTCAGCGGTCAGGCGGATCGGTACATGATTGACTGAATACGCAATGTCCACATTAGGTTCCTATTTTTATGCCTTCGCTGCGGCTGTCGTTTCTTTCTTCGCTGGCTCTTTTGAACTGCCCATGAAAAACGCTTTCACGATGTCGCCGGTGTAGATCGCGTTGGGTTTGACTTCGCAACCTGCCCAACACCCGGGACACTTGCGCACGATCTCGCGCTGTTTTTTCGTCTTGTCGTTGTACCAGACCTCTTCCAACGATTGGGTGCGCAGATTGCCCACCACCGTGGGATAGTACACGCACGTAACGACATCTCCGTTTGGCATCAACCGCATATGATTGTGCAGTTCGATGCATGGCGGCTTGGGCGATTCGATGTGGTGCAACAAACGATTCTTCAAGCCGCGCAAGTAATAGCGTTGCACCAACCATTCGGGCAAATCGTTGATGCCATCGCGCGTATCGAGTTGCTGGAAAATATAGTTGAGTTGTTCCGGCGTGAAATCGGACATTGAAACCGATTTCATATTCGGAATATCCTTTTCCTTGTCCGTGTTGAGGCGATAGAGCGTGTAATGATCGGTGGCAATCGCGTAATGGACACTCACGCCCAGTTTTGCCATCTCGGCGCGTAACGGTTCGATGTGATCCCAGTTGCGATCCGTGATCGTCTGATTCACGCCCACATAAAAGCCAAGTTTCTCGCGCAACTCGACCAAGCCGCGCAGCGTGCGCATTGCTTTATCGTACAAGCCACGATAGCCCCGGATTTCGTCGTGCCGCGCACCGACCGCATCAATGGAGAGTTTCAAGTGCAATTTTTTCGAGCCCACCGCTTTGGCGTATTCCAAGATGCGTTCGGTCATCACGCCGGCGGTGGTTACGTGAACAACGGCGGGATCGTTCGTCTCGATGATGGCGCGTGTAATGTCGGTGAGATCGCGCCGCAAGAAGGGTTCGCCGCCGGTGATACGCAACGAATCGAGATGCGGAATCTGTTTGAACACGTGGCGAATTTCGTCCACCGTCATATCGTCATGATCGGTTTTCTTCCACACGTCGCACATAAAGCAACGCAGGTTGCACCGCCACGTGACGATGAACGTTGCCATGTTCGGCAGTTCAACTCTGCCGATTTTATTGTTTACCACTGCTTTCGCAATGTTAGTGTAGGTACTTAGAGACATAGTTCCTTGTTTCAAGTTCCGAGTTTCAGGTCAACGTCAACCCGGTAACTCGGCAACTTACTCATATTTCTCCCGCCGAATTGCGCTGACTTGATCGGCGAGGATGCCAAACATAAAGATGATGACACCAGCAAGAATCAAAATGATTGCACCCGATGGAATGTTCAAGCGTTGCCGCAGCAGAATATCGGCAAGCCAGTACGCCACGCCAATGAAAAACAAGACTGCACTCGTCGGCACAAACACACGCAACGGATCAAACAGCGCGATGATGCGAATGATGAGCATCAAGGTATTGAGTCCATCGCGGATGGGATTCACGGTGCTCGTGCCAATGCGCGGCGAGGTGGTGATGGGAACGTAGGCAACGCTATATCCTTCTTTGAACAATGCCAGGGTCAGCGTTGTGGTGAACGAAAAGCCGTTGGGCAAGATGTGCAAGAATAATTTGGCAACGTCTTTGCGAAACGCGCGAAAGCCCGAGTTCAAATCCGGAATATTCGTTTGTGCGAGATAATTTGCCACCTTCGATAACAGCCATTTGCCCGGCCGTCGAAGCAATGGCGCATGTGAACCTTTGGTACGCGCACCGACCACCATATCATTGTCGTCCAGATGATCGAGCAAGTTGGAGATTTGCGCGGCGTTGTGTTCGCTATCGGCATCCATCATCACGATAATGTCGCCGGTCGCCGCGCGAATGCCGGTCTTGAGCGCCGCGCCATACCCTTTGTTGAAACGATGCCGAATCACGCGAAAGCCGGCTTGCTCGGCGATCTGCGCGGTGCGATCGGTGGAGCAATCGTCCACGATGATGATTTCTGCACGCGCGCGCCACCCCTCCAGCCCTTGCAAGACATTGGCGATGCTGGCTTCTTCGTTGTAGGCGGGAATGATGATAGAAATCGCGGGTTGCGTGTTGCGTGTTCCGTGTTCCACTTTATTTTTTGCTTTTCACTTGCCCCAGCACGTAGCGATGATGCGCCCAGATGGCTTTGAGCTGCCAGGGAATGGGCGCGCGTTCCAAGAAGGTGTACCGATCAATGAGCGCTTTTAATTCTGGGCGCCGTCCCAGATAATAATCCATCGTGCTCCAATTCCAACTTGTGCCGGTAAATTGCGCATCCAGTTTTTTGGAGCGAATCCCCAATCGTTGGAGCACTTGCGAGGCGGGCATCACCGTATCGGGCCACGGCGGCACATCGAGGACCCCTTCATCAATAAAAGTTACCTGAGCATCGCGCAAGACTTGTTTGATACGTTGAATGTTTGCCCATGCCTCGTCTACATAATTCACAAAATCGCGTTCGAGCAAATATTTGCGCATCAAGTAACCGATTTGCACACGATTGGGCATTGCCACGAAAACCAGTTTGCGCGAGACACGCACCAATTCGTTAAGCAGGGCTTGGGCATTGGGCAGGTACCACAACGCCGCCCATTCCCAGGTCAGATCGAACGCGTTGTCATCAAAGGGCAAGTGCGCAAAATCGGTGTGATGCACAAACGTCGCCCGCAGGTTCAATTCGCTCCAGATGTGTTCAATGCCTTGTAAACGTTCGGCATGATCGTCCACCAACGTTACCGCACACCCGCGTTGTGCCAAACGCACGCTGTTGATGCCGCTCACGCCAGCCATCCCAAAAATGGGTGCTTCGAGCACGGTGTGAATATTGTGTTGGCTCACGAGACGGTCGAGGTAATCGTTGAGGACCAAGCGTTCGTAAACGAGACCGAGACCTTCGTTGTAATCGGTGAGGTATTTGCGCCAGCGCGCTTCTGGAACAGGTTGGTTCATCGCGGAGATATATTACACGATTTCAAACGTTTTGTCGAATAATTTCTTGCCGGGCAATTTTATAGTTTTCTTACGGAGCGATTTGAATTTTGTTGAGGATGTTTTGCGTTGATTCGATGCCGACGGAAAATGTGTGCTCGCCAGACGGTAAACTCTGAGACAAGGGTAGGTCAAAGTATGCTTTGAGGATCTCGCCACGTCGCCACTCGCGCGTGGGATAAAAAGTGATCGGCGCACGTTCCCATGTTTGGACAGGCGCACCGCTTGCATCAACGAGTTCAAAGCGCAACGTTAAATCGAAAGTGATATTTTCTTGCACAAAGAAAATCAAATTGCCGCTAATATTTTCACCAGCACGATACTTGCCTTCAAAGCCGCCATAGCCCAACAATCGGATTTGATGATTCAGTGGCAGATCGAGCGGACGAGCAATGAACACTTGATCGCGGGTGAGATTCGTGGTGCGCTCAATGGCGAATGAACCCAGCACGATTTCACCGCTCGTCGGCATTTTGGTTTGCGCGTCGAGTGTTTGCATTTGCAAGGTATGAGGGCCCGGCGGCGTACCTGCCGGGATTTGCAAGTTATGCACATCGCGCAGGTACTCACCAGGTTGCCATTGCGTCGCCGGATACAGTCCGCGCACCGGCGGCTCGTCTTTTTGCGCAATGATGCGATTTTCTGGATCGAGCAATTTAATGCGTACGAGAAAATCTTGCACGCTCGATTTGGCATGCCAATCGAGTGTGATGCGCACGGTGCGATTCGGCGCGACGCTCGTTGTTAGCGCGTAGGGTTCAAGGGCAGTGGTGATTTCAAAGTTGGCTAACGTGAGTGATAAGTTAATCGAAATATTTTTCGGCGACGCGGATGTACGCATCTGCGGTTTGTCGCGCACTTCTAGCAACGGACCCAGTTGCGCGTACCGATACTCACCCATCGGTAACGCGATGCCGGGCGCGAGGAAAATTGCGCGACCATCGTCAAAGGCGTTTTGCGCGGCGATGGTTTGCGGTGCCGGGTCGTCCTGCGTGCCGACAATTTGCAAATCAGTGCGGCGATGTTCGATGCGTTGCATATATCGCATCGCGTTGAGTTGCCCCCAGTTGCCGACAATCGTTGCGTTCGGCGGAATGGGAAGCGTGAAAATCTCGTCCCAGGTTTTGTACACCCGGTCGAACGTGCTCCAATCGGCAAGGTGAAAGCGGGGTGGGAAAGGCAGAATAACAAGCAAGGTAAGGATGATGCTCAGCAATGCAAAAAGAATCGGTTTGTGTGGAAAGGCAAAACGAGTGTTGATAAAAGTTTCCACTGCGCCAACGCCCAGCGCGAACCAAAGCATAGCAAAGAAGAAAGGCAACACCAAATAACGATCCGGCTCGCCAGCGACTAACGTGGCGAACGCAACATACGTCAACCAACCTAGTCCCAGGAACAAGGTGAGATGCGTGTCGTGGGTAGCGTGTCTGCGAGAGAACACGCTAACAATACCAATGAGAATGAACGCAACGCTCCAATAACCCAACGAATCGTGCAAGTACAAAATCAATTGTGTGAACGCCTGCGTTATTTCGATGAGGGTGGCGCGCGTATAATTCCCGGCTTCGCTCCCGGCGATGTGATGGATGAAAGCGTCCAGTGTGTTGCTATACCACGGTGAGTGGTTTCCGAAAATCGGAAGATAGAGATAGAACGCTAGCGGCGCAACAAGAAAGATCAAGTTCCGCATCAACTCGCGCGGGCGATGAATGATGTTCGAATCGGTGAGCCAAACCAAGAGCACGATGGTGGGCAAAAGAAAAAGTGTGGTGCGATGGTGTGCTAGACTCAAACCAAACAAAAATGATACCAGGGTCAGCGGGGCACGGCGTACGCGCCATTGTACCAGTGCATAGATGATTGTGGCAAGCAAAAACAAATTGAGCGGACCCACCGAGGCAACGCCGGCTTGTCGCCACACGGCAACGTTCGTTGCGAACAACGCGGTCGTTGCCATTGCACTAATCTGTCGCTGGGTGAGCGTGAGCGCGTTGAGATAAACAACGACAGCAGTGAGTGCACCAATCATCGCGGACAATAGATTCATTCGGTACGCCACGTTGCCGATAGGCACAAGTGTTGTAACAATTTTGCCGAGGAGGAGATAGAGCGGATAGCCGGTTGAGTGGGCGATGCCAAGCGTGTACGCAACGTGTTGGAACTCTTCGCTGTCCCAGCCGCCGCCGAGCGTGGGCGCGGTGGTGCGTAAATACAGTGCGAACGATGCAACAAAAACTAGACCGGTAACGGTTAATGGGCGGCGTGAAGCAGTCATTGTGTTGGTGCTTCTGAATTGGCAAAGTGAATCACCAGATTATCGTCTTCGAACTTGGCAGATTGAACATCCAAAACCGATAGCACGTGGGGCAGGATAATATTGCGGCGAAAGTTACCGATGCTGATGGCAAGTTCGTCGGCTTTGCGGGTGAGGTGAATGGCTTCTTTGCGCACAAAGGGGAGGTGGAGTTTCAGGAGATACCCATGATCACTTTTTTCGATGATTTGCGGTCGCCCGGTGTGCATAACTCGCGCGGGGTCTTGATCGCCGTAAATGGCTTGAGCCATCTTGCGCAACATTTCCAAACCAACGACTTCTTGATCGAGCAAAGGTACTTTGAGAATCGGCACAGGCGCAAACGCTTCTTCGACGAGTTGACCATAGCGGGCTTGCGAGCCCTTCCAAGCATTGAAATATCCATCGCCGACGCTGGCGGGGATGATGCGATTGGAAATGATCGCATCGGTGGAATAGCCAAACAGATTCAGATAGGTGAAGGTGCGTTGGGCTTCTTTGATCACCATCTTTTCCGGATTCAACACAATCCGCACCGATGATTTGACATGATCGGTCAAGAGTTGATGCATCCGGTCGAATTGTAGAATCAGATCGCGTATTGAATCGAAAACACGTTCATCCGGCACCGGCAAATCGGTCATACTGCGAATGAGCGGGCTGGCAACTTTGGCGATTTGGCGTTCCAAGGGGAAGATATGGACGATGTACCAGCGGGCAACTTCGGGCAAGGAAAGCAAACGCAAGGTCTCGCCGGTTGGCGCGCAATCTACGATGATGACATCGTACTCGTTCGTATCGTGCAAGTAAACGATCTGGAGCAAACTGGCGAGTTCGTCCATGCCCGGCAGGATGCTGGCTTCTTCGGCGATCATTTCGTTCATGCCGCGCCACGCCAGCACCGATGAAATCCATTCTTGCACCGTGCCCCAGTATTTTTCCATCTGATGCAAGACGTCAATCTCTTGTGCTTGCAAACGCGGCGCAAGTTCAAACGGCTCATTGCCAATCGTTGTGTCAAATGAATCGGCGAGCGAATGCGCGGCATCGGTGCTAACAACAATCGTGCGATAGCCGAGATCAGCACAACGTAATGCAGTTGCGGCGGCGATGCTGGTTTTGCCCACGCCGCCTTTGCCGGTGTAGAGCAGAATACGCATAAGACTCCGTTTCAATGGCAGGAATTATATATCACGTGGAGATAGTGTCAATCCGGCGAGGAGAGGGGCATAGAGATAGGAGGGTTGAGCGGGCGGC
>DAOUAL010000048.1:0-45336 GCA_034433515.1 Anaerolineae bacterium | reverse complement strand
ATAGCCAATGCGCGCCGGCAAGCGACTGGTCGAAATTGATTCCGGTGTTCAAGTTAAAAGCCAAGCAAGCAGTGGACAAGGTGTATTGCTATCTCAAAATCAACGACGGCGCGTGGAATCGGATTCCACACGCACCCAACACTTTTCTCTCGCCCAACGCGCAAGGCGCGTTCGATGTGGAGGCATACCTCAAGAGTCTGTCCATCTTCACGGTCAAGAATAAATTGACGTTGGAGTTGGATTGCTGGGGGTGGCAAGGTAATCAACTGATTTATCTCGGCAACGCCAAAGAGACCGTGGCGGGTCCAGTGCAAATAATCGCGGATCAGTTCGAGGTTACTGCTGCAATTCCACCGATGATTGATATGGGGAAAATTCCCGGCTTCCCGGGCATTACCCCCGGCGCACAGCAATTTCTCAACGAAGATCTACCGGCAATCTTGCCGCCCGGCAATCTCAAGAACACCTCCGATCCGAAAGAATGTGCCGCGCATATGCCCGGCGCGCAGGCGGTCTTGGGCGGCGCGTTCGTGTGCCAAGCGGTAACGAGCGCCGGCAATTATGCTGTGCTGGTGTGGGACTGGATCGGCGGATGCTCGCCCGCCCAAACAAATTGTGTCCCACACGTAGATGGCTATCGCGTGTATCGCCAAGATTTCCGGCACCGACACTCGTCAAGCAAATCAAAGGCGAAGGACAGAAACTGGCGATGTTTCCTTTGCCGCCGCAACCTTGGCCCCCCGCTGCTGACGCTCCCTTGTTAGCCAAACTCAAGTACCAAGCACTCGCTAAGAATTGTTACATTGTGCGTGCCTACAAAGACGGCGTTGGTGAATCGCCAGATAGTCAAAAAGTTTGTCTGCCCTGGGAGATGCTCAATCAGACCAAGAATCTCACGCCCGCTTTTATCCTCACGCGCGGCGTATGGCACTCGCACACGGAGTATCACGTTTGGGATGGACCGGCTTCAATCTGCCAACACGGGCTGGCGGGACCCGATGTAGCATCGAATCAAATTCAAGTGGGCTACTATCACGCAACTTGGGGGGATTGTAATGGTTATTACAACCTTGTGTCGCGAGGTGCCGTGTACTTTGATCTGAGCAGTGTTCCCAAGAATGCGTTCCTGAATTCAGCGCGACTTGAATACGATCTCGTCAAGAATACGGCATTGGCTTCTGATGATGTTGCGACCAATCAGAAAAAAGTCAATTGTGCAACGCGCTTGATGCTTGGCAAGGAAGAATGGATGGGTAAGAATTTTGGAAGCAAGACCTACTGGATTCCGGGTGAGGCGTATATGACACTCGCATCAACCCTCGGCACGACCGTGACTCCGTTGGGGCAGCCAGCATCTATCAAGTTGGATGTAACGAGTGCCGTTCAGCAATGGATCCAAGGTACGCATCCAAACTATGGCTTTGTATTTCGCTCGGGGACAGAGGGACTGGATCATGAAGACAACAACCGATGCGTGGGCAACTATGGCAACTTTCGCTTGGTACTGAGTTACCAAACGCCGTAACGATGTCAACTCAAGGAGAATGACGATGAACAAAATCATTCGATTAAGCGTTTTGATTGTCTGGCTCACGCTTGGCGTGGCGTGTAATGCGATCAATTCGCAAGTGCCGGCGGTGCAAACCGCGCCATACTCGTGGATTGATGCGCCCCTCGATGGCACGGCTTGGCCCCCCAATCCGTGCGCGGCGCAAACCGGCTGCGAAGTAATCTCACACTCGAGTGATCCACTGCACATCGTTCAAGTCGAACTGAGCGTCAATGGCCAAGTTGTGCAGATCACGCCGAATACGGACACTGCACAGACATTGGTGCTGACCAAGCAATCTTGGTCACCGCCGGGACCGGGTAATTACACGTTGATGGTGCGCGCGCAAAATTCGGTGGGTGTGTGGGGCGAGTATGCGCAAGCAGTTGTTACCGTCGGGAGCGCGAGTATGCCACCCACACCGGTTGCGCCGCCACCGTTCGTCGTTCCCTCGGCAACGCCGGTAACAAAACCCGGCGCGCCCACTTTAACCCCATTGCCAGCGGCAACGATTGCCTTTTACGCCGATGCGACGACACTCACCCAAGGACAGTGCACAACGATTCATTGGCAGGTGAAAAACGTATCCCAGGTTTTTCTCGATAACGTATCCGTGAATCCGACCGGCTCGAAACAAGATTGTCCGAATCAAACGACGACACACCTCCTCCGCGTTATTACACTCGATAATCAAGCCGTGCAACGTACACTCACGATCAATGTGGTCGCCGCGCCAGCGAGGACGAATACTCCCTTTATTCCAACAGCGACACCGCGCCCCGCCTTGCCCACGGCGACATTCACCGCCACCACGCGCCCCGTGCCTCCGACGGCAACGTTCACACCAGTCCCCAGCGACCGAAGTGGACCGACGATCAATCGTCTCGTGCCTTCGACAAATATTTTTTACAAGACAAGCGGATGCGGTCCGACCTCGGTCAACGTTACCGCAAACATCAGCGATCCTTCCGGGGTGAACAATGTGCGTTTGTGGTATCGCCTTGGATCAAGCGGGGCGTTCGCAAGTGTGGCAATGGGTTCGATAGGCGGCAATGACTATCGTGCAACTGTGAATGGAGCGGATGTGCCCGGCTATGGGCAGTGGCAATTCTATGTTACCGCGCAAGACGGGGTGGGCAACTCGGCGCAGAGTGCAACGAATACCAGTGTGTCGCTGAACGCGTGTGTGCGCTAGTTCGAACGTGCGCTTGCTAAAAGCACAGGCGATTGTTCGAGGGGGTGGCTGGCGCCCGCGCGCTTTTGGATGATCGCACGCTTGACGGTTTTCAATCGAAATAGATCCTCGCGGGCACGTTCTTCGAGGATCATTTCGATGTACGCGCGCCGCGCGTACAATTCCGGAATCAGGATGTTTTCCAACGCATTCACACGTCGGCTCGTCTTGCGAATCTCTTCGGCGAGGCGATGCAAGCGCAACTCGCTTGCCGCGAGTTCGATCAACACATCAATCTCGGCTTCAAAGCGTTCGGCGGTCTCGTCAATGCGCATCGAGGTGCCGGGCAAACTATAGCCGCGATCCATCACCGCGCGCGCCGCACTCTTTGGTTCGATGAGCGGGACCGGCACGCCCATCACAAACGCACCTTCGACGGTGAGTGAGAGTTCGCCACGCGCGGCGAACGCTGCCGAGCGCACGGCTTCGGGTTCTAAAGATTCGCGGCTTGCTGAGCCCGCAAAGGTTCTACGCGCGTGTAATGATCAAGGTTTCCGGAATCGCCCAGAGCACGATCCGTGTGCCGATCAATTCCGGTTTTTCCGCGATCACGCCGGCGCCCGCCGAACCAATGCGGCCTTGGGCTAGACCGGTGCCCAGCGCTGCCAAGCCCACCGCCAACCCAGCACCAATAGCGGCAAGACCAATTTCCATGCGACCTCCTAATCGCTCTGCAATTGTCCGGACCCCACCGCGCCATGAATCTCTTTGATGGCGCGGGCCTTGGTGTCCACTTCGGCGAGTTTCACGGCGGCGTACGTGGACGCTTCGATCATTAGTTGTTTGGCTTGCCCTTTGGGCAAGTTACAGAGGGTCTCTAGCGTGTGCCCATGATTGTGCAAATACTCTTCGATGTAAGCGGTGGCACGTTTGGCTTCCGGGTCTTCCATGCGAAACTTGAGTTCTTCGGACATGGTTTCACCTCCCATTCAACACCACCATGCCTCGCCGCTGAAACGGTACGGCTGTTGCAAAGTTGGATCGGGCGACTGATGTGGAAACCGACATAAACCGGAATGAATAACCGGGCAGAATAGCACGCACCATTCTGCCCGACGGTTTAGCAAATCACGAGGTTAGTGTGTCTGCGCCTTGTAGCGCGGCTTTGGACCACACGGCAATCTCGCCCTGCGGTTAAGCGAGGTCGAAACGGTCAAGGTTCATCACTTTGTTCCACACTGCCACAAAGTCGTGCACGAATTTTTCTTGTGCATCGGCACATGCGTAAACTTCTGCCAATGCCCGGAGTTGGGAGTTTGCGCCGAAGATGAGATCAACCCGCGTGGCCGTCCACTTGAGTGCGCCGGTCTTGCGATCGTACCCTTCAAAGACATTCGGGTCTTGTGTTGCCTTCCACTCGGTGCTCATATCGAGCAGATTCACGAAGAAATCGTTGGTCAGCGCTTCTGGTCGCTGGGTAAAGACGCCGTGCTGGGATTTTCCAAAGTTGGCATTCAAGACGCGCATGCCGCCAACAAGAACAGTCATCTCTGGAGCAGTTAGCGTCAGCAGTTGCGCCTTGTCCAAGAGCAACTCTTCCGCCGGTACCGAGAATTTGGTTTGGAGATAGTTGCGAAAGCCGTCCGCTTTTGGTTCAAGCACAGCAAAGGAGTTGACATCGGTTTGTTCCTGCAAGGCGTCCATACGTCCCGGGGTAAAGGGCACGGTCACATCGTACCCGGCGTTCCTTGCTGCCTGTTCGACAGCCGCGCAACCCGCCAGAACGATCAGGTCAGCCAATGAGACTTGTTTGCCATCGGACTGCGCGCTGTTGAACGCACTCTGGATGCCTTCCAAAGTTTTGAGTACCTTTGCCAGTTGGGTGGGCTGATTGACCTCCCAATCCTTTTGCGGCGCCAGACGAATCCGCGCGCCATTCGCCCCACCGCGCTTGTCGGAGCCACGGAAGGTGGATGCCGATGACCAAGCGGTGTAAACCAACTCTGAAACAGAGAGACCAGAAGCCAGAATCTTGGCTTTGAGAGAGGCAATGTCCTGCGCATCAATCAGTTTGTGATTGACCGCCGGGATAGGGTCTTGCCAGATCAAATCTTCGGCGGGAACTTCTGGTCCCAGATAGCGAGTTTTGGGTCCCATATCGCGGTGGGTCAATTTGAACCAAGCCCGAGCGAAGGCTTCGGCAAATTCGTCTGGATTTTCCAGATAGCGTCGAGCAATTTTTTCGTAAACCGGATCAAACTTGAGGGATAGGTCGGCGGTGGTCATCATAGGACGATGTTTCTTGGTCGGATCATGGGCATCAACCACCATATCCTCCTCATCCACATTTTTGGCAAGCCAGATATAGGCACCGGCTGGACTTTTGGTGAGTTCCCATTCATATTTGAATAAAACCTTCAGATAACCCATATCCCATTTGGTCGGATTGGGTTTCCAAGCACCTTCAATTCCGCTCGAAATGGTATCACCGCCCTTGCCGCTCTTATAACTGCTTTTCCAGCCCAGACCTTGTTCTGCGATTGGCGCGGCTTCAGGTTCCGGTCCTACATGCTTTGGATCTCCGGCGCCATGGGCTTTACCAAAGGTATGCCCACCAGCAATGAGGGCAACAGTTTCTTCGTCATTCATTCCCATGCGCCCGAAAGTCGTGCGCACGTCACGAGCAGACTCAGCAGGTATCGGTTGACCATTTGGACCTTCCGGGTTGACGTAGATCAAGCCCATCTGCACCGCCGCGAGCGGGTTTTCAAGATCACGTTCGCCGGCATAGCGCTTGTCGTCGGCGAGCCAGGTTGTTTCAGCACCCCAATAGACATCCTGATCTGGCTCCCAAACATCCTCGCGCCCGCCACCGAAACCAAACGTCTTGAGCCCCATCGTTTCCAGCGCAACGTTGCCCGCAAGGATCATCAGGTCCGCCCAGGAAATTTTCTTGCCGTATTTTTGTTTGATGGGCCAGAGCAGACGACGCGCCTTGTCCAAATTGACATTGTCGGGCCAACTGTTAAGTGGCGCAAAGCGTTGTTGACCTCTCCCACCGCCGCCACGCCCATCGCTGATGCGATAGGTGCCAGCGCTATGCCACGCCATGCGAATCATCAGACCGCCATAGTGGCCCCAGTCGGCGGGCCACCAGTCCTGCGAATTGGTCATCAATGCAGCGAGGTCTTGTTTCACGGCAGCGAGGTCAAGTTTTTTGAATTCCTCGCGATAGTTGAACTCTTTGCCCATTGGATTAGACTTTTCGGAATGTTGGTGCAAAATTTCAAGTTTCAACCGGTTGGGCCACCAGTCTTGGTTGGATGTGCCGCCGCCGGCAATTGGCTTATGCACGGGGCACTTGGATTCTTCACTCATAATTTGTTACTCCTCTCCTCTGAAAATAGGTTTGTAGTCGCGCGATTCATCGCGCGGGCGCTCAAGCGCCGTACTACGGCACTCGCTTATTTTCATCTCTCTGCTGGTGCGCCAACGGCGAATAAACAACTCCTTTCTAAAATGGCGCGCCTCGATTCGAGTGCGCTATTTTTTTCGACTTGCGCTGACATTGCGGACAAATGCCGTAAATATCAAAACGATGCCCGATGATCTTGTAGCCGGTCGAACGTGAGATGCGCACCGCTACCTGATCTAGCGCATCAATAGTCGGATCGCTAATCTGCTTGCATTGCACACAAATGAGGTGGGGATGAGGATACGGTTTGTTGCCGTCGTACCGATTTTCGGCGCCGCTAAATTCTAGTTCAAGGACTTGGCCCGTTTCTTTCAAGAGTGTCAGGGTCTTGTACACCGTAGCGAGCGTAGTGGTGGGAAATTGCTCGCGTATCTGTTCGTACATTTGCGTGGCGGTAGGGTGGCCCGTGCTGGCTGCAATGATCTTGAGCAGCGCCACGCGCTGGGGCGTTGCGCGATAGCCACGAGCCTTGAGTTGGGCAACCAGTTGCTCAAAGCGGGTTGGGGTATCCATTGAATAACTCTCTGTGGCAAATAGATTTCTTTGGATAATCATTCGCCAAATTGATTATACGCCTTTTGGTAGCGCTGTCAAATCGGGATTCCTGGAAAAACAAAAATGGCGCGACGGTGTTTAGCCATCACGCCACATACACGATTATCCCATTTTACCCCGGTCGCTTGAACATATAACCGACACCGTGTTCGGTTAAAATGTATTTCGGATTTGCCGGGTCTTCTTCAATCTTGTTGCGCAAGTAACTCACATACACGCGGAGATACTCAGTTTCGTTGCCATACTCGGGGCCCCACACTTTGCGCAGTAAATCGGCGTGGAGCATCACGCGCCCCGCATTCTGCACCAGTTGCGACAACAGTTTGTATTCCGTGGGACCCAACTTGATGTCTTTGCCACGCACCGTCACACGGCGTTGTTGAAAGTCCATCACAAAATCATCACAAACGAACGGTGGGCGCGCTTGCACATCTTCGCTGGGCGCGGCGCGGCGCAACACGGCTTCCACGCGTGCCAACAGTTCGTGGACGCTGAACGGCTTGCGCACGTAATCGTCTGCGCCCAAACGCAACCCTTTGACAACATCCACATCTTGATCTTTGGCAGTGAGCATGATCACCGGCACGGAGGAAAATTCGCGGATTTTTTGCAACACATCGAACCCGTCCATCCCCGGCAACATAATGTCGAGCAAGACGAGATCAACGCCTTCTTTCTCCACCATGGCCAAACCACTCGGACCGTCCAACGCAGTAATCACGCGATAATGTTGCGCTTCCAAATTCGATTTGACTAACTTGACGAGATGAGGTTCATCATCTACGACCAGAATCTTTGCGGGACGCATTGATTTCTCCTTTACTCTTTAAGGCGTGTGTGCTTGGCTTTTAACTGGGCAACCACATTCGAGGGAACATTGGCTTCGCCTAGACCGCTCAGATGCGTCATCTTGTTCAGTCCATGAAAATCACTACCGCCCGTGGCGATCAAGCCGTACTGGCGCGCCCAGCGTGCCAGGTCTGCACGTGTTGCCTCATCGTACATTCCATAGTGCACTTCCAAGCCAACCAAGCCTACCTTGACCAACGGTTCAACCCAGTGGGTTACCTCGCGGGGGTGCGCCAGAACCGGGACACCGCCGGCTTGCAGGATTAGGGTTACCGCATCCTCCGGCGTCAAACGAAATCGTTCCACATAAGCGGGACCATTCCGCCCAATGTATTTGTC
The DNA here is from genome assembly GCA_034433515.1 of Anaerolineae bacterium. Taxonomy (GTDB): domain Bacteria; phylum Chloroflexota; class Anaerolineae; order UBA4142; family UBA4142; genus DAOTXS01. The sequence goes on along the minus strand of DAOUAL010000048.1, from coordinate 37,395 downwards.
AAACGCTTCGGTCAGCGTGGCGATGTGCCCGGCTTCCAGCAATGCCTGTGCAATGTGCGGGCGACCAATTGCCGCATCGCCGGCGATTTCCTTGACGCGCTCGAATGAGATTGGCACACCCAGCGCGGCAAGTTTCCGGGTCATCTTTTCGGCGCGCCCATAACGTCCATCGCGAAACTTGGCGAGCATTGCTTGAAAGTGGGGCTGGTGCCAATCTATCCAGTAACCGAGGATGTGCACTTCGGTCTGGGGCACATCGGCGGAAAGTTCGACGCCCGGGATCACTTCCAAGGAGGTCCCGCGTGCGGCGTCGAGCATTGCATCAATGCCATCGCAGGAATCGTGATCGGTCAGGGCGATCACATCCAGTCCGCGTTCAAGCGCCAACTGAACCAATTCCGCCGGCGCCAGTTCGCCGTCCGAAGCTGTCGAGTGGGTATGCAAATCCACTCGCAGAGCGTTTGAATTAGGCATGCTCTTCACAAAAAGGCACACCCCACTGATGCGTGGGCAACAGTGGGGTTATTCGCTTTACGCGGCTGGCGGAGGCGGGGGTGTTTCCGATTTGGGCGTGAAGGTCCGGCTCACATCAATGAGCAGTTTGACCGCCGTGCGCTCCTCGCCGCTTACATCCACCTCCACAAAGGTGGGGACGCAAGCGATATCCAAGCCATCGCGTTCCAAGTAGCCGCGCGCGATGGCAATGGCTTTGATGGCTTGGTTCACCGCGCCCGCGCCGATGGCTTGCACTTCGGCGTGTTTGTGTTCGCGGATCACGCCGGCAATGGCACCGGCTACAGCCGTTGACCGCGATTTTGCAGAGACTTTGATGGTGTCCACCATGGGTTCCCTCCTTTGACGCATTGACGCAGAGATTGCTCCGATTCCAAACTCTTGCGCGAATGATGCGTCGTGGCGCATTCGCACTGGCGTGCGAACGCGCAAACAATGTTGTGGTTACGATTCATCGGATGATGTCGCCAGAGTTCCCATTCTCTCTCGTGTAGCAACTTTGACTAGACGTTGTGCCGCCGCGGCGCGGCATATTCGAGCATCTCTATTATACCACTTATTTGGCATATTCAACAGACCGGGTCTCGCGCACCACCGTTACTTTGATTTGACCGGGATATTCCAGATTGTCTTCCACTTTGCGCGCAATTTGCTTGCTCAAGTTGATCGCGCCCAGATCGTCAATCTCTTCGGGCTTGACAATGATACGAATTTCGCGCCCGGCTTGGATCGCATACGATTGTTGCACGCCGGGGAACGCATTGGCGATTTGCTCCAAGGCTTCGACTCGTTTCAGATATTGCTCCAACGATTCGCGGCGAGCCCCGGGGCGCGCCCCGCTGATGGCATCGGCGGCGATGACCAGAATACATTCCAGCGATTGCGATTCTTCTTCGCCGTGATGCGCCGCGATGATGTTGCAGACCGGTTCCGGCACCCCATACTTGCGCGCGTATTCCGCGCCAATCAGCGCGTGCGCGCCACCGACTTCGTGCGTCACGGCTTTGCCTAGATCATGCAACAAGGCACCGGCTTTGGCAACTTGGACATTGGCTTTCAATTCGGCTGCCATCATCCCAGCCAGATGCGCGGTCTCAACGGCGTGCGCCAACACATTTTGTCCGTACGAGGTGCGAAACTTTAATTGGCCCAGCAGTTTGATGATTTCTGGATGTAGCCCGGTTACGCCTACTTCAAGCGCCGCCCGTTCGCCGGCTTCCCAGATCGCGGCGTTGACTTCTTCTTCTGCCTTTTCCACAATCTTTTCGATGCGCCCCGGATGAATGCGTCCATCGTTGATCAACTTGGTCAGTGCCACGCGTGCAATCTCGCGGCGCACCGGATTATGGCTGGAAACAATCACGGCTTCGGGTGTATCGTCCACCACCAAATCCACGCCGGTCGCCACTTCAATGGCGCGAATGTTGCGCCCTTGGCGTCCGATGATGCGTCCTTTCATTTCATCGTTGGGCAAGGGGACCAGCGAGACGGTGGTTTCGGCGACTTGATCAGACGCCACCCGTTCGATGGCGGTGGTAATGATTTCGCGGGCGCGCTGTTCACCTTCTTCACGCGCCTGCTGTTCAATTTCACGGATCAGGCGCGCCGCTTCTTGCCGGGTTTCGCGTTCGACTTGTTGCAACAAGATCGCTTTGGCTTCTTCTACGGTCAAGCCAGAGATGCGTTGGAGTTCTTGCAGTTGCTTGGCTTCATTTGCCAAAAGATTCTCGCGGATGCGATCCAGTTCTTTTTCTTTCTTTTCCAGTTTCTTTTCGCGCTGTTCCATCATCTCGTGGCGGCGATCAATGGCTTCGCGGCGGTGGCGTAGCCGTTCATCCTCGCGTTGCAAGTCTTGGCGCTTTTTCTTCATCTCGGCGTCAACTTCATCGCGGTATTTGAGCGCCTCGTCTTTCGCTTTGAGCGTAATGTCCTTGGCGCGCGCTTCGGCTTCCGCGAGTAGTTTTTCGGCTTCGGCTTGTTTGGCTTTGATCTCGGCGCTCACAAAGCGCTTTTGAATCCAATAGCCCGCCGCAAAACCAATGGCTGCCGCTGTAAAAATCAAAATAAATTCTATCACCAAATTCATAGGTTCCCGTCCTCCATTGATCAAGTTTGATCGGTGCGCCTCTCGTTCCATAGACGTTGCGCGGTCTCCTTGGCAACCTCATACGCAAACCCGCGCCGCATCAGAAACGCACCGAGTTTATCCAGAAACGCTCGCCGTTCGAGAGCGCGCCAGCGTTTCGCGCGAGCCAGCCCCGCCCGGTAGGCACTCTCACGCTCGTCCAGTTCGCCAAGGGCTTCTGTGATGACGGCATGCGAGAGACCCTTGCGTTTCAATTCGAAACGCAACGCCCGTGCCGCCCGTGGTTTGAACTGCTCGCGATTTTCAACCCAGTATTTTGCAAACGCCGCATCATCAATCAAGCCTGCCGCTGTCAACCGCGCCATCACGCGCTCGATGACCTCGGCAGAGATTTTCTTTTTGAGCAAATGTTGTTTGACTTCCAGCGCACTGCGCGGACGCGGCTCTAAAAAGCGCAGGGCTTTTTCGTGCGCGGTTTCTTCGTTTTCTTCGTCAGCCAGTTTTTTGAGATCGTCGTCTGATAACTCTTGCCCCACGTGCAAACGCGCGGCAAGAATGGCGGAGAGACCGAGCACAAATTGATGATCCACATACAGATTGAACCGATTGGGATGTCGGGCTTGCGGTTCAATCGCCGTAATCTTTGCCATAAACAAAAATCGCTATGGTTGTTACCCACAGCGATTCGCACACGACGTACACGCATCGCGCACGTCGGCTGAGATGGCTTACGAGACCCCCGATTGTGCAATGACAAAGATCGTCCCGCGTTAGGACGATAAAAACATCACGCGCCCCAAATGAAAGAAAAGAGATGACTCGAGCGAATGCGATCCAATAATGTCATCGCACCCCAACGGAACTATTTGGTTGGCAATTCGAGTTTGCCAGACAACACGTCTGTGGAACCGTACTCGCTGTCAAAACCCTTTGCGCGTTTTTCAAAATCGGAAAAAATGTCTCGTTCGCAAATCAGCCGGCCGGCTGATTGGTGTGTCTGTCGAATGCTGTGGCATCGCAGACTCGCGCCGAACATCTGTGCGAATCTGCCAACTAGGACGATGCGCCCGCCAGCGGCGAGCGCATCGTGCTTGGATTTATTCCTCTTCGTCGTCCTCGTCTTCAGAAAGGTCGTCCTTACCGCGCGTGTCCTCTAAACTCTGGGGGAGGATGCCTTGCATTCCCGCTTTTTCGCGGATCATCTGATAGAGTCGTTGCATCATTTCCGGATTGTTTCTCAGAAACTCGCGGGCATTCTCGCGTCCTTGCCCCAAGCGGGTCCCTTCCACAGAATAGAACGCGCCCTTCTTGTCAATAATCCCCATTTCCACACCGAGGTCAAGGACATCCCCTTCGCGGGAGATGCCCTCGCCGTGCAGAATGTCGAACTCGGCTTTGCGGAACGGCGGCGCGACTTTGTTTTTCTTGACGCGCACGCGCGTTCGATTTCCAATGACTTCTTCACCATTCTTGATGGCATCCACTGGGCGGACGTCCAAGCGTACGGAGGCATAGAATTTGAGCGCCATGCCCCCGGTGGTGGTTTCTGGATTGCCAAACATGATGCCGATTTTTTGGCGCAGTTGGTTGGTAAAGATCACCGCGGTATTCGATTTTTTGATGGCGCCAGAAAGTTTGCGCAGGGCTTGGCTCATCAAGCGGGCTTGCAAACCAACATGCGAATCGCCCATTTCGCCTTCGATTTCGGCGCGCGGCACCAGCGCGGCTACTGAATCAATGACGATGACATCCACCGCGCCGGACCGCACGAGCGCTTCGGCAATCTCCAGGGCTTGTTCGCCCGTATCGGGTTGCGAGATCAATAGTTCGTCCACCTTGACACCGCACTTGGCGGCATAGACCGGGTCCAGGGCATGTTCTACGTCAATGAACGCCGCAACCCCGCCCATCTTTTGGGCTTCGGCGATGACGTGCTGACAAAGCGTCGTTTTTCCGGATGCTTCTGGACCGTAGATTTCGGTTACGCGTCCGCGTGGAATCCCTCCCACCCCGAGCGCAAGATCGAGCGAAATAGAGCCGGTAGGAATCACATCAACTTTCAAACTGCTCGTCTCGCCCAATTTCATAATCGCGCCTTCACCAAACCGTTTCTTGAGAGACGCCAGAGTGGTTTCCAGTGCTTTACTCTTTCCTGATTCGCTTGGCATTTTTTGCTCCTTGGCTGCCACTCGACCTGACCTCCTTGGGTGGGGTTAGTTTACATCAAGTTGACTTGCATTGCAAGCCCCGCATCACATCACCCTCGACCATCGTTACAGAAGAGTAGCAAGTTAGGGTATGTATTTGGTTTTGCGATGCGTGTATTGAGGTGGTATTATTATATCAGAACAATTGTTCGGAGTCAAGTCCTTTGCGTTTCTGAGCAGGGCTGTTGCAAAGTCGGATCGGGCGACTGAAGCGAGTACAGACGAGTCGCTCGTCTCTATCATCGAAATCGAAAGAGCGTGAACGCTTGCGACGGCAGTGTACAGACTTTTCCATGACCAGCGCAATACCTTTCCCCAGTTTTCTGGTGTGAACTGCCTTCTTTTGGCGATGTTCATCAATATACAACGGAGAATTGTGCGGCCCAAAGTGCCCAACTTGTTGCCATCTCCACAGGTGGAGATGTTGCGTCAAAGACGCTGGTTCGTCGCTGGCACGGTGATTGGAATTCCAAATGCGATTGCCCTACCCCAAACAACGGGTGTAATTCACTTTTGGGAGGAACTTGGCTCCCGAATGCCACCCGTTTGACGTAGAGTATGCGTGAATCGCATCTGTTGTTGACCCTCAACCTGTTTTTCGCACCTCGCCGTGGAATGTTCCTCCTCTCAGCCCCCTCCCCACACCGCCAAGCGGCGTGGGGAGGGGGCAGGGGGTGGGGCTATTCCGCTAGCGAAGGTGCGCAATTCAGGCTCAAGCACGAAACAAACCTGTCCCCCAAAGTGAATGACACCCCCAAACAACCCAACGGTTGCCAAAATAATCACCTTTGAGTAAAATTACCTGTAAGGTAGTGCGATGGATATTCAAGACCTGATTTGCAAAATTCAATCCTATAACCCCAATGCCGATATTGAACGGATTCAGCGGGCGTACGCTCTTGCCGCGCAAGCACACCAAGGAGTGATGCGCTCAACCGGCGATCCGTACATCACGCATTGTCTTCAAGTCGCCAACATTCTGGCGGACCTTAATCTGGATGATGACACGCTGGTCGCCGCGCTCTTGCACGATGTCCCGGAAGATACCGATGTCTCCCTCGAAACGATTCGTCAAGAATTTGGCGACAAGGTCGCCGAATTGGTGGATGGCGTTACAAAACTTTCCGGCTTGCGTTTGGGGGTGGAGCAGACGCAAGCCGAATCTTTGCGCAAGATGTTTATGGCGATGGCGGAAGAAATCCGCGTCGTCATCATCAAACTCGCTGATCGGTTGCACAATATGCGCACGCTCTACGCGCTTCCGCCAGACAAGCAACACAAGATTGCACGCGAGACGATAGAAATCTTTGCACCACTGGCGAATCGCTTGGGGATGTACAACATCCGCCGCGAACTCGAAGACCTTTCGCTCAAGTACCTTGAACCGAACGAGTACCACAAAATTGAAACGCTGCTTGCCGATGATAAGGATGACAAGCAAGCCTACATTCAACAAACGATTGCGATTCTGCGGGAACGCTTGGCGCAAGAGGGGATGCAGCCGATTGAAATCAGTGGGCGTCCAAAGCACATTTACAGCATCTATAACAAAATGATTCGCAAGGGGCGCGACTTTGATCAGATCTACGATATTCGCGCCATTCGGGTCATTGTGGACTCGGTGCGCGATTGCTACGTCGTGTTGGGCATCGTGCATAGTTTGTGGACACCCATCCCCGGCGAATTCGACGATTACATCGCCAAACCCAAAGAAAACTTGTATCAATCCTTGCATACGGCGGTGATTGGTCCCGCCGGTAAGCCGGTCGAAATCCAAATTCGCACCGCCCAGATGCACGAGATTGCCGAATTTGGAATTGCGGCGCATTGGCGCTACAAGGAAGCCGGCACCAAACACGATGCGGCGTTGGAAAGCAAAATCAATTGGTTGCGTCAATTGATGGAGTGGCGCAAAGAGATTGCCGATGCACGCGTATTTGTGGATTCACTCAAGACCGATATTTTCCAAGACCAAGTGTACGTCTTTACGCCCAGAGGCGACATTATCGAACTGCCAGCCGGGGCGACGCCGATTGACTTTGCGTACTACGTTCACACGGAGATTGGTCATCGTTGTCGCGGCGCCAAGGTGAATGGCAGAATCGTCCCGCTCGACTATCGGTTGAGAACCGGCGACCGCGTGGAAATCACGACCGCCAAAAAAGGCGGACCGAGCCGTGATTGGTTGAATCCCGGCTTGAATTTGGTGCGCACGGCGCGCGCGCGCGAAAAGATTCGCTACTATTTCAAACATCAAGCACGCGAACAAGCCATCGCCGAAGGGCGCGCCTTGTTGGAAAAAGAATTGCACAAACTGGGCTGGGATCAACGCAATTGGGACGAACTGGCCAAATCGTTCAATTATAAAAACACCGATGACTTGTTAGAAGCCATCGGTCACGAAGACTTGTCCCTCCAGACCATCGTCGTCAAATTGTTGGAAGCCGAACGGGCAACATTCGAAGCCGAAGCGGAACCCAGTGTATCCCCCCTCGCGCCACGTCTGTCGGAAACCGCCGCGACGGTGCAGGGCGTGGATAACTTGATGGTGCGCCTGGCGCGCTGTTGCAATCCGTTGCCGGGGGAGCCGGTCGTGGGGTATATCACGCGTGGGCGGGGGATCGCTATTCATCGGCGGAATTGCCGCAACGTGGTGAACTTGGAGGAGGGCGATGAACGCGCGCGTTTGATCAAGATTGATTGGCGGCAAGCCGAAAAGCAAACCTACCCGGTGTTGGTGCAAATCAAGGCATTCGACCGCGCTGGCTTGGTGCACGATATTTCCGGCATCGTCGCTGCCGAAGGGGTGAATATGGCTTCGACCAGCGCGACCACCAGTCGCAAGGATCACATCGCGACGATTGTAGCAACGTTGGAAATTTCCAGTGCGGATCAATTGACGCGCATTCTCAACAGGATTGATCATTTGCCCAATGTCATCGAAGCGCGCCGGGTAACCTCCAGTTCTTAATCGCGTGATGCGATTTCAACGATTTTCAAAAAACTCCAGACCAATCCTACCAAGCCCATAAAGCCGGCAAAACAGCTCAAGGCAACCATCAATGCCGGAACGCCCCAGATCAACGCAATCAATCCACCCCCGACGACCAAACCAATCAACGTGCCCCCCAGAATCAATTCGCGTTCCAAGCGTCCGCGATATGTGCGTGCATCAAACGAGCGTTTCGGCTTTGGCGTCATAAATCCTCCCCGCCGATTATACCACTGTTTGGAATTGTCAATTCAATCCTCTTGCGGTAAAATAATGGCACGGAGAAAGCCGTGACACGTTGGCTGAGTCCTGACGATTTATTTGCCATCAAACGTTTGCAAACGCACGGCGTTCAATTGGATTTTGAACGTGCGGTGTTGTGGCCCCACAGCGCGCTGCAAGCCGCGCTCTATGCGCACATTCCGATGAGTGCGATTGGAGCGGAGACGATTGTGTTGTATCCCTCCGCCACCCATCGCGCGAGTGCGGTGGGATTCTTGCAGGTGCGTAGTCGCCGCGGCAGACCGGAAGCCGATATTGTGTATCTTGCGCCGGCGTTGGATAGCGAAGAGGATGCCGTCGCAATTTGGTACCGCTTGCTCGCCGAAGCCGCACAGGAGATTGGCGCGCGTGGCGTGCAACGGTTGTTTGCCCAAGTTACCAGCGGCAATAGCGTCGAGCAAGTGTTTATCCAAGCCGGTTTTGGCGCCTATGCGCGTGAAGAAATCTATTGCCTCCCCAAGTTGCCTGCCGATGTGGCGCATCCGTCCCTGTTACGTCGGCAAACGACGCGGGATGACTGGAATCTGTTGCGGCTCTACACCGAATTGACCCCGCGTCCAGTCCAGATCGCGGAGGGTATGTTATCGCCAGAAGGACAAGCCGGCAAGATGAGCGATTGGTGGGATCAATCGCGCGAAGCCGGCTTTATCCTCGAAGTGGAGGGCGAACTCGCCGGCGCGGTGCGCATTCGGCGAGGCAGCGCGGCGTACTGGTTGCGTTTTGGTTTGCATCCGCAAGCGCAAGAACACAGCGATCGTTTGTTGCAAGGCGCGTTGGCTTTGCTGCATTCCATGCCGCCTCATCCGATCTATTGCGCCGTGCGCGATTACGAAAGTGGAATGGCGTTGGCGTTGGAACGCGCTGGCTTTCAACATGTCCAAACGCGCAGTCTGCTCGTCAAACACTTGACGGTGCGCGCCAAAGAGCCGCTTCTCAAACTTGCCCCCGCTCTGGAGAAACACGCCAAACCCGCAGCGAGTGTCTCGCATCACCTTTCGACATTCGTTGATTCGCGTTCTTCGTGATATAATTCCGCCGCCATGAATCGGCAATCCATCCATTCCCCCTTCATCGAACGCCTCGTGCTGGGGGCGATGCTCCTCCTTGCTTTGGCTGTGCGCCTTTATCGGTTGGAGGCGCAAGCCCTTTGGTGGGACGAAAGTCTCAGCGTGTATCGTGCGACGCGCGATCTGGGCACCGTTTTATCGAACACGATTCTCATCCAGAATTTGGTTACGGTGGATACGTTGCCCCAGTTGTATTTTGTGCTCCTCAACGTGTGGGTGCGTGCGACGGGCATTAGCGAATACGCGCTCCGATTTTTCTCCGTGTTTGCTAACGTTGCCACGCTTCCGCTCATCTACGTGCTGGCGCGCCGATGGTTGAACAAATCGGCGGCGTGGGTGGCGATGTTGCTGGGCGCGCTCTCGCCATTCTACACGTGGTACGCCCAAGAAGCACGACCGTATGCGTTGGTACTTTTTTGGAGCACGCTGGCGATTTATGCGTTGACGCGCGCATTGGATTCGCGTTCGCGTGTTTGGCTGATAACCTATCTGCTCGCGGCCACGGCATCACTTTACACGCATTACTATTCGCTCTTTCTCTTGCCGTTCCATTCGATTCTAATTGCAATGGCGTGGAGACCGAATATCAAGCGCGCGTGGATATGGCTTCCCACTTTGCCGCTTCTTGGCGCGATTTTTTTGTTGCCGCAAATTCTTGCCAGCATGGCGGGCAACGTCAACTGGGGTCCGGTGTTCGTCCCGCTCCAAACCATCTTGCTCGATCTGCTCAATTCGTTCAGCGTGGGCGTTACCGCCGATTTGAACGCGGTGTGGTGGATTGATGGCGTATTACTGGTAGTGTTCGCCATCAGTCCAAGTCTCAAACCCCAAATCTCAAATCCCAAGTTTGAGATTTGGAATTTGCGATTTGGGATTTTGGCTTTCGCCTATTTGCTGGTGCCGGTACTTGGAGTTTTTGTCGCGTCATTCATTCGCCCGCTGTATCAAAACTCGCGGTACCTCATTTCGATTAGCCCGGCGTTTTATCTGGGTGTGGCGGCAGGTATCGTTGTCTTGCGGCGGCGATGGCAGTGGCTGGCGATCCCGGCGATTGCCGTGTATCTGCTTGGCGCGATCCTCTCGCTGAACAATTGGTATTTCAATCCACAGTTCGGCAAAGATGATCATCGCGGTTGGGCGGCGTCTCTGCGCGAGCGCGTGTTGCCCGGCGATTTTCTCATTCTCGATTCGCCGCACACCGAGGAGTTGTATCGTTACTATGCTGACGATCTCGTGCCGATGATTACGCTGCCAATTTTACGCGCGGATGGTCAGCCCTCGCCCCAAGCCGATTTGGACGCCATCCGTCAAGCGTATCGCCAGCACGCGCGCGTGTGGTTTCTCGCGCTGCACGTCCCGTTCGATGATCCGCACCAACGCATCGAAACATTGTTGCATCAAGAAGGAGTGCTGATTGACCAAGCCCAATTTGCCGGCACGAGCACCGCGATCACCTTATCGTTGTTTATGCCGGCGTTGCCAATCGCCCAACCTAGCGAGATTGCACATCCAATTCAAGTGGCATTTGCCGGCAATTTGCGTTTGCGCGGCTATGATGCGCCCACATCGTTGCGGACTGATCAACCCAACCTCATCAAACTCTATTGGCAAGTGGACGAACCGGTGGGCGAAGATTATGCGGTATCGTTGCGCGTGGTGGATGACGCGGGTCAAGTCGTGATGCAACACGATGCCGTGTTGTTGGGCAATCGTGCTGGCACGTCCACGTGGACGCCCAAGCAAATCCTGGTCGAGACGCGCGCCATCGTGTTGACGCATCCAATCGTTGCCGGAAAATATGCTTTGCAGGTGGTACCTTATCACCTTGCAACCGGCAATGCGTTGGGCGAAGTGTTCACGCTGGCTGAAGTCGAGGTACCGTGACCCGACCTGAAGAAATGTTGATGCACCCGGAGGAATACCGGGTGATGTTTCAACTGGAAAATGGGTATTGGTGGTATCGCGGTTTGCGCAACTTGCTCAAGCAATTATTGCCACGCTACCTTCCGCAGGATGCCAACGCTCTCATCCTCGATGCCGGGTGTGGGACGGGCGCCAACTTGCAATTGTTGCAAACGTGGGGGCGCGTGATTGGGATTGATATCGCGCGTGAGGCACTTGATTTTTGTCGTGTGCGCGGGGTGCCCAGTGATCGTTTGTTGGTTGCCTCAGTAACCGATCTCCCATTTGCCGCACACTCGTTTGACGTGGTCGTTTCGTTCGATGTCATTTGCAATATTCCGGATGATGTGGATGCGTTCGAACAGGTGGCGCGCATTTTGAAACCGGGCGGCTATTTCATTGTGCAATTACCGGCGTATCAATGGTTGTGGAGTATGCACGATGTTGCCGTGGGCCATCAACGGCGGTACTCGTCACGCGAGACACGTGCCAAACTGGAACGCGCCGGCTTGCACGTCGTTCGCATGTTGCACACCAATGCGTTGTTACTTCCGTTGGTGGCAATCGAACGTTTACTGCGCCGATATGCGATGGAGCATCACGCCCCTGTGGTTTCCGATTTGCAATTGAATGTGCCGGCGTGGCTCAATCAACTGCTTTCGATCATTTATCAAATCGAGATCGCGTTTGCCGCGCGCGTGGATTTTCCGATTGGACTATCCCTGATTGCGGTGGCGCAAAAACAAGTGTGAAATGAAACAGTTTTGGCTTTTAGGATTGATTCTGCTTGCCTTTGTCGTGCGCATGTATCGGCTGGATGCCTTTGCCCTCCGCGGCGACGAGTCGTTCACAGTCCTGTTTGTCCAGCGGACCTGGGAAGGATTGTGGCGCGGGATTAGCACCATCGAACCCAATCCACCGTTGATGTATCTTGCCTTGCGTGTTTGGATCGCAGTTGCCGGCGCAAGCGAATTTGTTACGCGGTACTTTTCCGTGTTCTTTGGCGTGTTGGGCGTACCATTGCTCTATCGGCTGGCGCGCGAAATGTTCAAATCACAGACGATTGCACTGACCGCCGCCGCGCTCATCGCGATCAATCCGTACCAGATTTGGCATTCGCAAGATGTGCGCAACTATACGATGTGGCCCACGCTCAGTTTGCTGGCGTTGGTTTTCTTTTGGCAATGGTGGCGAAAAGAGACTACCGACTACCGACTACCGACTAACGACTACCGACTAGCGACTAACAACTACCGACTGATTCTTTATGTGGTCGCCACACTGGCTAGTTTGTACACGCACTATTACGACGTATTCATTCTTGCCGCGCTGAATCTGTTTGTATTCACCTTTGCCGGCGTGGCGCGGCGATGGCAAACCTTGGTGCGATGGATCGGTGCGCAAGTGGTGTTGGTCTTGCTCTATGCGCCCTGGGTGCTCGTTGGAACGAATCGGATCACGACGTACAATGAAGCAAGTGCGGAGCAAAGCGTCTCTTTGCTCGATGTGTTCAGCCGCACGCTTGCCGCGTTCATCATCAGCGAAACGGTTCCGCGCGATGTGTGGTCCATCGTTTGGATTCCGCTTGCGCTTTTGCTCGTTGCGATTCTGGCCTATCTCGCCAAACGAAATCGCGAACGTGCGCTCTTTCTCGCACTTTACATTGTGGTGCCGACGTTGGCGCTGTACATCATTTCGCTTGGACGCCCCTTGTTCTTGGAACGGTATCTCAACGGCATTGCGCCGGCGTATTATCTGGTGTTTGCGGTTGGCATCGCCGCGCTGATTCAGAGGCGCACCTCACTCGCCAAGGTTGGGTTGATCATTGCCGCGCTGTTTTTTATCGGCACATCGGTGTATGCCACGTGGAATGCCAACTTTGATCCGGCGTTTGCTAAAGCCCCCCTATGGCGCGAAATGGCACAGATGATTATTGCTCAATCGCAACCGGGCGATCTAGTCGTTCAGAATTTTACCGAGGTGTCGCCGTACTATTATCTCAATCCGTACGTGCCGTTGTTTACGGTTCCCAAAGATTACTGGTATAAAGCAGCGGACGAACAACTTTTGCGCCAATGGACTACCGAGTATCGGCGGATCTGGTTTATTCCAGCACAACCGAATCAGTGGGACCCAGATCAACAGGTGGAAAAATTCTTGGCGCACCATGCGGAACGGGTTTTCGAACGGCGGATGGGAACGTTGCGCGTGCAACTGTATCTGACCCCGCGCGAGTTTGCTGCCAAAATCATTCCGCTAAATGCGCGCGTAGGTAATGCGATATTGACCGGTTATCACGTTGAACGCGGTAACCCGGTGCGTGTAGTGTTGTATTGGCGCGCGGAGCAACCGATCACCCAAGCGTACAGCGTCTTTGTGCATCTAGTTGACATGCATAATCAGATCGTCGCGCAACAAGATCGCGCCCCGGCGTTTGGTTGGTATCCCACTACCGAGTGGCAACCCGGCGAATCCATTGTAGATGTGTACGAACTCCTGGTGGATACGCCGGGTACGTACGCGCTCATCATTGGAATGTACGATCCAAACACGCTTGAACGTGTGCCGGCGTTTGATGCAAACGGTACGCGATTCACGGATGATAGCATCGTCCTGACACAAATCACAATTCCATAATGTCCAAATCTCAAACCTCAAAACCCAAATCCCAAATCATCAGCGATCTTGCTGCGTTGGCGTTCATCGCCGCGTTGGTTTTACTTTTTTTCTGGCGCATTATCACGCCGCGCCTAGAAGACAGCGCCGTCTTTCCGCCCGGCGATTTTACCGATCAGTTTTGGATGTTCCGTGTTTATGAAGCGCGCGCGTTCGCCCAAGGTCGTTTGCCATTGTGGTCAGACAATTTCAACAGTGGGCATCCCTTCCTCGCTGATGTGCAGAGCGCGATCTTTTATCCGATCAGTTTGGTGTGGACACTCCTTGTCGTTGGAACACGCGGCGCAGATTTTACATTGTTCGATTTAGAAGTTGAAGCGATTTTGCATTTCATGCTTGCCGGCGCGTTCACGTATTGGTTTGCCAAACGCTTGCTCGGCTCGCGCATCGCCGCGTTGGTAAGCGCGCTCACTTTTACGTTCGGCGGTTATCTCACCTCCTATCCGCCGCAACAACTCGCCATTCTGGAAACGGCGACGTGGCTACCGCTAATTTTGTTGCTGTTGGATTACGCCCTCGAACGCGGCTGGCGTTATTACCTTGGGGCAGGGGTCGCGCTGGGCGTTGCCGCGTTGGCGGGGCATCCGCAGACATTGATGTTTGTAGGTTATGCGAGCGTCATTTATTTTGGGTGGCGCGCCCGACAAAACTCAAATTCTCAATCCGCCAGGAATTGGATTTTGAGATTTGGACTTGATTTATCGCTTGTTCTTTTCATCGCCGCCGGCATTGCTGCCGCGCAATGGCTTCCCAGCCTCGAATATCAAATGGTCTCGACGCGTGCCGCCCTTTCGTGGAAAGATGCCGCCAGCGGTTTCCCCACACTCGATCCTCTGCAAATGATTTTGCCGGGCTATGCTAGCGCGTTTCAATCGCCGTTGTATATCGGCATCTTGCCGCTGTGGTTCGCACTCTTGGCTTTGTTCATTCAGCGTTCGCGCGAGAAAATATTTTGGCTTGGACTCGCGCTCGGCGCGCTCGTCGTTTCATTTGGTTTCTACGTGTTTGGGTACGCCTTGTTTTATCTCTTGGTGCCCGGCTTTGCGCTGTTTCGCGGTCAAGAACGACTTGCCTTCATCATTAGTTTTTCACTGGCGATCCTCGCCGGGTACGGTTTGCGCGATTTGATGCAAGCATCGTTTGATGGAAAACGGGCGCGCCGGCTGTGGGCATTGCTACCGGCGGGCATTGTTGTCAGCATACAGATGCTGTTCACGATGTACATCGCCGCACGCGAGTACCAAACCGGGCGATTATTTTTTCTCACGGATCGCGCCGGGCTGATGACGCTATTGTTTGGGCTGGCAAGTGCGGTCGCGCTGGGGCTGATTCAACGCCGGCAAGGGGCTTGGGGACTCGCGCTCGCGCTCATTGTCTTTGATTTGTTTAGCATCAATAACGCCCCCTATAACGCTGACCCCACCCCACGATTCCCGGCGACGCCCATCATCGAAACGATTCAAGCGGATGCTGGGATTTTCCGGGTGGTGGATGAAGGGACGCAACCCGGGCATTTTGGCATTGCGTATAATCTCGAAGAGATCGGCGGCATTAGCCCGCTGCGCATTGCCCGCTATGACCGACTGTTAGACGAGTTGTCCGCAGAAAATTTGTGGCGCCTGCTCAACGTGCGCTACGTGCTAACTAAACGTCCCGGCTTGGTTGATGCGCAAATCGTCGCGCAAGATGGCGAGACGCGCTTGTTACGCCTGCAAAACGAAATGCCGCGCGCGTGGTTGGTTGGCACCGCGCAACTGGCGGACGATGCAACCGCGCTTGCCGCGATGCAAAATGATTCCTTCGATCCGCGCGCCATCGTTTATCTCGCCGAGGCGCCGGCATTTTTGCCGGTGCCCAATGCTGCGTTCACCCCGGTTACCTTTGAACAACGCGACCCGGAACATTTTACGCTGACCTTCAACACGCCCACTGATTCGATCTTGGTGTTGAGCCACACGTATTATCCCGGTTGGCGCGCGACGGTTGACGGCGACGCCGCACCGATGCTGCGCGCTAACGTTGCGTTGCAAGCGATTGCCGTGCGCGCCGGCGCACATCGCGTTGAAATGAGTTTTGAGCCGTGGTCGGTGAAGGTGGGGATTGCGATTTCTATTTTGACCATCGGTGTGCTCGTGGTTGGGGACCTCTTGAAAGGTAGGAAGGCAAATGCAACTTGATCGAACTGACTCACGCGTGCGTAATGGGTTTATCCTCCTCGTTGCCATGATGCTCGTCATTGCCGGCAGTGCCGCGATTGCGTTTGTGCATCCCTTGGTTCCGTTCGCGGTCATCATTGGCATGGTCATCGGCGCGATCATTCTATCGAACATCGAGTTTGGGATGTACGCCGTGATTGCCATCGCGGTGTTATTGCCGTTCGCCGCGCTCCCGCTCAATATCGGTTTCAATCCAACCTTTCTCGACCTTGCGCTTGTCGCGGTGTACGCGATGTGGTTTACACGCGTGATGACGCGTCAAGCCGAACATGGTTTTGTCGCCACGGTATTAGGTTTGCCCATCCTGACGTTTCTCATTCTCGCTATCTTTTCATTCATCGCCGGCACCGCGCACGCACCGATTACCACGCAGGTCTTGCGCCAGTTCGCCGAAGTGCTGGCGGCGATTGCGTTCTTCTTCGTCATCGTGAACACCGTGCAGACGTGTGCCATGCTTAGACGCTATGTAACCGCGCTCATCCTTGCCGGCTTTGTCTCCGCGTTCATCGGGATCATTCTCTATGTGCTTCCCCGTGACCTGACGATCATGTTGCTCTCGTTGTTGCGCGTGTTCAAGTATCCTTCGGGTGAAGGGGTTTTGCGTTTCATCGAAGACGATCCCAACAATCCGATGCGTGCGATCTCGACCTCGATTGATCCGAACGTGTTGGGCGGTTTGATGATTTTGGTTACCGCGCTCGCCGCGCCGCAACTCTTTGCCGAGAAACCGTTGTTGCCGCGCAAACTTGTGCTCGTCATGGTCGGCACGATGTTTGTGTGTTTGGTGCTGACGTTTTCACGTGGAGCCCTGTTGGGCTTGGTGCTGGCATTGACCGTGATCGCCACCGTACGCTATCGTCCGATGATTGCCTTGATTTTGCTGGGCGCGATCGTGTTCTTGTTCTTGCCGTTCACGCAAGAATATCTTGGGCATCTTTTGGATGCGTTCACGCTGAGCGACCGGGCGACTCAAATGCGACTGGGCGAATACAAAGATGCGCTCACGCTGATTTCGCGTTATCCATTTTTTGGCGTGGGCTTTGGTGGTTCGCCGGATATTGACACGTACCTGGGCGTCTCGAGCGTGTATTTGTTGATGGCAGAAGAGATGGGCTTGATTGGCTTGAGCGTGTTTCTCATCATTATGGGCACCTTCTTTTATCAAGCGTTCCAAGCGTGGTTTGCGCGGATTGCCCAAGACAAATTTCTCGCGCCGATTTTGTTGGGAATCGTCGGGGCGTTGCTCGGCGCGATGATCGGCGGTTTGGTGGATCACTATTTCTTCAATCTCCGATTTCCGCACTCGGTCGTCCTGTTTTGGTTGTTCGTGGGGCTGGGGATGGTGACGCTTCGATTGAGCAACCCTAACGCTGACGAACTCCAATGAAGATTTCGCAGCGCGTTTGGGTCCCTGCAATTCTCCTCGCCGCGTTCGCCGTGCGAATGTTTCGGCTGGGCGCGGCAAGTTTGTGGTACGACGAGACGGTGAGCGTTTACCTGGCGCAACAGAATCTCGTCGAACTCACGCGCCACACCGCTGGCGATATTCATCCTCCGCTGTATTATTATCTCTTGCACTTTTGGGGCAACCTTGCCGGCTGGTCCGAATTGGCAATGGCGTTCGTCTCGCTCGGGTGCGATCTTTTGCTGATCGCCCTCCTTTATCGCGTGGCGCGCGTGTGGCTCGACAAACAGGTTGCCACCCTTGCCGCGTTTCTGGTAGCGATCTCGCCGTATCACGTGTGGTACTCGCA
Organism: Anaerolineae bacterium; assembly: GCA_034433515.1. Classification (GTDB taxonomy): domain Bacteria; phylum Chloroflexota; class Anaerolineae; order UBA4142; family UBA4142; genus DAOTXS01. The sequence goes on along the minus strand of DAOUAL010000048.1, from coordinate 19,700 downwards.
AGAAGTGCGAATGTACACGCTCGGCGCGCTGCTGGGACTGGCATCGGTCTATTTCTTTGTGCGATTGTTCACTCGGCGTCCGTCAGGCACCCGTTGCCAGTCAGTTTTTTCGCGCGACTTGATCGCTTATGCGATTATCAGCGCGCTGGGTTTGTACACGCTCTACTATTTTGCTTTTCTGATTGTCTTTGAAAATCTGGTTGCCTTTGTTTGGCTTATTCGCCATTCAAGATCACGGCTTGATTTGCGATTGGGAAATTGGAAGTTGGGATTGGTAACTTGGGTTTTCTCCCAACTTGCCATCCTTGCACTCTATCTGCCCTGGGCGCCCATTGCCTTCCGCCAAGCCACCGATCCCCCCGTTCCGCCGTGGCGTTCCTTCACCGCGCTCCCGCAAGTTCTGCTCGAATCGTTTTCCGCGCTCACGCTGGGACAATCCATTGACCCGCTGATAGCATCGCCGGTGCTATTCATCGTTGTGGTCGTGCTGCTCATCGCATGGTGGCGGAACCGCTTACTGCCGACTACCTACCGCCGACTGCCTACTGTGTTGTTTTTACTTGGTTATACCTTGATCCCACTTGCGCTCATCTATACGCTTTCGCTTTGGAAACCGCTCTACCATGTCCGCTATGTTTTCATCTATTCGCCGGCGTTTTACATTTTGCTCGCGTGGGGTCTCGTGCGAATCACACCTCACGCCTCACGCCTCACATTCTTACTTTTGGTTTTCTACTTTTTACTTTGCACTTTTTCCATCGCCAACTTTTGGTTCAGTCCTCGTTATGCCAAAGACGATTTGCGCGGCGCGGTGAATTATCTTGCGGAACGTTGGCGACCCGGCGATGCGATTCTCCTCAACGCCGGCTACACCTACACCGCGTTCGTGTACTATTATGATCAACCGATCGCGTGGCGCGGACGATTGACTGCGTACACCGCGCAGAACGCCCAGGAGGGTGCAATCGTTTTGCAAACCGGCTCGATCGGCGGCGCACCGAACCTGGGCTGGGGCGATCCGCGTTCCGATTTTTACGCGACGACCGTTGACGAAACGCGTGCCGCGCTCGATCGTGTGTTTGCCGCGCACCCGCGCGTGTGGATGCTCCGCTTGTACGATACGGTGGTTGACCCGGCCGGTATCATTCGCGATTATCTTGCCACGCGGGGACGCCTCATTGACGATCAAGGATTCGCCGGCGAATCGTACGCGCGTGTACAAGGTTATCTCACCTCGCCTTTGCCAACGACGACCTTGCCATCCACGCTCACACGCCGCGATGTGTTGCTGGGTAATCGAATTGGGTTGCTGGGCTTTGAGCCAGCATCGTTGACAGTACACGCCGGGCAAACGATTGACGTGAACGTGTACTGGCAAGCCAAAGAACAAACGAATGTGGACAGCCATCTTTTCATCGGGGTGTACGCGGAAGATGGTGCGCTGGTCACTTCGACCGAAGAGATTCCCGTCGGCAATGCGCTAGGCACATCACGTTGGACTCCCGGCGAAATTTTGCGCCACCCCATTCGTATGCGTCTCCCGGTGCATCTGGCACCGGGTCTTTACAACTTGCGCGTCACACTATACAATCCGCTCACCAACGAACCCTTGAGCGCGCCGCCAAATGTTGCGGACGCAAGTCAAATTATGCTGACCCAGATTCAAATCGAAAAATGAAATTCGCGGAGGAACTATGAGCACTCCACCCCAAGCCGATCTTGCACGCATCATCGAATCCGCGCGCCGGCTCGGCATCGAAATGGATGAAGCCGATGCCTTGCAATGGCTCACCGCGATGGCAGCCGCGTCAAGCGGCGGCGATATTGTAATGGACACGCGCAGTGGTGTGTTTGGTCATAAAGTAACGATGCTCGATTTTAGCGATGAGCAACTTGCGCACTATCGCGCGATTGGTCGCTTGGTAGAGTTTGCCGATGTGCCCGGCGTCGTGGAAACCGCGCTCGCCTTGTCCGGCTCTGCCGCGCAATCCAAAATTCAAACCTATCCCGGCGATTGCGATTATTTCGAACGCATCAACATTATCGCCGCAACCCGCGAAAAGGCGTGCGAAATTCTTGCCAAGATTATGCGTGAGAAAGCGTTGAGCACGCTCAAAGGGGCAACGTATCAACTCATCGAAGTGAAATTTGGTTCGTATCCGTACGAGGTGGTGAAAGGCGATCAAAGAATCAAAGCCGGGTCGCCGGTGTCGTGGACACCCGCCGAAATTCAAGCGGGTCAGATCGAAGCGTTCACGCCCGATGGAAAACCGGTGACGATTCGTTGGGACGATGTGGCGCAAAACCCGGGTTGGTGCAAATTGGATTGGGTCATTGCCGATCCGGCGCGCGGGCAACTTGCCAACGCCTCGAATATGCTCGATGTAACCTGGGAGGCACCGGACGGAACGATTACGCCGCTCGATGGTTATCTCGATCCATACTTTCAAGAAGTCTATCTCGATGCAACCTCCGTCCCGATTTTTTCCAAGTTAGCCAAACACGTTTCGGCGGACGCGCTGGACGAGTACGTGGCGCAGTTGCAAAAGGAAATCAAAAAGTATTTGCAAAAAGAGCATCTCAACTATGGTAAGGTGGCTAAACGGATGTACAACATTTTTCGTTTGACCGGGCGTTACCAAGAAGCCGCGTTCGTGCGTGAATTGTTCGATGAACCCGCCACGGTGTTGTACCAAGTTTGGTCACTCATCCGCACGATTGACGATTGTTGCCAAGCCGGCTCGAGCATCACCACCGAGCATCTCCTCGCGCAAACCGATCGCTTGATCGTCCAAGTGGTAGATGCCTTGGAAGGCGACCGCGAAGCCGAAATCGTCAGACGCTTGTTGCGCTTACGTGAAAGTTTATCGCATCACGTTGCCGGGCAAAGTTTGAGCGCGCAAGCCGAAGCCGCGCGCGCCGAGGTGATCAACATCGTCAACAATTTTTTCTACGATAAATTGACGGCTTGGCCCACCATCAAAGAATATCTCGAAACGATGGAGCAATATTGATTCGCCGGATGCGGCGCACAGCCGCGCCAAAATGTGCTATAATGATTTGGGACGCAACCAATCGCTTAAATCTTAGGAGGATACCATGAACATCAGCAAAACAATGCAAGATGCCTTTAACGAGCAAATCAAAAACGAGTTCTACTCGGCCTATCTGTATCTTGCGATGTCGGCATACTTTGAATCGCTCAGTCTGCCCGGCTCGGCGAAGTGGATGCGCGCGCAGTTCGCCGAAGAGCAAACGCACGCGCTAAAAATGTTCGACTTTGTGAATGATCGCGGCGGGCGGGTAACGCTCAAGGCGATTGACCAACCGACCTTCGAGTGGAAGTCGCCGCTGGCGGCATGGGAAAATGTTCTCGAGCACGAACGCCAAGTAACTGACTTGATCAACAAGATGTACGCCCAAGCCGTCGAAGAAAAAGATTACGCCAGCCAAGCCTTCCTTAGTTGGTTTGTGACCGAGCAGGTCGAAGAGGAAAAGAATGCCATGCTGATGGTCGAGCGATTCAAACAAGCCGGCGAACACCCTTCGACGTTGCTTTTGCTGGATGGGCATTTTACCAAGCGTGAGGAATAAGAACGAGACCCGTTTTCCAAGCGAAAACGGGTCTTGAACATCGAGGCAACAATGACCCGCAATGAAATTTTGCAAGCCATCCAAGCACAGCACGCCGAACTGAATGCGGTGCTGGCGACGCTTCCGACGGCACAACTCCAGCAGCCGCTGGTGGCGTGGTGGAATGCCAAGGATTTGCTGGGGCACATTGCGTTGTGGGAGCAAGTCGCGCTCAAATTCATCCGCGAGTACAAACACGAGGGTGTGCCCAAACAACTAGGCATTAAAGATGACGATGATCTGGATCGCTACAATAAACGCGGCGTCGCCATGCGCCGCGATCTGCCCTTTGACGTTGTGCGCGCTGAACTCGATGCCACGTACCACGATTTGATTGCCGAGATCGAATCACTCAGCGATGCCGCTCTCAGGCGACCCTTGTCCGAACCTTGGGGCGAAGGGGCGACGCTGGAACGGTTGATTGCGGTCAACTCGTACCAGCACGTCCCTGAACACATTGAACAAATTACCGCGCTCCAAAGAGGTAGCGTGTAGAGTCGGGGAGGTTGACCAGAGCATCGAATTGATTACAATGAATGCAAACTCATCGAGGTGAGGCATCCATGAAAATTGCAATTATGGCAGCGGGCGGTCTGGGGAGTTATTATGGCGCACTCCTCGCCAAAGATGGACACGAGGTGACGTTCATCGCACGCGGCGCGCACTTGCAAGCGATCCGCCAAAATGGTCTGGTGGTCAAAAGTATTCACGGTGATGTAACGATCAAGCCAGCCAAAGCGACGGATAATCCGGCTGAGGTTGGCGTCGTAGATTACGTGATCTTGAGCGTCAAGACGTACGATAACGCGACCGCCATCCAAGCGATTAAACCGATGATCGGGGCGCACACGACCGTCGTTACGTTCCAGAACGGCGTGGACAATCACGATCAGATTGCCGCCGTTGTTGGCAAGGAACATGTGATCGTCGCGCCCACGCAAATCGTCTCGAACATTACCGCGCCGGGAGTGGTGGAGCAAAAGAGTCCGTTCCGCATTTCGTTTGTGGGCGAGGTGTACGGGCAAGGTCTCACGCCGCGCGTGGAAGAATTCGTGGCGATGCTCAAACGAACCGGCGTTGAGGCAACGGCGGTGGCGGATGGGCGCACGCCGTTGTGGCACAAGTTTGTGTTCATTGCGTCCACCTCGGGCTTGGCATCACTCGCGCGCACCGCCCCGTACGATTTGTTTCAAATGCCGGAAGCGCGCGCTACGTTGCGCGCGGCGATGGAAGAAGTGTACGCGGTGGGCCAAGCGCAAGGCGTGCAACTCGACGATGATATTGTTGAGCGGCAATATCAGTTCGCGCTCAATCTCAAACCCGGCGCCAAACCTTCGATGCAACTCGATGTGGAGCAAGGCAAGCGTTTGGAGATTGATGCGATGAGCGGAACGATTGTGCGATTGGGTGCAGAGAAGAACATACCAACGCCGGTACACCAAACGATTTACATCGCGCTCAAGATGGTGGACGAACGGGCAAAAGCACAAAGGCAAGGATAAGACCTTCGCAAGTGACGAAAGGGGCAGGAGCAAACTCCTGCCCTCAACTTTTGTACAACACCTCGCTCATTTCGCGCAAACGCGCGGCGGCCGTTTCCGGCGTAATGTCGCGTTGTGGCTCGGCGAGCATTTCATAGCCGACCATAAATTTGCGGATGGTGGCGCTGCGCAAAAGGGGCGGATAATAATGCGCGTGCAGATGCATTGCCGGATGCGCCGTGCCATCCGTTGGCGTTTGATGAAAGCCCATCGAATAGGGAAACGAGATGCGAAACAAGTTATCATAGCGCGTGGTCAAACGTTTGATGATGTCGGCGAGGGCGGCGCATTCCGCATCATTCAGATCGGTGAGCGAGCCAAGATGCCGCCGCGCGAGGAGCATCGTTTCAAAGGGCCAGATCGCCCAGAAAGGCACAATGACAACAAAGTGATCGTTCTGCACGACGATGCGTTCGGCGCGCGCGAGTTCGATCGCCAAGTAATCGCAGAGCAGGCATGTGTGATGCGATTGCAGGTAATCGGCTTGCGCGCGCAATTCTTTGGCGGGTTCGGTGGGAAGGTGTTCGGTTGCCCAAACTTGACAATGCGGATGTGGATTGCTCGCCCCCATCAACGCCCCTTTGTTTTCAAACACTTGGACGTAACTCACAAAATCGAGCGCGCCCAATTCCCGAGTTTGTTCACGCCACACCTCTACCACGCGGCGAATATCGGCGAGCGGCATATCGGGTAGCGTCCAATCGTGACGTGGTGAAAAACAGACCACGCGACAGATGCCGCGTTCGGCTGCCGCGCGGAGCAGCGCATCGTCTTGAGGCAAGGGGGCAGAGAACGCCGGCACGAGCGCGGCAAAATCGTTTTCAAAAACAAACGTGGAATCGTACACGGGGTTGCGTTTGCCGCCGGCGCGTGTGTTGCCGGGACAGAGATAACATTGTGGATCGTACTGCGGCAATGATTCTGCCGGCGGCGCTTCGATTTGACCCAGCCAAGGTCGTTGGGTGCGCTGCGGCGACACCAAGACCCATTCATCGGTCAACGGATTGTAGCGGCGATGCGGTTGCGTCAAAAGATTCATTGGATCAGTTGCTCCGCCAGGGCAAGTGCGCCCCAGAGGGGTGCATCGTCACTAAACGCAGCGGGGACGATGTTCACGCGCATTTGGGGCAAGGTGTTTTCGCGTGCGGATTCGCGCACGATGCGCCACCATCGTTCGCCTGATTTAGACACGCCGCCGCCAATGACAATGCGTTCCGGATTCATCAACGTAATCGCCGTGCCGATCCCAAACCCCAGTGCGCGCGCGGCATCATCCATCACGCGTTGCGCCAGTGCGTCGCCGGCGTTTGCCGCTTGTGCGACGAGCGCGCCGGTGAGTGCGTTCAAATCATCGCGGACGAGTGCGCGCAAGATTGCGCCGGCATTCGGTTCGGCGATCAATCGTGCGCGGGCATCACGCGCGATGGCAGGACCACACGCCATCGTTTCCACACATCCGCGCCGACCACAGACGCACGCCGGTCCGCGCGGATCAACAATCGTGTGACCGATTTCGCCCGCCATAGCATCGGCACCGTTGTAAATCTTTCCGTTGAGAACAAATCCACCGCCGACGCCGGTGCTGACGGTGATGTAAAACAACAAAGCGCATCCTTGTCCCGCGCCAAATGTGTACTCGCCCAGTGCGGCGACGTTCGCATCGTTATCCACGCTGGTCGGCGCACCAAACTCGTGTTGCAATTGATCGCGCAAGGGTGTGTCTTCCCAGCCAGGTACGTGATGCGACAGAATCACGCGCCCATGTGCGGCATCCACCGGTCCGCCAAAACTCACACCAATGGCGATAGGGGTGCGCCCGGCAAGCAACTTGTGTGCCAAGGCGAGCATCGTTTGTTGTTCATAACGCGCATCGTGATCAGGCGGCGAAAGGTGCCGTTCGACGGTGAGCCATTCGCGCGCGCCGCGATACGCAAGCGCGGCAGAAAGTTTTGTGCCGCCATAATCGAGCGCGAGCAAAAGGGCTTGATTAGGCATAATGGTGTCTGCGTGGGATTATATGCAATTATGCAAAGAGAGCCAAGTAGGAATGCAAATGATCGCCGATGATTTACAAAAAATTAACTGATGTGCGTATTTATTTGACTGGTGCATGGCTCTATTACAGTGTAAGGGTAACTGGAAATCCGCCGATCAACGGCTATATAGGGAGAGCGATCTGGCTCGTCAATGACCAACAGCAACGGCGCTGTGCTATCTAAATTTCCAGATTGCCCTGTACAGAACGGATCGCTGGGCGGAACAAGTATGCTTTGAAATGCACGCTAAAATGCGAACGCCCACAAGCAATCTAGATCAAGAGAATGAATTGGTCTTGCCAGAGGTGTGAAATACCCGGAGACTATTTTTTTTGTTCGCTAAAAAAAGGCAATCCCTATGCAGTCGAATGATGATTATGACTCCTCCCATTTGAATCTGATGACTTTTGAGTTGAAATTTCTACGTCCCGCGATCATTGCGATGATCGAAGAAGCCCTGAATCAGGTAGGCACCTTTGGTGAAGTACACTTGGTTGTGGAAAAAGGACGCCTGCGTTACATTCGTACGATCAAGAGTGAATCTCTGGACCGATTCAAATCCTAGCGCCGAGTGAATTATCATGCAATATTGGTACGCGCTTCACACCAAACCACACAAAGAACATCAAGTTCAAGCGTTGCTGACCGCGCGCGGCATCGAGACATTTTTGCCGGCAGTCCCTACACCGTGTCGCGGGAACAAGTTGGCACGCAGCGCATTTTTCCCCTGTTATATGTTCGCCCATGTTGATCTTGATGAAACCGGTCTGTGGGCATTGCACTATGTTCCGGGTGCGCGAGGTGTGGTTATGCTGGGCGATATCCCGGCACGCGTGGATGAACAAATCATTGAGTCGTTGCGCACACGTTTAGCAGAACCCGATGTGATCTATGCCAAAGGTGTCGCGCTCAAACCCGGCGATCGCGTGGTGATCACTTCAGGTCCGCTGGTAGAGTTGGAAGCCGTGTTCGATCGGCGGCTCACGCCGGCTGGACGGGTGCGTGTCTTGCTTGAGGTGCTTCATCGCTGGACGCCGGTGGAATTGGATGCTCGCGTGTTGCACAAAGCCACCGGCTTGCCGCAACACCATCTCAGCGCCAGCGTAACATCGTAAGCGTGGGCACTCTGCGGCGCGAGGATGCGCCGGCATCAAACAGCAAACGATCTTGGCTTCGATTCCGACACACACACGAGTGTTGGAAGGGCGGAGCGCGTACAGAAAACGCCATCCGATCAATCGAACGGTGGTTAGTTTTGATTGATGGCACCACGATAATTCAGTCGTTTCACTTTGAATCGTCTTTCCCTCTATCTTCATCGTCAGGCAGCGAGTCTCCTGCGCTATTTGTGGGAACAATTTATTCTTTCCCTCTTGGGTTGGATTCCCACGATCGTGGGGATTGCCTTGCGTGCAGTGTTTTACCGGTGGATTATGCACATTCATGGCATCGTCGCGATCGAGAATGGTGTGCGTATTCGTTATGCAAGCAACGTGCGGCTGGGGCGCGGGGTGTACCTGGACGAAGGGGTGTATCTGCACGCGCTTCCGCACGGCATCGAAATTGGCGACCATACGTACGTGATGCATCACGCCGAACTGCATGTGTACAACTTTCGCGATTTGCCCAAGGCGGGGATCAAGATCGGAAAAAATTGTTTGATTAGCGAGTTTACCGTTTTGCGTGGACAAGGTGGCATCACAATCGGCGACAACGTGTACACCTCGCCGTTTGTGCAAATGGTGGCAGTAAATCATGTGTACGATGATCCGAATCGTCCGATCATCGAACAAGGAATCACGGCGCAGGGCATCGTGATTGAAGAGAATGCATGGATTGGTGCGAGTGCAATTATTTTGGATGGCGTACGCGTGGGCAAAGGTGCAGTGGTTGCGGCGGGCGCGGTGGTGAGCAAAGATGTGCCACCGCATACGGTTGTCGCTGGTGTACCCGCCAAAGTGATCAAAGAGATTGATGGCACAAAAAGCGTCCCGGCGGATTTAACGATTTATTTAGGTGGGGGCTAGACAATGACCGTGCTTTCCGTTATTATCCCGGCTTACAATGAAGAAGATGGCATTGACAAAGTGATCCAACGTGTCCTAGGGATCCGCGACGCGCTTGCCCGTCTCAACATCAAGTTAGAGTTCATTGTCGTGGACGATGGCTCGCACGACAAAACCGCAGCCCACGTTGCGGCGTATCCCGATGTGCGTCTGGTGCGTCATCTCAAAAATCGTGGTTACGGGGCGGCGATTAAAACCGGCTTTCGCCACGCGAACGGTGAGTATCTGGCGTTCTTGGATGCGGACGCCACGTATCCGCCGGAATATTTGCCGGCAATGTGCCGCGCGGCAATCGAACAGAACGGCGATATGATTGTTGCCTCGCGGATGAGCGGCGCAAAAAGTCAAATGCCCTTGACGCGCCGCGTTGGCAACTTGGCGTACGCGTTCTTGCTCAGTTTGATTAGCAACACACGCGTGCGTGATACCACCAGTGGGATGCGCATCATTCGGCGTCAAGCGTTGGAGCGGCTCTATCCCTTGCCCGATGGTTTGCAATTCACCCCGGCGATGAGTACCCGCGCCTTGCACGAGAATCTCAAGATCATCGAAGTGCCCGTGCCATACGCGGAACGCGTGGGGCGTTCCAAACTCTCGGTGGTGCGCGATGGCGTGCGGTTCACCAACGCAATTGTATGGACGGCGATGATGTACAATCCCGTGCGCATCTTGGGTTTGATTTCGATGACGTTGTTGGCCGTGAGCGCTTTGGTTGGAGCGTACATCGTGGCGTTGCGCTTGAGTGGGGTTACCTCGCTCACGGCTGGGCAATCGTACGCGGTGTTTGGTGCCGGCGTGGTCGCGGTCATCGGCATTAGTCTCTTTTCGCTCGGCGCCATGTTCAACTATTTGGTCGCGTTGTTCCACAAAAAACCGGTGCGGCAAGGCTTGTTCGGCAAACCGATTTTCAATCCCCCGCTCGAAACGCATTTCGGTTGGATGGGCATTGTTGCATTGATGATCGGAGCGGCATTGGGGATTGGCGCGTTTGGACTAAGTTTGCAAGGCACCCCGGTGGATCGCTTGTGGTTTTATCTGCTGGGCGCGGCGGTGGTTACAATTATCGGGATGCAATTATTGATTTCGTGGATCGTGATGTGTGTCTTGGATGAGTTGGCGCAACGGGACAGCGCGGCGCAACACGATCTGGTGGAATCGGAACCGGCAAATGTCGTTGAACTGAAACGCGAAGCCACCGTTCAGGTCAATTGAACCTTTCCAACGCAAAGGCGTTGACGATATAGAGGAAGGATAGAATGGCGGAAGAAAAAAATGTTAATCTCGGTACGCGCACCCGTCCGATGGTGCCGATGGCACGCTTTCCGGACGCCGGTGCGGCTGTCCGTGAATATATTGTGCCCCGCGAACGGCCCAAAGACGCGGTGGATATTTTGTTGGTGAATCCACCCGCGCCCGATGGGGGCATTTGGATTCGCAGTCAGCATCGGGTTGGCCGCAAATCGCGCGAGAATATGTTCTGGCCCCAAGTTGAATTGGCGCAAATGGCGGCGTTGCTTGCCAACGATTACAAAGTGGAAATCATTGATGCCATTGGTGAGCGATTATCGTGGGCGCAATTCGAGGCGCGTTTGCGCGCCAAAGCGCCCAAATACTATCTCACCGAACTCACCGCGCCCACTTTGCAAAACGATATGTACGGCGTCTTTCTTGCCAAAGCCATCGGTGCCAAAACGATGGCGTTTGGCACGCACGTTACCCCTATGCCGTACGAAACGATGGAGCCGTTTCCCGCGCTCGATTTCATTTTGCGCGGCGAACCTGAAATGACCTTGCGTGAATTGATTGACACGTTCGAAGGCAAGTCCGCTACTGATCCCAACCTCATCAAATTGCTGACGGATACCGGCTCACACGTTCCAACCAAATCCATTACCGAGACGAACGGCGATTTATCGCACATCAAAGGATTAGTGTGGCGCAAAGAGGGCAAGGTCATGGTCAATCCCGACCGCCCCTTCATTCCGAATCTCGACGATTTGCCCACGCCGATGCACCAACTTTTGCCGTTGCAAAAATATCGCGGACCGATGATGAAGGGAGCATACTCGTTCGTCGTCCCGAGTCGCGGTTGTACGGCGGGTTGCATCTATTGCATCAAGCACGTGAGTTATCAATGGTCGTTGCGCTTGCGCTCGCCGGAAAATATCATGAAAGAATTGCGGCTGCTCAAGTCGTTGGGAATCAACTATGTGCAGTTCTATGCCGATCTGTTCACTATGTCGCGCGACCAAGTGATGGGCTTGTGCCAAGCGATGATCGAAGCAAAGATTGATATGCATTGGATGTGCAACAGTCGCGTGGATTACGTGGACGAGGACATGCTAAAGACGATGGCACGCGCCGGGTGCTGGATGATTTCGTGGGGCATCGAATCGGGGAGTTACGAAATTTTGAAACGCGCGCACAAAGGCGCCGACCCTGCCAAAGCCGAACGTGCGTTGACGTGGGCGCGCCAAGCCGGGATTCGCAATTGGGGCTATTTCATCATCGGCTTGCCCGGTGAAACCGAAGAGACGATCAAGCAGACGATTGCGTTTTCCAAACGCTTGCCGCTTGACATTGCCCTCTTTCACGTCGCCGCGCCGTATCCGGGCACGCCGTTCTTTTTCGAAGTGGTCAAGAATGGTTGGTTCCGGCCCGGCACACGTTGGGAAGAAGTGGATATGGATCGCTCGACGGTATTGGATTATCCCAATCTCCACGCGGAGCAATTGGAGTATTGGCAAAAGCGCGCGTTCCGCGAATGGGCGTTCCGTCCTGGACCGATTCTGTGGTTCCTTCGCAGTATGAACACGTGGGAAGGAATCAAATCCGGGTTGAGCATCATTGCCCAACATTTTGGCTGGCTGGGAGAATCCTCGTTCGCGCCAGATTCCGGCGCACCCATTAGGTAGCGGATGCAGTTTAGTTTACGCGTGGTGTTCTTGATCCTGTTGGCGTTGTTTCTCGTCAGCGCATTGATGGGTGCGTTGATTTCGTACAACACATCGTTGGCGTGGAGTCGGTTCGTGGCGGTTCTGCTGGCGATAGGGGTGTGCTTTTTCTTCGTTGCGATACCAGAGCACATTCGCATCTTCGCTCAAAACGATTTCTCACCATTGTGTATCATCTGGGCGTGGTTGCCCGCCGCGTTGCTGATCTATTTTGTCCTCACGAACGATTGGACGGCGCGTGTGGGTAAGGTCGCGTGGCTGGATCCAGTGTGGCGATGGTTTGCCACGTGGCAGCCGCAGTTCCCCGGCGTGCGTTTAGATTCCAATTCACTGGGAGGTGTGCTGGGGATGCTGTTGCCGCTTCAGATGGCAGCACTCTGGAATGGACGAGGGCAGACCCGTATCGTTGCGTTTGTGCTCGTGTTTGCTTCGCTGATCGGTGTGATCGTCAGTGCGTCGCGTGGGGCGTGGATCGCGTGCGCTGTGATCGCATGGCTTGCGGCGATATGGTTTGTGCTTGAGCGTGTGATGCCGGGCTGGCAACAGGGACATAAGCGCCTCGTGATGTGGAGTGCACTCGTCGTGTACTTGGCACTGACGATTGGACTGGCTGTAACGCTAACGCCACTGGGCACATGGTTGTGGAACGAAGGGGGCGGACACTGGCAGGTGGCGCGCGACAGTTTCGATCTAGCGAGTGATTATCCATTCACCGGCATTGGGCTGGGCGCGTTCACGATGGCGTATTCGAGTTACGTGTTGCTGGTTCACGTACCGCATACCATTCACGCGCACAATCTATTTCTGGATCTCTGGCTCGAACAAGGCTTACTTGGACTGCTTGCATTCATAGGCTTGATCATCGTGGGCGTACTAAACTCCCCTGGCTCACGTTGGCGATTTGCCGCGCTGGCTTCACTTGGCGTGATGTGCCTTCACGGCTTGCTCGACGATCCGTTTTATGGTTACGGGGGCGGTGCCATTCCTTTTGTGTTGATTCCTCTTGGCGTACTGGGCCGGGAGGCGGCGTTGCCTCGAAAGCGACGGCTGGCTTGGTGGACACCGGCGCTCGCTGGTGTAGTGGGGCTCATGGGGTTGCTCGTTTTGCTTTGGCCGCCCACGCGCGCGTTGAGGGAAGCGAATCTGGGTGCCTTGGCGCAAACCCAGGCTGAGTTAGCGGTTTACGAATGGCCGCGCTATTCATTTCAGGATCAATTACGACGGGACGGTATCGTTGATTTAGAACCAGCCATCACGCACTATCAAAATGCCTTGGCACTCGACCCTTTGAATCCGACGGCCCATCGGCGCTTGGGGCAAATCGCGCTCGCGCGCGGCGAGTACGCGCAAGCACGGCAACATCTCGAACACGCCTATGTGCGCGCGCCGGCGCAATTCGCGACGCGAGTGTTGTTGGGCGAATTGTACGCGCTGGATGGCGATACCACGCGCGCCGCCGCGTTGTGGCGCGGAATTGACCCGCAGACCGGCTCGCTGGAAACGCGGCGCTGGTGGTACGAATTCCTCGGCGATCAAGAGCGCCTCAAGCGCATCAATCAAGCCGAGCGCATGCAGCGGTTGGAATAGATCAATGAAAATGCTGATCGTCGCGACGAGCACCACGGCGCCGGGCGTCCACGAGGAGATTCGTGCCGGCAAACATCATCGCATTGACTATCTCGAACTCGCCGATCGTTTCGATTCGCAGTATGTGGACTATACCGGGATTGCGCATGCGGGGTTCTTACGCCGTGCAGAAGAAGGTCTCCGGTTAGATTTTCAACTCGCGCGACGTGTCGCACATGTTGCTCGGACGAATAACTACGACACGGTCTTTAGTTTATCCGAACGCGTGGGCATTCCCCTGACGTTTATGTTGGAGCGCCAGGTCAAACACGTTGTTCATTTTCATCATCCGCTCTCGCCTAAAAAATTGCTTTTGTTGATGGCATTGCGGGTGCCCCATCGCTGGTCGGCAATGATTGTTTTGACGCAACAGACGGCAAATATCTTGCGGCAAAAACTGGGGCTGGATGAAATGCGCGTCAAGTTCATGCACAGTCCGATTGATACCAAGTTTTACAATCCTGTCGCGCTCCAAGCGCCAAGGTGTGCACCGCGCGATCATGTTTTGGCGTTGGGTTTGTCGCATCGCGATTATCCGACCCTGATTCGCGCGATGCGTCGGTTGCCGCACATTCCTTGCGATGTGCGTGCAGGTTCGATGTGGGTCAACGGCGCCACGGTTTTGGATCACAAACCGTTGCCTAGGAACATCACACTCAAAGCGTTTGTACATCCGGCTGTCCTGCGCGAAGTGTATGCCGCAAGCCGCTTTGTCATCGTCCCCATTCGCCGGACCACCATGTGGAGTGCGGGATGTACGACGGTAACCCAAGCCCAAGCGATGGGGCGCCCGGTCATTGCGACGCGTAATCCGGGCATGGGCGATTATGTATTAGATGGCGAAACCGGCCTCCTCGTGGAGCAGAGCGATCCGGCATCCATGGCGGACGCGATCGCACGCTTGTGGAACGATCCCGACTTGGTAGCGCGGATGGGCGCGCGTGCGCGCGAATGGGTGGCAGCCTCGTTCTCCCTCGATCAATGGTTAGACCAAGTAACGCAATTGATTCACAGGCTCGATTAACGGAATATTCTTATGCGCATCGGCATTGACGTTCGTTATCTCTCGCACGGTTTGATCGGCGGCGTGCATACCTATGTTGCGAATTTCATCCCGGCGATATTGCGCGTCGCGCCCGAGCATCAATTTTTCCTGTATGCCGACACGAAACGCGCGTTGGAATTGCGTGAGGTCCCTGCGCCGTGCACGGTGCGTTATCTGGATTGGCGCAATCCGCTGTCGAGCATCCAAAATGATTTTTCGTTGCGGCACTGGATGGCGCGGGATCAGATCGAGATGGCGCATTTTCCGGCGAATTATGGTTTTGCGCCGCGCGGCGCGCGCGTCATTGTTACGGTTCACGACGCGATCAATTTAATGCCCTGGTTTGAAATTATGCGCGGGCATCCCAAAAATCCGCGCACCCTTGGGATGATGACGTATCTGCATTTTGTTACGCAAGCCGCGCTGCGCCGCGCCGATTTGATCACGACCGTCTCGACTTTTTCCGGCAAAGAGATCGCGCGCTATGGGCGCGTGGATCCGCAGAAAATCGCTGTTGTGCCGAGCGCGTGCCCGACCGATATTCAGCGCGTGGCGGATTCGCATCAACTTGCGGAGGTCCGTCAGCGTTTGCAGATCACGCGACCCTTCATTCTTGCCGACGCATTCAAAAATCCGGGGGTGTTGATTCGCGCGTGGCACTTGTTGTCAAGTGATTTGCAAAAGCGCGTCGAAATTGTTTTCTTTGCGCGTTCCTCTCAGGTTCTGCCGGTTGTGGAGCGAGCCATCGCCGAAGGCTTGGCACGTTTGCTGGTGCGGCCAGCGCGCCGCGATCTCTGCGCGCTGTATTCGATGGCAGAGGTATTTGTCTTTCCCTCGTGGATCGAAGGGTTCGGTTTACCGGTCCTGGAAGCGATGACGTGTGGTGCGCCGGTCATTACCTCGGATCGTGGCGCACTTCCGGAAGTCGTCGGCGATGCGGCAATCTTGATTGACGCGGAAGATGAAGGCGCGCTGGCGACGCACATCGAAACGATTTTGACGAATCCGCGTTACGCAGAGTCTTTACGCGCGCGCGGTTTAGAACGCGCCACGCAATTCTCATGGCAAAAGAACGCGCAACAAATGCTCGAATGTTACATGCGCGTGATGAATGGATCATCGGTAAACGCATGAATCAATTTACGCGAACCGTTGCGCGCAATTCCGCGTTCGAACTCGCGGGTCAACTCACGATCAAAGCCCTGTCGTTCGGTTTTTCGATTTTGATCGTTCGCAACCTGGGCCCCGAATCCTTCGGTCAATACGCCGCCGTGTTGGCGTTCGGCATGATCTTTGCCGTTTTGTCCGATCTTGGCTTGGGCACGTACGCCGTGCGCGAAATTGCGCGTCTGCGCGACGCGCCGGATGGCATTGCGCGCATCGGCGCGCTGTGGGGCGATGTGGTGCGCTTGCGAATCGTGTTGGCATTTGGCACAGCATTGCTCATCACGGCGGTGGCGATTGCAACGAATCGTCCTACGGAATTGGTGATCGCGATTGCGCTCAGCACGCTCGGCTTGTTCGGTTACGCGGTTGGCGCCTCCAGCACGGTGCTGAGCGGCTTTGAACGATTCGATCTGACGGCGCGAGGCAGTGTCGCGAATCAACTTGTCTTTGTGGTGGGCGGCGCGCTCGCGTTGTATCTTGGGTTCGGTTATTACGGCTTGATCGTCGCGAGTTTGCTGGGTGTGGGGACGATGGCGTTGTTGTACGTGCGAGGCGCGCAATCACTGGGCGTATCGTTTGGGCGCGGCAATCCGCGCCGGTGGCTGGCTTTACTGCGTGCGAGTGTGCCGTTCGGCGTCATCGGTTTGGCGTTGGGTCTGTCGTACAAGTTCGATAGTTTTCTGCTCAACCTTACGCGCGGTGATCTCGAAACCGGGTATTACAACGCCGCGTACAACCTGGTTTTTTCCGCGGTGATGTTTTCGAATGTGCTGAACACCGCACTGTATCCGTCCTTATCGCGCGCGGCGATGAACGGCTCGCCGCAATTGCCGCGCATTTACGAACGTGCGCTTCGCTATCTCCTGCTCGTTTCACTGCCGATCGCGGTGGGGATGTCCGCACTGGCCCCTCAAATCGTGCCATGGCTTTTCAAAAACGCGTACGCGCCGACAATCCCGGCATTGCAAATCGTGATCTGGGTCGTGCCGTTGATGTACGCGTCCGAGTTTCTGGGCTATGTGGTGATCATCAATGGCAAAGAACACGCCGCGATGCGCTCGGTATTGACTAGCACCACGATTAATGTCGCGTCGAACCTGATTTTCATCCCGATGTTTGGTTTTCTTGCTGCCGCGGTCATGACCGTAGTAACGGAAATGGTGTTGGTAGGGCAATACGTGTGGCTTTTGCGTGGGCCATTGCGCCAAATGCATTGGCAACCGGTGATACGCACTGTACTCGCCGTGCTGGCGATGGGCGCGGTGATCCTGGTTTTACGGGAAATGTCGGTGTTCATTGTCGCGCCGCTCGGCGCGCTGGTGTACGGCGGACTACTTTTCGCGCTCGGCGTCGTCGGTGGCGACGAATGGCGTTTCATTGCGACATTGCGCCGCGGCGCGGAAAGCCCGGTGAGCGAATGAACATTCTGCTGGCTGTGCCGCAATATCCACCGCGCCACATCGGTGGTGCAGAATTGTTTGCCCAACGGACCGCGCGTTGGTTGATTCAACATGGTTATCGCGTTCAAGTTGTGTGCGTGGGCAACGCGGCGGATCCAAATCAAAATGGTGCTCTGCGTGTCCAGGATGAGATGTACGAAGGCGTGCCCGTGCAACGGTTATATTTCAATTGGTGGCACGCGCCGTGTTCGCTGGATTGGACGTTCGACAATCCCTTGATCGAGGCGCATTTCGAAGCGTTATTGCGCGCGCAACGTTTCGATGTGCTTCATTTCATCAGTGGTTATTTGCTCGGTGTGGGACCGTTGCGCGCGGCGCGGCGCTGCCAGGTGCCAACCGTTGTCATGCTAACCGATTTTTGGTTTGTCTGTCCCTCGCTTCAACTTGTGCGTGCGGAGGGGACCTTGTGCGTGGGACCGACGCCCTCCGAATGTTTGCATTGCCTTTTTGTGCAGGATCGCCGCGCGCGTATTCCCCAATCCGCCGTGCCGGTGATTACACGCGCGGCGGTGCGCGTATCTAGGCAGATTCCCGTTTTGAGCAAGCGTTTTGATCTGCCCGCCCGCTTGGACGCGCTGAACCAGCGAACGACTTGGCTGGTGGACGCACTCAACTCAGCCGATGCGATCGTCGCGCTGACGCATTTTGTCGCGCAATTGCACGCGGCAAACGGAATGAACACGCAACGTCTGAGCGTCATTCCCGATTGTATTGATCTCGCGGAATTTGATCTGCCGGATCGAACGCGCGCGGACAACGAGGTCATTCGTTTTGGGTATCTTGGACAGATGCTGCCGATCAAGGGTGTGGATTTGCTCATCCGCGCGTTTCGAATGTTGGATCGTTCGCGGCGGCGCGCGCGCTTGACGCTTCACGGCACGCTCGACGGCGCAGAACCGTATGCTGCGCAATTGCGTCAGATTGCCGGGAATGATCCGGATATTGTGTTCGCCGGCGGTTACGCGCATCGTAACGCGATGAAGGTGTTGAATGATTTAGATGTTGTCGTCGTGCCGTCGCAATGGTACGAAAATTCGCCACGCGTGATTCTTGAAGCGTTTGCCGCCGCGCGCCCGGTAATCGCGACGAACCTTGGCGGCATTTCCGAAATCGTGCGCGCCGAAGCAAACGGCCTGTTGTTCGAGCGGCGCAACGTACAGGATCTGGCACGGCAGAT
Organism: Anaerolineae bacterium; assembly: GCA_034433515.1. Classification (GTDB taxonomy): domain Bacteria; phylum Chloroflexota; class Anaerolineae; order UBA4142; family UBA4142; genus DAOTXS01. Next base: position 995 of record DAOUAL010000048.1, on the reverse strand, counting down.
GCAACGCATCCTTGACGATCCCGAACTAATCATTCATTTGCGCAGGAATATCCCATCTATTCGTGGTGTGGATGAATATATGAACGATCTGATGAACGTGTACCGCCGCGTGATGCTCACCGGGAATAATCAGGACTGAAGATGTTGGCGCCGCGTGTGGTTATTATCGTTCTCACCTTTAACAGCGCGCAAAACATTCGCGAGTGTCTCGCGTCGCTCGCCGCGCTCGATTACCCCAATTTCGAAATCGTCGTTGTGGACAATGGCTCGACAGATGACACGGTCTATCGCGCGCGCACGCACGCCCCCGCGCCGACTGTGATCGTGAATGAACGGAATCTCGGTTACGCCGCAGGAAACAACGTGGGCTTGCAATACGCCCTGGATCACGGTGCCGAGTTCGCGCTCGTACTCAATGACGATGTGATGGTTGCCCCTGATTTGTTGACGCACCTGGTTCGCGTGGCGCAAGCCGATCCGCGCGCGGCGTTGGTGGGTCCGCTCGTGTATCATCACTCGACACCAGACGTGATTCAATCGGCAGGCGGCGCACTGGGGGATTGGACGTTTCCGCATCGTGGGATGAACGAACCGGATCGCGGGCAATTCCAGCGCGTTGAGCCAGTGGTGTGGCTAAGCGGGTGTGCCATTCTTGCGCGGTGTAGGGCATTGAAAACCATTGGTTTGTTCGACCCGGACTTTTTCATGTATTGGGAAGATGTAGATTGGTGTTTGCGGGCGCGACGGTCTGGGTACACTGTTCTGTTGGTGCCGCAGGCAAAGGTGTGGCACAAGGGCGTGCAGGTGACGTACGCGCCTTCGCCACGCGTCGCGTATTATATGGCGCGCAATGAACTTTATCTGCTTGCCAAACATCACGCCGGCTGGCGCGTGCAGATCACCTCCTGGCTCAAGTACATTCGAACGATCGTCAGTTATTCGGTGCGTCCGAAATGGAAAAACCGACGCGCGTACCGCAACGCCCAAGCGCGCGC
>DAOUAL010000047.1:0-38905 GCA_034433515.1 Anaerolineae bacterium | reverse complement strand
GTCTTGACGCTTACATCTCCGGCGTTGCCGGCACCGGTTTCTTTTCCTTCTCCGGAATTTCGGTTACCAACGCCTCGGTGGTCAGAATCATTGCCGCGATACTCGCTGCATTCTCCACCGCGGAACGCGTCACCTTGGCTGGATCAATGATCCCGGCTTTGACCATATCCACATATTCATTCGCCAGAACATCATAGCCAATCATTTTTGATTTTTGGCTCTGTTGCTGACGCCGCACTTCTTCGATGACGATAGCACCATCCACGCCCGCATTCTCCGCCAACTGGCGCAACGGCTCTTCCAGCGCCCGCTTGACAATGCGAACACCGGTTGCCATATCCGCATTCACGCCATTGTTACGCGTCAACTCGGTTTCCAGTTTTTCCAACGCCGGAATGCAATTGATCAGCGTTACGCCACCGCCGGGCACAATGCCTTCTTCCACCGCGGCTTTGGTCGCGCTCAACGCATCCTCCACGCGATGCTTTTTCTCTTTCATCTCCACTTCGGTTGCTGCGCCCACGCGAATGACCGCCACACCCCCCGCGAGTTTGGCCAATCGTTCTTGCAATTTCTCCCGATCATAATCCGAGGTCGTCTCTTCGATTTGCTTCTTGATTGTTTCCATCCGACCTTTGATCTCTTTGGGGTCACCCTTACCTTCGATGATAGTGGTGTTCTCTTTGTCAGCGACAACCTTGTTCGCGCGTCCTAGATCGGTAACCTTGGTCGTTTCGAGTTTACGACCCAGCTCATCGGAGATGACCTGACCGCCGGTGAGAATCGCAATATCGCGCAACATTTCTTTGCGGCGATCCCCATACCCCGGGGCTTTGACCGCGAGCGCATTGATCGTGCCGCGCAGTTTGTTCAACACCAATGTCGCGAGCGCTTCGCCATCCACATCCTCCGCAATCACCACCAGATTGCGCTTGCCAATCTGCACCAAGGATTCGAGGAGTGGCACAATGTCACTGGCTGCGCTAATCTTTTTCTCGGTGATCAAGATGTAGGGTTCTTCGATGGCGGCTTCCATTTTTTCCGGATTGGTGACAAAGTACGGCGAGATGTACCCCCGATCGAATTGCATCCCTTCGACAAATTCGGTTTCAAACGCGAGACCGGTCTTGGACTCTTCAACCGTGATGACGCCATCCTTACCGACCTTGTCCATCGCGTTCGCAATCACTTCGCCGATCTCCGTATCGGCGGCAGAGATCGAAGCGATGTGCGCAATATCTTCACGCCCGCGCAATTGCACCGCTTGGGCTTTGATCTCTTTCACCACCACTTCGGTTGCCTTTTCGATGCCGCGTTTGAGGAGCATCGGATTGGCGCCCGCCGCCACATTTTTCAATCCTTCGTTGACGATGGCTTGGGCAAGCACCGTTGCCGTGGTCGTCCCATCACCCGCCGCGTCATTTGTTTTGGTGGCGGCTTCTTTCAAAAGTTGCGCACCCATATTTTCGTACGGATCGTCCAGTTCGATTTCTTTCGCAACCGTGACCCCGTCATGCGTGATGGTGGGCGCGCCCCATTTTTTATCCAAGGCAACGTTGCGCCCCTTGGGTCCCAGCGTGGTTTTCACCGCATTCGCAAGCAAGTCCACGCCGATCTTGAGATGCCGACGCGCATCTTCGCTAAAGACAAGTTGTTTGGCTGGCATTTGGCTTCACCTCACTTTTCGACAATCGCAAGAATATCGCGTTCATTCAGAATCAAATACTTTTTCTCGGTTCCGTTTTCACGTTGCTTGAACTCGGTACCAGAATATTTAGCAAAAATCACGCGGTCGCCCACCTTCACGTCGAGTGGCACCCGCTTGTTGCCCTCTTCGTCCCAGCGACCCAACCCCACCGCAATCACCTTGCCCTCCTGTGGTTTTTCTTTGGCAGTCTCCGGCAAGATGATTCCGCTGGGAGTCTTTTCTTCGTGTTCAATGGGTTCAACAATCACCCGATCTGCTAAAGGTTTGAGTTTCATAGTCTCACCTCACTTGGCAAATTAGCGTTTTTGATTTTCCTCCCAACACATTAGAACGATGCTGGATGACTGTTAGATGAATGTTAGATTTTTTGTGAGCCACACCTTTTACAAGGATCGAATCTCTTGCGTCATAAAACGAATATACGCGACGGCGAAACAGAATGCCGTTACCGCCAACAGCCCGGCGATTTGGGGCCACACAATCACTAGACTCGCGCTCAAGGGGAGCGGGTTGGGCAACATACCGATTAAATCCCGCATCAGGAGCGGGCCCAACGTTCTCACCTTGGGCATCAAGAGCGCGATGGTGGCTTCTTGGAACAAGGTGCTGGGTGACAAACGTGCGAGATTCATCCGCAGGTATTCCAATTGCAACAGGGCATTTGGATCAAAGAACATATCGAGCGTGACCAACGCACTGGCGATGGCATCCGCAATCATGGTGACAAAGAAGGTGAAAAAGATCCACGCGGCAATGCCCGCCAACGCCGCCGTCGCCGGTTGACGAAACAGCACCGAAAACATCGTGGCAAGGGCAAGCCAAAAGCCCACGTAGAGAATGCAGACGATGAGAAATCCCAGCACGCGTCCCAATTCTTCCGGCGCAGGCAACAGCGCCAGAATGAGAATGCCCAACGCCGAGACGACGACGAAAATGCTCGCCAACATAATCGCAATCGTTACGAGTGCGGCGAGGAATTTGCCATTGATCACCGCATCGCGATAGATAGGTTGAGCGAGCAAGCGGCTCAATGTGCCGCGATTCTGTTCGCTGTTGATCGTATCGAAAGCGAGCGCAAGCCCGACTAACGGACCCAGAAACGAGATAAAGGTGATGAACGAGGGCAAGGGTCCACTGGCGGTCGTGAACAAGAGCAGAAAAGCGTTTTGCGCATCTGAGATTTCAGCACGAATAGATTGCGCGGCAACATACACCGAAGACAAGCCGGCGAGACAAATCAGCAAAGCGAGAATGATAAATCGCCGGCTGCCCAGATGGTCCGCAAGTTCTTTCCGATAGACGGCTAGCAAGCCACGCATAACTCAACCTCCAGCGGAATCAGGATTGAAAATACTTGAGATAGATCTCTTCCAAACCATAATCGCGTTCACGCAGGTGATAGAGCGACCAACCCCGGGAGGCAATGGCGCGGGCAATTTCCGGACGCACCTCGCTCGTGGCACGCACAAGATAGTGGGTGGTATTCGGCTCAACCTTGACGACACCTTTGATCTGCTGGAGCAGTTCGACCAGTCCTGCCCCACGAGGTTCGGCGCACACTTCGAGCGTGCGCATTCCCCCCGCCAACTGTTCGGCCAGTTGGGTGATGGTCCCCTGCGCAATCATCTTGCCTTTGACAAAGATGCCCACGCGCGAACAGATGCGCTGCACTTGTTGCAACTGATGCGACGACAACAATACCGTGAGTCGTTCTTCACGGGTCATTGCCAAGATGAGATCGAGCAGTTGATTGACGGCTTCCGGATCCAAGCCCAGCGTGGGTTCATCCAGAATGACCAAGCGCGGTTTCTTGATCAACACATCGGCAATGCCTAGACGCTGACGCATCCCATGCGAAAATTCACGCACCGGCTTGTCTGCTACCTCGGCTAGCCCCACGCGTTCCAACGCATCGGTAATGCGCCGTTTGGCGTCATCGAACGGAATGCCGTTGAGATCGGCAGTATAGTGCAGATTCTCACGCGCAGAAAGATCATCGTACATTGCCACGTGTTCAGGCAGATAACCGACCACGCGTTTGACCTCAATGGGTTGGCGCACCGGATCAAACCCCAACACACGCACAGAGCCAGACGTTGGCTCGCTGAGCCCCATCAGCATCAAAATTGTCGTGGTCTTGCCTGCGCCATTGGGTCCCAGTAAGCCAAAGATTTCACCTGGCTCAAGTTGAAAATTCAAACCCTCTACCGCCACCACATTGCCATAGCGTTTCGTCAAATCGTGGGTTTCCACGATGGGACCGGCGAAGGAGATTTCTGCCGCGTTCGTCGGGATCGTTGGCTGGCTCGGCGACTTTTTGAATCGGCGGAACATCTATCTCACCTCCATGCAAACCGTACGGATGGGCTTGCCTCACGCAAGCCCATCGAATTAGCGTCGGCTAAAGCGAGCAAAGACGAACGCCAGCCCTAGCACCACAACGGCAATAGCGGCGATGGCGGCAATCCCCCACGTCGTCGGCGGTTCGACCGTAACGCGAATCTCTTTGCTCTCCGAGGCTTGGCCCCCCGAGGCGGTGATCGAAACCATATAATCGCCCGCCAACGCACGATTCGCGGGTTTGATCGTTACATTGACTTCTTGGCTTTCATTCGCCTTCAAAGTTTCCACTTTGTCTGGGGCAAAGGTAACGTCCCAACCATCTGGCTTGTACGACGACAGCGAAACGTTTTCTAACAAGGCGGTGCCGGTGTTGCGGATCACCAAGGTGAGTTTGGCCGGCGAATCCACAGTCGCGCGCGCATTGAGTTGTCCCGTGACGGTGTTGAGACTGAGCGCCGGACTGCCCACAATCGTAATGGTCAACGGCACTTCAACCCGATCGTTCTCCGCGATAGCGCGGATGACCAATTTGTACGTGCCCGCTTCAATGCCGCGCGGCAGGGACACATCGGCGTTAATCGTTTGCGAAGCGTTGCCTTTCAAGGGCAAAGAAGTAATTTGTCGCGATTCATAGCCCGGTTTGAATACCACTTGCCAATCTTTGGGCGTGCTCGCCTCAAAGTTCACCACACGATCTTGATCCGATTGATTCGTCAGATCGAAACGGAAACTAAACGAGGACCCTGGTTGACCCCGCACATCCGGATAATCGGTGGTAAACTTGATGCCACCCTTGCTCGTCTTTTCTTGCACCACAACCACCAAGCGCAAATCTTTCATCGAAACGCGATCTTGGTTGCTCGCCTTGACGACAAAGATGTACTCGCCGGCGCGCACATTGTCCGGCTGTTTCAGTTGCAAATCGAGCAACTGGGATTTGGACGGCTCGATCATTACGCGACGTACGGTGTAACCACTCTTTTTAAACGTGGGGGCCCAATCCGCCGGACCTTCCACTTGGAGGTCCACGTCTTGCCACGTTGCCGTCTTGTTCGTCAACTCGAGCGCAAACGTAACGGGTTGTCCTTTTTCCTGCACTACCGTTGGATACGCGGTCCACACCACCACACTGTCGCTGGGGGATTGCGCCACGACCGGTGACGCGAACACCCAAAGGAGCATGCTCAACCCCAGCGTAACCCAGCCAAGTCGTTTCATCTTTTCACCTCCATCGGATTGAAAAAAACAATCGCTTACGCGCCAATAATGTTTTAGGGCGCTGGATTAGAAGCAGATTAACGCTGTGCTAGAAATGCGCTAGAATTTGTTACGACGAAGAATTGACACGAGGCTATGGGCGTGGTATAGTTGGTGGCAAGAGACCTCGGCAAAGTGCGCTCTTTTTCGCCAGCGGATCGAGCGCTGGTTTTTTATTCGCTTGGATATCACCCTTGATTTGAAATTCATCGAACGACAGCGCGATGTGATTTACCGGCGCACACGGGCACGCCGCATCCGGACGATGCCGGCAGCAGCACGCTGGATTGATTCGGTTGGCTTTTGTCTTTTGTTTGCGTCGGCGCAAAACATCGAACTCCCTTCGCTCTTTGAAGCGGTCAAGGGACGACGCGATGCCCACATTGACGATTGGGATGCGGATGCCGATTTGATTTGGGGTTGGAAGAACGATCTGCCGGCAACGCGCCGCGCGTACTATGGCAAGGCATTGACCGGCAAACCCATGTTCATTTCGCTCAAACTGTTGCCGTACGTCCTAGCCATCGCCGCACCCCGCCATCTCCCAGCCGAGTATACGCGCGGGCGTATCAGTTACGAAGCTAAACGGGTGTACGATACCTTGTTGGCAATGGGTCCCACACCCACAATCGCATTACGCCAAGCGACCGGGCTGGACAATGGGCGTTATCATCGCGCGCTAGATGAATTGCAACGATTGTTGGTAGTGATGCCGGTGGGAGCCACCACCGAGCAAAGTGCGTGGCCCTCTCAAATCTTTGATTTGGTCTCGCGTTGGTTCCCGCGCGATTGGGCGCGCGCCCAAACCATCCACCTCGATCAAGCGTATCGTGTGATTGTGCGACGTTACGTTGAAACGGTGGTGGCAGTGCGACCGGCAACGCTCCAACGCACCCTCGGTTTGCCCAGCGAACCGGTGAACGCCGCGCTTGATGCGTTGATAGCACGGCACATCTTGAGAAAACAAGGTGATTGGATTTTAAGGAATGTTCGATAGTTTCAAGAATTTGTCTTTACCCAACTATCTTCGCGTGTTGATGCCAGAGAGCCACGTCGAAGAGATGAAGTTGGAAACTTATTTGGCGGGTGTCGTTGCGGCACAGATCGGGACGAATGCGCCGCTGGAAGCGCTCAAAGCCCAAGCCGTTGCCTCGCGCACGTATGCAGTGGCAATGCGACGTCATCCGGAACAGAATGCCGATGTGTGCATCAGCACACATTGTCAGAAATGGAAACGCGTGGACCCGGTGTCTGCGCCCGAAGTTTTTCGTGCGTTGAGTGAAACGTGGAGCTTGGTTGCGATCCACAATGGCGCGTTGATCAATGCGGTCTATTTTGAGCATTGCGATGGGCGGACACGCAACTCGGAAGATATGTTGATGGATCCCTTGCCCTATCTCCGCGCGGTGGATTGCTCGTGTGGATTTCTCACACTTAAGGGGCATGGCGTGGGAATGTGTATGCGCGGCGCGATTGTGTTGGCACGGCGCGGCGCATCGTTCGATCAAATCTTGCAACATTATTATCGCGGCGTTCAGATCGTTCGCGTGGATGCGCTGGCACCCAGTCTGCCCGCGCACGAAGAGGTCAAACCGGTGCACGCCCCGGTCAAGCCCGCACGCACCCGCAAGAAAACAATCGAACCCAAAGCCAAGCCCGTGCGTCCTGTTCGTCCATCGGCGCCATCACCTCAAGTAGAAACCAAACCACCTGCGCCGGCTGAGCCGCGCGAACCAGTTCGCGAACCCATCGAGCCAGCCGTGGCTTTGCCGGTCGAACCCGCGCCCATCGTTGCTGAACCAATCCACGAACCGCTGAGCGAGCCAATCGTTGAGCCGGTTGCCCCGGTCGAGCCAGCCGATACGACGCCGGTGATCGCCGAACCAATCCGCGAGCCGATGGCATCGGTTGAGCCAACCGATATAACACCCGCAATGGCTGAACCAATCAGCGAACCGGTGGCGTCGGTTGAGCCAATACCCCCGGTAGCGGAACCGGCTCCAGTCTTGCCGATTGCCTCGAGTCCTCACATCGAAGCAGAATTGCCGGCGTTGGAAGAAAATATTGTTCGCATCGAACGACGTTATCAGATTGATCGATTGCCCGGCGCGCGAATGATTGCCGGTTGCCTAGAAACGGTTGGTGTGCCGATTGTCATCCAAGAACCGAACGGAAATACGCTGACGGTGTACAGCGGCAGTGCCAAACATTATGGCGCCGGCGGATTTGAAACGTTTGTCAATCAAGATGGAGTTTACCGCGTGGTGATTGATGGACAAACCATCGAGGTCAAGATTGAGGGCGAGACAATCTTTATTCACGCCGGCTAGTTGAGCCAACGCAAAATGAAACCGCCGAGTCAATCGGCGGTTTATCATTTTTGTAAAAGCAAACTCAGGATGGCTGGCGTAAGGTCGGTGAGGGCGTGAATGCGCGGTGCGATCGTTGAATGTCCCGCACCGATAAGTAGGGTTGGCACCGGATTGAGCGTGTGCGTCTTGGTACTCATATCTTCGATGTTGCCGTGATCGCTGGTGATGAGGATGAGCGAATCGCTCAAGGAGATTTCATCCAGCACGCCGCAGACAAGTTGATCCACTTCATCGAGCACGTGCGCCGTAAATTCCGGTTTGGCTTTGTGCCCGGCGGCATCGGTGAGAAAGTACTCGAACACGGTGAGATCGTTTGCTTGGGCGATGCGCGCCAGATTGCGCCCGGCGTCCCGCGCGGTGATGAGCGGCACATCCGCACCGTGATCGCGCCAGAGTTTATTCGTTACAAAGACGCTGACGGCGTTGCCCTCGCGCAAATCGTTGATATTGCGATAGCGGATACCAGCGGCGGAGACGGCGTGCGAGGTGGCGGAGCGGCGCGCGGTGTTGCGCGTGAGCCGCTCAAAGAAAATCGGCGGGTAGGCATTGGCAAATGCCACGCGTTGGTTTGCGGCGACGAGTTGTTGGAAAAGATTATCGGTCGCTAGGATTTGACGCAGCGCATCGTTGGGGTAGGGACCCCAATGCTTGCCGATGGCGCGCGATGCGTTGATGCCGGTAAAAATGGTGGTTTGCCCGGTCGCGCTTTGCGGCAAGCCCGGCACCCCCAGCGTGGCATCGGTGGGGACGAGCGTGGCGATAGAAGATTGGAAATGTCCATTGCTGTTCGTTGGCATCACCCCATCGAACAACTCACGTAAGGTGGGCATTGAGGCGGTGAGAAATGGATTAAGCGTCGGATCGGGGGCGCCCAATCCCCAGCCATCAAAAAAGATGAGCAGAACGTGTCGCGTCAAGGCGCTTCCTCATTACAACAAATGCGGCGTCAGTAAAACATTTTTGAGTTCGATGGAATGCAACGAGGTGTATTTGCCATCGAGCCAGATGAGCGGGTTGACGTTGCGTGCGTTGCCAAAGCCGGCACTCTGCACCTCGCCGATGAAAATGGTGTGATCGCCGGCTAGATGCGCCGCCACGACTTTGCAATCGAGATAGGCAATGCTATCCTCAAAGATGGGTGCCCCCGTGATGCCGGTGTGATAAGCAATATCGGCAAAAGGATTTGCCGGTTGTTCAACCTGACGCGCAAAGCGTTGAGCGAGATGAATTTGATGTTCGCTCAAGATATTCAACGCAAAAGTACCGGCGCGCGTAACCAACTGATGCGTAGCATTCTTGGTGTTGATGCACACCAACACTAACGTGGGCTCCAGTGAAACAGAAGTGAATGAGTTGGCGGTCATACCGTGAATATGATCGCCATCGCGGACGGTCAGCACGGTAACACCGGTCGGATAACGGCGCATGATTTGACGGAACTGGGTCGAATGAATGGTCATAGGAAATCTTGTTCAAATAGAGTTGCGTTCCCTATTCTAGCAGATTGCGGCGCAAATGGCATAAATGTTTTGCAAAAGGCGGCGCGTAGGTGCTATGATTTTATTAAAGGTGTATGCGGATTGGCTTTGACAACCGGCAAGCGGCAGATTATACTTGCCCTATGAATCGAATCATCACGCTGACGACCGATTTTGGTTTGAGCGATGGTTTTGTGGGGATGATGAAAGGAGTCATTCTTGGCATCAACCCCAACGTGATGATTGTGGATCTCACGCACGACATTGCCCCACAGAACATCGAGCAAGGGGCGTTTCTGTTTGCGAACGCGTTCAGATATTTTCCGGCAAATACCATTCACGTGGTCATTGTGGATCCCGGGGTTGGCAGTGCGCGTCGTCCCATCGCTGCTCAAGTGGGCGAAACCCTTTTCGTTGCGCCGGATAATGGCGTGCTCACTATGGCGCTGGAGAATTTGAAACCATTGCCGCGCGTGGTGCATCTAAATAGAGCCGAATATTGGCGTGCGCGCGTTTCGCACACCTTTCACGGTCGCGATATCTTTGCGCCGGTCGCCGCGCACCTATCGTTGGGCGTTCCGCTCGAATCGTTGGGCGACCCGGTGAACGATTGGGTGTGCTTGCCGCACGGTGTCGCCGTGTGGCGCGCCGGCAACGAAATCGTGGGGCGCATTGTGCACATTGATCGGTTTGGCAACGCCATCACCAACATCGGCGAAGAGATGCTCACGGCGATGGATCGCGCACAGGTCGCGGTATCGGTTCGCGGCAAAACATTGCAAGGCATCAAGTCCACCTATGCGATGGCTGGGCAGGGTGAGGCAATTGCTCTGATCAGTTCGAGCGGGCATCTCGAAATAGCCGTGCGCGAGGGGAACGCAGCACAGGTGTTGGGGCTGCGTCTTGGCGATGAGGTTTTCGTGCGGGCTTGACAGGATTTTTTTATTGTGGTAAAATCTTGGCACTCAAACATCGAGAGTGCTAAATCGAGCAGGCGTAGATATTATGGCAAGTTTGACCAAACGGCAGGAACAAATCCTTGCCTATGTGGTAAAAGAATACGTCGAAACCGCACAACCGGTGGGTTCGGAGACGCTGCGCAAGCGTGGGCTGGGTGTGAGTTCAGCCACGATTCGCAACGAACTCGCCACGCTGGAAACTTTGGGTTACTTGACACATCCGCATACGTCCGCCGGGCGCGTGCCGACCGAAAAGGGCTACCGTTACTTTGTCGAATCGCTGATGGAAGAGTTCGAGTTGCCACCGGTGGAACAACGGATGATTCGGCATCAATTCCATCAGGTTACGCTCGACATTGATCAATGGATGCGTTTGGCGGCGGCGGTGTTGGCACACTCGTCGCGGAACACGGCGCTGGTTACCGCGCCGCAATCCGCACGATGCCGGTTCAAGAATTTGCAACTCGTTTCGATCAGTGACCAAGTGGCATTGCTCGTTCTGGTGTTGCAAGATGGCACGGTCAAGCAACAAATGCTGGCATTGGCGCAGCCGATTGCGCAAGAAGAATTGATGCGCCTCTCGAATCGGTTGAGCGATCATTTTCATGGACTGAGCGTCGAGCAGATTCGCAGTTCCACGCTCACCTTGGATACGTTTGAGAGTGGCATCGTGAACGTGGTGCTCAATCTGATGCAACAGATTGATCGGCGCTCCTCACACGAAATTTATCGCGATGGCATTCTGGATATTCTGCGCCAACCCGAGTTTGCGGCGATTGAGCGCATGCAAACGTTGTTGGAAATGTTGGAGCATCGGACATTTTTGGAAGAGATGCTGAGCGATTGGGCACCCGAACGCGGCGTGCAAGTGGTCATCGGTGGCGAGAGCCGCCGCGATGAGATGAGCGATTATAGCATGGTCTTGTCGCGCTATGGGGTGCCCGGCGAAGCCAGCGGGGTGATCGGGGTACTGGGTCCCGTGCGGATGCAGTACGCGCGCACGATTGGAGTGGTGCGCTATGTCTCGAGTCTGCTGGATGATTTGATGGCACGGATGTACGGGAGGTAGGCAAAACCCATGAAAAAAACGCGGCTCCGAATGGACAAGACCGCGCTTTCAATCGCACCGCTTTTTGACGACTCGGACCTCAAAGCGTACTGGCTCGCGCAGACGCCGCGCGCGCGCTTGTGCCACATGGAAATCCTGCGACGAATCAATTATGGACATCGAGCTACCGCCCGACTTCAAAGAGTTCTTGAGATTGCTCAACGCACACCGCGTTGAGTATCTCGTCATTGGCGGTTATGCAGTTGGTTACTATGGCTATCCGCGCGCGACCAATGACATGGATCTTTGGATTGCGGTTCATCCGAACAACGCCAAGCGTCTAGTCGCCGCGTTGCGCGATTTCGGGTTTGCTAGGTCCGAACTGTCACCCGACTTGTTCTTGCAAGATCGTATCGTGCGACTAGGCGTTCCGCCTCTGCGGCTTGAAATCCTCACAAAGATTTCGGGGGTGCAATTCAAGGAATGCTACGCGCAACGCGTCACCGCTGTCATAGACGGCGTCAAAGTCAAACTCATCAATTTGCATCACCTGAAAATCAACAAAAAAGCCAGCGGCAGGCACAAGGATTTGGATGATTTGGAGCATTTGCCTTGAGTCGAATGCACGGCCAAACGTTTAGCGGTGTTCGCTACTTTTCTCATCTACGGGATAGGTGGATGGCAAGGATGTACGGCAGATAAATGTGACCCAGTCTGTCAGCAGGAGGCAGCACATTCTCGCCGTGTCACAAACACTGCCTACTGCTCACTGTGTACGTCGGTGGAATACTTTAGGCGGAGGTCATAGGAATGGCAGAAGAAAACAAAGAACAATCAGAACAAACACCGATCGTTGAATTGCCGGAAGATGTTTCCGAATTGAAAAAGTTGTTAGAACAAGAGCGCGCAAAATCGGCAGAGTATTTGGATAACTGGCGCCGAACAGCCGCAGATTTCGCCAACTATAAAAAGCGCACGGAAAAAGATACCAGCGAGATGAGCAAGTATCTGAACGCTATTCTCATCACACGTCTCTTGCCCATCCTGGACGATTTTGAACGCGCGGCACAGACGATCCCAGACAATCTGCGCGATCTGACCTGGATTGATGGCGTGATGTTAATCGCACGCAAGATGCAAATGATTCTGGAGACAGAGGGACTCAAACCGATTGAAGCCCTGCATCAACCGTTTGATCCCAACCTGCACGAAGCCGTCATTCACGAAGAAACCGATCAATACGAAGATGGCATTGTGATGGCGGAATTGCAAAAGGGCTACAAACTGAATGACCGTGTTCTACGTCCGACAATGGTCAAAGTGGCAAAGAAAAAAACTAGTTCGGGTCCTACGACCGCAAACTGAACAGGAGATAAACTATGGCTACGAAATCAAAGATTATCGGCATTGATCTGGGAACAACCAACTCGGTGGTGGCAGTGATGGAAGGCGGCGATCCGGTCGTCATCACGAACAGCGAAGGTTCCCGGCTCACGCCTTCGGTGGTGGCTGTCACTAAAACCGGCGAACGCTTGGTGGGGCAGGTTGCCAAACGCCAAGCCGTTACCAACCCGGAGAATACCATCTTTTCCATCAAGCGTTTGATGGGACGCAAGTTCAACGATCCCGAAGTCCAAAAGGCGCGCAAGATTTTGCCGTACAAAATCATCGAAGCGCCGAATGGTGATGCCTGGGTTGAAATGGCAGGGAAGCAGTATTCCCCGCCGGAAATCTCAGCGATGATTTTGGCGAAACTCAAAGCGGACGCCGAAGCGTATCTGGGCGAAAAAGTAACTCAAGCCGTCATCACCGTCCCGGCGTACTTTAACGATTCGCAACGCCAAGCCACCAAAGATGCCGGGCGCATTGCCGGCTTGGAAGTGTTGCGTATCATCAACGAACCGACCGCATCCTCCTTGGCGTATGGTCTCGATAAAAAGAAAGACGAAACGATTGCCGTGTACGACTTTGGCGGCGGTACGTTCGATATCTCGATCTTGGCGCTGGGTGAAGGTGTGTTCGAAGTCAAGTCCACGAACGGCGATACGTTCCTGGGTGGCGACGATTTCGATCAGCGGATTATCCAATGGATCGTGAACGAGTTCAAGAAAGATACCGGCATTGACTTGAGCAAGGATCGGATGGCGTTGCAACGTCTGAAAGAAGCGGCGGAAAAAGCCAAGATTGAACTTTCGACCGTGATGCAAACCGAAATCAACCTGCCCTTTATCACGGCGGATGCGTCCGGTCCCAAACACTTGACCATGACGCTGACGCGCGCGAAACTAGAACAACTCGTGGGCGATCTAATTGAGAACTCGTTGAACCCGGTGCGCCAAGCGATGGAAGATGCCAAACTCGCGCCGTCCGATATTGACGAGGTGGTGTTGGTAGGTGGTCAAACGCGGATGCCGATGATGCAACAAATCGTGCAACGTTACTTTGGCAAAGAACCCCACAAGGGCATTAACCCAGATGAAGTGGTGGCGATTGGCGCGGCGATTCAAGCCGGCGTGCTGGGCGGCGAAGTCAAAGACATTTTGTTGCTTGATGTTACGCCCTTGACGCTGGGCATCGAAACGTTGGGAGGGGTGATGACCCCCTTGATCGAACGCAATACCACGATTCCCACGCGCAAGTCGCAAATCTTTTCCACCGCTGCGGATATGCAGACGCAGGTCGAAGTTCACGTCTTGCAAGGTGAACGTCCAATGGCGGCGGACAACAAGACCCTGGGCCGCTTTATTCTCGATGGCATTCCGCCAGCCCCTCGCGGCGTACCTCAAATCGAGGTAACGTTCGATATTGACGCGAACGGCATCGTCAACGTATCTGCCAAGGACAAGGCAACTGGACGTGAACAAAAGATCACCATCACGGCTTCCTCCGGACTCACTAAAGAAGAGATTGACCGCATGGTGAAGGAAGCACAACGGTTCGCCGAAGAAGATCGCAAACGCAAAGAGGAAGTCGAAGTGCGCAACAATGCCGACAGCGCGGTCTATCAATCGGAGAAAATGTTGCGCGATCTGGGCGACAAAGTGCCAGCCGATGTGCGCGCCGAGATCGAACCCAAGATTGCCGCGCTCAAGACGGCGATGGGGGGACGCGATGTGGCGGACATCAAGCGCAAGACCGAAGATTTGGCACGCTCGTTGCAAAAGATTGGCGAAAAGATGTACCAACAAACCGGCGCAACCCCACCACCAGGTGAGCAAGCCGGCGGTACACCGCCGGGCGGCGCGGATACGGTGGACGGTGAGTTCCGCGAAGTGAAAGATTGACAGGAAAACGTAAATGGGGCTAGGATTCATTCCCAGCCCCATTTTTATTCCCACTTTCTTTCGTCCACAATCATCTTGGCATCCGCCGGAAGCGTTGGCACAAATTCCACGTGATCTACACTCACCCGAATCAAACCGCGCACCGCCTCTGCCAATTCCTGGCTCAGTTTTTCTCGCTCAACTTCCGGCTGTGCGAGTTCGACCTTGAGCGTGAGACTGTCGCGCACATTGTCCGGGCGCGTAACAATTCCTTGCACCCGCGCGATTGCCGGGAATTTTGCGGCTGCCGCTTTGAGTTGATTGGGATGCACAAACATCCCGCGCACCTTGACCGCCTCGCCCACGCGACCAACCAGCATCAGGCGCGGTGTCGAGCGTCCACACGTGCACGGCGCATCAAGATACACCGCCAGATCGCCGGTGCCCAGCCGAATCGTCGGATACGTTTCGTTGAACGTTGTCACGACGACCTGACCCGCTTCGCCGGCTTTCACGTGCAACCCGGTCGTCGGATCACACACCTGAACGATGACGCCATCGGCAAAATGCAACCCTTGTTGTGCGTCGCAATCGTAAGCGAGAAAACCAAGTTCGGCGGTGGCGTACGCGTTGAGGGTTTTCAAACCGTACTTGCCGTGAAACTCGGCGCGCAATGAGGGCGGGTACGGTTCGGCGGTAAAGAGCGTGTGGGTCAGCACAAAATTCTTCTTGAAATCGAGTCCCATCTCTTCCGCTTTTTTGATGATCGTCATCAGAAAACTTGGCGTGCCGGCGTAGCCATTGACGCGCAAATCGAGCATCATCTTGACTTGGAGTTCGGTGTTGCCCACGCCGCTTGGTACCACCGTCGCGCCAACCGCTTGCAAGCCGGCATCGAGCAACAGCCCGGCGGGGACAAGATGGTACGACAAGGTGTTCAACACAATGTCGCCACGCTGGAAGCCGGCGATGCGAAAGACTTGCGCCGCCGTTTTGACCAACGCTTTTTCCGCGCCGTGTGGTTCGTAAAGCGGACCCGGTGAAAGAAAAATGTGTTTGAGTTTTTTGGCGCGGGCGTTGAGAAAGCCGGCAAAGGGGGGCGCGGCTTTTTGCATTTCGACGAGTTGATCTTTGGTGGTGACCGGTACGCGCTCCAAATCAGCGGCGCGCTTGATGCTGGCTGGCTTGATCCCGGTATCATCGAAAATTTTCTTGACTGCCGGCGTTGTGGCGTAAACCGATTTGACAAAACGCGCCAGTTCTTGATCGAGTGGCGATCGTTTGACGGGGGACATTTTTTTCACTCCTTCCGAATCGAGGAAATCATTCACGGCTCGCTTCTTTCTCTGGCTCTTCCTCTTCCGCTGGCACCAGGGTATCGAGTTGATGTTCCAACCGGAAAAAGCGTGAACGGAACGCGGCTTGCGCATCCCACAAAGCGTGGAAGAATCGCCGCGTAACTGACATCGGCTTGGGGGTGACGGGTTGCGACCAATGCCAAATGATCCCGGCATAAGTCAAACCCGCCCCAAACACGGTGATGAGGAGGCGATGTCCCGGCTTGAGCCGTCCAGCCTCAATGGCATCGCAGAGCGAAACCGGGATCGCGGCGGTTGAAATGTTGGCATAGCGCGCGACGTTGAAAAAAGTTTTTTCCGGCGGCACGTGCAAGCGCTCGATGACTTGATGAATCAAGGTCTGATTGGTTTGATGGGGGATGTACAGATCAATGTCATCGAACGTCAAGCGTGCGGCGCGGAGCAGTTGACGCGCGGTGTACGTCATCGCGCGTAACCCAAAACGATACACGGCGCGTCCGTCCATTTGCCCGTACTGCAATCCTTGCGCCACGGCTTCTTGAGAGAGCGGATACCGACTGCCACCGCCGGGTAGTTTGAGCAAATCGGCGCCGGCGCCATTGGCTTTGAGCATAAACGCAATCAAGCCACCCGGTTGTTCGTTGGCGGTGAGGACGAGCGCGCCAGCGCCATCGCCAAAGTACGCGCAGAGCGAATCGTGCATCGGCAACATGCGCGACACCGTTTCGACCCCGATGACCAAAATGTTGCGGTACGCGCCCGTGCGAATGAACCGATCCGCTACGGTCAAGGCATAGACAAAGCCGGAACACCCCGCCCCCAAATCAAAGGCGCCGGCGTTCGTTGCCCCAATCGCATCTTGAACGAGGCATGCCGTAGCAGGGAACAAGAAATCCGGTGAATTGGTGGCACAAATGATCAGATCGAGTTGAAGCGGATCGAGGTCAGCCACTTGGAGCGCGGCGCGTGCCGCGCGCGTCGCCATATCCGCGCTGGCTTGGTGGGGTTCGGCAAAATGGCGCGCTTCGATGCCGGTGCGTGTGCGAACCCATTCGGGATCAATCGGTGCCGATTTAGCCAGTTCGACATTGGTTACAATTTTGGGGGGCAGATATTTGCCCCAGCCGATGATGTGGGCGTTCATCAATTCGCCAATCCTCCCATGAGCCCATGAGCCAATCCACGAGTCTTTCCCTTTGGCTCATTGGGAAATTGGCACATTGGCTCCTTTTCAACCCAGCCAGCGTTTGCGGCGTTTGTAATGTTTCACTTCGCGATAACTCTTGCGTTCACCCAGTTGTGTCAGTCCCAGATAAAATTCCTTAATATCTTCATTATCGCGCAACTTGGCCGCGGGACCATCCAAAACGATACGCCCGGTTTCCATCACGTATCCATAGTCCGCAATTTCGAGCGCGGCTTGCGCAATCTGCTCAACCAGCAAGATGGAGGTTTTTTCTTGCCGATTGATTTTTTGAATGACCTCAAAAATTTCTTGAACGATGAGCGGCGCGAGCCCCAGTGACGGTTCATCGAGCAACATCAATTTGGGATGCGCCATCAAGGCACGTCCAATCACGACCATTTGTTGTTCGCCGCCGGACAAGTAGCCGCTCACCCGATGCCGCAGATCGCGCAGGCGCGGAAAATAATTATACACCATTTCCAAATCGGAGCGAGTTCTACCGTTGCCGTGAACGAGTGCCCCGGTGATAAGATTTTCTTCCACGCTCAGGTGCGCGAACAAACGGCGACCTTCCATCACTTGGACGATGCCGCGTTCCACAATGTCTTCGGGCCCCAAGCGATCAATGCGCTCGCCATCAAATTCAATGGAGCCACGGGTAACCTGGCCCAGTTCGGTGCGGAGTAAACCGGAAATGGCTTTGAGCGTCGTTGTTTTGCCAGCGCCGTTCGCGCCGAGCAATGCGACAATTTGTCCATCTTCCACTTGGAGCGACACGCCGCGCAGGACGAGGATCACGTCGGAGTAAACGACTTCGATGTTATTTAACTTGAGCATGGTCAGTCCGATGGTCGGCTAGTCCAGTAGTCTCCTAGTCAGCCGACTATTCGACTACTGGACTAGTTGCCTGGGCGACTACTTGGGTCGCAGGTCCGGCGCGGTCATCCAATCGGTTAGATAAACAAACTTGCCTTTTTGCACTTGGACGATGCGCGCTTTACTCGGTGCACGTTTGTCCTTGCTAAAGTCAAAGGTCTGGATGCCTTCCATCGGTTTGAGTTCAGGCGTGGCTTGAATCGTTTCGTACACGGCTTGGCCCGTCAATCCGTCAAAGCCCACGCGATCAATCGTCTTTTCGATGTACTGCCTCATAGCGTCCACAAAGGTGAACGCGAGGAGATACCCCACACTGCGTTCCGACGCTTTGCGTTGATTCGCGGTGAACTCACCTTGAATGATCTTGACGCCGGGATGATCGGCATCGTCCCACCACAAGTTGGGGAAGACGCCGTAGAATCCTTCGGACGCCGCACCCGCGAGCGCCAGCATCGAAAGATCGAGCGCCCAGTTATCACCGGCGATCAAGAATTCATCGCGCACGCCGAGCGAGACCGCATCTTTGAGAATTTGTGCCGGACCGTGTGCGAGGGTGTTGGTGTAAATCACATTCGCGCCGGCTTTTTTCGCGGCGAGGATTTGCGTGGTTACATCCGGCGCCCCCGCCACAAATAATTCTTGCGTTACGATCTTGACTCCCTTTTTCTCGGCGTAGGCTTTGACTTCGGGAGTATCCAGCGCGCGACCGTAGGCGGTGTCCCACGTTACAATCGCAACCTTGGGTGAGTCGAGTCCTTGTCCTTTGGCGGGCTTGACCTTATCCCAGTTGGCGGTCAACCAATCGAGGAACAAGCCAAACTGATCGGTGTAGATTGGTACGACGGCAAAGACATAGCCAGGCGGATACGATCCCTTTGCGCTCACGCCGGCGGTTAGCACCGGAATCTTGTCTTCGGCAAGACGCTCTTTCAATGCCTCAGTTTCGCCGGAACCGTACAACTGGAGCAAGAGCGGTTTCTTTTCGCGGAAACGATTGTACGCGGCGATAGCCAGTTCGATTTTGCTGGCGGTGTCCGCCCATTCAACGACGATTTCCGCGCCACGAATGCCACCTTTGCCATTCCAATATTTCGCGCCATCGTTAAAGCCGGACACGAGCGGTGTGGTGATGGCGGCGAGGGGTCCCGTCACATCGCCCAAGTGATAGAGCGTGATTTTTTCACCGGGGTTGGCTTTGGTGCGGATGGATGGCTTGGTCGGTTCAGGCGGTTTAGTGGGTTCAGGGGCTTTGGTGGCTGCCGGGGGCTGGGTTGCCGTTGGGGCAGGCGGTTGGGTCGGTGCCGGCTTGGTCGGTTCGGGGGCTTGGGTGGGTGGCACCGGGGTCGCGGTGGGTTCGGGTGCGCACGCCGTCAAGGCAACCACCGCCAGCGCGATCAACAGAAACCAAACAAAAATTTTTGTTTTCACTTCTCCTCCCTTTGGAATCTTGGATTTTCGATTTTAGATTTCAGATTTTCTTGCTTTGTCAACATCACCCCCTTCAATAATCCAACTTCTCATCGCTAATCTCCAATTCTCTAATGCGCAAAGGGTCGCAATCGCCACGCGGCTTTGAGGATTTCCCAACGATGGGCTAACCCACGCGGCTCAAACACGAGGAACAACATCAGTGCCACGCCAAACACGATGGGACCCAACGCGGCGAGCAAGCCGGCTTCCAATTGCGGGAACATTTTGCTCAAGACCGGCGCAAGTTGCGTCGTGATTTCTTCCAAGCCACGCAGAAAGATCGTTCCCAGAATCGGTCCCAGTGCGCTCCCCATTCCCCCGACAATGACCATGCCGAGATACCATACCGAGGTCAAGAGTGAAAATTGCTCGGGATTGATCGAGCGGGCGTACATTGCCCAGAGTGCGCCCGCCAGCCCGGCATACAACGCCGATAAAAAGAAGGCACGCAGTTTGTACGTGAACTGTTCGATCCCGAGTAATTCGGCGGCAAGGTCGTTATCGCGGATCGCGATCAAGGCGCGCCCCAAGCGGGTGCGTGCGATGTTCTTGGCGGCAATCGTACAAATGACGACGGTCAGCATAATCGGAAAGTACATCGTTGGTTGCGAGTTGAACACGATCTCGCCGAGGCGCGGCGGTTGCATCATCAGCCCCGGCATTCCGCCAAAAATGTCGGTGCGAACATTGCGGAAAAACCAGGGGATGATCATTTGTGCCGCGAGCGTTGCCATCGCCAGATAAAACCCTTTGATGCGTAGCGACGGCAAACCGAACAACAAACCTACTAGTCCAGCGACAAAGCCAGCAATCGGCAAGGCGAGCCAGAACGATATCCCGGCTTTGACCAACACCGCTGCCGTGTACGCGCCCACCGCCATAAACGCGGCTTGCCCCAGCGAAATTTGCCCGGTGTAACCAAGCAAAATATTCAACCCGTGCACCGCGATGATGCTAATGCCGATGAGATTCAAAATGCCGACAGTGTGCGCGTCGAGGAAAAATGGAAGCGCGAACAACCCGATGATGAACGCAATCGTCATCGCCCATTGACCGCGATTGCGAATAATCGCCATATCGTGCGCGTACGACGTATCGAAATCACCAGCCAATCGAATTGCCATTAATACCTCAGTGGTCAGTAGGCAGTGGACGGTGGTGAGTTTTTCTACACACTACTCACCGACCACTGTCCACTATTTTTTTAGATTCTCTCGATCCGTTTCAACCCAAACAACCCATCCGGGCGAAACCACAAGACGATGAGCATAAACACGTACGGCGCGATGTCGGCAAGATGAAGCGAGCGCAGCGTGGGATCTGCCGGCAAACCGCCGACCAAACTTTCGATGATGCCGACCGTCAAGCCGCCCACGATAGCGCCGGGGATAGATTCCAGTCCACCAAAGAGGACGGCCGGAAACGCTTTGAGCGCGATAATCGAAAGATTCAGTTCCACGCCGCTGATGCTCGCCAACAAAACACCGCCAACCGTTGCTACGACGCTCGCAATCGCCCACGCCAGACCAAAGATGCGCGGCACGCGCAAGCCCACGCTTCGCGCAAGTTGATGATCTTCCGCCGCCGCGCGCATCGCCAAACCCCAACGGGTGTAGCGAAAGAAAAGAACGAACAACAAAAAGCCCAGCATCGAGATGGCAAAGGCAAAGACGAGATTTTGCTTCAAGCGAATATCGCCGAGGATAAGCGCGGCAAGTGGAAACATTTCCGGCATCGAACGTTGCGTTGCGCCAAAGGCAATGATCGTGCCGCCTTGCAAGAATTGCGCGAGACCCAGCGTCATCATCACCGTTGCCAGAATCGGTTGACCAATGAGGGGACGGAGCGCGATGCGTTCGATGAGCAACCCAAGGATCGCGGCAAAGATGATGGCAGCGGCGAACGCAAGCCACACATTCCAGCCGAGCGTGTCGGTGAACCACCACGTAACGAACGCGCCGACCATCAACAAATGTCCTTGCGCAAAATTAAAGACGCGCGACGATTTGTAGATGAGTACCAAGCCGAGCGCGATGAGCGCATAGACTCCGCCAGTGAGTAAGCCGGTTACTAGAAATTGCGGGAAGAGGTCCCAGTTCATCAAGACTCCTTCAAGAATTCCATCACCACCTCATTGAACTTTTGCGGTTGCTCCACCGGTGTGGCGTGATGCGAATCAGGAATCACAACGAGACGCGCGCCGGGAATCAGTTGGGTGTAGGCTTTTTTGACCGCGACGGGCGTGTAATCCTGATCTGCTGTCACAATCAATGTCGGGCACCGAATCGTTCCCAGTTTGTCTGTTACACTCCATCCAATCATCGCGCGCATTGCCGCCTGATACGCACGCGGGTCATTCTCTGCCCACCGTTCGACAAAGATGGCACGCCAAGAGGCATGTTCGGCTTTGGGGAAAAGCCGTTTGCTCAACACTTCGCCCATCTTGCGCATGCCAAGCAAGTTCACAATAGCCAAGCGTTGCCAGACCATCCAGCGATCTTTGAACGTGCGCACGACCAACTCTGGCGCACTGTTCACCACAACGAGTTTCTTGACCAACGCCGGCTCATCAATCGCAAGTTGAAACGCCACGCCTCCGCCGAGGGACAAGCCAACCATGTATGCCGATTCGATGCCAAGCGCTTTCAATAACCCTGCCGTGTCCGACGCAAACAATCGCATACTGTACGGTCCCAACGGTTTGTCCGATTGTCCGTGACCGCGCAAGTCAAACGTGATTACCTGGAACGTCTTTGCAAATTCAGCAACCTGCAATTCCCAATCGCGGGTGCTTGACCCCAAGCCGTGAATAAACACCAACGGCTGACCACTGCCATGAATTTGATAATACAGGTCAATATGGTTCACACGCGCTTTGGGCATAGGACTTTCCCCGCCGGGCTACACCTTACACACCCGCACCGCTGTCTCAATGACCCCGGTACGTCCGTCGCGGTACTTGACCGGCGCGCTCACCCGCACTTCATCCTTGCCACCATACATTGCCTCGATCAGGTCACGATAGCGGTCTTCCATCACATTGCGGCGCAATTTGCGCGTGCGCGTCAGATCGCCTTCGTCCGGATCGAACTCTTTGTGCAGCAGCACAAACCTTTTCACGCGCGCGGGGGGCGGCAACGTTTCGTTGACGCGCAGAACATCTTGCTTGATGAGATCGTACACCTCCGGCTTTTGCGAGAGATCAACGAACGTCGTATAGGCGATGCGGCGCTTTTCCGCCCAGCGGCCCACGTTCGCAAAATCAATGTTGATGATGGCTGTAACAAATGTGCGCTCGCGTCCGCCCACGACCATCACGTCTTTGATGTACTGACTGAACTTGAGTCGCCCTTCGATGTACTGCGGCGAGAATTTGTCGCCGGTCGCCAATTCGA
Organism: Anaerolineae bacterium; assembly: GCA_034433515.1. GTDB lineage: Bacteria > Chloroflexota > Anaerolineae > UBA4142 > UBA4142 > DAOTXS01. The sequence goes on along the minus strand of DAOUAL010000047.1, from coordinate 16,231 downwards.
TCAGATCTTTGACGCGGTCGAGGTAAATCAAATGACCGTCTTCGCGCAAATAGCCAGCATCGCCGGTATGAAACCAGCCATCTCGCAGGGCTTTGGCGGTCGCTTCCGGATTTTTGTAATAACCTTGAAACACCGATTTGCTCTTGACGACAATTTCGCCTTCGGGCGTGATGCGCAGTTGCACGCCGGGCGGCGGCACGCCAACCGTTTCAAACTTGACATCGTCGCCGATGTGAAGCGTGTGAATGATCCCTTCGGTCGAGCCAAAGAGATTGCGAATGTTGACACCAATCGCGCGGAAAAAGCGCACCACATCCGGACTGAGGGCGGCGCCAGACGTGTATGCCGATTTTACCCGACTCAAGCCCAGTTTATCGCGCAAAGGTGCAAAGAGGGCTAACTCGCCGAGGGCGTTCAGCACGCGCCACACGATTGGCACATGTCTTTTGCCAAAGCGCAGATCCGCCACCCGGTAACCAATCGGCATAAAGAGATGGTACAGCACGCGATTGATCCAAGAGGTATCGGCGATGCGTGCGTGCACCATCGAGACGAGCGATTCCCACAAGCGCGCGCTGAACAAGAGCGCGTGCGGCGAAATCTCGCGCAAGTTTTCTTGCACCGTCTCCGGTTCTTCCGGAAAATTGATGATCATGCCGGTCATGACGTGAATCGCCAACCCCAACACATTTTCCGTGATCCACGCCGGCGGCAGAAACGAAAGATACTCGTCGGTCTCCAAGCGGCGATCCACGCTCGAAGAAATTTCTGCGCCACCAATCAGATTTTTGTGGGCGATCATTGCGCCTTTGGGCAAGCCGGTGGTGCCAGAGGTGTAGCAGAAAATCGCCAGGTCCTCCCCCTTGCCTTGTGCCACCCGTTCGTCGAATTTCGTTGGCTCGCGCTGATCCAGTGCGGCGCCCAGGGCGATGAGGGCGTCAAAACTCATCAGCCATTCGTTACGATAACTCCACAGCCCGCGCTCTTCCCAGTAAATCACGCGACGAACGGCTGGCACATTCGCGCGAATTTCCAACATCTTATCGCATTGTTCTTGGTCTTTTGCAAAGACGATCACGGCATCCGAGTGCTGGACGATGTACTGAATTTCGCTGGGGATGCTATCGGTGAAAATACCGACGGCGACGCCGCCACATGCTTGTATCGCGAGTTGTGCCCAGAAATATTCCGGGTCGTTATCGCCGATGATGCACACTTTATCACCGTGCGCGAGACCCAACTGCATCAAACCGAGCGCGAGATGCTTGACGCGCGTGTACGATTCCTGCCAAGTGTACTCGCGCCAGATGCCAAACTGTTTCTTGCGCATTGCCACGCGCCGATTGCCATACTTGCGTGCTGTGTGCTGAAGATACTGAGGAAGAGTTTCCATAGTTGAGCTTAGAAATTGGAGATTAGAGATTGACGATTGGTAACCGTTCAGCCTTAGCTGTCATTGCGAGCCGCAAAGCGTTTGCGAAGCAATCCCCAACGTTGCCAACCGAAGATCGTAGTGCGGACGTGACTTCGCTGATCCCTCGCAATGACCCCTGAACGGTTACGACGATTGCACCCACCTGCCTCCTGCTTCCTGCCTACTGCCTACTGTTCTGACGCTTCACTTCGCCCAGGTACGCTTTGATGACCGCCGGGTTCGTCTTGATCTCGTCGGGTGTGCCTTCCGCGATCTTGACCCCAAAATCGAGCACGACGACCCGTTGCGCGATGTCCATCACCAACCCCATATCGTGCTCGACCAAAAGGATCGTCATCTGGCGTCGCTCGTGAATATCCAGAATGAACCGCGCCATATCTTCTTTTTCTTCGACATTCATGCCTGCCATCGGTTCATCGAGCAACAAGAGTTTGGGTTCAAGCGCGAGCGCACGGCCGAGTTCGACACGTTTGCGCAGCCCGTACGGCAGCGCCCCCACCGTCGCTTTGCGGATGTGTTCGATTTCGAGGAAATCAATGATCTCTTCGATCACCCGGCGATGCTCGATTTCTTCACGATGCGCGTACCCAAAGTAGAGCGCGCTGGCAAGCATATTTTGTTTCATATGGATGTGACGCGCCGCCATCAGATTATCGAGCGCGGTCATGCCGGTGTAGAGGGCGATATTCTGGAACGTGCGCGCGATACCCAGGCGAGGAATTTCGTGCGTGGGAGTCCGAACGAGGTCGTGCCCATCGAAAAGAATCTTGCCGCGTTGAGGACGATAAAAACCGTTGACGCAGTTGAGCGCGCTGGTCTTGCCGGCACCGTTAGGACCGATGAGCGCAAGAATTTCGCCGGGGTAAATATCGAAACTAATCCCGGCAAGCGCGGCAAGACCACCAAAGGTCAAATGCAGATGCTCTGCGTGGAGAAGAGGAGAGCGTGCAGGAGGCACATCAGGCACCGTCGTCTTACCTCCCTATCGTCACACGTTCGATGGATGGTGAGTTGGCGCGATTATAAAGGAATCTGTAAAATTTTGCAAGACCCTAAAGGATATAGTTTCAGGGGAAAATGGTGCATCCATTTGTCGAAGAACATCGCGCGCGAACGCTGCGCGTCCATCGGGGTTGAGTCGTGGCTCATTCTGAAATCTGGGATAATCCTTGTTCCTTATTTACACGGTGGCAACTTGGGTTGAGGTTGCGGCAAGTTCGGATCCACTTTGATCAGTTGAACGCCATCTACCCACAGCGTGCCATAGGTCTTGTAGAGTCCCATCTTGACAAACAACCGGCGCGTGGTGGGCAAGGTGGTGATCGTCTTGCGAAACAGCTGCCAGCCGCTGGTTTCGTCAATTCCTTTGATGTCCGTTGTGCGCCCATCGCCCCAATCGCCATCGTCCTCAAAAATGCTAACGACTCCATAACCCGAACCATAGATCGCTAGACTCTTGACCCAGCCGGATAATTCGTACGCGGTGTTGGGTACGGCGGGGAGTGGTGCAGAGGCAATCGAAACGGACGCATCTTTATCTGCCGGTGCAAAGAAGCGGAATGATCCGTTGCCGGTGATAGTGATCGCTGAATCTTCTTCAAACGATGCTTCGCCTTCTGCATCAATCCACATCGTTGGATTGGAAAGGGGAATCAGTTTGCCTTGTACTGGTTGCCAGAGTTGTTCAAGGCGCGCGGCGGCTTGCGTTTGATAATGGGTATCGCGTTCAAGTGCTTGCACATAAAATCCGATTGCTTCACATCGTTTGCCCTCCGTCAGAAAATTATTTGCCGCGACAAAACGTGTGTCGCCTTTAGCGGCAAGAACTTGCGGATAGGGTGCAACCACCCAAATGATAAAGCCGATCATTTGGATGACCAGGACACTGGTCAGAAAAATCCCGTCGGCACGCCATGACGATTGAGAGGGCTCATCCTGCCGCCATCGTTTAATGATGAGCCATGCCAAAAACAATATCACTGCGATCAGCAAAACGCCAAACGCGTTGATGCGCACCGGGAAACCCTCAGGCGATAGGTAGAGCACGAGCGAATCAAAGGCACCCCGGGAAAGAAACCCGGCTTGCCCCAACAAGGTAGAACCTAAACCTGTTACGTCCAAATAGTCGCGATCATTGACGAGCGCCCCGACCATCTGGACTAGAAAACCAATCGCGACCAAGCCACTCAGTATCCCTATCCACTTTTTATCGCCATTCGAATTGAATAGAAATCCGAGAGGGAGAACAAGTAGTGGTGTGATTTGTACAAGATAACGCGGTCCCCACCACGTTCCCCCCGCCCAATCCCAGCGCCAGGTGACCGGCATGAACTCAATTAGGACAAGCGCTAGTACAAAGAGTGCATCGCGCGGTTGGATGCGCCACCAGTGCCACCAACCGACTAGCCCTAGAATGATCGGGGGAGAATAGAGAAAAATACTTTTATCGAGTGAGAACAACAATCCCCAGGTGGCTTCCACCGGTGTGGCAAGAGGTAAAAGTCGAATGATCACATCAATCGGATTAGAAGGCAAACCACCCAAGCCGCTGGTCAAGTTGCCAAAGCGCGCAAACGCATAAAGCATCTGGGCGATTAAAAACAGGATGCCCGGGGATACAACGACCAGGACGCCGCGCAACATCGCCGTCCAGGTTTGGGGAGCACTGGCGCCGCGTTGTTGTTCGCGTTGGAAAATCACAACTGCAAAGTAGAGAAGAAACAATGGGATCACAACCCCATGAATGAATTTGGTGAAGAATAAATAGCCAAGACTCAAGCCCGTCAATAGTAACCAACGCTCTGCCCAAGTCTGGCTAAAGCGAAAGGCAAACAGAAGCGATAAAAGAAGTAAGAAGGTCAGCAGGGGTTCACGAGTGAAACTTCGGGAGTACGGGAAAATAATCGTAGCAAGCCCTATCAGGAGCGCCATCCCCAAAGCCGTCCGCAATTGAAATCCTAGCATTGTACCAATCTGGAAAAACAAGACGACTGTAAGCGCGGTTAGCAAAGGATTCAACCATCCAACGATTAACATTGTGAGCCTGTTGGAATCAGGCACCGGAAAAACAGTATAAGCCAACTTACCAAGGATATAGAACGGCACCTCGACCAAGGTTTGTCCCAACTCGTACCCCGAAACCGTCCGCCCACTGATTCCAATCACATTCCGCTGCGCTGTAGGTCGAAACGTGAAATCACCACGTTCGATAATACTCTGGGCAACCCGATACTTTTCAACTTCATCGCCATACCGAATCTCGCCAGCCATTGTCAAAGTGTATAACGAAAAGAAAAACAAGAACAACCATAGACTACTCGAAACTTTCTTGAACCACGAATGAATCATCAGCGGCCTCTCAGCATCAACATCTGCCCCATCGTCCGCAAGAGGATTAACAAATCCAGCCACAACGATTGGTGCTTGATGTAATACAAATCATACTGCAAACGAATCTTGGCATCTTCCAAACTATCCACATAATCGTAATTGACTACCGCCCAACCCGCCATCCCCGGCTTGACCGCATTGCGCAAACGATGGAACGGAATCGCTTGCTCCAGTTCTGCCAAATGCTCCGGACGTTCGGGGCGCGGACCCACCGCGCTCATATCTCCCTTCAGAATGTTAAACAACTGCGGCATCTCATCCAAACGCGCTTTGCGCAACCAACGTCCCACCCGCGTGATGCGCGGATCGCCTTTCTGCGCGCGTTGGGCTTGCCCATCTGGCTCAGCATCTGCAACCATCGTCCGCAATTTAATGAGATTGAAAATTTTGCCGCCCTTGCCCACTCGCGTTTGTTTGTAAAATACCGGACCCGGGGAATCGAGTTTAATCGCAAGCGCGAGAAAAGGCAACAGCGGCAGATACAAGGTCAAGCCGATCAGCGCGCCAACCAGATCGAACAAGCGTTTGGTGATGGCATAGAATCCGCCGGCTTCCGCCGAATCGAGCGGGAGCGCAACATTCCAATGATCGCCAATGTGCTCGATGGGTACCATCCCCGTAAGTTGTTCGAACAACACCGGCATCAACGTGATTTGCAGACCAAGTTCCTTGCAATCGAGAATCGCTTGCAAAAGCGGAGCACGGAGATCGTGCGTAATGGCAACGATAATCTCTGGGACACGATACTCGCTCGCAAAGCGTTTCAGATCGCTCGATGTGCCGATCACCGGGATCGCTTGATCGTTCACGACCAAGGTTTGATACTGCTTGGCTGGATCATCGTCCACAAAACCGATGATATGGTAATAGGCACGTGCATTTTTGAGAATCGCTTCCGCGATCGTTTGCCCTGCCCAGCCCGCGCCAACGATGATCACGGGGCGACTCGAGGAACGTTGAATCATCGAAAAATATAGCGCGCGCCAGATTGTAATCGAAATAAAGCTTGCCGCGCCTTGGTAACCCACGATGCCGCGTGGCAGACTTTGCGGTGTCGTCGAGAAAAAGTAGATGAACAGATAAACCACAATCACCAAGGTAATGGTGCGAAAGAGGGAGGCGATTGTTGTACCAAGATTACTGATGCGTTGAAGATCGTACAACCCCATCAAGAATGCCGAGCCAAACCACAAGGCCGGCAAAAAGATGAACCAACCACTGTTGTTGGCAAGGTATCTTGAATCGAATACCCAGTCCGCACGGACCGCCATAATCCAGAACGCCAACAGTGTGGTGACTTGGACGATGACAAAATCAACGACGATCAAAAGTGTTTTGTGTTCGGCACGACTGAGAGTCATGGCTTGCGACTACCTGCAAATTTTTCTTTGCGGAAGAAATTGACGATCAATGCGGTCAACAGTTTAAGCACCATGACGAAATAGTAAAACCAGTTGAATAAGAAGAAATACCGCGCGGCAAGATTTTTACGATAGTACAGAAAATACGAACGATGCCATTCCCAGATCGAACGGTACGGTTGCGTGCGTGAGCCACCCTGCCCACCCAAATGAATGATCTGCGCGCCGGGATAATAATACACTTGCCAGCCGGCTTGTCCCGCACGATAGCAAAAGTCGGTATCCTCTTGGTAAGCGAAAAATCGTTCGTCGAGTAAACCGATTTGTTCAAGCACCGCGCGCCGAATGAGCATGCACGAACCAGAGACCGCCGCAACCGGGTGCGCGACATTCTCATCGAGATAGGTGAGTAGATAACCTGCAAAACGTGGATCATTGGGAAAGCGCGCTGCCAAGCCGGAAAAATAGCAAAACAGTTCCCAGGGGGTTGCCAAACCGCGTCGGCATTGCTTTTGCAACGTGCCATCTCGGTTCAGCACCTTGGGCGTTACAATGCCGATCGCTGGGTGCGCGTCTGCGAATTCGACCAGGCGATCCAAGGCGTTGGGCAAGATCACAGTATCGTTGTTGAGCAAAAGTGCGTAGCGTCCGTTGCTAACACGCAACGCTTGATTAGTGGGCTTAGTATAACCAGCATTGAAATCGTTGGCAATGACACGCACGTCCGGAAATTCGGTGCATAACATTTCCAGCGTGCCATCTTCCGAATGATTATCCACAACGATGATTTCAAACGAGACGCGCTGGGTGTTGGTATAGATTGAGCGAAGGCAATCGCGCAGGAGATTTTTGGCGTTGAGGGTGGGGATACAGAGGGAGAGATCCATCACATACACACTTTTAGCGATGATACCAAGCAAAACTCCAATATTTAGCCCAGCTGTGCTCAAACATGCGATCCAGATCCGACATGTGTACGCGGACAGTTCGTTGAATTTCGCGCCGTTTGCGTAGAGCATTTGGCATTCCGCGCAGAGCATCAACCTTGGCTTGCCAAATTGCCCGTGCATTTCCGTTTAAAGAATAATATATCAAGTAGACCACCGTAGCAAATAAATGCGCTAACAAATACTGCCAGAAAAGACGTGTGGGCATATTTTTGATATATGTCCACACTAGATTTCGATGCCCATGGTAAACCACAAAATGACTTTTCTTCCCAAAACTCACCGAACCAACATGATACACGATGGCAGGCGGCACATACAAACATCGTTCACCAAGGAGACGCAAACGGAATCCCAAATCCACATCTTCATGATAACTACCAAAATCCTCGTCAAAGCCGCCGACACTCAGAAACGCTTCACGTCGGAAAAGTGCTGCAGCACCGCACGGGCTAAAAACTTCTTCCTCGATCAAACCAGCAGGTGTGATCGGTTGATTATGAAAACGTCGCCACGCCAAGCCAGTAATATGATAGACATCGCCTGCTCCATCAAACCGCGTAGGATCATTCGCTTGGAGCAGGCGCGAGGCAAAAAAAGAAAATTCAGGACGACGCTGTGCGGCATCCAATAAACTGGCTAACCAGTCTGGCGTTGGAAAAGCGTCCGCGTTGAGTAATGCCAACCACTCTCCCCGCGCCAATCGCGCACCAACATTATTGCCGATGGCAAACCCTCGATTAGCCGACAATCGCTCGATCCGTAAATCAAGTTGCGGGAATTGGTAGGCTAGATCTTTCAGCCCCTCATCTGTTGAACCGTTGTCAATAAGAATAACTTCAAAATCTGAAAACGTCTGCACTGCTAACGCAGACAAACATTCGCTAATAGTTTTACGATTATTCCAATATACAACAATTACAGAAACAAGTGGTGTTCTTTGTGAGGATATTATTAGTGCCATCTATGTACAATTCTGCAAAAGACCTTCTTCTTCGTCCGACAAGATGTGGCCAGCCGCTCGCCGATAGAGGGCGCGATACGCCCGGGCTGTCTGTTCCCAACTGAATTGACGAACACGAACAGTCCCGCGGCGGATCAATTCTGCGCGCAGGTCGGCATCTTGACTCATGCGCTTGAGGGCATTTGCAATATTTTCAATGGATTGAGGGTCAAACAGTAAAGCAGCGTCCCCTGCATACTCGGGTAAAGAAGTCGCCGATGAACAAGCAAGTGCAACACCTTCACGAAATGCTTCCAGCACCGGCAAACCGCCCCCCTCAAAGAGACTCGGGTAAATCACAAACTGGGCTAGATGGTATAGCGCACGTAGCTCGCCAGAGGATACAAAGCCGAGAAAACGCACCTGATCTTCGAGACCGAGTTCGGCGCGGCGAGCTTGAATTCTTGGCCAAAATTGATTTTGCTTGCCTGTGCAAACTAGATTCACCACCAACCCCTCACGCTCACGCAGTAACGCAATTGCCTCAAGCAGGCGAATGTGATTTTTGTGTTCCCAGGTCTGTGCTGGATAAAACGCAAACGCCGATGGCAGTTGAAACTTGTGTGCCATTTGCACAGACTGTTGATCCGTAAGGGGAAAGTATAATGCTGTTGGTGCTCCTAGTCGAATTACCCAAACTTTCTCAGGAGCGAGCTTGTATTGTCGCACAATATCATCTTTGGTCCATTGCGCATCAACCGCGACAGCAAAAGATTCGTGACAACCAGAGCGTATCACCGCCTCCCGAATGGTCAAGTCTTCTGGCAAGAAAAACTGCGGATAGTGAACATGCTGTAAATCGTGAGGGCTATAGATCGTTGGCAAATTGCAGCGCACGAAAGCATGATGCGGAAAGTGAATCACATCTACTCCCAGTGATTCATAGAAGCCGTTCGAGGTGGGTACATCGCCGGTAAAAGTACGCTTGGTCAGCCGGAACAATCGCCCCAAGGGTTTACGCAGCGGTCCCAGCCACGCTTTCATTCGATCGAACCCTGTGGCCGGATTGATCAAGACGCGCTGATTGCGACCCAGGTATGAATCAAGCCAATTTGTATTCTGCTGATGCACGAGAATCAAATATTCTTCATTACCATCTTCGAGTTTGCCAAGTGCATGAACAAGCGACATCACGAATTGCTCGATGCCACCCCATTGACCACCGCTTGTCATCGGGGCATCAATAGCCACGCGAAGGGGTTTGCGCGAAGTACGGTCTATCATATTCGCCGGTCAAAACCTGTTATCGCGCATAACATTCACGATATACCTGTAAATGACCGCGCGCCCAATTCTCTTGGGTAAACTGCTGAACGTGCCTCAAGCCACGTTCGCGGAGAGTCTGGCGCAACTGGTCATCGGACAAAACTAGCTGCAATCCATTGGCTATTTCATCTACATTGTGCGGATTGACCAAGATGGCGGCATTCCCACTAATTTCTGGAATCGAGGTAACATTCGAGGCAACCACAGGCACGCCACACGCCATCGCTTCCAACACAGGGTAACCAAACCCCTCGAAGAAACTGCAATACAGCAAGGCGCGGGCACCACCTAGAATGATGGGCAAGTCAGCATCTGCCACATAGCCAGTCCAATGAATACGATTCCACAAATTTGATGAATTCACATCGTGTAAGACGTGCCGTGTGGCGACATTCTCAGGTCCCACCAACACCATCTGCAAATCACGAAATTCTGGGCGCACAGCCAATCTCTCAAATGCCTGTACATGGCCTTTGATATTCTTACGTGGATCAAGATAGCCTAGGCTGAGTACATACGGCTGGTCGGGCAAGTGGTATTTACTGAGTAGCGACGTAAGCATTGCACGATCACTCAGTGGCTTGAACACTGGTCGAATACCTGGATAGATCACTTTGATCTTAGCCGCTGGGATTCCTGCGCTTGCCGTTAACGTCTGCTTAGCATGTTGCGAAATGGTTACGACATAATCGGCTTCAGTCTTAGCAAACATGAGCGAGTGCCTCAAGTTACGTATGCCATCGGGGGTAAATGATTTAGGAGTAATCAACGGGATAATATCAGTGATGATGATAATACGTTTTGCCAGGGGAGCAACTCGTAACCAAGCATCCCAACCCTCAAGAACATCAATATCTTGAACCGTTCGAGCAACTCGCCTCTGCCAACCAGTCAGTTGGCGCGCCAGCTCGCGCACTCCGCGATTCCAGACTTGTACTCCCTTCCCGAGCCAAGGTTGCGTGGGCAGTGTATCAAATGTCGGAAGATGTTTTATGCCCCCCACGCGGCGAAATTCAAAATTGTTCGGCAAGTTGATCGGAGGATCGTGGAATTCTTGCAATGACCGATCGATCAGCACAAACCGCATATTGACGGTCTCGGGCTGAAGCGCGGCTAACCCTTCCATCAATCTGTAATATAAATTGGGAAGACCAGTAAGGTATGTCCCGAAAACTCCGGTAACATCAATCCCAATCTGCATCGCAAGACCTATATCTATCGCGATAACACCACACAAGCCACAGCACGCGCTGCTGTGGCATAATCTGGGTCAAATCCTGAGTGAGCATAAAAGTCGAAATACTCGCATTCAGCGCACTCGTCAGCATTGGATAGTATCCAACCCTCGGGGGTATAGCGGTAAAACGCCTGATCTTCCAACTTGCCATCAAATACTTGAAGTGCATTGTCAAGCCGTGCTCGGTCGAATTGTTGCATCCAGCCACAATTTTGGTACTTGCCGTACGGCACGGTTAAAAATAATCGCCCGCCCGGCACCAGTAATCGTCGGAATTCGCGCAATACGTCCCGATAGTCCCAGAACCGTGCTTCCTTATAACGTTGATCCTGAGTATAAACCAGCGTATTGTCCATACCGATATGCTCTAGGGTCGAGATGCAAACAATTTCTTCAAATAAATGATCGCGCAGAATAGTATTACGCAAATCACCATAGATATAGGAAACGTTGGGATGCGGCAGAGTGGGTTCAGGGGCTAGTGTGTAGATCACGATGGTTTTATTGCTGAGCAAATCAAGTTTCAGAACGAATTCAAAGTTTAATGCTGACCCTGCATCAAGAAGAAGAGTCGGGCGAGCACTCAATCGGACAATAACCCAAGGAATCTCGACCGCGCGCTCGTCTAGACGATAGCCATAACCCGGTGGTAGCTGTTCATTGCCTCTGAAACGCTGGAGGATGTTGCTGTCTTGCAAGACACTACGAATAAAATCGTGGTGATATTCCAAATATCCTTTGGTATGAGGAATTCGACCGCCAAGCAAATAGCGTTGTTTATATATTTGCCTGACGATTTCTCTGAGTCTTGCAGATACTCCGGCGTAGGTTCTGGGATGCATCAAGTGTTTCCGTCCCGTCTATGAGAGATATCATTGACTTGGGAAGTGTACAACTCAGTCCAATGAACCCCCGATACACAGTCAGCCCACCAAACCTTTTGCTCCCCTTTACGCCGCAAGATCATCCTGTAAACTTTGGCACATAATTGTAATGCGCGTGAAAAAGCAATTTTCAACAGTGGAAATAATAACATGGGGCAATTCACTATTACCTGAACCGAACAGGTAAGTGCCTTGCGAATATACTTGGGTGAATTAGCAATGTATACTTTCGCGGCATAGTACATCAGGTTCATATAGATTGCCTTACGTTCTTCGACAGATAAGGAAATCCTGATGGGGCCTGCTAGGAACTTGGGGATGGCTTGTTCTAATTCTAGAGGAAAAGCAGGCCAAGCGGTTATACGCTTAACCTCTGTGTGCCATCGCGTAGCTGCTAACACGTTGGGAATACAATGGAATTCTCCGTAGTTTGCAAGTCTGAGCCACAACTCAAAATCGAAAATGTGCTGAAAGTGAATATCTAATCCCCCTACACTTTCAAAGGCTACACGGCGAAAGAAGATTGCCGGTTGTGGGAGAAAATTGAGATACAATAACTCTTTCAGCGAAACTGATTGTATTCTTTGCTCAGAAATAACTTGCCCGGCAGCATCAATCCATAGTTCATTCCCACATACTGCCACAGCATTGGGATTCGCAATGAACGTCCTCGCTACGGTGTCCAGCGCATTCGGCAAATACACATCATCAGAATTCAGAAAGGCAAGGATTGTCCCTTTGCTCCGCGCAAAACCTTTAGCTAGGGCATAAACTTGACCTTGATCCGGCTCACTCACCCAATATGCCAGCCATGGTGCATACCGGCGAATGATGTCCACGCTACCATCCGTGCTGCCGCCGTCAATGATAATATATTCCAGATTAGGATAACCTTGCAACAAGACCGAGCGAATAGTTTCTTCGAGGAACTGCCCTTGGTTATAGGAGGGGGTGACAATAGTGATCCTTGGTAATGTTATATCGACAGCACTCGATTCTGATGAATGTAGCATGTCTTTTGTCCAGGGCCACTTGACTTTCCCTGGAGGGGGTGTAGGCAAATCAGTCAAAACTGGGCCACGCATACAAACTGAATCTATCTCTAACAATAACGATCATTGCGTCCTACGCCCAACAATCGTGTAGAACGGTACTAGCTTACGGTCACCGTGTGGTTCATACTGCTGATGATGGTATATCACCTTGACATTCTCAAAGCCAAGCACACCTATAAACTTGATGATCGCTTCCGGCGACAAAATCCACCACATTTCGCTTGGTAAGCACGTCCTAAAATCTGGCACAAAAACAACATACGCTCCTAGGACTCGAAGAGTAATTTTACGAGCCAGCCGATAGCGCCAATCCCATCTCCAGAGCGGTTCGGTGATAATCACTATTTCTTTGGTAAGTTCCAGAGCTCGTTGCAGTGCCAAGAATGGATCACGTACATGAAGCAACACAGCCCCAAAGGTCGAGATGTCAACCATACCAATTTCCTGAGGAATCTCATAAACGGTCCCATAAACCACTTTGGCATTTGAATTAAACAGACGGTGGCAAAACCAATAAGCGTTATTCAGTCTTTGAATATGAGTTTGGCGCAATGCTACAGTTCTTTTAAAATCATACCGTGAGTATGGCACAACATCCCAGACATTCCGCTCTGACAAGTCATAACTAACGACTTCAGCTCCTTGTTTTTCCATATAGAAAGATAGAAATCCATCTGCCGTCCCAATCTCAAGTACTCGTTTACCTTTGAACTCCACATTACCCAAATAATTAGACAAGTTTGCGCGAAGATCCCACTGTGCTCTTACCAAACCATAGCCAGGGAGCTCCATAGTATGGTAGAAATCACAATCCTCAATACGAGTGACAAGCCTCGGCGTAACATAAAGATCTCTTGACATAGAGATTGATGCCTCTTGATGCCTCTTTACGACAATCTGGCTGGTGATATTCTAACGCAATCAAGTTCGATGCACGGAAACGACCGTTTCCCAAATAACTGACATGAATGATTCCGCATACTCAACAATGCGCCTAGCTAAACTAGCCCGTGCTTCTGTTTCAAGTTTCACATCTGGACCGGGGGATGCAGCATGCCAGATGCGACCGAGTTTCATAGCCAAGTCATGGCTATCATTGGGATCAAAATAAGTTGTAGCTGGTGGATTTTGTTCCCGATGGGGCGGAATATCAGAGATAAGCAACTGTTTACCTAGCGAACGCGCTTCCTCTACAGTCATACCATATCCCTCAAAAAGAGAAGGGGTAAGAACACAAATACTTTGGCGCATCAAGCGCAACACATGATCGCGTGAAAGCGACCCAAGCAAAACCACTTGATCCCAAATACCTAGAGTAGTGATCTCTGTTAGCAACTCGGAAAAATACATAGGATGACGAGTATCATTAGGATATCCACTACACACTAAGAATACATTTATTCCTTTCTCCTTTAATAACCGTAAAGCACGAAAAACCACTTTATGATTCTTATGTTTCCAATACTGATTTGGTAAATACACAAATTTGTCCGGTAGATGATAGTATTCACTAACTTGGCGTGGATCATCTTGATAGACCGAATCAGGAATAACACTGACCGGATGGATCACTTTGACTTTGCCAGCAAATTGTGGGGCGAACGCCTCGAAATCACGCTTAACCGATTGGCTCCACACGATGATTCGCGTTGCTCGTTGAGCAGTGTCCAGATAACTATGATCCCTGGCTTGCCGCTCTTCCTGACTAAACATGTCTGGCAAATGGATATGTTGAAAATCGGGTATCAAGGCTAGCGTGGGGAATCCGAGGCCTACCGGTACTTGCCAACACAGCAAGAGGTCTACCCCTTGACGTTTGAGAAAAAACGCTTGCCGCAGATCACTCCGCAATAGTCGTAGAATCAAGTGGTCAAAAAGCCATAATTTTGTCCATCTAGCGGGCAATGAATAAGCCAACACATCAACTTTGACGCTCCAATCCTCCTGGGTCAGCCAAGAGTTTGATGATAAAACGCAAAGATGCACACGATCGCCTTGAGTCTTCTGAAGAACATAGAAAAGGTCTTGGAAGTAGACCCTTCCAAAGAGCCAAGTATTATCAGCGGGCATTTGAAAGCATATCTTCATATGGGCTCGAAAAAACCTAGCGTTGTGTTATCTCGTTAGTCTAGTTCTTGTCGGAAAATTCATTTGGCTTGACGTTTCGAGCCGCGACGGCGGTTGTGCAGTTTGCGGGCAATCACGACCAGGTTCGCCACGATGATGCCCCAACCAATCCACCGCTCGAAACCGTCGAGTCCGTGATGGGGACAACGGGTCAACTGCACCGTGCGTCGCACGACGCTGATGCGACCTTCAATACCATTTCGGAAACGCTGTCCCTGTTTGAACCAAGGTTGCTTTTCGCGTTGACGTTCCCGCGCCGTCAAGCGGCCGGTTTGCGGACTCGCAAATTGCTTGACGCCCAGCTGACGGGCTTGGCGCCGGTTGTCGGGTGAGAAAAAGCCGCGATCGCCCGCCAAGACGTGCGGGGCGTGATGGAACAACCGTTGATGCTCACGCAGGGCGGGCAAGAGCCAGGATTCATCTGGTGGATTGCCCGTCGCCATCCCCTGCCACGCGATCAGCAAGCCGCCGTCGACTTCGGCATAGTCCACCTTGTGTCCAAACTCGGTGTCGTGCGGTGGGGCTTTGCCGCGACAGATGATTTGCGTGTGTGGCTCGACGAGACTCACGACTTTCTCAGCAGCGGGAACGCTTTCGCCTTTCAGCACCCGGCGCTCCGTTTGCGCCATGACCTGCTCAACCAAGGGGAGCCAGTCATCAAACTGCTGCCGCAGACGTTGTGCCGATACCGCCGACACTTCGCGCAAGGCTTCGGTCACCGCATGACTCTGACTCACCGTGGCGCGCGCGATTGCCAAAAGTTCAGAATACGCTTGATGGACGGCTTTTTTTGACCTCGCTACGCTTCGAGGCTCGCCGTCGGGCTGGGTGGGTTCGCGACCAGCGTGTGATCTGTTGCATCCGTCGGCGGGCGCTGCGATTATGGCTCTGGCAGAGGCGGGCCCCATCGAAACGGGCCGGCAACAACGGCCGAGCCCGTTTCCGCCACCGGCTCAAGATACGCACGCCATCGTAGAGCAAGGCGCTGTCGGTCGGGTGATGGATGTTGCTTTCGGTCACACTGCTGTCCACGCGCAGGCGATAACCCCGCGTGAGATGATAGTCCTGTGCCAGCGCCACGATGCGATCATTGATGCGAGGTAAGGTTCCGGGTTGAATCACACGCTCGAGATCATTCAAGGTTGTATGGTCAGGCACCGCTTGGTCGTAGACGCGGACCCATCCTCGGTAGGTGGGACTGTCGCGCACTTCTTGTTCGGCTTGCCGATAAGACCACTTCTTGCGCCGGCGCAACACGGTCATTCGCAAAACCACCTCGACTGCCATGGGACGGCGTCCTTTGCGAGACGGTTGGTAGTGCTGGGCGAAGTCACGGCGGACCAAGTCGAACAGCACTGGGTCATCCAGAATCCAATCCCATTCCTGCAAGATTGGATCGCTTGTTGTGCATTCTGGAAAATTGGCGGGACGGACGTATCGGTCTATAATCATCGTGGACTCCAAGGGGTAAGAGGTTGTTTGCCAACTTCCATCTTATTCCCTTGGGGTCCCAACGCAAATTACGC
>DAOUAL010000046.1:0-35777 GCA_034433515.1 Anaerolineae bacterium | reverse complement strand
GGGATGCTGTGGGCAAAACTTGTGCCTAGCAAATCCATTACACCGCGCCGTTAGAGCATTGAGCCGCCTCAGCATCTTGGCGCGGTTTTCTAAACGATAACATATTGATAAATCTAAATATATCAATTCAAGGAGTTGTTCCAATGGACGATGCCAAGATCAAAGCCCAAGTGCGTGAACGTTATGGCGAGATCGCTCAACAAGCCCTCGCCGGCAAGTCCGCCAGTTGTTGTGATCCAGCCGGCAACGCGACATGTTGCACCCCCTCCAACGTGATTCCGGTGGATGCCATCGGTGAGGGATTCCCTGCCGATATTGTGAACACATCGTTGGGATGTGGGACACCGCTGGAGATTGCGCAACTAGAGCCCGGTGAAACGGTGCTGGATTTGGGAAGCGGCGGCGGTTTGGATTGCCTTTACGCGGCACGTTTGGTGGGTGCGACGGGCTACGTGATCGGTGTGGATATGACGCCGGCGATGCTTGCCTTGGCGCGGGCGAACGCACAAAAAGTGGGGGCAACGAATGTCGAGTTTCGCCAGGGCGAGTTGGAGCATTTGCCGGTGGCGGACAATTCGGTGGATGTGATTATTTCGAACTGTGTGATCAATCTTGCGCCGGACAAGGATCGGGTGTTTCGCGAGGCGTTTCGCGTGCTCAAGCCGGGTGGGCGTATTGCAATCTCGGATATGGTTACGCGCGCGCCAATGCCTGATCGTTTGCAATCGAACATCGAAGCGTGGGCGGCGTGCGTGAGCGGCGCGATCGAAGAAAAAGAGTATATTGCCAAAATGCGTGCCGCCGGCTTTGTGGAGGTGGAAAAGATTGCTGGTGGCGAGAATCCGTTGGAGATGGTGTACAGCGCAAAAATCGTGGCTAGAAAACCATAGGGGCGAGGTAACTCGCCCCTACTCTTTTACTTGATCAACCCGACTTGGCGTTTCGCTGAATCACACGTGTTGCGCATCAACATCGCAATCGTCATTGGACCCACTCCGCCGGGCACAGGCGTGATCGCGCCTGCCACTTCTTTTGCGGCATCGAAATCCACATCGCCGACGAGACGTTGACCGCTCTTCTTGGTCGCGTCCGGAATCGCATTGATGCCTACATCAATCACGGTGGCGCCGGGTTTGATCCAATCGCCTTTGACAAACTGGGCTTTGCCAATTGCCGCGACGACGATATCGGCTTGGCGCACTACCTCCGGGATGTTTTGCGTGCGTGAATGGCAGATGGTTACGGTCGCGTTGCGATGGATGAGCAGGAACGCCGCCGGCAAACCGACGATGTTGGAACGCCCCAGCACGACGGCGCGCGCCCCTTCGATCTTGGTGCCCGCCGAATCAATCAACTCGATGCAGCCCTTGGGCGTGCACGGCACAAACATGGGTTCGCGATTCTTCATCGCGAGGCGTCCGATGTTGATGGGATGGAAACCATCCACATCTTTTTCGATGGGGATCGCTCCGAGAATGGTTTCCTGATCGAGTTGGGGCGGCAGAGGCAGTTGGACGAGAATGCCGTGAATGTTAGGATCCTCGGCGTAACCGCGCACCACTTTGAGTGCCTCGTCTTGCGTAATGTCGGCGGGCAAGTGTGAACCAATCGAATACATGCCCAATTCTTGCGTCATCTTTTGTTTAGACGAGACATACGCTTTGGAATCGGGACGATCACCGATGAGAATGGTCGCCAGTCCTGGCACCACACCGTACTTGGTTTTGAGTAATTCGACATCGGCGCGAATGGCATCATAGACTGATGCAGCAACGGCTTTACCGTCAATGAGTTTGGCGGTCATGGTCTCTCCTTACTGATTTAACAGATATTCGTACGCGCTCAACGCGGCTTTGGCACCTTCACCGATGGCGACCAACACTTGTTCGATAAAGACATCGGTTACATCACCGGCGGCAAAGATGCCGGCTTTGGACGTTGCGCATTTGGAGTTGACCACGATGCGTCCATTCGCATCGGTGATTCCCAATCCTTCGACGATCGTGGAGCCCGGTATGACCCCGGCTTCGATAAACACGCCGTCCACTTTGATCGTCTGGCTGTTCACGACGATGCTTTCGACAAATTGATCGCCGCGGATTTCTGTGAGTGCGCCTTCGTACACTTTGACTTTGGGATGGGCGCGCACTCTAGTACCAAACGCGGATTCGCTTTCGCCTTTTTCCGGCAAGACGAGATGCACTTGTTTGGCGATCAGCGCAAGTTCCGCCGCCGCTTGCAAAGCGCGCAGGTTACTGCCCACAATCGCCGGCTCACGTTCGATAAAGAGTTGCGCATGGCTCAACGCCGAGTACGACAACCCTTTGCCGATGAGTTTCTTTTCGCCGGGCACATCCAAACGTTTGGGTTGCGCGCCGGTGGCAATGATGACGGCTCGGGCTTCAAAGCGTTTGTTGCTTTGGGTGAGCACCGCAAAGTGCTTATCTTCGGCGACCACTTTGGTTACGCGATCAATTTGGTGTGCAAAGTTGAGGTATTCGAGTTGGCGTTTGAATTTTTCCACCACCTCGCCTCCACGAATCACTTCATGACCTTCATAGCCAGGTACCGCAAAGTCGTACGCGGTCTTGCCGCCCAGGTCTTCGCTGATGACCAGGGTTTCCAATCGTTTGTTAATGGCATACACGGCGGCGGTTAGCCCCGCTGGACCCCCGCCGATGATGATCAGGTCGTACATAGGTTTCTCCTTTTGGGTGTGAGTTTGTAGTGCGCGTTTCAACGCGCGCCAATCAATCGGCAACTACAAACAAGTCTCTCTGATCGCTTGGCGAACCAAACCTGCGCGTCATTTCTTCTTGGCGCGTTTCACAGTTTTTTTGGTCTTGGGTTTGGCTTTGGGTTTTGCGGCAAGGGCTTTGGTCACTGCCGCGACGATCTTTTTGGATGGTTTGGGTGCCACGCTCCCTTTGGGCAACGTGATATAACCAGTCGCCATTGCATCTTGCACCATCCCACGCGCGCGCATAATCAAATTCTTGGCATAAACGTACTCTTGCTCAAAGGTCGTGTTGGTGAAACGCGCTATGCCTTGCTCAATGGCTTTCATGGCGACAGCGGCAGCTTCGCGAGGGAAGACGTCCACTTCATCCATCGTAGGGATGATATAGTCCGGGTGGAGTCCTTTTTCCTCCGCCATCTTTGCCAATTCGTTTGCGGCGGCAATGCACATTTCATCCGTGATCGTGCGGGCGCGCACATCGAGCGTGCCGCGAAAGATGCCGGGGAAACCCAGCGAGTTGTTGACTTGATTCGGGAAATCGGAACGCCCGGTGGCAACGACGACCGCGCCGGCTTCTTTGGCTTCCCAGGGCCACATTTCCGGAATCGGGTTGGCGCAGAGGAAAACGATAGCATCTTTTGCCATCGCCTGAACCCATTCCTTCTTGATGACATCGGGACCAGGCGTAGAGAGCGCAATACACACATCCGCCCCTTGCAAGGCTTCGGCGATGCCGCCGGTGCGTTGCTCTGCATTGGTGATGTTGCACAGTTTCCACTTGTCCACAAATTCGGCTTTGCGCATTTCGATGTCGGTGCGCCCTTTGTGCAAAATACCCTTGGTGTCCACCATCGTGCAAAGCGCAGGCGTCGCACCATACGCAAAGATCAACCGGCTAATCGCCACATTCGATGCGCCGCAACCAATGAATGCAATTTTCACTTCGTTGATTTTCTTGCGCACAACTTTGAGGGCGTTGATTAAGCCGGCGAGTGTCACGGTAGCGGTACCTTGTTGATCGTCGTGCCAGATGGGAATCTCGCATTGTTCACGCAACGTGTCGAGGATGCGAAAACATTTGGGTTGCGAAATGTCTTCGAGGTTAACGCCGCCCAACCCG
This sequence comes from Anaerolineae bacterium, assembly GCA_034433515.1. Classification (GTDB taxonomy): domain Bacteria; phylum Chloroflexota; class Anaerolineae; order UBA4142; family UBA4142; genus DAOTXS01. Next base: position 31,917 of record DAOUAL010000046.1, on the reverse strand, counting down.
GGTTGCAAGATCTTGACGACTTCGATGATCTTGTCCGGGTCTTTGGTATCGAGCATCAGCGGAAAGCCGTCCACCCCGCCCAGGTACTTGTAGAGCAACGATTTACCTTCCATCACGGGCATCCCGGCTTTGGGCCCAATATCGCCCAAGCCCAACACGCGCGTGCCATCGCTGACGACAGCGACGGTGTTCCATTTGTTGGTGTGTTGGTACACCAGATCAGGATCGGCTTGGATGGCTTTGCACGGCGCGGCAACACCGGGCGTGTACCAAATCGCAAAATCGTCAAAATTACGCACACAGCATTTGAGCGTCGTTTCGATCTTACCGCGATAAAAAGGATGCAGTTCCATCGCATCCGCCGCCGGCTTCTTCGCCTTGGCAAGCAGTTCTTCTTTGGTTACTGGCTTGGTCATACGAATCACTCTCCTTTGAGGTTGTTCCGTCAACAGTGGCTAGTAGTGCACCAACATGAAAGTGCGTAGTGAAAAACTCGATTTTTAGCCACGTCTGTCAATGTATTCCCATCAGTCTGGTATGCAACTATTTCATGTTGTTGCACTAGTCGTTCGTGATCAATCGTTTTGGGCTAATGACCTGCGACTAGAGACTATTGGCTAAACGTTGAGATACGCATCGGCGTAGATGACTTTGTTCATCAAGATTTGGATCGTCTTCCAAATCGCCACCTGTTCAGGGTCTTGCATGTCCACATCATCCGGTGTAACTTCTTCACCTTCGGCAGTGCGATCATGTAACGTCAAGACGAGTTTACCCACCGGCGTGGATTCGTCGCGGTCTTCAACGATGCGGATGAATTCTTTCAACTTTTGATCGAGCGGATCGGCAATCGCCATGTCCAAGCCGACCGCCATCAACATCACCATGTAGGTGCGATTGATGAGGGGACGCATTTCGGGTGGGACTTGGTTCGATACATTCGACAAGCCGGCGTTGGTGAGAATGGGCAAGCCCGATTGTTTGAGAATGCGTACGGCTTCGACACATTGGGGGACGTACTCTTGACACCCTTTCACCGTTAGGACGAGGGGATCAATGATAAGATGTTCGAGCGGCAAGCCGACTTCTTCGCAACGCGGCACCAATTTTTCGAGCGCGAGTGAGACGCGTGCTTCCGCGCTAACGGGAATGCCTTCCTTCGCCATCGTCAAGCCGATGAGTTTGGCGCCGTACTCCACGGCGACCGGCGGGACGGCTTCCAACCGCTCGGCTTCGGCGGACGTCGAGTTGATGATGGCTTTGCCGCGCGGAATCTTTTTCAACCCGGCTTTGATCGCTTCGAGATTCGTTGTGTCCAGTGAGAGCGTCACGTCCGTGCCGACGGCTTCGTGCACAACATCAATCAACCACGGGACAACTTCGGTGCCGGCTTTTTTCTGCGGGCCTACGTTCAAATCCAATGCTTTGGCACCATTTTGGACTTGTTTGCGTGCCAGTTCAACAAAGAACGCGCCGTCGCGGTTGGCAAGGGCTTCTTTCACTTTGGGCGAGATAATGTGGATGTTTTCACCGATAATGTACATAGCTCCTCCTTGGAGTAAATTCTCAACTAGTTAGTAGTCGTTAGGCATTAGGCGTTAGGCGTTAGGCGTTAGGCATTGGTCACGCGCCTTTGGGCAATGCGCCAAACCATTTGGCAATTGTGTGGTACACGGTGTGTCCGAATGCCTGCGGTTGCAGATACATAGTGGAACACGCGCCACGCAATATCTGTTTCGTGTTGCGTGTACCGTTCTTAATGCTCAAAGAGTTTCCATAGTTTTTCAAACACTTGCTCCAACGCGGGTCCCAACTTGGCTGGATCATCGGTCTTTTCTGGTTCGTTTTGAAACACCGCAAACGGAACGCGATGTCCTTTGATTTCGATCACCCCTTCGCGCTTACCGCCACTCAGTTTATCCCAGTCATTGGTCTTGTAGTAGTACTCCATTTTTTCATCGGTTAACGAATGATGCAGGATCGAGTGTTCCAAGCCGGGACGCGCCCGCCGCCGATTGCGGCGCACCGATTCTTCGTACGAGACGTTGATGTACACAATTGCCGCACGTTTCACGAGGTCGTCCGCCAAGTACGAGAACGCTTCGCCAAAACCGTTCTCGCCGCCGCGCGCAAATTCCAAGATGATGGTGTGATCGTTCAAATAGTCCGGTTCGTGCGCAAGTTTTTTGGCGAACGCAAGGTTCATCTTTTCGATGAACAGGTTCCACGTGAACGGGTCAAGAAAATAATAATCGGGTGTGGTGTTCAAACGCGGGCGACCATGCTTGCTTCGAATATCGTCTTCTTCAAACGTTTCCCACACCCAAACGAAATCGTCAATTTCGTCGAATGGCGCGATGTGGAATTTGGCGCGGCGCTCTTCGTCCGAAAGTTTTTTGAGGTAATCAATGACCTCACTCTTGCCCGCCGCCGGGCGACCGATAAGGAGAATGATCGGAAAATGGGTCAATGTCGTTTGCATTCTGCTTACTGTTCTTCCTGACCCTCCAACACCTTTTCCACACTTGGAAACTGGGTCAGATCGGTATGCGGCAAGAATAGCGCTGCCATAAATTGATCGGTGAAGGAATTGTCCGCCGACAATTCAAGGTAGGTCATCTTGCGTGCAATCTCGGCGATTTCGTCGCGCGCATCACGACGGAGGAGTGCCATATACGCGCCGCGCGCCGCCGTGTTGCCCAAGAAATGAAAACGATCCCAGGGCAAATCCGGCAACAAGCCAATCTGAATGGCTTTCTCCACGTTGAGATACTGACCGAACGAACCACCAATCAGCATTTGCTCCACATCGCCCAGCGTCATTCCAACACTCTGCGCCAGAATCGAATAGCCGGCGTAGATGGCGGCTTTGGCGCGTAACAAGTTGTCAATGTCCGGCTTGGTGATCACAATGTCTTTGCCAATGTCCGTCTCGTTTGCCCATGCAATCACGTATTCAGGTCCGTGTTCACCGGTGCGCACGCGCGGCGTATTCAACGTCAGGTTAATGTTCCCGGCTTTATCGGTTACGCCGGTGATGAACATTTCGCCGATGAGACTGATCAAGCCAGAGCCGCACAGCCCACGTGGCTTGCCGCCCCCAATCACCCGATAGGTTGGCTCGTACGTTTTGCTATTGATCCACACCTCTTCGATGGCGCCGGTCGTCGCGCGCATTCCAAAGTAAACACCGGCACCTTCAAACGCGGGACCCGCACTGCACGCGCAACTTACTAACCACTCGCTTGTGCCAAGCACCATTTCGCCGTTCGTGCCAATGTCGAGGAAGAGAGTAACCTTATCGGTATGATTCGTCCCGCTCGAGAGGACACCGGCGGTAATGTCCGCGCCCATAAAACTGGCAACGCCGGGCAAACAGTCCACCGGGGCTTCCGGGTGAATATTCAAATTCAATTCCGATGCAACGACGCGCGGCGGATGATTGACGGTAGTGATGTACGGCGTCAGACGAATTGGATCGGGTGACAAGCCAAGCAGGATGTGCATCATCGTGCTGTTGCCGACGACGGTCATTTTATAAATGTCGTGGGGCTTGCACTTGTGCCGAATCGTTACGCGTTCGATCAGTTTATTGATCGTGTTGGCAACCAACGATTGCAGTTCGACGACGCCACCGCCGCCGTTCTTGGCGGCATAGATGATGCGCGAGATGACATCTTCACCGCGTTTGATTTGCCCGTTGTAATCCGCCGCCGTTTCCACGACTTCGCCGCTATACAGATCCACCAAGTACACGGTAACTGTGGTGGTGCCAATGTCAACCGCCGCGCCGTAAAGCGAGAGCGTATGATCCCCCGGCAAAATATCCACGATGCGTGGGCGTTCCGGTTGCTCGCGATCGAGCACGACGGTTACTTTCCAATCGGCATCACGCAACGTTTTGGCAAGGATGCGCAAAACCGAAAGCGGCGCGTACAGTCCACGCGTGTCACAGCAACGTGCCAAGGCGCGCTCAAGCCGTGACAGATCATCCACGTTGTCAGCAACCGATGGCGGATCGAGTTCGAGATAATGTTTGGTGACGGTTTGATGAACGCGCCAATCGTATTCAAAGGGTAGCGCGACTTTGGCGGCGGTTTTTTCCGTCGTGAGATGGCGCGTGATTTCTTCTTGCGGCGGAATGACGATCGTCAGATCGCTTTCAACCACGGTTTGACACGCGAGGGCGTAACCCGCTTGCAAATCTGCCGCGCTCAAGCGCATGGTGGAACGGCGCCGCGCATTTCCGCTTTCAACAATGACGGCGCAACGCCCACAACGACCCTGCCCGCCGCACGGGACATTGATGTCAATGCCGGCGGCATGGGTGGCGTCGGTGATCAGCGCGCCGTGTGGAACTTGAACGGTTATATTTTGTGGTTTGAAATGAACTTGACACGTAGCGATAGGAAAACCTCAATATCGTATTTGGTGCGCAGTGTTCAGTTTATCGGAAGGATGCTTCAATCGCGCGCATGACACTCTGCGTGGCTTGCGCTTCATCCTGTGTCCACATCGCCGGGCGAGCGCTACCACGATGGAGAATCAAACGCATCGCGGCTTGCACATCTACGTGTTCTGGACACGTGGTTATACAATGCGGATCGCGACAATCCAAACACCGTTGCGCACCGACGAGTATGCTTTGCAACTCACCCAGATTACGAGAATACATTATGAACCTGCTTCCCAGTCAACGGAATACGCACCACGAAACACAGTTGTTGGCGTGTTGCGTATTCCGTGTTTCGTGCAAATTACGGTTTCAACTTTAAATAGGCCGGAATATCTACCGCTTCGCGCGGACCCACTTCGATTTGCCAGCCCTGCAATGCTTCTTCCACTTCGCCCATCAAGACGGCAACGGCGCCGGGCAAAATCACGCGCTTGCGATTGATCTTGCTTTCGACGCCGGTCGTCTTGACCGCCTTGGCAATGCGATCGGCATCGAACTTGCCTGCCGCCCATGCCGTCAACACACTCATCCCCTCCGCATCGGCAACGAGAAGCCAGGCAGGCAAGCCCGCGCCCTCCACCTCGTTCGATACGGAAAAGTACGTGATCGAGAAATTGGTGGTAACCAACACGGGCGATTCCGGTTTGGGATTGTTGATTTCGTACAGACCCGGTTGGACTTGGATCGGTTTCTGCGGATCGGTGTAAATGTTTTGGCGCAAGACGAGCAGCGCGTACGCGCGCGCCGGCGTAAACTTGTCCAGCACGATAAAGCCGGCGTACTTGCCAATGTGTTGCGCGGCGAGCACCGGTTCAAGGTCGGGCGAGGAGACGCCTTCGCCGGGGAAGGTGATGATGGGATAGCCCAGCGGACGGAAATTTTTCTTGATCGCCAAGCGACGGATTTGCGTGGCGAGTGTCAAGGTATCGAGGAAATCGCGTGCGCCGGGGTCCAGCACAATATCTTCCACGCCGGCGGCTTTGATTTTTTCGGTTAATGCGGCAAGCGCGTCCAATCCGTTCGCTTTGACGGCGAGCGGCGCTTTCCATTTTTTGGCGACCGCTGCCATTGCTTGCCAATTCGATTCATCGGCACAATAGAACATGGGCACCGCGCCATTGGCTTTAGCCATCGCGGCTTCAAAGGCGGCTGGCTCTTTGGCAATCAAGATGAGTGGAAAGTTTGTTGCGCCGCGCACGGCTTCAACCGCCGCCGCAAATTTGCTGGCGTCGCCCGAAGCATTTTCGATAGCAATCCCGTCGAGATGCAATTTGATGCCGACGTAATCCACGTTGAACGCATCGAGTTCTTTGGCTTGAGCGGCGAGATCGGCGTCCGTATCTTTCACCCGCACAAAAATGGGCGCACGATTGTAAAACGTTTTCTCGTGGCGAAAGAGTACGATTTCATTGCCAGCGACCGCTTTACGGCTATCGGTCGAAAGCGTAATCAAGCGAATGGGCGGTTGCGAGGCGGCTTCCAATTGCGCTTTCGATTCCGCGCTGACGTATGGACACGCGGACAATTCGGCTTGCTTGGCAGCCAGTTTCATTGCAAAGGCAAGGCAGGTAGGAAAGCCGCATTCTTTGCAGTTGGTTTGGGGCAAGAGTTTGTAAATTTGGAGTCCCGTTAATGCCATTGTATCCTCCGTAGTTGGCTCGTTGCATCGTTAGGTCGTTGGATCGTTCACCTCACCATACGCCTCGTAGTGCTGTTATGACCCAACGAGATCGTTAACCTCGCTGTCGCACCCTCGTCTGACCAATAGGATATATTGAACGGCTGGACTAGCCCGGGGTCTATTTGACAGCGTAGGTGCGAAATCTAGACTTAGATTCCTTTCTTTTCCAATTTCAGCAATTCGGCTTCGAGCAGTTCGGCATGCACTTTTTCTTCGTTCATAAACCGCTCAAAGATTTTTTTCAGTTCCGGATTATCGGCGAGATCGCGTGCCATTTCGTATTTCTTTTGTGCGCCGTGTTCTTCCATGATCATCATTTTGAAGAACGTTTCCCAGCTAGTTTTGGCGTCCATCATTTCCTCCTCGGAATAGTGGTGAGTGGTCGGTAGGTAGTGGTCAATGTTTTCTGTCCACTGACCACCCTCCACGGCTCACTAGAATTACTCTGTCGTTTTCCCTTTTTGCAGTGCCTTGACTTCTTTGACGTTCGGGAACAAGTCGCGAATCGTACTTTCCACAACGCGATGCAAGGTCCAGGGCATCAAGGGACATTCTTCGCACGCGCCGCCCAGATGCACCACCACCGTTTGCCCATCGAAGGAGACGAGTTCCACTTTGCCGTTGTGATAAATCTCGGCATAGTGGCTGATGGTTTGAATGGTTTCTTGCATCCGTTGCATTTCATTGGCCAAGGATTGACTAGCCATAACTTTCCTTTCCGATGCGCACACGGTCACGCACCAATTGCAATGCCAGCAATCCCATCGTCAGGACGATGGCGGCATAAAACCCCTTGATTGCCAGCGAGTTCGATCCGAGAATCGGATCAAAGGGGTGCAAGATGTTGATGGCACCACGCAAGACGATCACGAGAATGATCGTGTTGGCAATTGCCGCCAACGCCATCCATCCGGCTTCACCGATCCAACGTGCTGTCAGATAAACCAGCGTGGTCAGCCCCAGAATCCATAGCGCCCCGGCGACGCGCGGTTCGCTGAGGGTAATCCCGCCCCACGCCAAGAGTTGCGCGGGAAGGCTGATTACAATCTGCGCGAACCAGAATACAAGGGCGGCTTCGGTGAAGGCTTGCGTCCAACGCACCAATGCATCGCGTTTGAGCAGGAGGGCTGCTACGCCCAAGCCGCCGGCACTCACATACGCATACGTAGCAACACGTTCTGCCGCGCCGTGTGCATAAACAATCTTGACAACGTTTCCCAACGTGGCTTCGGCGGGCGCAAGGATGAGCAAGCCAATGATCATCAGCCAGAGCGCGGCGTAAATGAGACGATTATTTTGAAATGTGCGAACTAGTGTTGTCATTTGCCCATGAGTTTGGTGATCATCTCTTTCACGCGCTTGATGGCTTCGGGATGGCGCATCACCAACACATTTGCGCCCGTTTCGACGAGGGCGGCAGCGGTAATGGTCTCCCAATAAATCGCACGTTCTTTCCAATCGCCCCACATGGCTGGCACATCGGTCCCCACTTTGGCTTCTTTGACGCGCCACGCTTCTTCGCCCGGGGTAACGAGCATCGGTTGTTGCGTCATCCCATCGCCTTGCAGAGCGGCGAGGCGCAACCGTTCCATCACCGAGTAGCCGTACTCGATGCCATAGCCAAGCGCGCCGGTCGTGGGATCCATCACGATGCGTTCGAGCGGCAAGCCCATATCGTGAATCAAGATGACGAGTTGTTTGGCAAGGTTCACGTCCATCGGCGTGCGCGAGTTGACCAAGTGATCGTTGGCGAGCGCGGCAGCCACTAGCGTGCGATAATTCTTGTCTTCGCAGATGCCCAGCACAAGTCGTTCGCCTTTGGTCGCTTCGGCAACGGCGACAAGCAATTCGTTATCGAGTTCGGCTTGACCGGGACCAAACACCATCAACGGCAAGCCGGTCGCTTGCAATACTTCTTGCGTAACCTTGACCGCGTTTGCGGCGGTGTTCTTGGAACCATCAGCAAGCGTGGCGTTGAGTTTGAGCAAGATCAAATCCACGCCCAATGCTTCGGCGGCTTGTGCCCACTTTGCCGGACTATCGGCAACGTCATTCCACGCTTCCAGCAAGACCGGCGACCAATCGCTGGGCTTGCGATCTTGGATTTCGACGGCGATGGCAGGCGGATGCGGAATCGTGCCTTCAAAGTGCAGAAATGGCATTGCGCTTTCGCCGCCGATGGTTACGGTTTTTGCGCGCGTACCACCTTGTTCCTTCGTCGCGCCGATCGTAATCTCACGGACTTTGCCAGCGTACTTTTCTTTTGGAATTTCAACAGGTGCCATTAAAAACCTCCGTTGGTTAGTTGGATCGTTGGTTAGTTTTGTAGTTGGCTCGTTGGTGTTAAACTAACTTAACCCGCAAACTCTCCAACGAATGAACTATTCAGGTTGATCGAATGCTACAAGCAAAAACAAAAAGACACCGATGCCCATAAGCCCAAGTACCAACGTGTGAAACGGGATGCCCATTTGCGCCAGTTGCGTTTCCCATGGCGCGGGCGCCAGGAAGCGCAAGGCAAGCGTGGCAATGAGAATCACCACCGATGCCACGAGCAGCAGATTGGTCGTGCGTGGACTAAAATGTTGAACGTGCTTTGGGTCTGACATCTTTTCCTCCAAGTCTTGGCTTTGTGCGCATTATATCGCGATTGATCCAAGACTTGCAAGGCATTCCTTTCTGATGATTGCACACCTCTTGCCAGAGAGGTCATCGAGAGCATAGAGATTATTTTTCGATGACCTCGATGGCGTACGGACTTAATTTTTCCGTGCTTTCTGCAACCTTTCCATCGGCGTTTCCGGGCGTTCTGGCGGTAACCCCGCCATTTCGCGGACAATTGCACGCATGGTGACGACCGCGCTGGGCTTGCCGGTGCTGGGATGCTCGTGCATGATAAAGACCTGATGCACTTTTTCGTCTTGCATCATGTTGGCTACGGCGGTAAGCGGCGCATCGGGTTCCACGCTCAAAATCTTTGCGGTCATTACATCTTGGGCGGCAAGCAACTGCCAGTTGCGCGTAAAGGCGCGCACCAAATCACTTTGCGAGACCACGCCCACCGCACCTTCTTCTTCATCTATCACAATGACCGCATCTGCGCCATCCCGCATCATCATTTTGGCGATCTCTTCGAGTTGGGTGTGGGGGGCGCAGACCGGCACGCCGATCTTCATAATATCTCGTGCCAACTTGTTCATCTCTGCCTCGCGATTAATCGAAACGCAATGACGACCGGCGTTTCACGCCTACATCAATGGCGGCATCGTCAATGCCGGGTGTCCTTTTTCTTCCAGGAAGGCAAGCAACGCCGGCACTTCGGTGCAAATTTTTTCATCCGCGATCTTGTCGAGCAGCTCGGGATCACCGGCGTACTCGGCGGCTTTTTGCAATTCTTCGCGCATCGTCTCTTTCAAGATGCTGGACATCCAAACGACGCGCTTGAATCCTCCATCCGCGCTCAAAAACTTTTTCGACGTGAGGTAATATTTGCCCACGCCCATCACGCCCGGCGTTTGCAGACCGCCGCCCGCCATCCCCGCTAGCGTGCTAAACGTCATCCCTGCCGGTGACATTGAGGTATCTTCACGGGAAAGCACCATCACGCCGTTCGCTTCTGGGATCACCATTACGATACATTCAAAGCATCCACACGCAGTCATTGGATTTTCCATAATCGAGTACATCGAAACCGTTTCGACTTGTTGGTGCGAGGCTTGTTGCACAAACTCATTCGAACCGGTAAAGTACCCCTTGACCGGATCAAGCGTTTGTTTCTTGGGAATAGGTTGATTGGGTCCGGTAGGATTGATTTGGTACGAGGCTTTGCAGTCTAACCACGAGTACGCCCCGCACAGCCCCACGCGCTCTGGACTCACCACGCAAACGTGATTGGGCGCAAACGATTGGCAGAGCGTGCAGGAATAGAATTCGTCCACGCTCTCATCGGTCATATCGCCCAATCGCGTGTTGCGGCGCTGGTACGCCTCGCGCGCCACTTGGAGCATCGAACTCACGGAGGCGGGATCGGTATAAATCGTTACTTGAACCTTGTCCAGAATGGCGCCAAAATCAGAGTGATAGCGGGCGTGCAAAATCTTGCCCAGATCAGCCAGCCGGAAACCTTTATCGTAGGCGGCTTTGCTGATGCGAATCCAGGTGATGTCGCGCTGACCGACGTGTTGCACACCGGAGGCGCCGTTGATAAAGTGGTGAATCTGGCGTTCCAAGACCGGCTCGAAATCTTCTTGCATCTTGCGCCCCGCTACTTCGACCACGATGCCAATGTCCATCGCACCGCCTTCGGGCACGCTGTCAATGTCTGGACCCTTGACTTCGATTCTGCCGTCTTCCACCTTGTCCATCGGCAACATATACAGATACTCGAACGCGCGGGAACGCTTGCCGCCGGATTCAAAGCGCAGGTCGGCTTTGCGAACCACCTCGCCTTCAAATGCCGAGCCGTAGGGCACAGGGATCGGTACTTCGGTCATCTTGATTTTGACGCCGCGCACTTCGATACAACGTTGCACTAATTTCTCGGCGCGTTCCAAATCGTCCTTGCCGGGAATTTCGTTGAACGGCATCGAGATCACGTGCTCGTAGGTCGTCACGCCGGTCGGATGAATTTCTGGAATCACCGTGTCGGCGATTGCCGGGAAACCGTAGGAGATGGCACCAGCCGCCGCCGCGTATTTCAAATCATCCACTTCGCCTAATGCCAACACAAACGCAAAGACGCGCGCGCGGTTATAGAGTAGAATCTCGCGCGCTTGTCCGCCTTTCATTCCACCAAAGGTCAAGGCGGAGCGTGTCGCAAAACCGATGGCATAGATCGCGGAGAGCGTGTCGGTGCCAAAGGGAACGATGTAGGTGTCATACCCCATCTCGACCCCTTCTTCGTGAAGTTGATGAATGATCGAACGGCCATTCACGTTGCCGGCGAGGAAGATGAGGATGTTGCGCCGTTGGAGTTCGCGGATAATCTTGACCGCGACCTCGTTCGATTTGGCGCAGCCGACGATGGCGGCAAAGCCGGGCATCCGCCCATCTACTAATTGAATCCCCCACGAACGGAGTTGAATATCGTCAATGGGGCCGTTGAGTTGTCCCGCGCCATCGCCCTTTTGAAATTCGGGCGAGGTAAACGAGGCTTGGGCAAGTTGGAATCCTTCCATCTTTTCCGGCTGATCGCCGTAGAGAAAGCGCAATGCCTGCATCGTTTCCATCGCGAGCAAGGTGGCAATGCCGCTATCCAGTGTCTCACCGAGGTACGGTGTCCAACGGGTTTGGGGTGGAATCGGATGCAGGTAGCCCTTGATCTGTTCCATCACCGGAACCAAATCCCCTACGGTTTCTACCTTACGCCCCGTCAAACCGAGAATGGTGGGGAGATAGTACGCTGTGTTTGGAAAACCGACTTTGGCATCGGCACCTTTTTCTTGGAGTGCTTTTTGTAGGAACGCTTCGGTTTCGCGAACCAGATTTTGCGCACCGCGAATGGCGGATGTGGCGATGTAACGGGACATACGTCAACCTCCTTCAGTATTTCTGAATTTGTAATTTTAGATTTCTGATTTGCGATTTCTGATTGAGGATGGACTACCGGCGGTCATTGCAAGGCATTCTGTGCCGAAGCAATAAGTGATGTAATAATCAACTCATCAATCAGAAATCCTCCATTCACTTCATCGTGGCAGCGACTAGCCGTAGATTTTCTAGCACCTTGAGATCATGGCGATGTTTTACCAGTTCAACAACGATGAGCAAACCAAAGGCGAGCGCGATCAACAACCGCGTATCGTTCCACGCCGCCGCACCAAGCCAGGGCAAACGCTGTGGAAAGATAAATTGCACCAGCCATAGGATAAAGAGCGAGAGCGCATTCAAGCGCGTGAACCGCAACTTGAGTAACGTGACGCTACCATAGAGCATCATCATCAACGAGAGCAATAATTCTTCGCTCTGCCGCGTGGTCAATTGAATTTCCCATTCGCCGTGCGCCACCGCAAAAACTACTGGGATCATCGCCACGAGCAAGGTCCACTGGCTCACCTTTGACGAGATCAAGTTCATCAATGCCATCGGTGCCGGTTCGATGCGGCGCGCCCAATAGAACGCGGTAACCGTTTCCGGAAATTCGCTCAGGAATGGCGCGATCCACTGGATGAACACAAACGCGGTAATCCCTACGCCTGCAGCAATCACCTTCATACTATCGAGAAATGGTTCTGCCATTGCCCACATTGTAATGCCGCCGACGATGAACACCCCTACCAGTTTATAAAACTGTTCGCCCGGGCGCGGAAGGGTGGCAAGATAACGCGGCATTGTCAGCAGGTCTTCTTTTTTTTCGGCGTCCTCTTCCGGTAGGCGTTTGAGCAGAATCATATACACGGCAAAGAACGCCAAAAGAAAAACGCCATCCACGACATCGAGCCGGCCGTGCCAGATCACAAACGCAAAATAACCACTGCTGATCATCAGCATCAAGACTTGGACGTACGTCTCGCGCCGCAATTCGATATAAGGAATGCGGCGGCCCGTTTTGAGACGGCTGGCAACATCGGCGACGATGAATACCATGGACCAGCCCACACCCATCAACAACCGATTCGAGCCGGTCACATTCGCAAGCATCAGGTTGGTTTCACCACGCCACGCCACGGTTGCCTCGACCATGAATTCCGGCACCACTTGGAGTAGCGCGATGAACGCAATGGCGAGTCCTTGGCTAACCAGAAACTGGGCTGTCTCCGCGCCCCACGAAATGAGAATCGCCGCCAGAATCACGCCGCTAAACGAGAGCCCCACGCCAATCGGCAATGCTGGCGCGAACATTCGGACCATGAGCGATGCGCCGATGCAGTACACAAACAAAAGCCAATAACTTGCTATGATTTTAAGGTACGGGTTCGATCCACGTTTGAATTTCGCGTTAAAATTCATCGCGCTTTTTGGTCAGCGGCAAGATCAGAATTACCACATCGTGCGTCTCACCATCGGGCATCATAAAATAGTTGGGATAGATGGCGCGTTGTTCAAAGCCGAGGTCTTTGAACGCAGTGATCACCTTGACCTGATCGGCAACCACTTCGGCGACGAGTTGCTGCAAGCCCAACTTTTTGGCGATCTCGATCAAGGTGCGCAACATGGCTGTGCCCAGTCCGCGCTTGCGAAATTCTTTCGATAAAAAGATGCGCACGTCGGCAAGGTGGCGTCCTGGTCCGCTACGAAAATGGAGCGTCGCGTCGCCGACAATCCGTTCATTCACCACGGCGACGATGGGCAAGACTCGCTTGTAATCGAGATTCTCCACCCACGAGCCAACGAGTTCTTGATTGCGCACGTCGTTCCGCATCAATTTGAAATCGTCGTCGCTGGTGTGGGCAAAGAGCGCGATGAGACTGGCTTTATCGTCTTTGGTGAGCGGGCGCAAGAGCACACGCGTTCCATCGGCGAGGGTGATGATTTGACGAAATTTGTTGATTTGATCCAACATAGCGCGCTCCACGCTGGCAATTTCAGATTTTGGTGGATGATGCAACAGGATTTTTCAATCTGACACTTGAAATCTGCAATTACTTCGTGTACTAGTAGTGCAACAACCTGAAAGTGCATGGTGAAAACTCGATTTTTAGCCACGTCTGTCAACGTCTTCCCATCCGTCTGGTATGCCACTATTTCATGTTGTTGCACTAGTCTGCATTCTTTTACGCGAACGATTTCCACTGTCTGGGGATGAATACAATCTACCGGGCACACAAGCGGTGTCTTTGGGTTCGAGGCACGGTTCAGCCATAACGTACGCCATTCGAATGCCTCTCCAAAGAGCGGGACACATCCTTGTGCACCCGCTCCGCAGGGGCAACACACTCAGATTGAGTGGTTGCCCCTACGCTCACGTATCACGCATCACGTTATTTTCCACCACCATACAACGCCGCCATCCGTTCCTTGAGCGGTAGTTTGATCACTTGGTTCATCCGCGCATCGCCGGACTTGCCGTACTTGTTTGGATCGTACGGTGGCAGTTTGAGCGCGGCGCGCTTGGCGTCAATGTGCGCGAGCGAGCGGCGGACGATTTCTGCCGGATCGGGCACAAATTCCATCTTGCCCCCCACCATCTTTTCCCAGCCCTCGCTCATGATCTTGACTACTTCTTCGCTCGATTCGATGGGTGAGGAGACACCGAACAAGACGTACACCCCGGACGCGGCAAAGTACGCGCCAATCGCCAACGCCTTTTCGCTCATCCATTCAGGCGCAATGCCGACGCCGGGAATGTCGCTAATGTCGTCGCCCAAGCCGCCTTCGGTTGCCATTTCGGTGAGGACGGTGAGGATACGTGTATTGTCCACGCACGAACCCATATGCAGAACCGGTGGAATGCCGATGGCTTCGCATACTTCACGCAAGCCGGGACCGGCGTATTCCATCGCTGCTTCACCCAGGAGCATTCCGTACTTGGCGTTTGCGAGGGCGCCGCAACCGGTTTGGACGACAAGCACATCGTTCTTCAAGAATTCTTTGACGATGTCGTAATGTCCCTTGTCTTGCGTAACGCGCGGGTTGTTGCAACCGACCACCCCCGCCACACCGCGCAGACGACCCGCCATAATCGCATCGTTGAGGGGACGGAACGAACCGCGCAATGTGCCGCCCATCATATAGCGAATGTACTCGTGCGAGAAACCCGGCACCAAATCGGAAAGGTGCGTTGGGATTTGAACTTGGTTGTTCTGGCGATTGACATAGTTATCAATCGCATCCTTGACAATCTTGCGCGCAATATCGAGCGCGTGGTGTTCATCGAACTCGATGTGTTCCGCGCCGGTGATCTTGACCTTGGGCGATGTGGTAACAAACTTGGTGTGGAATTTGCCGGCGAGATCGGCTAATGCCTGCATAATGCATTGCACATCCACGATCATCGTTTCCACGACGCCGGTCAAGAGTGCGAGTTCCTGATTCAAATCGTTACCCGCGCTGGGAATGCCTTGCCGCATCATCACTTCGTTCGCGGTACAGCAAATGCCAGCCAGGTTGATGCCCTTGGCACCTTTCGCTTTGGCGTATTCGATCATCTCGGGTTCCATCGAGACGCGGACGATCATCGCCGAAAGGGTGGGCTCGTGACCGTGCACCAGGATGTTGACTTCATCATCTTTCAACACGCCAAGGTTTACGCGGGTTACGGCAGGCGAGGGCGTGCCGAACAAAATATCCGAAATATCGGTTGCCATCATCGAGCCGCCCCAGCCATCGGCAAGCGCGGTGCGCAGCGATCCGTGCAAAATATGTTCCGCGTCTTGATCATCGCCCATATGCGTGCGATGCAGCGTGTCCACCACTTCGCGATCAATGCCACGCGGGATCAAAGCGAGTTGCTTCCACAGTTCTTGGCGTTTCTTGGGCGCACGTTTGGGATAAACGATTTCGCCTTTTTGGCGACCAAAGTCGGCGAGTGCGGCAAGGGCGATGTCTTTGGCGATTTCCTTGTCGGTGCGTCCGTCGGTCTTGATACCAAAATAACCGGCAACGGCGCGCAATTTATACGGATCGCGGATTTCGTACCCTTGCGCTTCGCCTTCGGCAACGGCGAGCAAGGTGAAGGCAAGGTCGCGTCCGTGATCGCTGTGCGCGGAGGTGCCGGCGGCAATGTGGCGTGCCATATTGCGCGCGGCAACGGTCGCGCGGGTTGCGCCGCAGACACCCACCGGTTCGGGATTGGCTTTGGTGGGGACGAGCCGGCACGGACCCATATTGCACATTTGGCAACAGGCGCCTTCCGCACCGATGGGGCAAGGCGCTATCTTTGCCGCGCGGCTGAACACGGTGGAATAACCCAGTTCTTCGGCGCGCTTTATCATCTCCGCCGCAGCGGGATCAATCGTTTTGAGTTCGGGTGCTGGTGGGTTTGCCATTGTTTCCTCCTGATTTAGTCGCTAGTCGCTAGTGACTAGGCGTTAGTCGCTAGTCGCTAGTGTCTAGTATTTCCGGAATTCGCCGGACAGTTGCAAGTCAACGGGGTTGGTGGTTGTGGCGCGGACCCCTAGTTTCTCCCATGCCGGATCGTATTTGCCGTACGGATTGCGTTCGGTGATTTCAAGGTCGCCGGGCGCATAGCCAGCCTCGGTCAACACTTTAATCAACGCCGCTTCCGAGGTTTTCTGGGGATCATATTCAATGACGACGGCTTTGAACGCACTACTTGCCAGCACATCTTCCACGCCAGCAATGGGCGACAAAAGTCGTTTGACGCGCGTAACGTGATGATCTGCCCACATGGCGGGAATCGTCAGTTCAAGACTAGCCATAGGTATCCTCCCTCGTTTGGATTTCAGATTTCAAATTGTAGATTTCAGATTGAAGATCGCCGAAAGTATTTTTAACTCACGGGATTTTACCAGCGAGCACACAGAGAAAAACCATAGAAACCTCAGTGAACTCGGTGGTGAACAAATCGTTGACCGCGTAACAGTAGTTTTCAAATCTGCAATCTGAAATTTGCAATCGGCAATTCTATTCGACGAATCCTTCCGGCTTAAAGTACATTACTTGGCGATATGGTTTGACCGCTTCGGCAAAGGCATCGCGCGTGGCGTTGCCGCTTACATGCAAAAGCGTGTCGTTATAATCGTTGTCAATTCCCATCGAAGCAAGGCAGGGGTAATGATGGTGCAACATCCCGGCTTCGTACTCGGCATCCTCTACTTTTCTGCCGATAATGTTTTCTGCCACGTAACGCACCGCACCGCACGCCGCATCCCGTTCGACGATAACACTGGCAATGGTTCGGCGGTCGGGGTCAACGGTAACTCGCACGCGAGGACGTCCAAAATATTTGGCGAATTCAGAAATGAGCGGATCACTATACTCGACGCGTTGGCTACGCAGACTGTAACTCGTTTCGGTCAACGAACAGAACGGTTTGGGAAAGACGCAAAAAACGCCAACTTCTTTCATCCACCCACGCAGTTGATTCATCAATCCTTTGGGAAGCCAGGCATTGTTGTCAATCGGTGCGATCATTGATTTGGCGCCGGTCATCTTGGCAATGTCGGGGTACAGTTCAGCGATGCCGGGATGTTCGCCCAATCCAAGGATGAGATCGGCAGATGGTAATTTGTCCGGGATGAAATCGAGCGGATCATCAATGACAATTGGAAAGTGGGCCGGCGCCATCCATTCGTGCACGTGCCAATGTTGGGGACCGTGTTCACGGATAATGCGGGCTTTGCGGCGCCCATATTCGCCAGACACAACAGCGAGAATTTCCATAATGAGCCAAATTTGACAATGAACCAATGAGCCACATGTTTTGATACATTGGCTCATTGGCTCATTGAGTTTAGAACAACCCTACCACTTTACCCGTCTTCAAATCCAAGTCCACATCGAAAAAGACCGGGCGCGACGGGAGACCCGGCATCGTGCGCATCGAGCCACAGAGCGGATACAGGAACCCTGCTCCCACGCTCGCGCGAATGTCACGAATCGGCAAACGCCAACCGGTGGGACGCCCCTTGATGGCAGGATCCTGCGTCAACGAGAGATGCGTCTTTGCCATACAAATCGGCAAGTTCGCAAAGCCAAGTTTCGTGTACAGTTCGATCTTGGCTTCGGCTTCGGGGCTATAGTCCACGCCATCCGCGCCGTAAATCTTGGTCGCAATCGCTTCGATCTTTTGCTTGATAGACCATTCAAGCGGATAGAGGAACTCGAAATGGTTCTTTTGCTTGCTAGCATCCATTACGGCTTCAGCCAGTTCGATGGCACCCTTGCCGCCGTTCATCCAATGGGTGCACGGTACCGCCACCGAGCCGGCTTGTTCGACCAAGCGTTTGACGAGCGCGACTTCGGCGGGCGTATCGTACTTGAATGAGTTAATCGCGACGACCACCGGCAAACCGAACATCTTGGCGTTCTCAATGTGCTTGAGCAAGTTGCCCATCCCTCTTTCGAGCAAGGGCAGATTCTCTTCCGTGTACGCTTTGTCGAGCGGACGGCCGGCGACGACTTTGGGTCCGCCGCCGTGCATCTTGAGCGCGCGCACCGTGGCGACGATGACCACCACATTTGGAATCAAGCCCGAATAGCGGCACTTGATGTCCAAGAATTTTTCCATGCCAATATCTGCCCCAAAGCCGGATTCGGTGACGACGTAATCCGCAAGTTTCAGCGCGATTTGGTCGGCAACGATGGACGAGTTGCCGTGCGCGATGTTGGCAAAGGGACCGGCGTGCACAAAGGCGGGCGTCCCTTCGAGTGTCTGCATCAAGTTGGGCAAGAGCGCGTCCTTCATCAAAACCGTCATTGCGCCGGCAACGCCCAAGTCTTCAGCCGTGATGGCTTCGCCCTTGGTGTTCGTGCCGATCACGATGCGGCTAAAGCGTTCGCGCATATCTTCGAGACTGGTGGTGAGGGCGAGGATCGCCATGACTTCGGAAGCAACCGAAATGTCATAGCCGGTGATACGCTCGTTGCCTTTTTCTTCTTCGCCCAACCCGATTTGGATTTTGCGGAGCAAACGATCGTTAATGTCCACGACGCGTTGCCACGTAATCGAGTTGGGGTCAATGTCGAGGCGGAACAAGCGGCGTTTCTCTTCAGCGTTAAGGTCGGCAAGTTTGGTGGCTTGGATCCCTAATCGTTTGGCGCGTCGTTGAATCGAGGGGGCAAAGGTTCCATCGGGGCAGAGCGCTTGCGCGAGTTTGTCGTCGTCGGTGATGGCGCGTTCGTGCAAGATACGCGCGTCAATGGCGGCGGCAAGCAAGTTGTTGGCGGCGGAAACGGCGTGAATATCGCCGGTCAAGTGCAGATTGAAATCTTCCATCGGGACGATTTGCGAGTAGCCACCGCCGGCAGCCCCCCCTTTGATGCCAAAGGTTGGTCCCATCGAAGGTTGGCGGATGCAGGTCATCACGCTTTGCTTCAAATGCGCACCGAGGGCTTGCGAGAGACCAACCGTCGTTGTGGTCTTGCCTTCACCGAGGGGGGTGGGAGTGATGGCAGTCACATCAATGTACTTGCCTTGTTTGCGTTTCTTGAGTCGGTCGCGCACTTCAAGATGGACTTTGGCTTTGTAATTGCCATAGAGTTCTAGTTCTTTGGGTTTCAAGCCGATTTCTTCCGCGACCTGAAGAATCGGTTTCATCTTGCAGGCTTGGGCGATTTCAATGTCGCTGGGAACAGGGTGCTTGATTTTGATAGCCATCTTTGGCATCCTCCTTCGGTTGCATCTTGGCGAGTAGAGATACGGGAGATCGCATCTCCTAGTGGGCTCAGAATACCAAAAGGGGGTCAAAATCGGGTCAAAAAGTAGTAGAACATTCGTCAAAGATGGCAAACGAATCGCCAACGATGGCGTGGACATCCCGGGTTCAGCCCGTACCGTCCAAGCACAGTCATAACTCAGTCCACGCCGGTTCCCAGTTCGCGGATGGTGTGCCAGCAGGCATTGAACCCGGCAAACGAGGTGAGCGGAAAGGCGATCTGGAACGGCTGGGGGTTTGCCGTCCACAGTTTGAGCCAAGAGGCAAACACGGAGTAGCAAATTTCGGAGGCGAGAATATCTTGAACATCAAGAGCCACTGTCAACGCACGCTGGCGGAGCACCATCACCCGACGGTTGGTTAAGGTGAATAAACACAGGTCGCCATCTGCCCACGCCGGGACAAATGTCTGCGCACAAATCGTTTCGCTATTCAATTGTTTGGCAAGGACACTCTGCAACTCGGCAATCATCGCCGCCGTTGCCGCGCGATCCTGATCCATCGGATCGTTTAGGTAAAGACGCGGGGAGCCGGGTGTAAAAACGCGACGTAAACGACGATCCTCCACTTGAGGAGCAAACGCGCCTAGCAATTGTGCCACTTGGACCAACTCTGTCCGCGCCGATAGAGGAAACTCGATGCGAAAAGTACCGCACGCGCCACGTCCATTCGCACTGACGATCTCAAGTACGATATGGTCGGCTTTGGGCTTGAGCATCGCGCTCACCATTTGTTCGACGGCGACGGTTCGCGCAATGTAGCCATATCCCCCTTCGACGGGGACGGTGGGTGTGACCGGGTCAACCAGCCAGAGGCATTGTTGATCGGTGAGTACCAGCAAACCCTCGCGCGCTGTTTTGCCCCCTAATCCGGCAATGCGGCTGAACGTGAATCGTGGACGATGCACCCAAAAGAGAATACGCTCATCGGCGCGCAAACATACGCGCAAGTGTTGTTGAAACCGATAAGGTATGGTAAAGAGTGCGGCTTCGGCTTGCGTGTGTAAGGTGGTCTCGCGGGCAAGTTGTGCCAGGGGCGAGCGTTCGTCCGCTTCCCACGCCGGGTGCGCCCGGCCATGTTCGTGTTCTTCCACTTGGGCGAGCCGGGCACGTTGGCGTGCCAGATGCACAATCTCTTCCGCTGAAAGGGCGTCCAGCCAGCGCGCCGATTCTTCAAGCAAGCGTTGAAGCGTGGCACGTTGCGCCGCAGGCAAATCGTTGAACGCGTGTGCGTGCGCGTGCCGGGAATCGGCGGTGGGCACAGCAACAATCACGTGTTCCAGCAACTCGCCGCGACGAAATTCCAATGCGCCAACGGCACGCGCGGCAACCCGGGTTTCCGGCGCAATCGGCAGATCGGCAACGATCCACGCGCGTAACGCTTCGCCGCGTGGCGTTACCGCGTTCACGACGATCCCACGCTCCGCAAATCCATCCTCGCTCGTCCGCCACGCGCCGTCTAAGCGCAGGGTGCGCGCCGATTCATCGTACGCGTACGCATAGACATCGGCCGAGGGATGCTGGATGAGGACATCAAAAGTGTACGGTTCGGTCATCGTCAAGCTTTCTTCACCTAGACCGCTTGCAATTCGTGGGCAGTTGTTACATCCTTGTCACCTACGAATATCTTGCCAAACAAGTCTTCGCCATAACTGGTTTGCAGGGGTTTGCCTTCGATCAGTTTGAATGTTCGTGTTCCATCAGGTTCTCTTTCCGCGCGCAGGAAAAGGGCATCTTGCCGATGTTGGCGATAGAAACCATGTGCCAATTCATATTGATGGGTCACGAAGAAAACCTTGACCCGTTTTTCCAACAAGGCGGTTACAATCTGTCGCCCAATCTCCGATCCCTCTCGCTCGTTGGTCGCGGCAAACGATTCATTGAAAAGCACAAGCGAATTCGCGGTGAGATGATCAACGATTTCGCTCATCCGGCTGAGTTCTTCGTCGAACTTGCCACTTTTCATCGTGGAATCTTCTTCCCGTTTATAATGCGTGAAAAGTTTTTGGCAGACATTTGCCGTAAACGACTCGGCGGGCACAAACATGCCGCATTGCATCATTAATTGCGCCAAGCCAATGCTGCGCAGAAACGTGGACTTGCCGCCCTGGTTCGCCCCCGTGATGATGACAAGGTTCTTGCCATCGGCGTTCACTTGATTGCCAACCACGCGTTGTTTCATTGTTAACGCTAAACAGACATCGTACAGTTCGGTGAAAGAATGATGACGATGCGTCTCAGTGGTCGGTTGAGGAATGCAAATAGGTTCTCCCATTTGAGCCAGCTCTTCAGCCAAGTTCAAGCAACCTAGGTAAAACGCCAATTCGATCCGCAACACATTGAGGAAACTATCAATGTGATCGGCGGACTGGGCTACGGCGTTTGCCACCAAATTGAGCCCCCGATTCCTCAATTCCGCTAGTGCCTGCGCCCCGCTGTCATCGCGCGGATGGATGGTAAAAGAATAGACGGGGGATTCTCGAGACAAGACCCGCTTGACCCAGTGCCGACCATCGTGATTAGCCTTGCGCAAGATGTAGTTGGTCCCTTCATTGCCCTTGCCCAATTCCGCGCTGATCAAAATGCCCCGGTCGAATTTCAAAAGGCGCAGATGATTCTCAACGATGGCAAAATACTCGTCGCTCAACTCTTGCTGGATCATGGCAAAGAAACGCTGGAATCCTTCCGATTCAAATTGAGCGGCATGTTCATCGGCGATGCGTCTGAGGTCTTTGAGCAAACCGACGAACATTTCCAACAGTTGCACCGCGCTACTCAAAATACCATCGGGATAACGGCTAAAAATCCCTAGCCACTGCTTGTGTTTGTTTTCGATCGCCCGAATGGGGAGTTGGTAAATCTCTCTGACGACGGCGGGATTTCTCAAACAGTCCTTGAGAACATCCTGGCGATAGCGAATGGTGTCTGGATCGGTAAGACTTGACAAGACGGCTTGTTGGGCAATTTGAAAGAGGAACTTGGCGTTGCGCGCCATCGCATCGAATAAGGTATTCAATTCCAGGTCTTGGGTTAATATTGCTTCATTGAAAGCAAGTTTCTGCTTGGGATCAAAATCCCGGTCGCGATACATCAAAAAGACTTTCATGCCTTGATGCGCTCCTTGATGTGCGCGTAGGTGAGACGATACTTTTCTGCAATCGAGAGAGCGTATGCCAAACCATCGGCGGGCTTGCGGACAATCTTGAACGTCCGCAAAGCCGGATTTTCCGGAACCACCGTGCTGACCATGCTCACTGTTTTTTCGCTCAAGGATGCCAATTCATCTATGAACGTTACCCATACGCACAATAAATCTAGATCCATCACGCGCGCCATGATTTCCTTGCTCAAAAAGACCGCGTCTTGCAAAGTGGTGGAAGCAAACATCTCATTCACAATGAGAATGCTACGCGGCGTGGCGCGCGCGAGAATGTCGTGGATCCGTACTAGATCATCTTGCAATTTGCCGCGCAGATTGCGGATATCCTCTTCTCGTTCGAAATGCGTAAAGATTTGATCAAACAAAAAGAGATGTGCCTCGCGCCCCGGGACCGGACAGCCGAGACTAGCGAGATAGTGTAATTGCCCGAACATGCGGGCGAAGGTGGTTTTGCCACCTTGAGTCGGGCCCGAGACGACGATGATGCGTTCCGGTCCTTGGAGATAGAAATCGTTACAAACCACCGGCTCGCCCGTATATAACCGACTCTGTGCCAACGCCAAGTCAAATCCT
Organism: Anaerolineae bacterium; assembly: GCA_034433515.1. Taxonomy (GTDB): domain Bacteria; phylum Chloroflexota; class Anaerolineae; order UBA4142; family UBA4142; genus DAOTXS01. The sequence continues at coordinate 8,771 of DAOUAL010000046.1, read as the reverse complement.
TCGTAATCGTACACCTCACGATTGGTTGCGCTGACGTGGGGATAACAGAAAGGCAGTCCTTTGCGTTTGAGATCGGCTACAAATCCTAGGTAAGCAATGTAAAACTGAATCTCACGATCAAACACACGAATCGTTTCATCCACAAATTGGATGTGCTTGGCGCAAAACTGATCGAGCGCGGCAAAGGGTTCCGGGTACAGCCGGGCAACAAATTCGAGAATTTTTGCTTCAATGTGATTCATTCCGGCGCGCGTGTTCAGATCAACGCGATAATCTTTTACCGCACCTTGCTTGAACTTTTCAAACGTCTTTTCTACTTCAACACTATAATCCGTCTCTCCTTCGTATCTCCGCACACTGAACTTGCCGATGCGTACAATCACACAATATTTCACGTTTGCCAGATCGCGCTTGACCTGGCGTGCTTCCTCCACGAGTGCTTGAAACTCGGCGGCTTGGACATAATTTGTAACATATTCGCGGAACGCGCGCAAACCACGCGATTGCAGGTTTGCCTGGCTCAAGTCATACGCTAGTTGTGTTACCGCATCGCCATAGACAAGTACGGCTTCCAGAAACCATCCTTCTTTGTGATGGTGGAAATCCAGTTTCTCGACCAGTTTCAGATAACGGCGCACGATCACTATTTTCTCGGCGAAGGCTTTGAGAGACGCCATCAATGAGGCATCTTCCATATCTTGCATCACTTGATGCCGATAGTAGATGGTCTCGGCGTCGCGGAGCGGCGTGTAAAAGAATGGCTTGAGGTTGTATTCCTGCTTGCCCGCTGTGATCGCGTTGATGACCTGATCGAGATTCAGATCGGCAAAACAAGTAGGTGGCTCCAACGTTTCGGCTTTTATGCCATCTTTGGTTTTCTCAAATAATATGCTATGAAAAGTCATAGGACGAACACCTAATTCCCTTTCCCTCAACTTTAACTCCCTCGCAAGTGCACAGCAATCCCGCAAGCGAGTTATCGGCACGAGGGCGTCTTTGCGCCTCCATCAGACTATTTGTGCAACTGCTTTCCCACCATCAAGAACAAGGGTACCGCCGCCAGTTGCATCGCAACTGAGAAGATGATGAGCGCGGATAGTGACACATCGTACAGAACTCCCATCAACGCACTGCCCAAGAACCAAAAAACTCCAAAACCCGTGTTGAAGATTCCATACGCCGAACCGCGCCGCTCACGCGAGACCATTCCAGCAATCGCCGCACGCAGGATGGATTCTTGCGCACCCATGCCAATGCCCCAGATCGCCATACCGAGCACCGCCAGAGCGAAGCCTCCAAGGAAGACAAGCGGCGCGAAAAAAGCCGAGATCAGCGAGACGACCATCAGGATCGGAATACCAACACGATCAAACCAGCGACCGAACAACAATGCCGCGATTGCGTCCACGCCCATCGCAATGGCATACAAAAGTGGGATCCACGTGTTAGGCACCGACGACACTTTTTCAAAGTGATACGCAATCAGCGGAAAGTCCACCTAGCCCGCCGCAACGAGCGCAACTGCCGCGAGGTAAATCCAGTACGCGCGCGGGAATCCTTGTGTCTTGAGTTCAGATGTGGTCGGCTCCAAATCTTGCGGACGCGGATAGAGCCAGCGCGCCATCAACCACACCGATAATGCAAGCACGGCTGGAATAGCCAGACTGGCAAATGCGGCGGAATAGTTGTTTTGCGTTGCAATGACGATCGTGACAATCACCGGTCCAGCAATCGCACCAATCTGATCCATCGCCTCGTGTAAGCCAAAGCCCCAGCCACGCCCGGTTTCTTTGGTCGCATACGAAAGCATCGCATCGCGCGATGGATTGCGAATCGCTTTGCCAACGCGCTCGGCAATCAACAGCGCAGCGGCAATTTCCCAGCGTCCTGCCAATGCCAAGAACGGCACCGCGAGCAAATTGATCGCGTAACCGACTAACGTGATTGCCCAATAGCGATGCGTGCGATCACTCAAATATCCCGACACGAGACGCAACCCATAGCCAACCAGTTCGCCAAAGCCCGCGACGATTCCCACGACCGTTCCGCTCGCACCCAGTAACGCGAGATATGGTCCCGCGATACTGCGTGCGCCTTCGTACGTTGCGTCCGCAAACAGACTGACCATCCCAAGTAGGATGACAAATTTAACAGCGTTGGCTTTGGTCAAACTTAATGAAGTAAATGTTGACAAATGGTTCATCTAGCACCAATTTCGAGTCAAAGTTGCCGAGCGGTAAACCGCACGGCTGAATGATTAAGTCGGCTTTCACTTTTTTGGCCAGCGAGTTTACTCGCTGGCGGACGGCGCAATGCCACGAACTGACTTAGTGCCGTCAAGTCATTCCCCCATCGCAAAACGCGCACTTTTCTTGGGGTCTTGGGAATAGCGCACAACCTCGACGTTGGAAATCGCAATCAGTCCATCCACGACCATTTCGTCCAACACCGGCAAAAGTTGTTGGATGTACTCGGGCTTGTCCACCACCTCGATCCGAATGGGCATATCTTCAGAAAACGTAAGTAGTTTGGCTTTGTGGATGCGATTGTTTGCGCCATACCCCATGATGCCGCGCACCACTGTCACGCCCGCGATCCCCATCTCACGAAATTTCTTGACCAGCGCGAGAGTGGTTCGCCTTCCCACTCGTCGCTTTCGCCAATGTAAATAATCAGCCGCTGTGCGGCACCGCTCATTTTCATGTTGCCTCCTTATACTTCGTCAATTTCAACGGGCAGCGGCGGCTTGCCGCTGAGAATCAGCGCCACCGCCGAAGCAAGAATAATCGTACTGATCAAAATTGAAAAATATTGCTGGTTGATGATACCGTGCGTTACGCCCTACGTCGCGGCGATCGTCCCGAACGTGAGGCGGGCGTTCATCAAGATTGCGCCATAACGCGTCTGCTCCTTGAGATATGGCTTGCCAACCAAATAAACGCCAATGAATTTTGCACCAAACGCCAGCGCGAGCAAGACGATGATGGTGAGCAAGTTTTGCACGACCGCGCTGAATGAAAAGAGTAAACCGGCTTTAAAGTAGAACGCTGGGACAAAGATGCTAAAGGCGACGGCGCGCAAGCGTTTGTCCGTTTCCTCCTGTTCTTTCATCAACTCGCTCACCAGGATGCCGAGGATAAAGACCGCGAGACTGGCGTGCAGATTACCACGCTCGGAAATAAAAGCCAGCGCAAACAACACAAAGAATATAAATCGCAGTTTGATTTCCGAGGATGTTTCACCGACGCGGCGAAAGACGCGCCCACTGACAAAACGCAGGACGAAAATCGACAACGCGAGCAACAGAATAATCGCGAGAGTCTGCACCCCAATCTCACTAAAGAAAATAAAGAGCGCGAGCGTGACCAAAAAATCGGGCACGAAGGCGACGAGCAGTAGAATCTTGCCCAAATCGCGTTTGAGCAACCCTGAATCGCGTAGAACGGGATACGTAACCGCTACCGAAGTCGTCGAACTCGCGATGCCAATAAGAAGTGCGCGTGGCGCATCCCACTGCTGTACAAACAATCCAAAACCCAATACAACGAAGAACGGCGCAAAAAACGAAATCCCACCGATCAAGCCAACCGGTTTGAATTTGCGCACCATCGTTTCACTGTCAATATCCGACCCGGCGATGAAAATCAAGAGCAGTGAGCCAAAATCCGCAAACGTTTGTAGCCAAGGACTGACTTGAAATCCCAACAGATTGCCCGCGATTGCGCCAGCGGCAATCTCAAAAATGGCAACCGCAATGCCAAAACGATAACCCAGCAGGGCGGCAATCAGCACAAGTGCGCCCATTACTAGACTGTCCAATGGTCTGCTTCCTCCCTATAATCTCATTCTAAATTCTCACCACGCGCCATGTCCGTGATTTGAAACGATAATTCAATCAATCTTTGTAGAATCGGATCGAGTGTTTCTTCGAGCGTGGGATCCACTGCACCATAGTTGCCCAACTTGCGCGGACGCATCTCTTCCAACATCTCCCACGTCAACACCAGTGTGCCAGCAATGTAACGCACTACGTCCTGCTCTTCGATCGGCAAGTCGAACGTGATAGCGGCGCGACGAATCTCTTCCCGCATCGTTTGGATGAGCCGCTTCATTTGCGCGCGTTGAGGCGGGGTGAACGCAGCCACCCGCCGATACAAGATACCGTACTCGTCGTGATTCATCACACGCTCGATATTGGCAAGCGTCTCTTCCAGATGACGCAACGTTACCGCCAGGGCGCGTCGCTGGTATTCGTTCAAACTCATGGCTTGCCCACAAAAAACTCGACGGCACGCAACCACGCCGATTGCTCTTCAGCAATTTTAGGTTCGTCGCGATAGTCCCAAATCTGCTTGCGGAGGTATTCGGACAATTGATGCGCCAACGTCTCCAACTTGGCTTCGGCAGTTTCGATCAAGAATATCCGTGTCGGCTGATCATTGGTTGCTTCAAGTACGGCGCGCAAATGAGGCAAACACAATCCCACCGATGCGCGATACCGTTCACGAAACTCTTCGTCAACACATGCTTTCCCCAACCCATTCACGTACGACGCCTCGGTCTCGCGGCCAATCTGACACACCCGGCATTCCGTCTGCGCAACCAGCGCGGAAGGAAACCTAATGATGTACCGCTCAACCGAGTTGCGCCTCAACCACTGGCGCGCCCTTTGGCGTCCGCGTTCCAGCCAAGACAGACGTGCCAAAAGATTCTCCCGCTGGCGCAACTCGGCTAAGCCTTGCTGTGCTCGGTGGGTCAAATCTTGGTAGAGAATGCCAGTGCCCAGTCCTCCGCCAAACCGGTCGCGTTCGGTTTCCGCCAGTTGCCACGCATGTTTGCGACAAAAACCCAACGCGGTTACAAAGCGCACACGGGTATCACCATCATTCACATTCTCCCAGAGCAACGTGAAAATATAGCGCGCTTCATATATCCGCTTCAAGTAGCAAACGGGACACTCGGCTTCTTGATGAAATGCATTCACTAGATTAAACGTCAAAATATCCATCGTTTGACAAACAAAAAGCCCCTACGGGAAAAAAACCGTAGAGGCTATCAGTCGGCAAGCCGACAGTTGTTGCGAGCCTCATCGCGTATGTAATTGAGCAGTTACGATTATAATCAAATCATCGGGCAAGTCAAATGCATTTTTCATACCTATCGTCAACACATTTCTTTGACATCTGGCGCATCGCGCGTTATAATTTCAACGAGACTGGCAAGGACGCCAGCATCACCGTTGCCGATTGCCTGTCTCGCCGCGTGTTGATTCACGCGCAGACAGGTTTTTCATTTTTCTAAAGGAGGCGTGCGATGGCGGAAACAAAACGGCAAAAAGTTACTCTGGGTTATCTCTATGACAAGATGCGTCACGGTGAACCGATCACAATGATCACGTGTTATGATTATCCGATGGCGGACCTGGTTGAAAAAGCCGGCATTGATATGGTGCTCGTCGGCGATTCGCTCGGAATGACGATCCTCGGTTACGATTCGACGTTGCCGGTAACGCAAGATGTGATGATGCCACACGTACAAGCGGTGCGCCGTGGCACGCCCAACGCGTGGCTCATCGGCGATATGCCGTATATGACGTACCAGCCCTCCGTCGAAACAGCGATTCGATGCGCCGGTCGCTTTATGGCAGAAGGCGCGTGCGACGCGGTGAAATTGGAGGGCGGCATCGAAATGGCAGATCGTGTGGCAGGCATTGTCAAGTCCGGCATCCCATGCATGGGACACTTGGGCTTGACGCCCCAAAGCGTGTCCGCGCTCGGTGGATACAAAGTGCAAGGCAAAGGCGCGCTCCAAGCCAAGAAAATTATTGACGATGCCAAAGCCCTCGAAGATGCCGGGTGCTATGCCATCCTGCTTGAAATGGTCCCCGACCGCGTGTGCGAACTCATCACGAAACGCGCCAGCATTCCGATCATCAGTCTCGGTTCGGGTCCGCACGCGCACGGGCAATTGCTCATCTTCCACGATATGTTCAATTTGTATCCCAAGTTCAAACCCAAGATGGCAAAGGTATTTGGCGATGCCGGCAAAGTGATCGGCGATGGATTGAAGCAATACGTGGAAGAGGTAACGACGCGCAAATTCCCGCAACCGGAAAATTGGTTTGGCATCAAAGACGAAGAGTACGCCGAGTTGCTCAAGATGCTGGGAAAATAACGCAATACGTAGCACGTGTTGCGTATCCCATTCTCAAAGGAGAATCGAATGAACGACAAACTGCGCAAACAACTAAAGATTCCTGCAAGCAACCTCGCCGCCATCAACGATTTCCTGCTCGATCCGAAAAACAAACTCGTCAACGACGTGATGAAGGTCATTGCCAAGTACGGGACGATTGACGAGATCAATCGCAAATCGGAACAAGCGCGCTCGCTCCCTAACTTGATGAAACGTCTGCGCGATATGAAATCACCTTATCTGCCCGACCTGGAATGGCTCATCGCACAGCGCGACAAGGGCGCATTCATCAGCGTCGCCGATTATCGGCGCAAGGTGTTGGGCGATGCCGCCGATACCATGAAATTCAAAAAAGCGTACGCGGTTACGCTCGAAATCAGCGCGTTCCAATATTTCCCGTGGCTCATTGCACAAGCCAAGCAAGCCATCGAGAAAAAAGAATTGATGCCGGGACGCTTTATCCGCGTGCGCTATATGAAAGAGTCGGAGCAGGATCAAGGCGATCTACTTGCCGGCATGGCGGCGATGCAAGCGATTGGTGCGTCGTACGTGGACACACTCGATACGAAAGGCACGGATGGATCGAACGTCCATCTGGGCGGACCCGACACGATCACCGGGTATTTCGGTGGCATCGGTGAACCCAATGAATACGCGCTCAAATGGCTTGACGAGTTTCTGTACTATTACACCAACTATGGCATCTATCAGGTGCTCAACATCAACGCGGGAACGATTCTCATCGGCTATGTGATTCATCGTTTGGGCATCAACAACGAGTTCAAGATTTCCGTGTTTGTGGGCAACGACAATCCGTACTTTATCCTGTGGACGTTGATGATGGCGAAACTGTTCGCGCGCCCGGACGGCACGACCCCACTCATCGGTTTCAACCTCAGCAACTCGGTGAACAATGCCACGATTGAAGCCGCGGCGAATATTCGCAAAGCGTTCGGCTTTGAAGATGTCGTCCGCATCGAGCATCACATTACCGAGTGCTACAAGCACATCGTGCGCCAGCCATACAATCGCCGCGCTGAATTGATGGAACTGGCAACACACGTCAAGAATATTTCAGCCAAGCACGAGGGCGGCGATCCCGAAGTGGAAATGACACGCGAACATCCGTCCGACATTCTGGAATACTTTTTGCCGAAAGCGGAGGTGGAGGCGCGCGGTTTGATGCCGACGCTGTTACAGAACTATATGGATAAGCACGCGGCGTTGAATCGCACGGCGGAGGAGTTGACCAAGCGTGGACTCGCGTTCATCGCGGCGCGGCATTTGCACAAATGAATCCAGCCCCCGTTTTCTCAGAGAAACCGGGGGCTTATCATCAATACACCATCTCGCCGCGCACAAAGGCGGCGGTGCGCGGATCGGAAGGGGAGCCAAAGAACACGGGGTTGTCTTGCACTTCGATGATCTTGCCGGATAGCATCAAGCCAACACGATGCGCCAAGCGCTTGGCTTGAAAGACATTATGCGTTACCAACACAATGCTCGTTCCGCGCGCGCGATTGTGTTCGCGCACGATTTCTTCGATCAAGCCAACATTGTACGGATCGAGGTTCGCGGTCGGTTCGTCGAGCAACAGCACGCGCGGTTCGATGACGAGCGCGCGCGCCAGAGCGACGCGTTGCATCTCGCCGCCGGAGAGTTTGTGCGCGGGTGCGTTGGCAAGATCACTCAAACCCACGCGCGCGAGCATTTCATCAACGCGCCCATCGCCGGGTTTGCCGCGCAAGCCCAGTCCATACGCCACATTCTCGCGCACGGAGGCGCGTAACAAGATCGGCCGTTGAAACACGGTGGTCACCTGGCGACGCGTGTCGAGCGCGAGTGCGCCATTCACCGGTTGACCTTGAAAAAATATTTTTCCACTTGTTGGTGTTTCCAAAAAGTTGAGCAGACGTAGCAACGTCGACTTGCCCGCGCCACTGGGTCCCACCAGTGCCAGGATTTCTCCCGCACGCACCTCCAAACGCTCAATGTCCACGACCACACGCGCATTGTATTCTTTGCGCAAATGTTCAATGCGATAAATAGTTTCCACTGGAGGCTTCACGTTTTACGCACGAGACCTTGTACGGAAAAAGTTTTGACTCTTGCCAAGAACGCAAAATATCATTCAAAAACCTTTGCGAACTTGGCGTGAGATTTTTACGTTTTGCCTTGCAAACGCAACAATGCCACATTGGCGATGAACGCCAGCGCGAGCAAGATGATTCCCAACGCCATCGCCAACGCAAAATCGCCGGTGCGGGTGTTCAGGACGATGGCAGTCGTCAGCACGCGGGTTTTGCCTTCGATGTTGCCACCCACGAGCATTACCGCGCCCACTTCGGAGATGATGCCGCCGAATGCCGCCACAATCGCCGCCATCACACCGATGCGTGCCTCGCGCAGAATCGTCCACGTTTCTTGCCAATGCGTCGCGCCTAACGAGCGAATCTGCAAACGCAACGCCGGATCAATCGCCTGCACCGCGCTCATCGTCAAGCCGGCAACCAGCGGAAACGCAATGATTACTTGCGCGACGATCATCGCGCTGGGAGTAAAGAGCCAACCGAGAA
>DAOUAL010000045.1:0-11358 GCA_034433515.1 Anaerolineae bacterium | reverse complement strand
AAATCAATTTCACTGCGCGGATGCTGAATCCCGGCAACCCGGTACGCCATCTCCGCCGATTTGCGCGCATACTTGGCATCCATCCAATCGCGCGAATCGAGCGCGGGCGTATCGTTTGCCCACCCCACGCCGCGAATGCGAACGGGTTTGCCTTTCAACCGCTTGGCAGTCTCCGAATCGGCGAGGACGAAAACGATGCACCCATCCGCGTGCGACGCCGCCATCAAGCGCGTCAACGGCGAGGCAACCATCTGGGATTCCAACACCGCTTTGCGTCCGATTGCTGCACCAAACGCCGCCGCTGGATTTGCTAGCGCATTGTTCTTGTTTTTCACGACGACCTGCGCGCATTGTTCCAGCGTGAATCGTCCCGCGCTCATCAGTATTTGCATTTCCAGCCCGGCGAGCGCGACCGGATTGAGCGCGAGCGGTCGCTCGAACGTGGGGTCTTGTGCAAACGCGGTAATGTGATCGAGCGTGAGAATGTTGGACGCTTTGCTGTGCGCTTCGACGACGACGACATCCATCAAACCGGACGCGACTTGCATATAACCCGCCGCCAAAGCGTGCAAGCCATCGCCGCTGATCGTGTGCATCGGTCGCAATGCCGCCCCAAGTTGATCCGGCGTGTACTCGTCAAAGATGCTCGTCCCTTCGTGATAATCTTCGGCGGCGGTAACGAAACCTTGCACATCGTCGCGCACGCTAATTCCGGCATCGGCATAGGCGCGCGTGGCGGCTTCAAACATCATTTCTTTGTACGATAGGTCGGATGAAATCGAGCGAAAACCACTCCACCCGACGCCCACAATGTCCACCGTGCGATTCATTGGCTCTCCTCTCTGTTGGAATTTGGAGGCTGGAAGTTGGAGGAAAGGCATCGAACGTGCAGCCCATCAACCTTCCAACGTCCAGACACAAACAAAAAGCTGGAGGCGCAAATAAAATCCATCCGGACCTTCCTCTGCTGATCTTGATTCCCCTTCCCTCCTTGGACTCGAGAATATTTTTGATCGCATCGCTGCGATTGTCTTCAGTATATCCTGAACAGCGAGATATTTCAAGTCCAGAACAGGGCTGTTGCCAAGTCGGAGCGGGCGACTGAAGTCGCAGCCACAACACCCCAAGCCTGCCTTCGCAGGCTGGCTTTGGGTAGGGGCCGCAAGCGTTCACGCAGAAGAGTGTACAGACGAGTCGGCGATTTGTCTCTCCTATCCTCGAAACCGAAAAAGCGTGAACGCTTGCGATGGCAATGGTTTGAACCGCCTGTCAAAGGACTTTCCTGAGTGAATTACAAATTACCCCCTCGTTTTGACGCCAGTGAATCGTTGTGCTATCATTGTATCATCTAAACTTGGGGGTTTCTTTTTTGAAATCACGTCTGGTCCACATTCTTCTTTTGCTGATGGCGATGGTATCGCTGGCGGGCTTGGTGCAGAGCGGTCTCACTTGGGAAGCCGAAAACTCTGCCCCCCTGGTGTTCCCTCCGCGTACCATTCCCAATACGGACGTCAATCCCTATGGCGCCAATTTCTTTCTGGATCGCGAAGTAGAGGATTGGAAACGTGATCGAACGGTGCGGATGGCGCGCGAAGCCGGGATCGTCTGGGCAAAGCAACAATTCTCGTGGGAAGAAATCGAGAAACGCAAAAATCAATTCGATTGGGAAAAATCGGATCAAATCATCGCCACGTTTGAAAAGTACGGTTTGCAGGTCATCGCGCGTTTAGATCGTCCGCCCGCGTGGGCGCGCAAGGACAAATCCATTCCCCAAGCCCCGCCCGAGGATCTCAACGATTACGGCGATTTCATCGAGGCGTTTGTGCGCCGATATACCGGCCGGGTCAACTATATCCAGATTTGGAACGAGCCCAACATTTTTCCCGAATGGGGCAATCGGCCCGTGGATCCCGCCGGCTATGCGGCGATGCTCAAACTAGCATATGCGCGTGCCAAAGCCGCTAACCCCAACGTCCGCGTGCTCTCCGCGCCACTCGCCATCACGCTGGGCGAGGGCTGGGCAGCCGATTCGCCCTACTGGCGCAATATGAACGATTTGGATTATCTCGAGGCGCTCTACCAAGCCGGCATCAAAGACTCATTCGATATCTTGTCGGCGAACGCCTTTGGCTTGCGCGCCACCCCCGACGATCCCCCCGATCCAAATCAACTTAATTTCCAACGTGTCGTACTCGCGCGCCAAATTATGGAAAAGTATGGCGATGCGAACAAAGCCGTTTGGATCAACGAGTATGGTTGGAATGCCGCCCCCGCCGATTTTCCCAACGACCTTTTGTACTGGGGTCGCGTTACCGAAGCCGAGCAAGCCGATTACACCGTGCGCGGGATTCAGCAAGCCCGCGCCCATTGGCCCTGGGTCGGTGTGTTCAACATCTGGTACTTTCGCCAAGTGGGCGACATTCCCCCCAATCGTGCCGATTATTATTTCCGAATGGTGGATGTGGACTTTACGGCGCGTTTGGTCTATTTGCGTCTAAAAGAAGTGGCAACGTTTCCCCAAGTGGCTCAAGTTGGTTCATATCAAGAAACCAACCCAGCCGCCACCCTAAGCGGCAATTGGCAACCCCTGCTCAATGAGCGGGCAAGTGGAGCCAGTGTTTTAGTAACCCGGCAACCCGGCGCGCGCGCGAGCATCAAATTTTATGGCGATGGTTTTGATTGGGTGATGCAACGTGGTCCCACGGCTGGCCGGGCGTGGGTTACCTTGGACGGACAAACAGTTCCCACCTTGCCTTTGGATGTCAACGGAAACAGTTATATTGACCTTTCTGCGCCAAACGAGGAGTGGCAAGTCCGCATCCCCATCGCGCGGAATTTACCACGCCGCACACACACCGTCGAATTGGTGGTGGGACAGAGCGGCGATGTGGGATTCGATGGCTTTGGGGTCTATGCTGATGGCACGCCATCCATCCCATGGTTTCCGATTGTTGGGTTTGGTGGGCTTTTGATCGGCTCGCTTGCCGTGTTGGTCTTCAGTTGGGTCAAGCGCGTTTCGCCCAAAGGAACAGCGAATGGATAGTGCCGTGCGTCATCGCTTGATCAACCTCTTGCTGGTTCTCCTCATCCTCATCGCCGCCATGTTTTTGGCGCAGTTGCTTTGGCAAGCCATCAGCGGCTATGCCGATTTGTTGCTCCTCTTTGCGCTCGGATGGCTGGTTGCTTTCATTCTCGATCCATTCGTCTCCCAATTGAGTCAGCAGCCACTGCTCGCCGTGTTCTTCCCGGCGTTCCAAACAATGTTTGGGGAATCACGCGCCCAAGCACTCTGCCGGTTTCGATTTTCACGTACGGCGGCAGTGATCATTGTCTATGTCGTGCTGGGGTTGACGATTGTGATCACGGCGGCGCTCTTGGTACCGCCGGTCATTACTCAACTTACCCAATTAGCCAGCCATCTGCCCGATTATGTTGAACAAATTCCTACCGCCAGCCGTTGGGTGCAAAATCAATTGGCGCAGTTTGGTGTGCGCATCAATGTTCAGCAAATTGTGGATAACGCCTTGAATAGTTTGCAAGCGTACACGGCAACCATCATTCAAAACGTGTTGGGAATTTTTGCGGGTCTTGTGAATCTGCTGGCGAACGTGTTTTTAGTATTGATCATTGGTTTTATTATGACCATGGATGGACCGCGGTTGCGCCAAGCCGTGATGCGCGGGGTACCACCGAATCTCCTTGAAGAAGTCCGGTTCTTGACGGCAAGTGTCAACCGCACCTTTGGCGGATTTTTGCGGGGACAATTGTTGCAAGCATTTTTGGTGGCGATTGGCACAGCGGCGGTTATGACATTCTTTGGCTTGGATTATGTTCTCGTGGCGAGTCTCTTTGCCGGCTTGTTCATGTTGATTCCACTCATTGGACCTTTTCTCGCCTTGCTTCCGCCACTGTTGGTGGCGCTTTTCCAAACGCCAACGGTTATTTTATGGATTGTGCTGATCCTCTTTGGCTACCAATTCGTCATTGTTAATGTGCTGATGCCGCGCGTGCTTAGTGACGTCCTCGGCTTGCATCCCTTGTTGGTGTTCGCGGCGATTCTGATCGGCGTTCGGATGGGTGGGTTTTGGGGAGCGTTCTTTGGCATTCCGGTCGCGGGCGTGATTTGGGCAATGGCATTATTCTTTTTCGAGCAATGGCAAAGCCAGCATACAGCAAACGGCTCGTCGTAAAACACCACTCCGCCGGGAAAACTCCCGGCGGTTTTTCTATTTGACAAAAGATACGTGAGGGGATATACTTGAAGCAACGTACCCCCTCCGGTGGGGGGTGGGGTAGGAGTCGGGCCGGATGGACGAACACAAACAACAACTCAAAAACCGCGCGCTGAGTATTCAAGGGCATATGGGGGCGGTTGTACGGATGATCGAAGAAGATGCGTATTGCATTGATATTATCAAGCAAACCCAAGCCATCGAAAGGGCATTGGACAAACTCAACACCCTCTTGCTTGAACGCCATATGAAACATTGCGTTACCACAGCCATTCGTAGCAACAAGCCCAAAGAACGCGAGCGCGTGATTCGAGAGTTGCTGGATGTATTTGAGACCACGAGCAAAATCTAAAATCTAGATCGCCAACGATAGATCGAGAGAGCTATTGTATTTGCGATCTGAGGAGATACCAATGTCTCTGAAACAAGTTACTTTGCCCATCAGCGGCATGACGTGCGCTTCGTGTGTGGTACACGTTGAGCACGGCTTGAAAAGTGTGGCGGGCGTTCAGAACGCCACCGTCAATCTAGCAAATGAACGCGCGACGGTGCAGTTTGACCCCTCAAAAACGAATATAGATCAAATGGTCGCTGCCGTACGCGATGTGGGATACGATGTAGTGGTGGACAAGATCACTCTGCCGATTGGCGGGATGACGTGCGCCTCGTGTGTGATGCACGTGGAGAACGGACTCAAACAAGTTCCCGGGGTCCTCAACGTCAACGTGAATCTTGCCACCGAACGTGCCACGGTCGAGATGATTCCCGGTGCAGTTACGATTGCAGAATTGAAACGCGCGGTCGAAGAGACCGGTTATGAGGTGCTCGAGCTGGGTGACCAATCGGAAGAATTGGTGGACCGGGAACGCGACTTGCGCGAGCAAGAACGCCAACGTGAATGGCGCGATTTGATCATCGGGATTCTTTTCACGGCGCCGCTCTTTGTGTTGGTGATGACGCATGATGTTCTCGCCTTAGGTATGGGCATGCACAGTGCCTTGCCCTGGTTCTTGAAATCGCCCACCTTCGATTGGATCGCGTTAGCATTGGCAACGCCAGTCCAATTTTACGTTGGACGCAGTTATCATCGCGGCGCGTGGAAATCGCTTCGTGCCGGCGCGCCGAATATGGACTTGCTCATTTCGTTGGGTACGAATGCGGCATATTGGTACAGCGTCATTGTTGTTTTAGCGGGCGTGTTCGGTGTGTTCATCGGCGAGCATTTGTATTTTGAAAGCGCGGCGGTGATCATTACGCTCATCAAAGTGGGCAAGTATCTGGAAGCGCGCGCCAAAGGGCAAACCTCGGAAGCGATCAAGAAATTGATGCAACTCCAAGCCAAGACGGCGCGGGTGGAACGCGATGGACAAGAAATCGAAATCCCGGTCAACCAAGTGCGCGTGGGCGATATTGTGAGCGTGCGCCCCGGCGAAAAAATTCCGGTGGATGGCGTGATCGTTGCCGGTCGCTCAGCGATTGACGAGTCTATGATCACCGGCGAAAGTTTGCCGGTCGAAAAAACAGTGGGCGATCCGGTGATCGGCGCGACGCTCAACAAGATGGGCGCGTTCAAATTCGAAGCGCGCAAGATAGGACGTGAAACCGTGCTGGCTCAAATCATCAAACTCGTCGAAGAGGCACAAGGATCGAAAGCGCCCATTCAACGCCTTGCGGATCAAATTTCGGCGGTGTTTGTGCCAATTGTGGTGGTTATTGCGTTGACGACGTTTGTGGTTTGGATGATTTGGGGACAAGCACCGGTCTTTACCAACGCCTTTACGAATTTCGTCGCGGTGTTGATTATCGCGTGTCCGTGCGCGCTAGGTCTGGCGACACCCACCGCGATTATGGTGGGCACCGGCAAAGGGGCGGAGAATGGCGTGTTGATTCGCAGCGGCGGTGCGTTGGAGACGGCGCACAAGGTTACGGCGATCATTTTGGACAAGACAGGCACATTGACGCAAGGTGCACCAGCGGTAACGGATGTGGTTTCGAGTTTCAAGTTGCAAGTTGCCGGTTCAGACGCTGAAACCTTAAACCTGAAACCGGAAACCTTTTTGCAGTTAGTAGCATCGGCGGAAAAGAATAGTGAGCATCCGCTCGGTCAAGCCATCGTCAAGTACGCGCAAGAGATCGGGGTAACGCTGAGCGAGCCAACCGAGTTTGGTGCGGTGGCGGGACATGGGGTGCGCGCACGGATTGATGGGCACGAGGTGTTGGTCGGCAATCATAAATTGATGATGGACGCCGGCATCGGCTTGAATGGTTTGGATGCCAAGGCCAGTCAATTGGCGGATGAAGGCAAGACGGCGATGTTCGCGGCGATTGATGGCAAGCCCGCCGGGGTGATCGCGGTGGCGGATACGTTGAAACCCAATTCCAAAGCGGCGGTTGCCGCATTGAAGAAACTGGGCTTGAAAGTGTATATGTTGACCGGCGATAATCCGCGCACGGCGGCGGCGATTGCCCGTCAGGTTGGCATTGAGCATTACTTTGCCGAAGTGTTGCCGCACCAAAAAGCCGACAAGGTCAAAGAATTGCAAGCGCAAGGTGAACGCGTGGCGATGGTGGGCGATGGGATCAACGATGCGCCCGCGCTTGCGCAAGCCGATGTGGGGATTGCGATTGGCCCCGGCACCGATGTTGCCATGCAAGCGGCAGAGATCACGCTCATGTCCGGCGATTTGCGCGGCGTGGTAACGGCGATTGCCTTGTCCAAACAAACGATTCGTACGATTCGCGGCAACTTGTTCTGGGCGTTCTTTTACAATGTCTTGGGGATTCCAGTGGCGGCAGGGGTGTTGTATCCATTCTTTGGCATTCTGCTCAACCCAATGATCTCGGCGGCGGCGATGGCGTTCTCATCGGTCTTTGTTGTCACGAATTCGTTGCGCTTGCGCGGATTCAAAGCACCGGCAATTTAAGGAGAGAGACGAGTGAAAGTTGAGTTGTTGTGGTTTGCGGGGTGCCCCTCGTACTTGCGTGCACAAGAACTGCTCGCCCAGGTGTTGCGCGAAGAAGGGGTTGACGCACCGATTGAGATGATTCAAGTGCATGATGATGCAGAAGCCATCGCGCAAAAATTTCTTGGTTCGCCGACGATTCGCCTGAACGGCCAAGACCCCTTTGCCGAACCCGGGCAAGATCAATTTGCAATGCAGTGTCGCGTGTATCGTACACCGGCAGGATTGAAAGGTGTGCCCACGCTAGAGATGCTCCGCGCCGCCGTTCGCGCGCACAAGTAACCCGGTGTGCCTGACGATGGGCAAATGTTTGGCGCAGATCTACGATCCGGTGATTGCTCCGCTCGATGCGTTGGGAGTGCGTCGTTGGCGCGAATGGGCGGTGAGCGCGGCACAAGGACGCGTGCTGGAGATAGGTGTCGGCACGGGTTTGAATTTGCGGCATTATCGGAAGGCGCAAGCGATTGCAGCCATTGACCCGGATGGCGAATCATTGCAACGGGCGCGCACCCGCCGAAATGGTACCGTCATCGGTTTGTCTCAAGCGCGCGCAGAAGCGTTGCCTTTTGCCGAAGAGTCGTTCGATGCGGTGGTAGGGACACTCACGTTTTGCAGTATCGGTGACCCCATCTATGCGTTGGGCGAGGTGCGGCGGGTGTTGAAAGCCGGCGGCGCGTTGCGCTTGGTTGAACATGTGCGAGTGCAAAATCGTTTCATCGCGGCGATGCAGGATGTGCTCACGCCAATGTGGTGCCGCATCGCCGGCAATTGTCATTTGAATCGCGATACGTTAGTGGCAGTGGAACAAGCCGGTTTTCGTGTTCGTCGCGTGAATCGTTTGATCGGCAATTTATTTATCGGCATTGATGCGGTCAAGTAGAAAAAATCCAAAAAGGAGGATTGCAAATGCAACACAAGGACCCGGTGTGCGGGATGATGGTGGAGGAAAGTACCGCCAAATGGAAATGGGACTATAAGGGCACGACGTATTATTTCTGTGCCAAAGGGTGTCTGGTCGCGTTTCAAAAAGATCCGGAAAAATTTTTGAAAAACGGACCGATGATGCATATGCCCGATCCCGAACACAAACATTAAGAGGGCATTTGAAAATTCAAAAATGCCTTCTCGTTGGGCAAATTTGCAAATTTGCCCAACAATAACCCACTGTTCAAATGCGCTCTTAGAACGAGCACGCGCGGCGCCGAGTCGCGCGTTTTTGGTTGCTGAAAAATTTTTGACAATCCGCGCAAAATGTAATATGATTCACAAAGTTAATCTGAAATCCTTTTATCAGGTCGCCAATGCCGATAGATTACTTGCCTATTCTCATCATGATCATTGTTGCCGTCGCGTTTGCGGCAATCGCGCTGACCTTTTCTTTTATCACCGGTCCTCGCCGTCCTCACCCGGCAAAACTTGCGCCCTATGAATCGGGCATGCCGCCGTTTGGTTCTGCGCGACGAAGAATTTCCATCAAATACTACTTGACCGCCGTGCTCTTTATTCTGTTCGATATCGAGATCATTTTCTTTTACCCGTGGGCGGTCTTGTTCAATCAACTCAAATTGTTTGGGTTGATCGAGATGGCAATCTTCGTCGCGATTCTGTTGGTGGGTTATGTGTATATCTGGCGCAAGGGTGGGTTTGAGTGGGACTGAGCAGAAAGTTGAGGGGAGAGTATGTTATCGCAGCAAACTAGACAAATCATTCAAAAACTCACCACCCAGTACCCAGACAAACGCTCGGTGGTGATGCCGGCGTTGCATCTGGCGCAACACGAAATCGGTTGGTTGCCGGATGAAGCCATTCAAGACATTGGCGATTTGCTCGGCTTGTCCAAAACCGAAGTGAATGGCGTAGCAACGTTTTACACGATGTACGCGCGCGAAAAACCGGGCAGGCACACGATCATGTTCTGTACCGATTTACCCTGCGCCTTGCGTGGCGCCGACGAAATGCTGGAACATTTGGAACACAAGTTGGGGTGTCACGCCGGCGAAACCTCGCCGGATGGCGCGGTTACGCTGAAAGAAGCGGAATGTTTGGGTGGATGTGATCACGCGCCGGTGATGCTCATTGATGGTCAACGCCATGCCCAAGACCTTACGAATGAAAAGTTGGACGAAATCATCGAACAGCTGAAAAAGGAATAAATCCTGGTGACCCTCGATCCATTGGTTATTACGATTATCGAAGCCCTTATCAAAACCATTATCGTGATTGTGGTGTTGTTGGGTGGTTTTGCGTACCTCACCTTGCTCGAGCGATACGTGGTTGCCAAGATTCAGGCACGCATTGGACCCAATCGCGTGGGGGCGATTGGCGGCATTGCGGTTCTGCAACCTATCGCCGATGCGATCAAGATGATCTTTAAGGAAGATATTTGGCCCGCCCAAGCCGACAAGATCATCTACACGATTGCGCCCGGCATCGCCGTGGCGACCGCGTTGATCGCGTGGGCGGTCATCCCCCTGCACCCCTCGGCGGAAATTTTTGGTTATCATATTGATTTCTACATCGCGGATGTCAACGTTGCCCTGTTGTTCATTCTGGCGATGGGATCGCTGGGCGTGTACGGCATTGTGTTGGGTGGCTGGGGATCGAACAACAAGTACTCGATGTTCGGTGCGTTGCGTTCGACGGCGCAGATGATTAGTTACGAAGTGTCGTTGGGACTCGCGCTGGTGGGCGTGCTGATGATTAATGGCTCACTTAGTCTCGTGGACATTGTGAACAAACAGGCAACGATTTGGAATGTGGTCTGGCAACCGCTGGGCTTTATCATCTATTTGGTGGCGGCGACCGCCGAGATCAATCGTTTACCGTTTGATTTGCCAGAAGCGGAGACCGAACTGGTCGCTGGTTATCAAACCGAATATTCCTCGCTCAAGTTTGCTCTGTTCTATATGGCAGAGTACATCAATATGACGACCGTCTGCGCCATCGCCGCGACGATGTTTCTGGGCGGCTATCAAGGACCGTTCGGTTTGTTTCCCGGCGTGTGGTGGCTCGTCATCAAAGTTCTGTTTTTCATCTTTGTCTTGATGTGGGTGCGGGGCACGTTGCCGCGTTTTCGGTACGATCAATTGATGCGGTTTGGCTGGCAAGTCTTGTTCCCGCTCGCATTGGCAAACATCTTTATCACGGCGATTGGGTTGGTCTGGCTTGGGCGATAGGACAAGTTTGCAAATTTGTCCAACGGAGGCGATGATGCTGAAGGAACTCGAACCGATTGCAGCCAAGTTGAACGAAGCGTGCGCGATGATGACGCGGACACTCGATCAACTCGGTGAAGACCAAGCGACAACATGGATGGTTACGCCGGACTGGTCAGTGAAAGATGCGATTGCGCATTTAGTCGGTGCGAAACGTGGAATGACGCGTATGGCGCAACGCTTTGCGGCGGGCGAGAATCCGCAACTGCCCGAAGATTACAACAACGATTACTATAATGCGCGTCAGGTTGCCAAACGCCAAGCAATGTCGTTTGGCGAGGTGCGGGCGGAACTCGCTGCGGCGCATCAAGAGTTATTGGCATTTCTGGAAAGTTTGACGCCTCAACAACTTGAACTGCGCGGCGAGCATCCCATCGCGGGTGAGATTCCGCTCAAAGATTTGTTGGTGGTGATTTACAATCACGAGACACAACATTGCAAGGAAATCAACGACAAGATTCGTGAGATGAAGAAATAAATGGACCTGCTCATCTTTTATTTTTTTGCCGGGCTTGCTGTCGTCGCAGCGATGGGTGTCGTGGCAGTGCGGAGTGCGGTGTACTCGGCATTGTGTCTTGCGGTGGTGTTTGTTTCACTTGCCGCCTTGTACGTTTTGCTGAGCGCGCCATTCATCGCCGTCGCCCAAGTGATGATTTACGCCGGCGCCATCCTCATTCTGTTCGTGTTCGTGATTATGATGCTTAGCCCGGGCGTGGATCAAGGCGCGGGCGCGCTGAAACGCCAGCGGCCACTTGCCCTCGTTTTTGGACTCGCGCTCGTCATCGAATTGTTGGCGGTGCTGGCAGTGGCAGGTTTGCCCGCTGCGCGCGGAACATTCACGCCGGAAAAGATCGCCCAGATCGGAAGCGTGCAAGCGGTAGGTGCCGCGCTGTTCACCGATTTTCTCTTGCCCTTTGAAATCACTTCGCTCTTGTTGCTCGTGGCGAT
>DAOUAL010000044.1:0-43115 GCA_034433515.1 Anaerolineae bacterium | reverse complement strand
CGGCATCCTTGCCACCTTTGCCGCACCATGGTACGAACTGCGCGGAACGTACGCCGCGTGGCGTATCGTGGAATGGCATACGTTTTGGCGCGGCGATTCCGCGTTTCAGTTGGCAAGCGTCGTGGCAACGAATTTTCAAGTGCCCATCGAATATGCGACGGTCGAAATGCAAAGCACGTTGCGGAATCGGTTCGCGTTGGGGAGTGTGCTGGGTGCGTGGCACAGCATCGCGCTAATCGTGTTGCTCGTCATCGGCGCACGGTGGCGAGTGAGAGCGGGTGTGCCGAAAATGCGCGTGGCGTTGGAAATCGCCGGGCTGGTCATCGTCAATGCGATTGTGCTGTACGGTTTGGCAATCGTTCTCGCGTCGCCATCGTCGCTCACGCCGAAAATTGATTTCCGCACCGGCGCGGAGATTCACACCGATTCGCTCATTTGGTCGGATTTGAATCTCTTTCCGGTCGCGCCGGTGCTTTCGATCGTTGCTTTGCTGGGACAGTTGGTTGCGCTTCGTAGTGCGATAGTTCGATAGTGCAATAGTCAAAAACGCTAACCCAGCAAACTATCGCACTCGAACTATGCAACTATCGCACTAAGACTTGTTTTTGACCGTCTAATGACTCGATACGTACCTCATCGTCCTAGAATAAAGTGGCTCGTGGTGAAGGCGAGGCACTGACTATGGCGATCGTAGAATTTGTGACCCCGATGGGTCAGCGCCTCTTGATCAACGCGCGCCGCGAGTCCACCTCGATAATGGTTGACGAATCGCTCACCCTCAACTACGATAGAGAAGGTCGGCTGATTGGTGCGTGGATCGAGGGGCGTAATTATCGGCGGTCCTTAGATAATCGTATTTTGGAAAAACAAGCGGGGGCGCGGCCCGGGTTAGCGTATCGCGTTCGCCGCGAGTTGGACGAAAACGAGGCGCGTCAATTCCTTGCCGAGGCGCACGCGCGCGTGGTCGAGTATCGTAAAATCTTGAATGAGCCGGCGACTCGGTTGCTGACCCATTCATCACCCGACGATGTAGCGCGCGTGCGCGAAGCGTTGGAGCGCATTGTGGAATGTGATTTGGCGCGTTTGGAACGTGACCGCGAGACATTCAACGTTATTTACAAACCGATTAGCATTTTGCCGCCCGATCAATATCTCGCGCTGGTTTTGCAAGCGACCGAAGGGTGCTCGTACAATCAATGTGCGTTCTGCGGATTTTATCGTGGACGCAAGTTTTACATCAAAAGTCTTGGCGAGTTCAAAAACCATATTCGCGATGTGCGCGCGTTTTTTGGCGGCTCGATCGGATTGCGTAAAACAATTTTTCTGGCGGATGCCAACGCGCTCATTATCCCGCAAGCGCAACTCATTCCGTTCTTCGATGCGATCAATGCCGAGTTTGCGATTCATCCGTACGGTCTCAAAGACGATGCGTTGCGCGCCTGGGAGAAACAGCATCCGATTCATTTTGAAGGAATTTATTCTTTTATTGATGCGTTCACGACTAAGCGCAAGACCGCGCACGATTATGCGGAACTCGCCGCGCGAGGTTTGCGGCGGGTCTATGTGGGCTTGGAAACCGGCGATCCGGAATTGTTGCAATTTCTAGGCAAGCCCAATTCGCCGGCTGAAGTGATCCAACTGGTGGACCACGTCAAAGCTGGCGGCGTGGCGGTGGGCATCATCATCTTGGTGGGCGCCGGCGGCGAAAAGTATGCCGAACAACACGTGCGCCACACGGTTGAACTCATCAATCGTCTGCCGCTCGATGAAAACGATTTGATTTACTTTTCGGAGATGGTGGATCATCCCAAGTCGGAATACAGCGCCGTAATGCGCGAAGCCAACATCCGTCCGTTGACCATCGGTGAGATCGAACATCAGATGACGCAGATGCGTGCGGGATTCGCGTTTCACAATCCACAACACGCACCCAAGATTAGTTATTACGATATTCGCGAGTTTATGTACTGATCCAAGATCAGCACGGAACACGCAACACGAATCACGTGTTACGTATTCTATCAAACTGAGAGGTAAGAAAATGGCACGCGGTACAATCAAAATAGACGAAAATCGGTGCAAGGGTTGCGAACTGTGCACGACGGTTTGCCCCAAAGGTTTGATTCACATGGCAACCTACTTTAGCGCGCGTGGTTATCGTCCTGCCACGCTGATTGATCCGCAAGGACAATGCACGGGTTGCTTGCTCTGCGCGACGATTTGCCCGGATGTGGCGATTACGGTTTATCGCGAGACGAAACCGGTTACCAGTTCCAAGGTGCAGGTTTCACCCGCCTAACGTGAAACTTTTTTAACCTGCAATGACGCATGGAGAAGTTATGAAAGAACTTTGGAAAGGCAATGAAGCCATTGCCGAAGCGGCGATTCGCGCCGGGGTTGAAGCGTACTTTGGTTATCCCATCACCCCACAAACTGAACTCCTCGAATATTTTTCGCGCCGAATGCCCGAACTGGGGCGCGCGTTTGTCCAAGCCGAAAGCGAAGTGGCAGCGATCAATATGGTGTACGGCGCCGCCTCGGCGGGCGCGCGAGCCATGTCCTCTTCCTCCAGCCCCGGGATTTCGTTGATGCAAGAAGGTTTGTCCTACATCGCCGGCTCCGAAGTGCCGGTGGTCTTGGTGGATATTATGCGCGGCGGTCCCGGCTTGGGCAACATTGCCCCCTCGCAAGGCGATTATTTTCAATTGACCAAAGGCGGCGGGCACGGCGATTATCGTCCGATTGTGCTGGCGCCGGCATCGGTGCAAGAAGCGGCCGACCTGACGTACGGTGCCTTCGATCTCGCTGAAAAATATCGCCACATTGTCATCATTGCGGCGGATGGCAATATTGGTCAAATGATGGAGCCAATCGAATTGCCGCCTCCGCGCAAGATCGAAAAACGGGATCACGGTTGGGAATTGACCGGTGCAGCCGGCCGACCGCGTCGCATCATCAGTTCGATTTACTTGCAACCCGAAGTCTTGCACAAGTTCAATGTCCACTTGCAGGAAAAGCAACGCGAAATCGAAAAGAATGAAGTACGTTTTGCAGAATTTATGATGGACGATGCCGAGTACGCGGTGGTCGCATTTGGTTCATCCGCGCGCGCATCGCAAACGGCGGTCAAGTGGGCACGTGCCAAAGGCATTCGGGTTGGTTTGTTCCGCCCGATTAGTTTGTATCCGTTTCCGTATGCGCGTCTTGCGCAAATTGCGGAGCGTGTCAAAGCAATCCTCGTCGTCGAAATGAGTTCCGGGCAAATGATCGAAGATGTGCAACTGGGAGTGGTGGGGCGTGTGCCGATTAAATTTTACGGCGTGATGGGCGGACTGGTGCCATTCCCGGATGATGTGTTGCCAGAAATTGAAAAATTGGTACGGTAGGGGCGACTCTTGTGGTCGCCCGGGGTAACCACAAGGGTTATCCCTACAAAAGGGGAAATATGATCAACGAACATATGCAAACCGTTTTCAAATATCCAGATTCGATGACCGAGGTAATCACGCATTATTGCCCCGGGTGCACGCACGGCGTCATTCATCGGTTAATCGCCGAAGTCATTGACGAGTTGGGCATCCGTGAAAAAACGATTGGCGTGGCGCCCGTGGGTTGCTCGGTGTTCATCTATAACTATTTTGATATTGATTTTGCCGAAGCGGCGCACGGACGCGCACCCGCCATGGCGACCGGCATCAAACGCTCCTTGCCGGATCGTGTGGTGTTCACGTATCAAGGGGACGGTGATCTGGCGGCGATTGGGACGGCGGAGATTATGCACGCGGCGGCGCGCGGCGAAAACATCACCGTGATTTTTGTAAACAATGCGATCTATGGAATGACCGGGGGGCAGATGGCGCCCACAACCTTGCCGGGCATGAAGACCACCTCCTCGCCGAGGGGACGCGATGTGGAATTGCAAGGATTTCCCATCAAGATGTCGGAGATTCTGGCGCAGATGAGTGGTGCCACGTATATCGTGCGCCGTTCCGTCCACGATCCGGGCAATATCAATCGCACCAAGAAGGCGATCAAGAATGCGTTCAACGTGCAACTCAATCAAGCCGGCTTTGCGATGGTTGAGATATTGTCTTCTTGTCCAACCAACTGGGGTGTTACACCGGCAGACGCATTGAAATTTGTCAAAGAACAAATGATACCCTTTTATCCGCTGGGTGATTACAAAGTAGCGGATGCCGTCAAGAATTTCATCACCGCATAGAGGCAACGATGCTTGAAGAAATCATTATTTCCGGTTTTGGTGGACAAGGGGCGTTATTTGCCGGTCAATTGTTGGCGTACGGGGCACTGGAAGAAGGACGCCACGTTACGTGGATTCCCTCGTATGGGCCCGAGATGCGCGGCGGCACAGCCAACTGTACGGTGATCATTTCCGATGAAGAGATTGGTTCGCCGTTGGTCCGCAACCCATCAGCCGCCATCGTGTTGAACCCGCCCTCGTTTGAACGATTTGAGCCGTTGGTCAAGCCGGGAGGCGTGTTGATCGTCAACACATCGCTGGTGCAAACGACTTCGCGGCGTACGGATATTCGCGTGATTCCGATTCCGGCGAACGAGATCGCCGCCGAATTGGGAACGCCGCAGTTGGCGAACGTGGTGATGGTGGGCGCGCTGTTGGAAGCCACCGGCGTGCTCAAGTTTGAGACGCTCGACAAGGTGTTGGAGGAACATATCAGCGCGCGTCATCGCGACAAGATTCCGGCAAATCAGCAAGCCCTGCGGCGCGGTGCGGCGTTGGTGCGGGAAATCTTTGCGCGCGCGTAATCAAGGGGAACAAGAAACCCGCTTTCTCTTTGGGCAGGGAAAGCGGGTTTTGCTATTTAGGCTGGTTCGGTGCTCCATACTTTGCGTATTTCTTTGATCGCGCGTGACATCACGCGCCGATAACTGACGTGCGGGGGGGCAAGGACGGTCAACACTAAGGGGTGCGCGCCGGCGTCAAAGTATCGGCAGATCAGACGCGACCGGTCATTGACAAAGATGGCGACTTCATCTACGTCGGCGAGCCCCAAACGCGTTTGCGTCTGTTTGATAAAGTCTTTTACCATTGTTACCATGGCCGCGATGGTATCCGAATCGTAGGGCGATGGTGTGGGTGCCGAAGCCACCGGCAGGCCATCGTCGCTGGCGAGGACGGCGGCCGTAAAATGGCCGGCTTGATTCATCTGTGCCAAAAGAGTTTCAAAATCCAACGTTTGTTCGCTCATACGATCCTTTGGGTTAGGCCATGGCTTTGCGCACGGCTTCGGCGGTGCGTTCCATTTGTAAGAATACCAGACCTAGTTTGGCATCCTTGCGTGCTACAACACTGAGCACGGCTTCGGGGCCTGCGCTCATAATGATGGTGGTGCCGTTCGCCCCTTCGACAAAGACACGGTTCAATTTCCCATGCTCAAATTCTACAGTGGTTTGTTCGCCCAGGGCCAGCATGGCGGCTGCCATCGCGGCGACGCGACGTTCCTCTACGCTTTGCGGCAATTCCGAGGCGATGGCAAAGCCGTCTGCGCTGATGACGCCGGCACCGACGACGCCGGGGGTGGAGGCTTGGAGCGTGCGCAACAAATCTTGCAAGGTGCTCGTTAAATCTTTTTCGGTCATTGGAATTCTCCCTGGGAAATAGCCATAGAGCACACAGAGGGCATAGAAAAAATCTCTGTACCCGAAGCGTCTATGCACTCGATGGCAGAATTGTTCATCCGACCGCTGGTGCGCCAATGGCGAATGAACAACTTTGAAAATAGGTTTGTGGTCGCGCGATTCATCGCGCGGGCGTTCCAGCGCCGTACTACGATCTCACTCGCTTAGGTTCATCTCTCTGCTGGTGCGCCGAAGGCGAATGAGCAACTCCTGTGTCATTCTGGAAAAGTCGAAGGCACACCCATTACACTATCCAACAAGTCTTGAGTGAATTGAGTATTGCGTAATAATTTCGCCACGTTGCCTTCCACGATGACTTGATGGCGGACAATCGCGACTGTGAGATGAAGTTTGCCTTCGATGATTTTGCGCCAGGTGCTGAGCGGCGCCGCAAGTGTGTATGCCGGCTGGTGCTCAGCGGGATTCTGAACGATGGATGCCGTGTGGCATTTGCCTTGCCGAAAATCGGCATAAAAATAAACGGGGTGGGTTTGATGATTCTCCGGCAGGATAACGATGTACAAATCGGTTTGATCCAAATGCTGGTTCCATTGGGTCCGTTGATTAAATTCCTGCGCCCAAGTCTGGATCCATTCCTCGGACGGAAACAAAGGCATATGTGACCTATCTAGAGATGTCTTTGTGCCTCGAGCATAATCTGTTTCAGGGCGGGGCGGAGTGATTCAAAGACACCAATGCCCTGCGTCGCGATGGCTTCGATTTGGGTATGCCCGTTGCACGACAATTGAGCGCGGAGATCGTCCAACGGCAGAGCATTGGGCAGATCCCGTTTGTTGTATTGAATGACGATGGGAAACTGATTGGGATCGTGTCCAAAGTCGCGCAGATTGTCCTGTAAATTACGCCACGCTTCAATGTTGGCTTCGAGCCGGTCGGGGGCAGAGTCCACCACAAAGACCACGCCATCGGCGCCTTGCAGCACTAACTTGCGGCTGGAAAGATAATAGACCTGACCCGGCACGGTGTAGAGACTGAACTTGGGTTTGAGTCCTTTGATCTCGCCCAGTTGGATTTCCAAGAAATCGAAAAAGATCGTGCGATCTTCACGGGTTTTGAGCGACACGAGATCGCTGCGGGCGCTGGGGTTGAGGTTGGCATGAATGAATTCGAGATTCGTCGTTTTGCCGCAGAGCGATGCCCCATAATAGACGAGTTTGAGTTTGATTTCTCGCATCTTCCAGTTGATAAACATAGCTGGATCCTAACGCGTGCACAGCAGAACCGATTGTGGTTTAGCGAATGATAATTGGGCCACGCTTGTTCTCGGCTTTGCCCGGCAACAAATTATCGAGGGCATTGTCCAGTGCGGTGCCGAACCCGGCTTCCATCATCGAAGGTGTGCTATCCACAATTTTTTCGTACTCGACGGTGAGTTTCTCCAATTCTTCGACGGCGCGTTTGCTGAACAAGCGCACTAGACCGATCTGCACTTCGGCTTCAAAGATGACAGCCAGGAGAAAGCTCTTGCCCACCTGAGAAAGATAGATGTTGCGTTTCTCACCTTCGTGGAACATTAACCGGAATTGGGCGTGTTCGCCCATACGGCGTGCCATTTCTGCGGTGGCTGCCATATTGCTGGCGGTAAGCGCCGCCAGTGCCACAATATCGGTTGAGCCGAGTGTGCCACGCGCGTTGATGAGTTGACCGCTGATGTCCGCCAGAAAAACCAGCGTGGCGCGGGTCTTGGCGCGTAGTTCGTCCATGATTTTTTCGATGCTCTCAACCTGTTTCTCGGGTAGGACGATGGGTTTGGGCATAATCGCAACCTCGTTGGGGCACGCCATCCGCCCCAACCTGGGGACGGATGGCGCACCAGTACTGAGCCTTGCTTTCGCACCCTTGCCTGACCGATAAGCATGCGCGTCCACTGAGCGGCTGGACTAGTAGTGCACCAACATGAAAGTGCGTGGTGCAAACTCGATTTTTAGCCACTTCTGTCAACGTCTTCCCATCCGTCTGGTATGCAACTATTTCATGTTGTTGCACTAGCCACAGCGTCTATTTGACGGCGCAGATGCGAAAGCGAGGCTGAGTGGAGACTTATTTCTTCCACTCGTCACTGGGGGGTGCCGGGGCAACTGTGATCCCCACTTTGTTCCCCACTTCGGCAAGCCAAATAGTTTTCCATTTGCCGGACGATTTCAAGTTCTTGATCACCGTGTTGACTGCATTAGCAAAATCGGGTTCGTTCTTGAGCATTGCCATTCCGTATGGTTCGTACGAGAATTGCGAGCCGACCACTTTGGTGCCCGGGTTCGCCAGTTGCAAGCCATAGAGAATGGTGTCGTCTGTGCTCACGGCATCTATTTGTTGATTCAGCATGGCTTTGACCGCATCGGTCCACGAATCGAATTCCACGACTTGGGCTTTGGTGGCTTTGCGGAGATTGGCGGCTGAAGTGGTGCTTTTGACGGCGCCCACTTTTTTACCGTCCACATCCACCAGACCTTTAATGGGTGAGGTTTGCGGAACGAGCAGCCGTTGCCCTGCCACATAGTACACCACTGAAAAATCTACTTCTTTTAACCGATCTTCGGTGATCGTCATGGTAGCGATGACCAGGTCCACCGCTCCGCTCTTGACCATCGGGATGCGCTCTGGCGAGGTCAGCGTCTTGAATTCAACTTTGTTGGGATCGCCAAAAATGTAGGCGGCAATTTCGCGCGCCATAGCAATATCAAAGCCTTCCAATTGTTTGGTCTGTGGGTTTTGATAGCAAAAGGTCGGCGAGTCGGTGCGGGTACCCACGATCAACGTGCCACGGTCTTGAATCTTGCGAAGCAAGGTGCCTTCTTTGGCTTTGGGCAAGCCCGCGGGCGCATTGCTTTCACTGGCACACGCTGTCACCAGCATTGCCATCGCTATGACGATGACGATGAATAATTTGCGCATTTTTGCCTCTCCTTGATATGGCTTAAGTTGTTGGATGGGTTGATCGAATAATGGATAAGCACCCCAGCGCGAGCGTTGTGGTAGAAGAGAGATGAATCACTTGCACTGGGATTGGCACTCCTTTGGGCTAGCCGGCAGAGCGACGCGCGCGCAGACGTTCGATGGCGGCTTGGAGCGAGGCTTGCATACGGCTCACCGCTTCTGCCAGTTCACCAATCTCATCTTTCTGGTTGATAGCAATTTGGGCATCCAATTCCCCCAGACTGATTCGTTCCGCAACTTGAGTCAATTGAACAATGGGATTCGTAAAGCCACGGGCAACATAAATTGCCGTCATGACGATCAAGAAGAGGAGCAGAACTAGTCCTATTGTGAATACCATGCTTAGACTATCCAACACGCGGAAGAAGGTAGAGAAGGGTGACAAAATTACGTAACTCCAGGGTTTGGTGGTGACCTTGGCAATGGCAGCCAAGTTCCGTTCCGGATTGATCTCCGAAGCGGTCTCAAACGTTTTCCGGCCGGGAGTTGCCAAGGCGGCGGCTACTTCGGGAAGAGGTACCACTTGGATGGTCGCGACGTTACCAAACCGTCTTTCCGAGATCAGTTTTAGTTCGGCTTGAGGGGCTAGGGGGGCGATAGCGGTGTAAAGTAATTGACTACCTTCCATCTCATCCCGGCGTCCCAAACTCAGACTGTTAGCAATCCGAATGCCGTTTTCATCCAACAATATGCCGTACGACCCTTTACCTTCCACGTCTTTGTCACGTTCGACCAAGCGCCAGATACCATCGAGGGCCAAGCGACTGCGAACGACGCCTAGGATGGTTCCCCCTGGTCCCCAGACCGGCGCACTAAAAAAGATCGCCGGGCGATTGGTAATAACAGATACCGCCGGATCGGAGGTATAGACGCTACCTTTCATGGCTTCGGTAAAGTACAGGCGGAAACCGACGTCGGTGTTCAAATCGGCTTCGTCGGAAGACAGGATAATCTTGCCGCTTGGATCTACGAGTGCTATCGATTCATAATCGGTGCGGGTGGCTAATGCCTTGAGGGCACGCAGGGCATTCTGTTTGGCTGTTTCATTGTTAGGGTTTGTTAGAAAAGCCACGAATTCTGGAAGTTGACTGGCGGCGGTAATATCCTCGCGCCGGTCGGAGAGGTATTGATCAATCGCCAGCGTGGTAGAGACACCGTGAGCGAGCAAAGCAGTGGTGGCTTGTTCTGTGATCGCGTCCCGAAAGGCGTTGAAGGAGATGAACCCTAGCACACTTGTGGGGACCACCCCAAAGACAAGAAAGATCAACAGCAGTTTGGTGCGGATACGCCAGTCGCGCGGTCCGCTGATATGAAGCCCGCTCTGCACTCTGGGTTGGGGAATGGCTTGAGTGGTCATACAAACCTCCTTAGGATCTTGAATCTCTGATTGAATGTTTCTATAGTTTGCGAATCGCTTCGAGCATCAATCGTTGAAAGTGAATGCGTTTGGTATTATCTTTGATCGCTTCGCTGACCCGTTCCACCAGGTCCGCCAGTTTGTCACGCGGAAAACTGTCACGGCTTTCACCCATCGCGGCGATCTCGTCCTCCACAATGATGCTGGCAAGCGGTCCCATTATGCGCGTCAATTCTTGGGTCAGTCCATCGAAAAAGGCACTGTCCACCATGGGGCTGGGAGGGGGCGCACTCCCGGGTACGACTTCCAGAATGCGGGCTTTGAACAAGGAATCCGCAATGCTAATGACCAATGCTTCATCCATCCCCAGGTTTTTGGCAATCTCAGCCAGAGAGCGCACCCCATTGATTTGCGTCAAGACGCGCCAGGCTTCTGGCTTGAGATTGATTTCGCCGGTGAGATCACCAGTGGACATTTTGAAAATGACTTGAGCCAGATTAGTGGTGGACCCCATGGACCTTCTCTCCTAGAGCCAGTGTGTTCATCCATCCGCACGAGGTTAGCCGGCTTTGACCACGTTGGCTTTTTGCGCTAGTTGCCACAGCCAGACATTCATCGAGTTAGAGGTGAGTGCGCCCGCGCGCAGCGCTGCAACTTGTTTGAGACTGTTTTGCAGATCCGCATCGGCTTCAAAAGTGGTCGTTGCGACATTAAGCGTCATGCGTAACATGGGCAGTGAAGTTTCTGGAGTCATCAGGATGACCACAAACGCATTGCCCATATCCCGCGCGAACAAGATTTTTTGTTCAAAGCGATATTCCAAATCTTTGCACGCGCCGCGTGCTTGCAGGGCGGCAAAGGTTTGAGCCAAACGGGCGCCAATGGCGTTATGCAAGCCCCGATCAAAAGTCTCTGTGCTCCACGCCCCAACTACTTTGCCATAGTTGTCACAGACAAAGATCGTTTGAACACCAGCAACCTTTTCGATTTCTGCCAACAAGGCGGCACATTGTTCATTCAGGCGAATCAGCCGAAAGCCGTTCCAAGCCGCAGAGAGTTCTTGTTTAATCAGGGTTGCCATCGCTATTCCCTTTACTTACCAAATAACTCGGGTAGAGTTTCCGATAATCCCACTTCGGCCAGTTGGCTGTTATATTTTTCCACCAGTGTGGCGGCGGCGGGCTTGAGTTTGGCGAGCAAGTCTTGATTGCCGGGCGAATGGGTGAAATGCTCAAGTGTGAGTTCTATTGCCCGACTTAAACCTTCGTTAAATTCCGCGACGGTTACCTGACCGCTAAACGTGATCTTGCCATCCTTGTATTCAAATTCAGCCGCAAAAGGATCGAGGAACGGATACGCGGTAGCGATGTCAATACTCGCCCGCTTGAAGGCGGTCAAAAAGGTCCCGGGCTTGGAGAGCGCATCAATGCTGGTTGCGAGGGTCTGCAAAACATCTTGCCAAAACGACAACATTCCTTCCCGGGCAAAACTATCGGCAAGGTTGATGTGGTGACTATACACGGTAGTAAGGTCAGCCCGATAAACGGCAAAGGTGGCAGGTTCGGTTTGAGCGGCGTGGACGATTTCATTCAGCACCGGGCTACCCGAACGGGTGGTGCCCTGGTTCAAAAAAGTACTGTCGAGCACTTGGCCATCGCGCATAAAGATGGTGGCGGCATTCTGGCTTGGGCGGAGTTTCACTTCAATATAGCCGGTCAGTTTTTCCTCTTGCATCTTGAGGACTAACTTGTCCAGACTGGTCAGGTCACTATCCAAATCTTTGTAAACCGGTTCGCTGTTAAAGAGATTGGCTAACAACTGCGTCATTTCCGGCGAAAGGCGATAGACGCTGATCGTACCATCTTTCTCACGCCCTTTAGCGGCGATCCCTTCGGCGGCGCTGGGACCGACCCGACGTTGCTCTCCGCTTTCTTCAATCGCGTTCACAATCCTGCCGGTGTCGAAGAGCAAGACGCCAACATATTCCCATGCGGTCAATTGGACATAGCCCGTGAATTGAACGCTTTGCAGTTCGTTCATCATGGCATCCAGTTGTGTGAAGGACGTGTTCAGATTTTCGTAAACGACGTGTCCTTTGGGAAAAAGCATAGTCTCTCCGAAAAAAGTCAAACTTGTTTGAGGGTAGCCAGCATCGTTTTGATTTGTTCGGGCGAGGTGCGGGATTCAAACCAGCACCCTAAATAATGGCTGTCTATTTTTTCGATCACGATTTTTTCGTTAGGTTGCACGGCGATCATTTGCACGAATGTTCCCAAGCCTAATGTTGCGCCGATGGTCTCGGCATGTTCAGCGACAAAGGCAATCAAGGCAGCGTCTTGGGTCGCATTTTGATCTTTGGCTTCGGCGCGCAACAAGCCGGAACTGTTGACCACGAGGGCGCCGCGCAAGCCTGCTTTGCCGCGCATTTCACGTAATTTCTGTTCCAGTGTGTGATCCCGCTCGGCGCGTGCTTCATCGGCGAGGCGTAACCCTTCCAGTAACAAGGTGCTCCAAGGGGTGGTGACGTTACGCGGGACGTTGACATGTTCCATGTCCACGCGAAACTCGCCTTCTTCCCAGGTGAGCAATTCGTACACCGCCTCTTCGCCGCTTTTGTCATCCACCGTGGCGGCGATGAGTTCCCCATCTGCAAAGACTAAAACACCTTTGCGTTTACCTTGGGTAAGAGTTACTTGAGCGTGGGCTTGTTCGCTACATTGCACCTGGACGAGTGTGGCTAAACTAAGATCGCGCAAGGTTCCAGTAAGTGGCATCCCGAAATCCTCCCTCGCTTTACTCTTTCATTTTCAATTGGAGCGTGCAGGATTGGGCGGGGGTCAAACTGGCAGATACCGAAAATTCTCGCTTCAGAATTGAACTCAGAGCACCGATCAAGATACCCGCCCAAGGACATGCCGTCCCATCAAATTGATACTGGCCCACCCGCTTGGGACAAATACCACATTTTGAAATGATGGCTTGAACGTGAGAATCGTCCACCCGTAACTCTACTTCGCCCAAGTGATGTTCTTTTAAAAAGCGGGCTAGTACTTCGACCGAATCGATTTGCTCTCCTTGGCTGGCGGCAAACGCCAAGATTTCTTTGCCAACGAATTCACCCGCCATATTGGCAATCGCTTGCGCGCCACCTTTGCCAATCACGTTGTAGGTCCCCACCATGTAGCCGATGAAGGTGGCATTGAGCAAATTCGCCGGTCCGTTTTCGCGCGTATTCAAAGTCATCTTGACAGACATTGTTTTAGTAATCCTCCCGATCACTTGCAAAATTAGACGTTGGCGGATTGGAGCGCCAAGTCGGCGAGGAGATGGAAAAATTCTCTGACCCCGTCTCCGCTCAGGCAACTAGTTTCGATGAACGGGACGCCCCATGCGCGCGCCAGAGTTTGTCCTTCGGCGGTGCTGACCTGACGTTCCAAATCGCTCTTGTTGCCGGCAAGCACAAAGGGAACATTCGGCAGAATAGCGCGAATCTCGGTGTACCATAGAGGCAAACGCTCAAACGAGGCGCGATCATTGACGGCATAAACGATTCCCACGGCTTTGCTGCCACGATAGAACGCACGGCGAGTAAAAGCAAATTGATCCTGCCCACTCACATCCCAGACGATTAAGCGGGCGGGGTGATTATCGTGCTGAATATCGTACAAATGAAAATCCACGCCAATCGTCATCACCCGTGCGGCGTCAAACTTGCCGGTGCAGATGCGTTTGATCAGAGTCGTCTTGCCCACATTCCCCTCGCCGCCCAGCGTAATCTTGAGGGTGTGGGGAGTCTTGGCGCTCGGCAAAGGGGGCTCAATGTTTTGGGTGTATGCCAGGGCTTCTTCGATGACTTGTTTGAGTTGGGTGAGGGGGAACGGCTTGGTCAGATACCGATAGACCTGGAGTTGTTGGGCGGCTTGTTCAATCTCATCCGACCCATAGCCCGTCATCAAGATCGTGAGTGTCGCCGGCACTTTGGCTTTGATGGCTTTAATGAGTTCCAAGCCAGAGATGCCGTTCATCCGATAATCTGTAACCACCAGATCCCACGTGCCTTCGCCAATGCGTATGAGCGCTTCTTCGCCGGACGAGACTGTTTCGATTTCAAAATTGGCGCCCAGGTCGGTCAACCCATCTTTAATCAGAAACGCTACGTTTGCATCATCTTCTGCCACTAGAACCCGTTTTTTCATGGTGTCCCCTCTTGGCGATTGTTACTATACGCTATTTTGTGGCTAATTTGGATTAAGAAATATTGCGATTGTATTGCGATTGCATAACAAAAAACTCACGCCCGAGTACTAGTGGGCGTGAGGTTTGTGAGAATTGGAACGATCATTAGCCTACAAAACGATAGCCCTTGCCACGGATCGTGGTGATAAAACGGGGATTTTCGGGGTCGTCTTCCAGTTTCTGGCGAAGCCGCTGGATATGCACCCGAATGAGGGGCCGCGCGTCTGCTTCGAGGAGGTCGTACCCTTGGGTTGCCTTGACCAATTCACTCGCGGTAACCACGCGATCGGCGTGGCGCGCTAGGTAATCCAGAATGTCAAATTCGGTGCTGGTGAGGTCCAACAAATCTGTGCCACGAATGACCAAGCGTTTGTACCGGTCAATGATGAGTGTCGCGGTGCGCGTGAATCGCTCGTTGACATCAATGGGGGATTGGATTTTCTTACTTTCCACGCGCAGGGTGCGCAGGGTTTGTTCAAGTTGGGCGATGAGTTGTTGGCGTTGAAGATCCTCGCGTCGTTTTGCCAGCCCGCGTTGCACACTTTCGATGATCTGGGTGATGCTGGCTGGCTTGGTGAGGTAATCAAACGCCCCTTCGCGCATCGCGGCGATGGCACTATCGAAGGTGGCAAAGCCGGTCAGCATAATGACGACGGTCTGGGGGGAGCGTTGCCGCAATTCTTTGAGCAAGCCAATCCCATCCATCGTGCCCGGCATTTTGAGATCAATCAAGGCAAGATCGCACGGTGTTTGATCGAAAATAGCTAATGCTTCGGTGGGACTGGCAGCGGTGTGGATTTGATAGCCCTGCGCTTCCAAAGCCTCGGCGATGACCATGCGAATGGTTTTCTCGTCATCTACGATCAGGATGCGTTCCTTTGCCATCTTTAACCCTTGGCGGTTTTGATGGGAAGCCAAACTGAAAAAGTACTCCCCTTGCCAGATGTGCTAGCCAGTTGGATGTGTCCCCCGTGACTGCTGACGATGGTGTGACTAATGCCGAGTCCCAAGCCGGTGCCATTCGGTTTGGTGGTATAGAACGGCTCAAAAATTCGATCCAGAGTTTCTGGGGGAATGCCGATTCCTGTATCGCTCAAGTCAATCACCAGCCAGCGTTTTTCTTTCTCCACCACACGTCCCCGAATTTCTAGTGTGCCCCCGTTGGGCATGGCATCAATGGCATTCAGAACAAGGTTCAAGAAAACTTGTTTCAACTGATTGGCAACCCCGTAAATGATAGGCAAATCGTTATCCCACTCGACGTGTGTGGTCACCTGGGCGTGCTGAAGGCGTTTGCTACTCAGCGTCAACACTTCCTCGACCAAGGTGGTAATCTGGATGGGACCCTGGGTGCCTTTGGAGGGGCGATAAAAGTCGAGCAGACGTTGCACCATCGTGGCAAGTCGCTCCACCTCGCTTTTGGCAACATTGAGATACCGCGTTTGCTTTTCCAAGTGATGAAGGTTGGCTAGGGCTAAATCCAGACAGCCCTGCAGGGCTTGTAACGGATTGTTGATCTCGTGGGCGAGTGAACCCGCCAAACGCCCAATCGCAGCAAGTTTTTCGGATTGGATGAGTTGCGATTGGAGGGCTAGTTCATTCGTAATATCGCGCAGCACGTTGACCGCGCCAGTTACTGTGCCATCGCGCTGGCGCAAGAGATAGGTGTTGAGGCGAAAAGTGCCTCCGCCCAGATGAGCCAGATGAATTTGAGTTTCTTCGGCGGGAGCATCGTGAGGGGAACGGTGCATTGGGCAATAGGCGGGCGGGGTTTCGCAATGATGAATGACTTGATAACAGTATTTGCCCGTCAATTCCTGCGGCGTGGCGTGGAGCCAGGTTGCCAGCGTGCGGTTGGCGCGCGCGATCCGACAATCGAGATCAACGAGCCAGATGCCCGCGTCAATCACATCAATGGTTTGTTCCCATTCTTGTTTGGCGTGTTCGACCTTATCGAACATGGCGGTCAGATCAGCCAGTTGCCGATGAACCTGATCCTGCAAACGGGCATTTTGGATAGCGATGGCAAGGGGTGCCGCAATGGATTCGAGTAGTTGCTGGTCGTCGGTGGTAAAAGTGCCCGTGATTTTGTTGACCAGTTCGATGGCGCCAATGGTCTCATTGCGGGCGATGAGCGGAACGCAGAGAATCGAACGGGTCTGAAAGCCAGTCTGATCATCAATGGGTGGTTGCCAGCGGGCATCTTGCGTAACATCCGGGACAAGGGCAGATTGGCCATGCTCGATCACCCAGCCGGCGATGCCTTCGCCTCGCTTCAAAAAGACCGAGTTAAAGACTTGAGCATCATGTTGCAGAACTTTGGCAAAGGAAATCTTTTGCGTTTTTGCGTCCCAGAGCAAGATGGCAACGGCTTCGACCCGGCTTTTATCTTTGATGATTTGAATGACCGTGCTCAGGACCTGCTCCAGCGTTTGGTTCGCGACGATGGTCTTGCCCACCATTCGCCAAATGGCTTCGGCTTCGGCGCGCATATGCAATTCATTTTCGATGCGTGTTTTTTCGGCGAGGGTATTCCATTGGCGCCACCAACGCTCGGTCAGGTGGGGGAGGTCCGCGAGTGCCTGGGGAGTCTTGACCATATAATCGAGCGCGCCGGCTTTGATGGCTTCGACGGCAAAACGTTCGTTGCCCTGATCAATCATGATGACCACCGGAATGTCGGGCGCGCCGGTGGGTTGAAACAACAATTCAATCCCTTGCCCATCCGGCAGTTGCGCATCCGCAACGATCAACTGCGGCGGCGTGTTCTTGATCTGTGCCTGCGCTTCAGCCAATGTTTCCACAATCGTCAAATGTGTTGCCGAGCGATTTTGGGCAAAGCCGCGCCGGGCAAGAGCAGCGTGTGCCAAGTTATCGGTAACCAAAAGAAGGCGCATTGTTCAATCAATCCTTGCATGGAGTCTGGGGTATCCTCTTCTATTATCGCTCAAATTATGCAAAACATCAACTTGAGGTTCTGGATCGCTATCTTACCACAGATTCTTTTTGACCCTATTTTGACCCCAAGCAAACGGTGTTTTGACTTCTGGTTTCTATAATCGGGACAGTCTGGGAATTGCACCCAGCATTGATCCGGGTGCCACGCCGATGTGGCAAACCGTTTCGCGATGAGCGCGCTATTGAGCGTAGGAGAGTAGGTCAGATGGGAGTGCGCCGACACCTTGTCAAAGATTGGATGACACCTGACCCTGTGACCATTGCACCGAGTACCACCTTGCCCGAAGCCAATCGGCTGATGAAGGAATGTAACATTCGCCGCTTGCCGGTGGTGGAGAACGGGCGGCTGGTGGGGATCGTTACGCTGGGTGATATTCGTGAGGCATCGCCTTCTGCGGCAACCGCGTTGAGTATTTATGAATTGAATTATCTACTCTCCCGGCTCACGGTGGGTCAAATTATGACGCGCGACCCGATTATCATTACGCCCGATACGTCCATCGAGGCGGCGGCGCGATTGATGTTAGAACACAAGATCGGTGGGTTGCCGGTCGTGGATGGGACGCGCGTGGTGGGCATTATCACGGAATCGGACATTTTTCGACTTTTGGTGACCGAAGGCGAATTCAGGCATTCATTCGTGTCACATGCGTGAGCAAGCTGTCCCTCGGAGAACCCCCTTTTCCCTCCCCAGATGGCGCAGATTACAGACGCGCTGCGGAATCGCTGTAGTCTGCGAATGATTTTGGGGTGAGAACCCTGTCGAATCTTCTTCAGCGAAGGAGCGAGGAATCAATGGCGAAGATAGATCGCAAAGGTGATATTGAGATTGATCGCAAAGCGCGCTTGAAAATCCCACGCCAACATGTTCCCAAACAAAAACCGGAACAGCGCGTTTTGAATTTTGACGAAGTTTATTTGGGCTTTGACGAAGAAACCGCCACGATTGAGGCATCACGCTGTTTGCAATGTCCCGATCTTTCGGGTTGCACGTTGGCGTGCCCCCTCCACAATGATATTCCGCGTGCGATGTGGCACATTTCGCGCGGAGAATTTTTAGAAGCCGCCCAAGTGTACCGCGAAACCAGCAATCTGCCCGAAGTGTGCGGTCGGGTGTGTCCGCAAGAAAAATTGTGTCAAGGTTCGTGTGTGGTGGGCAAGCGCGATTATCC
Organism: Anaerolineae bacterium; assembly: GCA_034433515.1. Classification (GTDB taxonomy): domain Bacteria; phylum Chloroflexota; class Anaerolineae; order UBA4142; family UBA4142; genus DAOTXS01. Next base: position 24,779 of record DAOUAL010000044.1, on the reverse strand, counting down.
GGTCTTTCTGGGCAAGTTGGAATATTTCGTCGCCGATTACGAACGCCGCACGCGCGGCATTCCCAAACCGCCGCTCGCGCCGCCCACCGGCAGACGCGTCGCCGTCGTGGGATCGGGACCTGCCGGGTTGGCCGTTGCCGAAGAGTTGACCAAACGGGGCCATTCCGTTACCGTGTTTGAACGGTTGCCGTTCCCGGGTGGCGTGATGATATATGGGATTCCCAGTTTCAAACTCGCCAAACAAGTCATCGCCGATAAAGTCAGATTTTTGGAAGAATTGGGCATTGAGTTTGTTTGCAACACGACCATCGGCAAAGACCGGACGGTGGACGATCTCCTTTCGAAAGAAGGATTCAGCGCGGTGTTTCTGGGGACCGGTGCGTGGATTCCCACCAAATTGAATTTGCCCGGCGAAGACCTCCAAGGTATTTATATGGCGACCGAATATTTGGTGCGTGGCAACTTGCCGCCCGAATATTTGCCGGCGGGAATGAAAGAAAAACCAGAAGCCGGCAAACACATCGCGGTGATTGGCGGCGGTGACACGGCAATGGACTGCGTGCGCACGGCGCGTCGTTTACAACTTCTGGCGGGCATCACGGATGGCACCGTCATTGATTATTATCGCCGCTCTGAAAAAGAAATGCCGGGCAAGGTGGAAGAACGCACCAATGCTATCGAGGAAGGCGTCGAGTTCAAATTTTTAGTCGCGCCGGTGCAATTCTTGGGCGATGAAAAGGGCCACGTGCGCAAAATGGAATTGGTTCGCATGGAATTGGGTGAACCGGATGCCTCGGGTCGCCGCCGCCCGGTCGAAGTCAAAGGCTCGAACTTTATCGTCGAAGCGGATACGGTGATTTGCGCGTTGGGTTACCACCAAGATCGTTTGATTGAGCAGACGACGCCGGGACTCAAGGTGGACAAGTGGGGTTGCTTTATCGTGGATAAAGAGACCGGCGCCACGTCCAAGCCCGGTGTTTACGCCGGCGGTGATGCCGTCACCGGCGCGGATTTGGTTGTAACCGCAATGGCAGCCGGGCGACGCGCGGCACTCGCTATGGACAAGTACCTCCGCGAATTACCCGCGTGATCTATGTCGAGTGGCGGAGCCAATACACGAGGAAGTGCCAATACCCTCGTGTATTTTTTTTGTGATATACTATGCCTAATCGCGATTCGCTAGGAGAAACGTGATTTTGTGAGGTTGCCTATGAATTTTGGTGTCCCCAAAGAAGTGCGTGAGATGGAGTATCGTGTGGGCTTGACTCCCGCCGGCGTGCACGCGCTTGTCCAAGCCGGACACAAGGTCTATGTGGAATGGAATGCCGGCGCCGGCGCCGGCTTTACCGCGGAACACTTTCGTGCGCAAGGCGCCGAGATTGTTTATTCAGTGGAAGAAGTGTACGGTCGTGCCGATGTGATCGCCAAGGTTACGCGGCTGACAGCACAAGAGCATGACCTATTACGTCCCGAACAAACGGTGTTATCCTTCACACATCTGGCTGTCGCCTCTCCCGATTTGTTGGAGACGTTGCGTGCCAAAGCCATTACCGCCATCGCCTACGAAATGATCGAAGCGCGCGATGGCTCGCATCCGGTCTTGCTGACTTCTAGCCAAGTGGCTGGACGAATGACTCCTATCATTGCCGGGGAATTGTTAGCCAGTACGCGCGGCGGGCGCGGTATTCTACTCTCCGGTGTGCCCGGCGTGCCACCCGCCGCCGTGGTGATCCTGGGCGCCGGGGTTTTGGGCGAAAACGCGGCGGCGGCATTTGTCGGGATCGGCGCGCAGGTTACGGTGCTCGACAAAAGCCCGGAAAAGTTACAACGCATCGAAGAAATGTTCAATGGCCGTGTCACCACCTTGTTCTCGACGGCATACAACCTCAATCGTGTGATCGAGTTTGCAGACGTCCTGATCGGCGCGGTCTTGGTGCCGGGTCAGCGCGCGCCGATTCTCGTTACGCGCGAAATGGTCAAGCGTATGCGACCGCGTTCGGTCATCCTCGATTTATCTATTGATCAAGGTGGCTGTGTGGAAACCAGTCGTCCGACCACCCATCGCAATCCGACTTTTGTGGAAGAAGGGGTGATTCACTATTGCGTGCCAACCGTCCTCTCGCGGGTGGCACGCACAGCCAGCCATGCCTTGCTCAATGCCGCCTTGCCATTTTTGTACGAGATCGGGCAATATGGTGTCAATGAAGCGATTCGCAAAAATCCTGCGCTCAAGCGGGGCGTGAATACCTGGCGGGGCAAGTTAGTCAATCCGCATGTGGCTGAAGCATTGGGCTTGCCTATCGAACCGATGGAATAGAGGATATGTATCGCAACAAAGTGGTTTCCGCTCAAGAAGCGGTCCAAGTCATTCAATCGAATCAGCGCGTTTATCTGGGGGGAGGTGCCGGTGTGCCGCAGCGTGTTTTGAACGCGCTGGTCGAGCGGGCGCCCGAATTGCGGAACGTTGAAATAGTGCACGTGCTTATCTTTGGTCCCGCGCCGCACCTTGCACCGGCACTCGCCGAACATTTCCGGCTGCGTGCCTTGTTCGTAGGCGATAACGCACGCGCTGCAGTCCACGAAGGGCGCGCCGATTTTGTGCCAGTCTTTTTATCCGAAGTGCCGGGAATGTTCCGCGATGGGTCACTCCCGCTCGATGTGGCGCTCATTCAAGTTTCGCTGCCGGACGAACATGGCTTTTGTTCGTTTGGTTGCGAAGTAGGGTGCACCAAGCCAGCCGCGCAAGCCGCCAAGGTCGTGATTGCCGAGGTGAATCGGCAAATGCCGCGCGTGCTGGGCGATTCGTTCATTCACGTCAGTAAACTCAATTACATTGTCGAAGTAGATTACCCATTGCCCGAAGCGCCACAAGCCGGCAGTACCGAAGCACATCGCCAGATTGGTAAACATATTGCTGCTCTCATCCCGGATGGTGCTACGTTGCAACTTGGTATTGGTTCGATTCCGGACGCGGTGCTCGCGCAAGTGGGCGACCGCAAAGATTTGGGCATTCACACCGAATTATTCTCCGACGGTGTCATTGATCTGGTCAATCGCGGCGTGATTACGAATGACCGCAAAACCTTGCATCCCGGGAAAATCGTTGCCGGCTTTTTGTTCGGCTCGAAACGCTTGTACAACTTTGCCAACGATAACGCCATCATCGAACTGCACCCCAGCGATTACGTGAATGATCCGTTCATCATCGCGCAGAACGAGAATATGATTGCGATCAATTCCGCGATTGAGGTGGACATTACGGGCCAAGTGTGTGCCGATTCGATTGGGCCCGCGATTTATAGCGGCATTGGCGGGCAACTCGATTTTGTGCGCGGCGCGGCACGCTCCAAAGGGGGCAAGCCGATCATCGCTCTGCCGGCGACGGCAAAGGATGGCAAAATCACGCGTATCGTATCGCAACTAAAACCGGGGGCAGGCGTGGTAACTTCGCGGGGTGATGTGCATTACGTGGTTACCGAGTATGGCGTGGCATACTTGCACGGCAAATCTATTCGCGAACGCGTGCGCGCGATGATCAACATTGCCGCGCCGCAATTCCGTGACGAACTGGAACGGTACGCCAAAGAGAATCACTATATTTGACGAATGGGCAAAGGTCTATGCGCCAACTCCAGACGAGTCGCGGAATTGTCACGGTGAAAATCGCTTCCTCGCCGCAAGAGATTGCGGAACTGGGGATGGATGAGGGCTTGGGGTTCTTTTGGCGAAATCGTCCTGCTTTACAACATCAAGCGTTGATCCAAATTGCCGAAACGCCGCATGGTTGCATCTCGTTAGCGATTAGTGAAGCGCGTGTGATCGTGGGATACGTAACCGTTACGTTGCCCAGTGAAGATGAACGTTGGGGACGCGATCACATCGAGGGGTTGTACGAACTGGGCGGCATCGAGGTGGGGCGCACATGGCGCCACGATGGCATTGGTTCAGCCATGATGGCGGAACTTTTTTCGGATAGCCGCTACGACCGCGCCATCGTCATTGCGACCGGGTATCGGTGGTGTTGGGATTATGAAGGGAGCGGAGTATCGCTCCGGGAGTACCGCGATGCCTTGCATCGCATGATGCGACGCTACGGCTTTGAATTTTTCGAGACCGATGAACCGAACATTGCTTGGTATCCGGAGAATGCGTTAGTGGCGCGCATTGGCAAGCATGCACCCGCCAAGTTGGTGCAACAATTCAAATCACTCTTGTTCGAAAATCTAGGGAGTGATTACGCCCTCAGCGAATTTGTGGGTAGATAGCGGTTGATAGGAAAAGTCATTTGTGTTATATTGGGTGCCAGAATCTACTGTGATGAGGGAGTAGGGACGCAATGAACAAATGGCTGGTCGGGACAGGAGTGTTAATCATCACCACGTTTGCAATCTTTGCGACAGCGTCTGCGCAAGGCGGCGATGTGGCACGTGGCAAGGCGCTGTACGCGCAGAATTGTGCAGTGTGCCATGGCGATCGGGCGCAAGGGCGGGTCGGCGCAACCTTGGCAAAGGATTTTCCCGGCATTCGGGTGGATGTTCTACTCAAAGAAATTATTTCCAATGGAGTGTCGGGCAGTGTGATGCCGGCATGGGCTAAATCCAAAGGGGGTCCGCTGAGCGACGCCGATATTGAGGATATTGTTGCCTTTATTCGATCTTTGGGTAATGTGGCACCCACCGTGCCAGCCGTCGCAACAGCAACACGACCTCCGCTACCGTCGCCGGTGGCAACGTTTCCTGCCGGTGATGCGAAACGCGGTCTGCAAATCTACAACGAGAATTGCGCGATGTGTCATGGGCAGAACGGTGAAGGGCGGATCGGTGCCACGCTGAGCAAGGATTGGGCAGGTATCAACGTGGTAACTTTTCTGGATACGACGATCTCGCGGGGGGTGGCAGGTTCCAGAATGCCGGCGTGGTCGCAAAGTTACGGTGGTCCCCTCGATAATCAACAAATTGCGGATGTGGCGGCGTATGTGCTGACGTTGAAAAAAGCCTCCCAACCGGCGCCGGCGTCTGCACCCAGCCAAACCGCTACGAATCCATTCAGCGATGTGTTGGCGTTGGCGTGCGTCGGAACGCTGGCACTGATTGCGGTGGTGGTATTGATGTTTGGCTTGGCAAGCGCACGCGCGCGGACATAAATTCTAGAACCATCGGGGCAGAAGCGTTGATCTTCTGCCTCATTGTTTTTTAGGCGATGGGATAATCTTTACCGCATTCCAACTTGCACCCAAAATAAAATGTGCTATACTAATCGCGCTTGAGACGATGAATCGCCTAGAATCGGTTTGGAGCATTTGGCGCAGGGGCGGTTTGCCTGATGCTGGGGAATACGCACGATGACGTGGTCATTTTTTGCCTCTAAAGACCTGCGCGCCCGCCTCGCTTGGTTGCGACGCAGATTGCCTGTTCTGGTCGTCTGCTTTGTTGCCATCTACGAACTATCGAGTTTTATCTTCTTTCGCACTTTCCCCGACTATGTCCATCTGGTGATTGATTTAATCATCTATGCCACGGTGGGGCCCATCGCCATTTGGTTCACCATCAATTGGATCACCCAGCGAGTTGAAGAAAGTGAAGACGCGCTGGCAGCCAAAGCGCGTGCCGAAGCCGAACAGCAACGTGCCATCGAAGCGGCGCGTGAGCAGGAACGCTTGCTAGCCGCTGTGTGCTCCAACTCCGCCGATGCCATTGTGACCATTGATAATGATGGGATCATCAAAACGTGGAACCGCGGCGCAGAAATGATGTTCGGCTATCAAGCCGACGAGGTGCTTGGCAAACATTTCAAAATCATTGTTCCGTCCGATATTGACGCGCGCGGTGAAATTGATTGGTTAGCACAACAAGTGCGGCAACAAGGCTATGTCCGGAATTATGAAACCGAGCGCGTGGCTCAAGATGGTCGCCGCGTTATTGTGGATCTAACGCGCACGGCATTGATGAACGAACGCGGCGAAATTATTGGCAGTTCTGCCATTTTGCGCGATATTACAGAACGCGTGCGCACTGAACAAGCCATTCAGCAACTCAATTTAGAGTTGGAAACCAAAGTGGCGGAACGCACGGCTCAACTTGCCTCTGCCACCGAAGAGTTGCGCCGACGCAATGCGGAACTCGAACGCGCGAATCAAGAACTGAAAAAACTCGACGAGTTGAAATCGGAATTTGTGTCTATGGTCTCGCACGAGTTGCGTGCGCCCTTGACCAATATTAACGGCTCGATCGAGTTGTTGTTGGAGGGTGACACCCCTTGTTACGATCTCCAACACCGCGAGTTGTTGCAAATTGTCGGTGAGCAAAGCGCACGGCTCACACGTTTGGTGCAAGGCATTCTTAATGTGAGCCGCATCGAGGCGGGGCAATTGATTCTTCAGCCGCAAGCGTTCAACATTGTGGGGTTGATCGAAAAGGTGATTGACGTCTGGGAATCGCGCGGCGTTGCCAATCGGTTTGAACACCCACGCATGCAAAATTTACCCTCGGTCTGGGCAGATCGCGATCGGACCGAAGAGGTGTTGTTCAATCTGATTGACAATGCGATCAAATACTCGCCAGAGGGAGGCGAGATTCGGATTGATGCCACTACCGATGGCCGTTCGGTCATTGTGTCGGTTTCGGATCGCGGCGTAGGCATTCCTGCCGATGAAATCGAAAAAATTTTTGACAAGTTCCATCGCGTTGATCGGCGCGATGCGACGGAAAGCTATGGCCATGGTTTGGGGTTGTACATCTGCCGCCGTCTCGTGGAGGCACAAGGCGGACAGATTTGGGTTGAGAGCGTGCTGGGCGAAGGCTCCACCTTCTACTTTTCCTTGCCACTTGCCGGGCGGAGTGAAATCGAACCGCTCAGCCAACGTTCTGCCGGAGGACGACGATGAGTAAAGCACGCATACTGGTGGTGGATGATGACAAGACCTTGATTCGCTTGATGCGGGAAGCACTCTCCAAAGCGGATTACAATGTGATCACGGCATCCAATGGGATTGATGCGTTGCAAGAGTTGTACGCCAAACAACCAGATTTGATTATCTTGGATGTGATGATGCCCCGGATGGATGGCTGGGAAACGGCGCAACGCATTCGCCAAGTGAGTCAAGTGCCTATCATTATGCTCACCGCCAAGGACGAAGAGAGCGACAAGTTGAAAGGATTTGCGGCGGGCGTGGACGATTACGTGACCAAGCCATTCAGTTTTGCAGAAATAGTCGCCCGCGTGGGCGCCGTGTTGGGGCGCGCGCGCCAAGTCCCGCCGGAACGCAAAGCCAAACGCTATTCCAGCGGAACGCTCGTGATTGATACTGATTCGCGCCGGGTCACCAAAGCCGGCAAAGTGATCGAACTGACGCCGACCGAATATCGTCTGTTGGCAACACTTGCCGAAAATGCCGGGCGCGTGCTCTCGCATGAGCAATTGCTCAACAAAGTGTGGGGCTATGAGTTTGGCGAAGATACCGGCTATGTCAAACGTTACATTTGGTATCTGCGCCGCAAAGTGGAAGATGATCCGCGCAAGCCGGAACACATTCTGACGGAACGCGGATTTGGATATCTGTTTCAAGGAGATTAGTGTGCTCAAGACACGATATTGGGTCGGCATTGTGTTGCTGGTGCCGGTGATTTTGCATCTGGGGTGGGCAACCTACGCTTCGCCGATAACCGACTATTACATCACGGTGGATCAGTACGCGGCGCGCTCGGCGAACACGCCGATTCGCATTGGGGGCCAGGTGATGCCGGGTTCGATTCGGTGGGATAATGCGACTAGGACCTTACGGTTCATTCTCAGCGGCGAGAACGCCCAAGTGAATGTGGTGTATCGCGGCATTCCGCCAGACTCGTTCCGCGATGGGTTTACCGCGATTTTGGAAGGCGCGCGCGGTGCAGACGGCGCATTCGTGGCAACGACCCTCATGATCAAGTGTCCGCATCAATACTTGCCGGCGGGCTAGGCGGCTAGACCAATGCAAATGGCGTATGGTGACTGACCATACGCCATTTCTTATTCCGCCATATCGCGCACCACATCCGTGAGGGAGAGAATGCCAATCGGTTTGAGGTGTCCCTGCAGATTTTCTACGACCACCACGCGATGAATCTTGCGCGTGAGCATCAATTCAATCGCCTCGCTCAACGGAGTGGTGGGGGTAACCCACACAACATTTTGGATCATGACATGTTCGGCACGGAGACTGTGCCAGTACTCCTCGTGTGCGCGCAAGGTGGCAAGATCGGTGCGGGAAATCAACCCCTCCAACCAACCGGCATCGTCCACCACGATCAGTGCGCTAATGTCCAAATCGCGCATTTGCCGTGCGACCTGCGGAATTGGTGTATCGCGTTTGCACGTGGCGACGGGACTTGTCATCAAATCGCGCACGAGAGTGAGTTTGTTCATACGCTCTCCCGAAAATGTAGGACAAATTTGGAAATTTGTCCAACGTCATTCACATTTTCATCCGAACGCTGGTGAACGCAAGTTCATGGGGAATTCTCCCAACGTGTATGGAATAGCCTAATTTTATTCAAATAAGATAGAAACGCAATCGGCATTTTGACAGATTCACGACGCCATTTTGACCTCATTTGAACTTGGGCTTGATACGATACACCGGAACTCGGTTCAAAGTATCTATTGAGGTCTGATTATGCAACAACGAGGCGTTCGTAGCAAAGCCGCTGCGACGCGGTCAACACGTAGGTTCAAGCCGACCAAGAATTCTCCTCCGCAACACACCTCCCGCTCTCGGCGGACTAGCAATAATGAGACTGGCGTTACTGACTTGGTTCATCTCTATCTGCGCGAAATCAGCCAGACCCCCTTGTTGACGGCTCGCCAAGAAGCCGAACTTGGCAAGGCGCTGTGGCGCGCGCGCGCCGCGGAACGCCGGCTGGCAAACAATGGACACAATGGCGCTCTCCGCGCACGCTTGGAAAATGAAATTCGCGAAGGGCATGCCGCGCGCCTCCTCTTGATGCAATCGAATCTGCGCCTGGTGGTGAATCTTGCCAAGCATTACGTGGGGCGTGGTCTGAGTTTGCTCGATTTAATTCAAGAAGGTAATCTGGGCTTGATGCGCGCGGTGGACAAGTTCGATTATCGCCGAGGCCACAAATTTTCCACGCATGCCACGTGGTGGATTCGTCAGGCGATTACCCGTGCGATTGGCAATTACGGCAATTCGCCGCGCTTGCCAGCGCATACCAGCCAGTGGCTTTATCGTCTGGATCGAGTAACGCGAAACTTGGCGCAAGAACTGGGGCGCGACCCGACCGAAGACGAGATCGCTAAAAAGATGCGCCAACCTGTCCAAAAGGTGCGTCGCTTGATTGCTGCCAGCGCCGGTACGCTTTCGCTCGAAATGGAGATGGGTGAAGATCGCGAAGCGGTGTTGGGAGACTTTATCGAAGACATACAGACGCCCACGCCCTTGAATGCAGCCGTCGAGGCGGAGATGCGTCAGGATATGCTCCAAGCATTAGACGCGCTTTCGCCACGCGAGGCACGGGTGTTGATGTTACGCTTTGGCTTGCGGGACGGCAATGATCAAACGTTGGAACAGGTCGGCGAACGTTTTGGCCTCACGCGCGAGCGCATTCGTCAGATTGAGCAAAGTGCGCTCGAAAAGTTGCGTCATATGTCATGCACACCGAACTTGGCAAGTTATCTGGACCTCCCCATTCGTTAATGAGTGATGCCGCTAACCAATGATCGAATCGCGCAAACTTGGAGCAATCCGTTGGGATTGCTCCGTTTGTTTGTAGCGAAATTGCATTACCTTAATTAGTGCCCCGGGCTTTCAAAATCGCGTCAGGCGAATCAATTCGCTGCAACCAGAACCCCAAGCCCCCTGCGCGGGCTTGCCGAGCCGACGCAGGTCGGCTGTTGAGTTCGCTAAGAACTTCAGTCGCCCGAGCCGACTAACAGCCCTGAGTTAGTACCACGGGTGTAATTCACTTTCGGCGGAAACTTGGCTCCCGAATGCCACCCGTTTGACGCCAAGTATGCATGAATCGCATCTGTTTTTGACGCTCATGTTTTTCGCACCTCGCCATGGGATGTTCCCCCTCTCATCCCCCTCGCCTCGTCTCTCCCCGCAAAGCGGGGAGAGACGAGGGAATAGAGGTGGGGCTATTCCGCTAGCGACGGTGCGCCATTCAGGCTCAAGCACGAAACAAATCTGTCCCCCCAAAGTGAATTACACCCAGTACCACAAGCCAGTTGTCGAAATCTTGGCTTGTGGTATAATTGCGAATAACTCAAGGAGCAAGTCGCAATTGTGGTTGAACAATCGGCTGTTATAGCCAAGGTGCGGCTCATAGACGGCGCGGTACGCCACCTTGCCGACGGGCTGATTCTCTTCGATGAACATCAGCGCATCGCGTTTTGGAATCGGCGCGCGGAAACCTTGTTGGGCTGGGCGGCGCCAGAAATGCTGGGACACACTGCCAAAGATCTCTTCGATTGTTTGAAAGAACGCACGCCGGTGCCAGAACCCGCCCGCCAGCAATTGCAAAGCGCATGGCAAGCCTGCGATCCGCAACGCGCGGTCGAGTTGGAAATGCACGCGCCGAGCACAGACGGTAAACCCAGTCTCCATTTTATCTCGATCCGCTTTTTCCCCATCGAAGATCAAGATCAGGTGATTGGTACGGGGTGGCTCGTGCGCGATGTAACTCAGGAGCGCACCGCCGACGCGATGAAGACGCAATTGCTCTCCACCGTCTCACACGAATTACGCACACCGCTTGCCTCGATCAAAGGCTTTGCCACGACGCTTTTGCGTCAAGACGTCAAATGGGACGAAGCCACCCAACGCGACTTTTTGCGCATCATCGAAGAAGAGAGCGACCGGCTGACCGAGATCATTGACAACTTGCTCGATATGTCCCAGATCGAAGCCGGGGCGTTGCGCGTGGTGCCGGAGCCGATCCAACTTCGCAAACTCATCCGCGAAGTCGTGGATGAAATGCGGATGCGCACCGAGTCACATTATTTTGTAGTTGATTTGCCGGCAGAAATGCCCCGTGTGATGGCGGACCCGCGTCGTATTCGCCAAGTGCTGATGAACTTGATTGGCAATGCGATCAAGTACACCAAGCGCGGTCAAATCACCGTTGCGTGCGAAGTGGAAGATCAGCACATCGTCGTGAGCGTGTCCGATCAAGGTGAAGGCATTCCGCCAGAGTATCTCGATAAAATTTTTGAACGATTCTTTCAAATTGATGGCGCGTCCACGCGGCGCGTCGGCGGCAGTGGTCTGGGGCTTTCTATTTCGCGTGGCATCATCGAAGCCCATCGCGGTAAGATGTGGGCAGAGAGCGCGCCGGGACAAGGCAGCACCTTCCGGTTTACCTTGCCGCTCGCAGACGACGAGGGAATTGAATGAGTTCAACATTGAGCGTAACCTTTTGGGGGGTACGCGGCAGTTATCCGATGCCGGGTCCACAGACGGCACGCATCGGTGGCAATACGGCTTGTGTGGAAGTACGCGCCGGCAAGCATTTGATTATTCTTGATGCCGGTACCGGCATTATCGGCTTGGGGCGCGCGTTGATGGCACAACAACGCAATGACCATCATCCCATCACGGCAACGATGTTCTTTTCCCACACGCACCACGATCACACGCAGGGCTTTCCATTTTTCCAACCAATCTATACTCCCTCCACCACCCTCTATGTCTTTGGTCCCAAAACACTTTCCGAAGATTTGGAACAAGTCCTCTCCCGTGCCATGTTGCCCCCGGTCTTTCCAGTCAATTTCGAACATCTCCCGTGCGTGCGCGTGATGCGCAACTTGACCGAAGGCGAAACCATCGTCTTGAATCATCATCAAGCCGAACCGCACGTCTTGATGGAACAACGTGAGCCATTGCCCATCGCGCCGGAGAATGTTCTCATCCGAGCCATGCGCTCGTCCGCGCATCCGCAAGGTGTCTTTGTATATCGCATTGAGCATGGCGGCACCTCCGTTGTGTACGCGACCGATACGGAAGGATACGCCGGCGGTGATCAACGTTTGATTCGCTTTGCGCGCGATGCCACGCTTCTCATTCACGATGCACAATACACCGAAGCAGAATATGCTCACGCGACGATGCCCAAGCAGGGCTGGGGACATAGTACGTGGCACATGGCGGTGGCAGTTGCCCAAGCGGCGAACGCGCACAAGTTGGTTCTGTTCCATCACGAACCGGAACACGACGACGATATGGTGGAGCAAATCGAACATGATGCGCAAGCCGTGTTTCCTGACACCGTGCTTGCACGCGAAGGAATGCGGATCCAAGTATAACGGTAATGACCCCGAATTACTGTGGGGTCATTTTATCTTGAGCGATGTTCACTCACCGATTGTTTTTCTTGATTGCGGGTGTAATCATTTTTATCGGTGCGGTCGTCGGGACGATGGCTTTGACGTCTCGTGCGACTACGCAGGTGGCGGCGTTACCCAACACCCCAACCCTCGAAAAATGTTTGCCGAAAAATATTGCGACGATTCCGGTGGGCATACATCCCAAAGCAATCACCGTTGATCCAGTTACGCATCGCGCATTCGTTGCCTTGTTCGATTCGTCTTCAGTCGCGGTCATTGATACGCGGACGAATAAACTGGTTTCAACTTGGCGAACGGATGGTACAGGGAATGCGAATGGCATCGCGTTTGCGAACGGACGTCTCTATGTAACCAAACGCAACACTGCCAAGGTGTCTATCATAGACACGACGACCGGGCAGTTCATCGGCAATTTGAATGTGGGACGCTTGCCGTATGGTGTTGCGGCGCAAAACAATCGGTTGTGGGTTGCCAACTTTCAGGACGGTACCGTTTCGGTGTACGATACCACAGCCAATCAGTTGTTGGCGACACCCAATGTTGCCGCGTACGCCGAACTCATCGCAACATTGAACGATCGCGCCTACGTTTCGTTTTGGGGTGCCGGTCTTGCGCTGATTGATTCAAGCGGTGCGGTGCGCGGTTCGATCCCCTTGGGGATTGGCACGTACGGTGTCGCGACGAATCCGTCGCTCAATCGCGTGTATGCCTCAAATCGCGTTGCCTTGACCGTGAGTTTGATTGATGCCAACACCAATTCGATGATGAACACGGTCAAAGAAGCTAGCGCGCCTTTTGCGCTCGCCGTCAACCCGGCGACGAATCGCTTGTTTGAGGTGCTGGCGTACGACAACCTGGTGCGCGTGCGCGATGCGAGCACGCTCGCTTTTATCGCCGATGTGCCGGTAGGCGTCCAAGGCGGCGAAGGCGGTGACGGGATTGCGGTTGTGGACAATCAAGTTTACATTGCAAACAATCAAGCCGGCACCGTGAGCGTCTTGTCCGATGTCTGCACGCAATCGCCGACGGTTACGCCGACCGTTACCTCAACGCCATCACCCACGCCAACGAGTACGCGCACCTCGACTCCATCGCCCAGTGCCACGTGGACGCGGACGCCCACTGCCACGCCTACCGCAACGCCAACGATGACGGCAACGCGCACGCCGACGATTCCGCTCGCGCAATGCAAACCCACCGTGATCAAGACGATTTCAGTGTCCGGCAAGCCCAAAGGGATTGCGATTGATCCCAGGACACAACGTGCCTACGTTGCATTGTTCGATACATCATCGGTGGCGGTCATTGATATGAAAACCGATCAGGTGATCGGCACATGGACGACGCAGAGCAATGGACATGCGAACGCGGTCGCGGTGGATAGTGGACGCTTGTTCGTTTCGTTGCGCGACACGAACAGCGTGGCAATTCTCGATGCGAACAACGGCGCGCTTGTTGCGACAAAAGCGGTGGGCGGCTTGCCGTACGGTATTGCGGCATCCAACGGGCGTGTGTGGGTTGCCAACTTTGCGTCCGGCAATGTGTCGTGGCTGGATGCGGCGACGATGAATGTGATGGGAACGATGACCACCGGCTCGAATCCGGCGCATATCGCGCTTTTGAATGATCGCGCGTATGTATCGCTCTGGGATGGCGGCGTGGGTATCGTTGGCGCGAGCGGCAATTTGCTGGGCAGAATCACGACAACCGGTAAACAAACTTTTGGTATTGCCACGCATCCGGCGACGAATCGTCTTTACACGGCGAATCGCAGTGTCAGCGTGATCAATGTGATTGATGCCGGCACGAACGCAATTGTGCAATCGGTGCGCGAAGTGTTTGTCCCGTACGCGATTGCGGTCAACCCAGCGAGCAATCACTTGTTCGTGATCATGCCGGCGTCGAGTCAGGTGCGCGTGCGCGATGCCACCACGCTGAATGTCTTGGGAGATTTGCCCATCGGCGCGCAAGGGAGCGATGGAGGGGATGGCATCGCGGTGTTTGGCAATCGCGTGTACATTTCTAACAACGCGGCGCGTTCCATCACGGTGTTGGACGATACTTGCACGCCGCCAATCGTAACGCCGACGCCAACTGCCACAGCAACCGCAACGCCCACGATCACGCCCACACCATCGTCATCAACGGCTTTGCGCACCGGTGAGGAATGGGTTGTGCTGAACGCGTACCCGTACGAAGCGTTCTGGGTGGACGCATTCGATCCGACCTACAACATCAACTACAAACGCTTTGATACAATTGCCTACGGCAAAGCTGCGCGCACACCAACTCCCCGAACCCTCAAGACCATTTTCATCGAAAATGATTTCTTGCGCTTGACGTTCTTGCCGGAAATCGGTGGGCGGTTGTGGCAGGTGCTGTACAAGCCGACCGGGCAAACGCTGTTTTACAACAATCGAGTTTTGAAACCATCGCCGTGGGGACCAGTGCAACAAGGTGGCTGGCTCGGCGCGGGGGGAATGGAATGGGCGTTGCCGGTGGATGAGCATGGGTATGAATGGGGCATTCCTTGGCAATACGCGCTTGAGCAGACGAGCGACCATGCAACGATAACATTATGGGATACGCAAGTGAACGATCGAGTGCGCGCGCGCATCGCGGTAACGTTGCCGGCGAACGCGGCGTATTTCATCGTGCATCCGCGCCTTGAAAATCCAACCAACGCGGCATCGAGTTTGCAATTTTGGATCAATGCCCAGGTTGCGCTCGGCGGCACAACTGTTTCACCAGAGACGCAATTTATTTTACCGGCATCGCAGGTGTTTGTGCACAGCACGGAGGATCCGTTGATTCCGGCACAATATATTCCACCGCAGAATGCCACCGCGCCAACGCAACCAATGCCGTGGCCCCTTGTCAACGGACGCGACTTGGCATGGTACAAATCGTGGACCAAACACCTGGGCGTGTTTGCAACACAACCCCCATCAAACATTGCGGGTGCCTATAATCATTCTAACGATCTTGGCATCGCGCGAATCTTTCCGCCGGATCGCGCGCCGGGCGTGAAACTATTTGGCTGGGGGCTGGAATTTAGAGCGAGCAATCTCTACACGGATGATGGAAGCGTGTATTTCGAAATGTGGGGTGGTTTGCCGCGCACATTCTTCCGCAACGATAACGTAACCCTCGCGGCGGGCGAAGCACGCGAGTGGGACGAGTACTGGGTTCCGTTCGCGCGCACCGGCGGTTTGAGTGCGGCGACGCCACGCGCGGTGCTGGGATTGACCATCAACTCTAGTTATCGCGCAACTGTGGGGGTCGCGGTAACCCAAGCGAACACGCGTGGCACACTCGTCTTGTTACGCGATGGGAGTGAAATCAAACGCTGGACTCTGGCACTCGATCCTAGCAATTCGTTCCGCGAGCAACTCGATGTGCCGAGCGGCGGGCAGTACACGTTGCGCTTGATCGGTGAGGACGGCGTCGTGTTGGCAGAGACGCGATAAATTCGGAAGACAGACGAGTTGGCGACTCGTCTCTACCAGCCGACGCAGGTCGGCTTTGGGTTGTTGTTGAGATGGTTTCAACCGCTTGTCCATAGACTTGGACAAAGCCCTAGAGCACGGGCGAGGTCTTTACCTCGCCCGTTGTCATTACTGCACACCAAACCGCATATTCACGCTGATCACAATTTCCATTTCCCCGGTTTCGACCGGGACGGATGCGGCATCTGTCGCCATCACTGCCCCACGTAGCACGGGCACCGGCGTGACGCCCCCTTCGGTGATGGAAATCACTTTGCCCAGCGTGATGCCGGCGGCTTTGGCAAGTTGCGTCGCTTTGTCTTGCGCATCCTTGACGGCGGCGGCGCGCGCTTGTTGTTGGTACGGCGTTGGATCATCTACACCAAACGAAATCCCGTAGATGTTGTTCGCCCCAGCCGCCACTACCGCATCCAGAATCTTGCCCACGTCATCAATCTTGCGGATTGTTACGCTTAACTGATTGACCACGCGATAGCCGGTAATCCGAGGCGGCTCGCCTTGGCGGGACACGTTGGTGACGGGGGTAACGTTGTACGCGGTGGTCTGAATATCTTTTTCGGCGACGCCCAGCGCCTTGATCTTGTCAATGATCGCGGTCATCTTGGCATTCGATTGTGAGGTGGCTTCGGCAAGCGTTGTCGCCACGGTTTCAACGCCGATGCTTGTTGTTGCGATGTTGGGTTTAATGCGCACGCGACCTTGTCCCGAAACACTAATGCCCGTATCGTTCGACGTTTGCGCGCTGGGCAGGGCGAGTCCGCTGGCTTCGATGGCAGGGGTGGCTGGGGCAGGCGTCCACAGCGAATAAGCGATGACGCTGGCGGTTGCCAGCACGATGAATGCCGCGATGGTGAGAATTATTCGATTGACCATTTTGAACCTCCTCAGGGTTGTCAACTCATAGACGACACGGAACGACAAAAGGTTCCATCTTTCAGCGTGCAATCATTACAAAGATCGCCACCCACAACGCGACAAACAATAACCACACGGTCGGATTCTCTTCCGTGATGGTGGAAACATCACGCACCAGCGCGCTCACCCGATAACCCAGCGTACCCAAGAATCGTTCTCCCCATTCAAGGTCGAGTACGCCTGCCAAGTTGCGAATGAGGGTGCCCCATTGCCGATAAATTTCGCGCGCCGAAGGTTGCACCAAAAATGATCCAATCACCGCAAGCACGAGGATCGCAGTGCCCAATCCCACGCCTACCACATCATCGGTACGAATGACCAAATCAAGCGCGCGTTCCGCAAAGGCACCCGCTTGGCGTCCAAGCGCGTGCGCGATGGGCATTGGTGCAAGGGCTAGTGCAACGAACGCCAGTGCAATGATTGCTAATCCAACGTACTCAACCCGATGAGGTTCGCGCAATTCGCCACCTCTAATCGCAAAGCCAAAGCCCCACAAGGGAATGAGTACGATCAGGGTAGAGATGCCGGCGATCAACATCAACAACCCATTGTTGCTTTCCCACAATGCCACATAGACGCCCAGCCGTCCTAGAAACGCTGGCGTGAGCGGCAAGCCGGCAAACGCGAACAGCGCGGCAAACCAAATCAGGCGCGGAAAACGATTCAGGTTTTCCGCGCGCCAACGAATCGCAATTTCAAATAGAGCGATGGCAAAGATCGCGGCGAGCGCAACCCACAACCCAAGCGCCACGTTGGCTTCACTGCCAAACGTGATTGCAAGTGGCACAAAGAGAATGACTTGCGAAGCACCAACACTGATGGCGCGTGTCAGCGTTTCTTCGCGCCAGACCCAGAGCGCGTAAACGATCAACGCGACGCCGGCAAGTGTGCCAATCAAGATGTACGGCACGTCGGCGTTAAAGATTGACCAATGCAACCACAAGTTCGCTGCGGCGATAAGTGGAATGCCGCGCGCGAACCAAAGATCGGATACGTCCACGCCGCGCATCGGCAAGAGGTAATGAAAAGGAAACATGCCCAGCCGCGCCCACAGTGCCAGCCCAATCAACACCGCGCCTTGTGCTGATTGCCCTGCCGCGAGCGCAATCGAACCAAGCAGAAAGATCAAGCCAGTCAATTGTCCGATGACGATTCCCCGCACGGCGGTCTCGTGTTCGATGTCGCGTGCAATGCGCCAAAGAAAAATGGTCAAATCGAAACATGCCCAAGCGATGTAAATCGTGATGGTATTGCCAGCCGTCGTGAGCCAGATAGCGGCGGTCAAAACCAGAATGCCCCACAGATCGAACAAACGACGTGGCGGCGCGATGAGCCACAACGCCAGCAAGGGCACACACATCGCCAAGAGCAAGAGGAGTGTGATGCCATCCATTTGAAAGCCAAGCCCAAACGCTGCGGCGCTCCAATCGGCAAGCGCGAGCCGATGCGAACCCGGCGCGATGTTGACCAGAAGAGCGATGATTTGCAAAATCAAAAAAAGGATGGGGAGCGCGTTACGCGCGCGTAGAGGCAGCCGCGCTGCGATCAGCGCAAAAAGCAATCCGCCGAGGAGCGGAAAGAGAATTGGGAAAAGTAGAAACCAGTCGGGTATCATCACGCGCCACATTCTATCACAGAACAGCGGATGACTCAAACGATTGACAGCCACATCGAACGTCTTTATACTCACGCACACGAGGTTGAAACAATGAACATGTCTGGTGCAATGTATGACACGCTGGCGAGTGAATACGAACGCGTCGTTGTGCCGATCTATCGTCCGATTGCCAAACGATTGATTCAACACACCGATCTGCGTCCCGGTTGGCGCGTGCTGGATGCGGGATGTGGTACGGGGCTTGTCGCGTTGCTTGCCGCGCCACGCGTGGGCAAAACCGGTCAAGTGATCGGCGTGGATGCGTCAGAGGCGATGTTGGCGATTGCGCGTGATAAAGCGGCGCGGTTTGGTTTTACGCAATGTGAATTTCAAATCGGTGATTTGGAGGCGTTGCGATTTCAAGATGCGACGTTCGATGCGGTGCTTTCGCAATTTGCCTTGCATCACACTGATCCGGATAAATCACTGCGCGAACTTGCTCGCGTGCTCAAGCCGGGTGGCGTGCTGGTCATTCACGAGTGGATGGAATCGTCCAATGTTCCCAACCGCATCTTGAACGATCTGTTGCAACTATATCGCGTCCCCCATCCGAGCGAAGCGTTGCATCGGGCACGTCAGCACGCTGAACGGGTGCGCCATTTTCGGCTCAACATATCCCAGCCCGGCGTTTTTCGGACGATGCTTGAACGAATTGGTTTGGTTGGCGTGGAAACCCGCGAAGAAAAACATCTCATCCGCGTGGCAAAGGTGGATGCGTTCTTGGAGATGGCAATGGCGTCGCCGACGATTCGCGCGGAACTTGGCACGTTGCCGCAGGAGGTGCAATCCCAGTGGCTGAACCAGGCGCGGGAGCAACTCGTAGCATTTGAAACCGCAAATGGGTTTGAGTGGATTTATCATGTCTTGGTGGGGATCGCGCGCCGTGCCGGGTCAGAGGGCATTTGAAAAAAATCAAATAATCTCAATGTTCAAATACGCCGAGTCGCCTTGATCAACCGCGTTTGAATTTGGCGATTTAGTTGCTCAAGTTTATAATGTCCTTTGTGAATTCAAAGATCAATGATGCCGGCGGAACGAACCGCACACTCGAGCTTGCCATTCGGATAGTGTTGTTTAGTGTGTCGCTCGCGGTGTACGTCCGGACCATGCCGCCCACCGTCCTCGGCGGCGATAGCGGCGAATATCAGCATATGGCGTACTATCTGGGCGTGCCGCATTCCACCGGCTATCCCCTCTATATTCTGCTTGCCAAACTCTTTACCTTTCTGCCGTTTGGCGATGTGGCGTACCGCGTCAATCTTTTTTCCGCCGTGTGTGCCGCGTTCACCGTTCCGCTGATTTACGCCATGGTGCTACGCGTAACTCACTCGCGCGTTCCGGCAATCTGGTCCGCCCTTGCTCTCGCGTTTGCGCCAACGATGTGGGGTGCGGCGGTAGACGCCGAAGTGTATGCGCTCCATCTCTTGCTTGGAGTCCTCGCGGTTCTGTTTGCTTTGCGTTGGCATCAAGACCAACGTCCGCGCAATTTTTATTGGCTTGCGTTGGTGTACGGCTTGGCGTTGACCAATCATCGCGTTGTTGTTTTCATTGCGCCTGCACTCGCGCTGGTGATCTGGTTCAATCGCGCGCGGGTGAATCGTGCGATGTTGGCACGCGGCGTTTTGCTGTGCGCGCTACCACTCTTGCTCTATGCCTACATTCCGATTCGCGCTGATCAATTGATTGCGCATCAAGACCCGGCAAATTGGGAATTTTACAAACGCGAAGATGCGATCGTCAAAGGGCAAATTTCGGCATACTATCGCCACACGCTCGATGGTTTTCTCAATCTGGTGACCGGGTTCGATAATCGTAACAAACTCGGTTTCAAATCCCCGCTCGACGAAGCGAATCGCCTTGAATTGGCAACCACGTTGCTCGTTCAGCAGTTTGGCGTTGTGGGGCTTGCGTTGATTGGGGTTGGCACTGTTGCCTCGTTCCGGCGGGATCGAAAAATTTTTGCGCTGCTGTTGACGGTGGCGCTGGGGGTTGGCTTTATTGCGATCTATTTGCGCGGACAATCCACCGTGTATTATTTTTCGTTGGCGTACTTGGCGTTGGCGGTGTGGCTGGGCTATGGCATGGATGTTTTATTGCGTTGGGCATCGCGTGCCACGCCATCGAAATGGGTGCCGGTTTTTGCAACCAGCGCATTAAGTTTGCTCCCCCTGAGTTCGCTCATCATCAACTTTCCTCGTCTGGATGCGAGTGCCGATTACACGTACCGCGATTTTGCGCAAACGGTTTTGCAGGATAATCTGGCACCCCGTGCTGTCGTCATCGCGCCTTGGGAAGTGTCCGAGCCAATGCGCTATTTTCAATTCGTTGAGCATCAACGCGAGGATTTGCTGGTGGTCAATGTGAGTCCTATCTGGGTGCAGTTCGATCGAATGATGGCGCGGGCTTGGGAGTTGAAACGACCGTTTTATTACGTGCAGTTTGAACCGGAATTCAAAACCGCGTCGGGTTATCGTTGGGTGCAAGCCGTGCCTTTGCCGTTGTTGAATGAACCGCGCCCGCATTACATGTTGCCGGCGGCGCGCATCGTCCCTGAAGTCCAAGTGCTGGGATACGATCTCGATCCGGATCCGCCGCAACCCGGCAAACCGTTGCGTATCTTGATCTATTACAACGCGCTCGCGCGAATGTATCCAATGTATGCGTCGTTGTTGAGTGTAACCGATCTGAATGGGAATCTGGTTGCCGAACTTGCCAGTTTTCCCGGCTCGCGTTACTTTCCCACGTATCGTTGGTACGAGATTGGCAACTATTATCGCGATGCATACTCGTTCATCGTGCCGGCGGATGCGCCCGCCGGCTTGTATCATCTCGATTTGTACTGGTACGAGTACGACCTGGATGCGCACAAAATCAAAGAGGATACCGAGCGCCACGTCGCGCTTGGCACGATTCGCTTGGGCGATTTATCGGCGAATGGGATTGAGCATCCGCAAGCGGTGCGCGTGGGGGATGCAATTACATTCCTGGGTTGGCGTGGCGATGCTTCAGTGATGGCGCGTGGACAATCGCTCCCCCTCGATTTGTTTTGGCGCGCCGATCATCCGATCAACGAATCGTACACCGTCTTTGTGCATCTGGTTGATGCGAACGGTCAGGTTGTTGCCGACGCCGATAGTGCGCCATCGCGCGGATTGTATCCGACGAATCGGTGGAGTGTGGGCGAAGGGGTGCGGGATCGGCACGTCTTGAATATTCCAACCGATCTTGCCCCCGGCGATTACGCGATTGAAATTGGAATGTATCTGCCAGCCACCAACGCGCGCTTGCCGATTGGCGCATCGGACAAGATCATTTTGACTCACGTGAAGGTGAAATGACGCGGCGGCTCAAACAAGATGCGGTGATTGTTTTGCTCATTGCGATTGTTGCCATCGCATGGCGCGTGTATGCAATTGATCGTTTGCCGCCCGGCTTGTTTGGCGACGAAGCGGTGGAAGGGCTGGATGCGCTCGATGTGCTGGCGGGCAATTTTCAAATTTGGTTTCACGCGCATCTGGGACGCGAACCGATTTACGTGTATCTTGTCGCGCTATCGTACGCGTTGTTCGGCGTATCGCCGCTGGCGACGCGTTTGCCTGCTCTCCTTGCCGGCATTCTCACCGTTCCCGCGACCTATTTTCTGGTGCGTGAATGGGCAAGGGGATTGTTGGATCGCCCGCGCGCGCATCGCTTGGCGTTGTTAACGACCACGCTCATCGCAATTTCGTTTTGGCACATTCAGATGACGCGCAACGCGCATCGGGATACTCTGTTGCCGCTGGTCGAGGCGGCGGGCTACGCGCTCTTGTGGCGTGCCTTCCACACGCGCGATTGGCGATTCTACGCAAGCGCGGGCGCGGTATTAGGTCTTGCCATCTACACATACTCGCCGGGACGATTTGTAGGCGTGTTCGTCGTACTGTTTGTCCTTGTCGAGTTTTTGGGGTGGTGGTTCGTTGACCGAAGACGGCGGACAGCGGAGGGAAAAAATATCGTCGTGGGGCAGAGGTCGTCCGTCCTCGGTCTGGCGGTTGCTGCTCTCGTCGCGCTGATTGTAATGCTTCCGCTGGGCATTTATTTCGCGCAAAACCCAGCGCAGTTCACGCGACGCTTTGACAGCACTTCGATCTTTGACCAGCCCGACCCGGTTGTGGCATTGGCAACGAGTGTTGTGGGCAATCTGGCACAGTTTGTGGTGCCGGGCGCCGGCTATCAGAGCAAGCATTACAACTTGCCGGGCAAACCGATTTTCGATCTGTTCCTCGCGCTGTGGTTCATTGTTGGCATCGTGATCGCGCTCAAGGGCTGGCGCCAATCGCAGTATCGTTTTCTGTTGCTCTGGTTTGCGGTGATGTGTGTGCCGGCGTTTCTCACCGCCGATATGATTCCCAAAGGGGTGCGCGTGTTGGGGGTGGTACCCGGCGTATTCATTTTTCCTGCACTCGCTATGGATGAGTTGATCGAGCGTGCGGCGGGCAGCACCTTGCGCGAAGCCATCACCGCAACGAATCGCGCGCGTTTGAATCGCATGGAACTGGCGTTGCCCAATCCGTTTGTGATCGTGTTCGTCTTTGGATTCATTGGGCTATCCATCATTGGCAGTGGGGTTTGGACGACGTACGATTATTTTGTTGCGTGGGCAAATCATCCCGATCTATCCTTAGCCTTTGACGCTGATCAAACCCAGATTGCCGATTTCATCCAACAGCAGCCGCCCACTCAGCCGATTTATATCTCTTATCCGGTGTACCGTGCGCCCACCTTGATGTTGTTGGGGGAGCGTGTGCCGACCTCGCGCTATGTGGAACGTGCCACGCGCTTCAAAGAATCGGATGCGCGCACCACGTTGGTAGCGAATGCTGAAGCGTTATACATCTTTGCACCGGAGCGCATTCCGCCAATGGCGTGGCTCACACGGCTCGCCCCGCTGGCTGTGCCGGTCGCCGGGGATAAATATTTTGTGGCGTATCGGTTGGGAACGTTTGCGCCGCCGCAACGAACGTTGGATGTCGAGTTCAATCCGTACGTGAAATTGATCGGCGTGTCGCATTACGACGACGAGCCGCGCGGCGTGGTGTTGTATTGGCAAGTGCTTGCGCTGCCGCCAGATCGCCAAGAGACGGCGGTGACGCTCGCGCTCTTCGATGCGCGGGGTGCGTTGGTTACACAAGACGAATATCGCGTGGGCGTGCCGCCACTCGAATGGAGCATCGGCGATGTGTTCGTCGAATGGCGCGTACGCGATCTATCGTCGGACGCGATGCAGTTTTCGCTCGAACTCAAACGCGGCGCGTCCACTTGGCACTCGCCGATGTTGTCATTGAGGTAAAGATGAATCACGCGTCAGGTTGCAGGTTTCACGTTTCACGTTTCACACATTTGCTTGTTCTTGTCACCTACTTTGCGCTCGCGCTTGTGCTTACTTACCCGCTCGTCACGCATTTTGGAACGCACGTGCCGGGGAGCGAGACGTGGGCGTTCGACGAATACAGTTTCGTGTGGAGTCAGTGGTGGGTCAAGTACGCCTTGTTCGATGTGGGTGTGAATCCACTGTTCACGCGCCACGTGTTCTATCCGCTGGGTGTGAATCTCGTTAGTTTCACGATGCTGTGGACGAACGCGGTGCTGGGTGTGCCGATTCAATTCGCGTTCGGTGTGATTCCGGCGGTCAACGCGACGGTGCTGGCGACGTACGTGCTGAGCGCGTTTGGCGTGTACCTGCTGACGTTGTATCTGTTTCAAGTTTCAGGTTTCAGATTTCAACTTGAAACTTGTAACCTCAAACTTGAAACTCTCTGCGCTTTTGTCGCGGGAAGTGTGTTCGCGTTCGCGTCGTCGCGGATGGTGTATGCCGCGCTCGGTCACTATACCGTCTTGACGACACAGTGGTTTCCGTTCTACATTTTGTTTTTGATCAAGACGATTCGCGCGCCGCACTGGCGCCATCCGATTCTTGCCGGACTCTTTGCCGCGCTCGCGTTCTACAGCGATGCCGCGCACGCGCCGTTGCTCGTGCTGTTCACGTTGTTGTATCTCGCGTTCGAATGGCGCGCGGTGATTCGACGCGCGGTGCTCGCGCGCGTGATCGGCTTGGGGTGCGCGAGCGCGTTCTTTGGCGCGCCCTTGCTCGCGCCGCTCGTCAACGAAATGTTCTTCAGCGGCTATCAGTTGCCCGGCTGGGGACACGCGGAAAAATTGTTGGTGGACCTTGTGGGCTTGGTCACGCCGACAAGTCTGCATCCGCTCAACCGGCATTGGGTTCAGGAACTCGACGCGGTGCGGCAGGGCAATTCGCAGTTCGTTGACGTCAACACCGTCTTTCTCGGCTATGCGACGCTCGCGCTCGCGTTACTTGG
>DAOUAL010000043.1:0-3403 GCA_034433515.1 Anaerolineae bacterium | reverse complement strand
GAACGGCGGATACACCACGCCGCGTTCCGTCACCAACGCGGTGATATACTGGTGCGGTGTTACATCGAACGCGGGATTGCCCACGCGCACACCTTCGGGCGCAATTGGTACACCTTCAATGTGCGTTACTTCGCGGGCATCGCGTTCTTCGATCGGAATCAAATCGCCGTGCGGCAAATTCATATCAATCGTCGAAGTGGGCATCACCGCGTAAAACGGAATTTGATTTTCGTGCGCGACCACCGCGATTTTGTAGGTACCAATCTTGTTTGCCACATCGCCATTTGCCGCCACGCGATCTGAGCCGACAAAACATTTTTGCACTTGGCCCGCGCGCATATAATAGCCCGCCGCATTATCGGCGATCAGCGTCATTGGCACACCGTATTGCATCAACTCCCACGCCGTCAGCCGCGCGCCTTGCAAACGTGGGCGTGTCTCATCCACCAAGACATGCACACGCTTGCCTTGCTTGTGCGCTTCGATGATGCAACCGAGCGCGGTGCCTACATCTACCGTAGCAAGAGGACCGGTGTTGCAATGATGCAAGATGGTATCGCCATCGTTGATGAGCGCCGCCCCATGCTTTGCCATCGCCGTGTTGATCGCCACATCTTCTTCGGCAATCGTTTGGGCTTCCTGCACTACCAAATCGCGCAAACCGTTCCCATCGAGATGGGCGGCGCGTGCGGCGCGCATCACCCGATCGAGTGCCCACATCAAGTTGACAGCGGTCGGACGCGTAGCGCGCAAAATTTTTTCGGCGATATCGAGATCGCGTAACAAATCTTCGCGCCGAGTCGCGCGCGATTCGAGCGCGGCGAGTGCCAGACCAAACGCCGCCGCCGCACCAATCGCTGGTGCGCCGCGAATCGTCATATCTTTGATCGCTTGCGCCACCGCGCGATAATCGCGGCATTCGACGATTTCGAATTGGCGCGGCAACTTGCGCTGATCAATCATTTTGACGACGCCATTGTTCATCTCGATCGTTCGCATCGGCTACTCCAGACAACAAAAAATTCTCTCGATGAGAGAGAATGGCAAAATTTGCTCTCATCTTCCAAGCGCGTTCGCCACGCTTGCCGGAATTGGCACCGTGTTAGTGACTAGCGACTAGTCGCTAGACCGGTTGCCGAGGTTTCACAGGGCCGTTCCCTCCACCTCTCTGGATGAGTGTCCAGTCCTATTCAGTTGCGGGTAGTTTATAGCACAAGCCGATGGATTTGTCAATTCATTTTGTCAGCCGCACCGATCCGAGCACCAACGCATCGTTCTCCCCTACCACCAAGCGCGAACCATCATGACGATATAAACCGATCACCAGACGTCCTTCATCACTATTGACTGCGCGCGGAATCTCGAGCACGTACTCATCCGCAATCGTCTCACCAACGTCCCAAAACGAGGTTGGGTAGGTATTGTGTTGCGGCTGATTATCTTTTTGCGCGATAATGTTCCCATTCGTATCAACGAAATGCACGAACACCGTGTAATCTTCGGCGATTGGTTTCAGCGCGCGCCAGAACAATGTCACGTTCAGCGTTGAACCCGGCGCAATGTTGTGCGCCGATGAATAACCGATCAATTCGATGCGATCGCCAAATTGAAAAGCGACCGGATTTTCGATGGAGGGAACCTTGGCTTGCCCGGCGATTTTGAACCGTGCGATGGTTGGTGTGATCGTGTTCCCGTGTGGATCGCGTGCGGTCAACGTCTCCAGCGGCACACGACGAAATAACCCGGCTTCGATCCGTCCCACACCCGCGCGCGCATCGAGCGGAATAGGGATACGGTACTCGTCCGCGATCACTTCGCCGGGTTGCCACACGCGCGTGGGATACAAGCCATTGCCGGGAAAGGCATCCCAACGGGCGATGATCTTGCCATCCGCATCGAACAAGCGAATAAAGACGGAAAAATCTTCGGTCATGGGTTTGCGCGCCCGCCAGTATAAGGTGATGGGTAAGGCAGTACCCGGTGTAACCGATCGTTGTGGCAAGGCATAGCCCACGAGTTCGGCTTGAGCATCGAAAACGATACCCAGATGATTGGGCCCCGTCGAATCCTCGGCAAGGCGCGTGGGCAACGTATAAGCGGGTGCGATGATGGTGAATGGTGCAAGCAAGGAAAAAGTAAAAAGGTAAAAGGTAAAAGGCAAAAGCAAAACGTGAGACGTGAAACGTGATGCGTGGTGCGTAATACGTGAAATCTGAAATCTGAAATCTGAAATCTGAAATCGCCCAAGGCCGTGCGCGAGCAAGATGGCGACCGCCGCAATCGCCGGAAAGATCAAGCGACCTTGCGATGCCATTGTAAGCCACGTCCAGCGCACCAGCAAAATCAGAATCAGCGCGAGCCAGAGTGCGGGCAGCCAAAGCAATCGCGGTAACGTTCGTTGCATGAAACCGATGACGAGACCGATGATCGCAAGCACGGTAAACCCATCAAGCGCGATGTACACCCACTCGGGCGCGATGATGTTCACGCCGCCAAAGTTGCCCCAGAACGAAATGCGAAAGCCCTGAAACTCGGTGAGCAGACTCGCCAGCGTGACCGGGGTGGGTCGTCCGCCGGCGATTTGCAGCCAGACGTTGAACGCAGAAAAATCGCCATACAGAATATAGTTGCGTGCGTACCACCAGAAGGCGATGAGGACGACAAGCGCGGCGGAGAGGAGGCTACCTTTGATGATGTCGAGAGGGAGCGTGGGTGATTGGGTGATTAGGGGATTGAGTGCTCCTATTGATTTCCACAGCAAGTACGCAAATACCACTGCCGCGACGATGAGTAGCCCCAGCAAACTTACCTTGGTCAGCGCGCCCAATCCCAGCACGATACCCAGCGCGATGAATCGGTGTATCGTTGCGCCGCGCGTGATGAGTTGCGTGAGCAGCACAAGTGCAAGCGTTGCAAGCATCGTGGCGAGATTGTCGTTGTTGACCGACGCGCTAATGAAAATGAACATTGGATTGAACGCGACGATGGCGGCGGTAAGCGCGGCGAGGTTTTTATCGTTTTTTATTTCGAGCGCGAAGAAATATGTGAGAGCGACCGTGATGGTCGAGAGCAGAATCGAGAGGAAACGAACGAGATGAACGGCAAGCGTGGTGCCTTGCCAAGGAAAGTTTTCCGCGCTTGTGTGCACGATCATATTCTTGTTGCCATAGTCAAGCGGGATGCCGATGCGCGCGTGCGGATTGCGCCACAAGCGTTCCGTCAAATCGTGCGTGTCAATCCAGAACGTTGCGAGTGCGGACAGCGCGTAGTAGAGGGGCGGTTGCCCGCCCTCCTGCTCCCACAACGTTTCGACGTTCGGGTCTTGAATGGGCAAGCCGTGTCCGGTCGCGAGATGTTGGACGAACGGATAATGCCATAGTTCGTCGCCGGCTTCAAAGATGGG
>DAOUAL010000042.1:0-17528 GCA_034433515.1 Anaerolineae bacterium | reverse complement strand
CGCATCGTGCGCGCCGGTATCCTGAGTCTCGCGCCGTTATCGCTCTATGCGATTCTGCCGATGCGCGCGGCAAATCAACCACCAATCAACTGGGGCAACGCCGCGACGTGGGATGGATTTGTCTGGCTCGTGAGCGCGACGGCGTATCGTCTTTATCTTTTCGATCTTGCGCCGGCGATGTTGATCGAACGCTTTGCCTTTGCCGTGCGATTGTTGTTCGAGCAATTCAACGTGTGGGGTGTGGCACTCGGTTTGTGGGGCATGATGCAGATGTGGAGCGAAGGGCGCGTGGGGCGTCAACGCAGCATCGCGCTGATCGCGGGTTTGGCATTGACGAGCACGTACGCTTTGATCTACGCGTCGCGCGATTCGTACATTTATCTCTCGCCCACATTTTTCATTTTTGCTTTGTGGATCGCGTACGGATTGGGCGATCTGCTGAAACGAGGGTCGGCACGCGCCATCATTCTTGCCGCACTGGTGTTGTTGCCCGGCTTCAACGGGATCACAAATTGGCAAGCGATGGATCTCTCACAAGACCGCACCGCGTTCGATTATGCGCGCACCGCGTTGACAGTGGTGCCTGCGAACGCTGTCATCCTCGCCGATGGCGACGAGCATTTGTTTGCGCTGTGGTACTATCGTTACGTGATCGCCTCCGATTCGCGCGTTACCATCGTCAGCGTCGAACTACTTCAATTCGATTGGTACTATGATCAGATGCGCACACAGCTGCCGGGCTTGCCCTCCGCCTCGCGCGCACCAGATCGGTTGAACGCGATCATTGCCGCGAGTCGTGCGCAACAACGCGCCGTGTACGCTACCGCGCCGATGAACGCACTATCCGCGTACGTCCTCACGCCACAAAAGAATTTGTACGTCCTCGAACGCGCACGATAAACATTGGGAGGGTCAAGCCCCTCCCGATGTCTTTGCCAACTGGGTTGCGGTCAACAAGATCAACGCGATCCAAACCCCATCCGCCAACAACAGGTGCGTGATTTGCATCCACACCGGCGCTTGAAGATACACGTTCAGCAAACCCGCGCCCAATTGTACCAAAAAGAGTGCGCCCACTAGTTGCGCCAAACGCCGGGTCAGGGCATCGTTTGAAGCGTTGAGCAAATATTGTACGATCAACAAAACATACGCACCCACGCCAATTGCAATCAAAGGATGCGCCACGCGCAGGTTGACCAAGAATTGTCCCAACGGCGCTAAGTTCTGAATCGCTTCCGCTGTGAGCGTTGGCACGGGCAACACTGTATCACCCAACGCGGTCAACGCGCCCGCCATCGAAAGAATAACGACGCCGATGAGGGCAACGACCAGCATCCAAAAAATTTTGCCGTGCGTTTTCAATTCGAAGGGCAAGCCGCCGGATGCCCACCACGCCGTCAACGCCAACGACGCCAACAACGAAAATGTGATGATGAGGTGAACCGGCATCATTACGATGCGCCCAATCGAAATATCGAGCGCGACCCAGCGAAAGAGGACCAAACTTGCGCCGGCGAGCGATTCCGCCACCATCCCCAGCACGGCAACCAACGCGCCGCCGCGAACGCGATGCCCGGCGGGATACGCGCGCCACGCCCACATCGCCATTCCGATAACAAGGATAAACGCCGCGCCACTACTCAAGCGATGAATAAATTCAATGATCGTTTCGATTTGCGGTGCCAGCGGAACGACTTGACCGTTGCAGAGGGGCCAATGACTGCCACATCCCGCGCCCGCGCCGGTTGCACGCACAAACGCGCCCCACAAGATGACGGCTTGATTCACTGCCAGCACGCTCCACGCGTACTTGGCAAACGCCGAGAGTTTCATTGCCCTCCATTTCCATTTCGCCACTGTGAAAGAAACACGCCAATCAAGACAATCGCCATTCCAACGAACTGAATACCTTCCAACGTCTCGCCCAAGAAGAGAAACGCTAGCGCGGCAGTAATCACCGGCGCCAAACTCGTCAACATATTTGCCTCAAAGGCGGTCAAGGTTTGCAACGAATGATAGTACACCACATACGCAAATGCGGTGTTGACGAGCGCCAGCCAACCCACCACGAGCCACGCCAGCGGCAAGGGTTGCGGCAAACCTTCGACGGGGAGCGCAATAAGGAGTAGCAAGCCACCGCCAAACGCCAGCGGAATCGCTGTGAGCGACAATGTGTCCGTCATTTGGTCGCGCGCTATCTCGCGCCCCAGAATCCCAAACACGCCAAACCCCAGCAAGCCGATGCTAACAACGGCGATGCCCAACGGATCGCCTGCGCGCAACCCCGGCGAAAAGAACAGCACGCTCCCCAGCATCGCCACAACGACGCCGCTGACTTGAATGAGCGTGGGAATCTCTTTGAGCCACACGATACCCATCAAAAGAACAATGACCGGGATGAAATTCAATAACAAGGAGCCGGTCGTTGCTGGGATATACTGCAAGCCCCAAAAGAGCGCACCATTCGCTACCGTGTATGCCGAGATGCCAATCAAGATCAACCGTACCCAAATAGAAGCCTTGCGCGGGAGATGCGCGTGCTGACTTTGCCAAAGTAATGGGAGAAGCAAGACAAAGCCGCCAAAATAACGCAAGCCGGCGAGCGTGAGCGGACCCAACGCATTTTCCAAACCAATCTTGACCAACACAAACGTGGATGCCCAAATAACGTTCACCATCAATGCTTCGCCGATGGCAAACCAGCGCAACGGTTTCGATGTCTGCATAGGGTTAGATTATATACGACGTTCGCACCCTAGCGCAAACTGAGCCAGCAACAGGGTGCATTTCAGTTTGGGGGAAAGTTTTTCTGAGCGAATGAATTCGCCGCAACAAAGGCGCAAAACCGACCTTCGTCGGCTCGGTGAGCCCGCGCAGGCGGGCTTGGCGTTCTGGTTGGAGCGAATTGATTCGCCCGATGCGACTTGGCAACAGCCCTAGCAGTGAAAAAAGGATATTAGACAATCTGCGCGATTTGTGGTAAGAGATAGGTATCCGATTCTGGGATTCGAACGACGATGAAACCTAAACTCAAAATTATTCCTCTGGGTGGCGCGGGAGAAATTGGCAAGAATATGACCCTGATCGAGTACGCGGGCGCGATTCTGGTCATTGATGCCGGGCTGATGTTTCCCGAAAGCGATATGCTCGGCGTGGATATTGTGATTCCCGACATCACCTATCTGCTCGAACACCGCGATCAAGTGCGCAGCATTGTCATCACGCACGGACACGAAGATCACATCGGCGCGTTGCCGTACGTCTTGTCGCGGCTCAATGTGCCGATTTACGCGACGACGCTCACGCGGGGCTTGATCGAAGTGAAACTCAAACAGCACAAACTATTCAAGCAAGCCACGCTGCACACCCTTCGGCTGCGCGATACCGTTCAGCTCGATCCCTTCACCATCGAAACCTTTCACGTGAGCCACAGCGTTCCGGATAGCATCGGCTTGGCGATTACGACACCGCTGGGAATCATCGTTTATTCCGGCGATTTCAAATTTGATCCTAGCCCGGTGGATGGACAACTCACCGATTTTGCAATGCTTGCCCACTTGGGTGGGCGCGGGGTGCTGGCGCTCTTGAGTGATAGCACCAACGCGGATTCACCGGGACACACCCCCTCCGAATCAACCATCTATGAAAGTTTCACGCGCGTGTTTGCCCTTGCCGAAGGACGCATCATCATTGCCACGTTTGCCTCCAACATTTCACGCATCCAACAAATCGTGGATGTGGCAACCCAGTTCAATCGCAAAGTCGTCATCATCGGCAAATCCATGCAAGAGAACGTCAAGATGGCGATCGAACTGGGGTATCTCCGTGTGCGCGAGGGCGTGCTCATTCGCGCCGATCAGATGCACCAGTATGAGAAAAATCAAATTGTCATTGTTTGCACGGGTGGTCAAGGTGAACCCACCAGCGCGCTCGTTCGCATGGCAAACCGTGATCACAAACAAGTGACGCTGACAACGGGGGATAGTGTGATTCTCTCTGCCACGCCCATTCCCGGCAACGAAGAGATGATCAATCGCACCCTCAACAACCTGTTTCGCGCCGGTGCGTTTGTGTACTATGACGAGTTGATGCACGTCCACGTCTCGGGCCACGCCAGCCAAGAAGAACAAAAGTTGATGTTGAACCTGGTGCGCCCCAAGTATTTCGTTCCGATGCATGGCGAGTATCGGCACTTGGTTTTGCACGCTCGGCTCGCGCAATCGCTGGGCATTCCCGCGGAAAATATTTTCGTGATCGAAAATGGCGCGGTGGTTGAATTCGATGAGCAAGGCAACGCCCGCGTCTTGCATGATAGCGTGCCCGCCAGCGATGTATTGGTGGATGGCATCGGCATTGGCGATGTGGGGTCCACGGTCTTGCGCGAGCGGCATCATCTTTCCGAGGACGGATTCTTTATCGCCCTGATCACCATTGACTCACACACCGGCGAGGTGGTGTTCGGTCCTGAAATCATTACGCATGGTTTTGTGTACACCGAAACATCGGAAGATCTGATTGCCGGCTCAAAACAAGCCATCGCCGAAACATTGCGCAAAGGTGGACGGGGCGGCACATTAGGAGCCATACTCAAAGATGTGTTGAGCAAATACTTGTATCAACAAACGCACCGTCGTCCGATGGTGATCCCTGTTGTAACCGAACTTTAACGCAGAGACGCATAAAACGTAGGGGCGACCACAGCAGGTCGCCCCTCCTCATTCGTTTTCCAACCGCCGCTCGAATATCACACCCACAAAAATTCCCAGCATGGCAACTGCCTGCACCACGCACCAAATGCAGTACGCGTGCAACACAAACGCTTCGATGCCGGTCAAGTACGCGGCAAAGAACAAACCGATGCTTGCCATCACGAGCCGCGCGTTCAACAACCATTCCGGCCCGTTATCGTGTCCAAACAATGCCCACCACGCGAGCACGAGCAACGCGGCATACCCTACCGCCCCAATCGCCGCGACCGGAATGCCCAACAACATCGAGTAGGGACTGGCATTCACCAAATCACAGTCACTCCCCGGCGTACAGATGATGGTGGTCTGGCTCACCTTGGAATACCACAGATACAGCGATACGCCCAAACCGATTAGCGAGAGAAGCGCACTCAGCCATTGCACTTTCTTTATACCGCTTGCATCGAAAAACGTAGATTTCTTTTGTTTCATTTGCCTTTTGCCTCAATGAGATGATTCAACCAAGCGATGACCGGGCGGAGTTTTTCCGGCATCGCCGTGTCCGATGTCTTGATCGTACGACCCTGATAAGTGAGCAGGTATCCAAATTCGTCCGGCACGGGCGGCTTGGACGGATTTTCCGGTATCATCGCAAGATCGGCATCGCGCAAGATGGCTTGTAAACGACCCAGTTCGTCTGCCGTCAATTCAAAATCGAATACGCCGGAGCGCCGCGTGAGCGTGCCATGCCCATTAGCATCAATTTTCAGATGATCATTGAAACCAGCGATGCCGCCGGTGCGCGTGTACTCGATAGGCAAAACCGGTTGCACGGTTGCGCACGCTGGTAACATCACCAAGATTAGGAATGCCCCCAACGCCCAACCGATTATTTTGTCCCCCATCCATCCCCTTTCTTGACATCCTCGTCGAGCATTTTGGCAATATCCTGCCCCAACCGCACCGAATAGTTGGTTCCTCGATCTTCGGGATAGATCTGGGTGGTGTTCGCCAGATACAGGTTGCGAATCGGTGTACGATGTTCCGGCATCATCGTCGAATAGTTCAACGGCACAATCGGCTGCGCCGCCGCTTCGCGGAAATGCCACAGCTCTTCCACCCAATCTGGCGAAAATTGCGGGTTGATTTTCTGGAGGTGCGGCAAGTATGCCTGGAACAACTCATCGCGCGACATTTGAAAGTACGGACTCGCCGGGTCAAGATAGTTGGAGACGTACAGCACGTGCTTGCCATTGTACACCGCCGGCGGAATGAAATTGGTTTGCTCGATGGTCGCAACAAAGGGAATCGAGCGGTCGGCGATGTTGAGCCAATAGATCGGCGATAACGAGTGTTTGAGTTTCAAGATCAAGAGAACGGCCGCCATATATTTCGCCGCCGTCATCTTTTTAAGATAGTCTGCCGGAAAATCGGCAAGTTTCATCGCCACGAACGATGGAGTCGTGCAAATGATGCGATCAAACGATGGCGTGGCAAGCGAGGGTTCGGCAAATTGCAGACCGGTCGCCACACCGTTTTCCACGATGATGCGCTGAACAGTCGCTCCCAGCGAAATCTGGCCGCCCTGCTTCTTGATCGCGTTTTCCAAGGCGTCAATCAAAACCTGGAACGAGCCGCGCGGATACCCCAGGACTTCTTTGCTCAATCCTTTGCGTGAGGTGAGGCGCAGGCGCGCCTTGTACCACAAAAACACCAGCGGCACATTTTCGGCTTCTGCACCAAACTTGCCATAGAAGAGTGGCTTCCACGCCTTGTCCCACGCTTCCGCGCCCGCCCATTTTTTGAGCCACGCCGCCGCCGTGATTTTTTCGTAATCGTAGAATTTATTCCGGTTCGTTTGCAAATACGAAAGATAGAACGTGGACGCCCCCAGTCGTAATCGCCCTATGAGCGACATCGGCGTAAAACGGAGCACATCCATCGGCGTTACCCAGTTCCAGATTTTGCCGCCGTGTAAAAATCCAACTTTGGATGGAATCCATTGCACCCGGTCGCCCAAGCCCAATTCGCTCATCAGATCAACGATGTGCGTATCGCTCGTGAACCAATGATGATAGCCGCGTTCCAGTCGCGTGCCTTCGATGGGAAACGTGCCGGCGAGTCCACCCAGTTCCGGCGCACGTTCGAATAAAAAGATTTGATAGCCGAGTTTCCCTAGTTCGTAGGCAGCGGTCAGCCCAGCAAAACCGCCACCGATGATGGCAATGCGTTTCACTTTTGACTTTTACCTTTTGACTTTTTACTGATGCAACGCCATCCCCATTGCATCCAACGCCGCTTCTGCAATCACCTCGGTCAACGTAGGATGCGCATGAACGGCATGTGCCAATTCCAACGGGGTGAGTTCCATAGACTTGGCAAGCGACAATTCACCGGTCAAGTCGGTTACTTCGGGACCAACCATATGCGCGCCCAAAATTTCACCGTACTTTTTATCTACGACGAGTTTGACGAATCCTTCGTACTCATTGATGCCGAGTGCCTTGCCGTTCGCACGGAAATTGAACTTGCCGATGCGCACATCGTACCCTTGTTCTTTGGCTTGCGCTTCGGTCAAGCCCAACGAGGCAACTTGGGGCGTGCAGTACGTGCAACGCGGCACATTGTTCAAGTTGAGCGGATGCGTCTCTTTGCCCACCATCGTTTCGGCCGCAATGATCCCTTGGTGCGAGGCGACGTGTGCCAGCGGTAATTGCATCGTTACATCACCGATGGCGTAGAGCCCTGGCACATTCGTTTGCATTTTATCGTTGACGACGATTGCGCCGCGATTCAATTCGACGCCGAGTGCTTCGAGTCCCAAATGCTCGCTGTTTGGTTTAACCGAAATCGCGACCAATACCTTTTGCGCTTCAATCGTTTCCGATTTGCCGTTACTCGACACCTGGAGCAAAATTTTGCCACCAACTTTGTCAGCACTTTCAACCTTGGTGTTCACGCGATATTTCACGCCCAATTGGGTCATCTCTTTTTCGATGACCGCGCTCACGTCCGGGTCTTCGCGCGGCAAGAGATGCGGCAACATTTCGATGATGGTGACATCCGCGCCGTACGCGCGATAAATGTACGCGAATTCCATGCCAATCGGACCCGCCCCAACGATAACAATCGGCGAAGGGAGTTCTTTGAGTTCCAACGCTTCGCGCGAGGTGATGACATCTTTACCGTCGAGCGGCAAGCCGGGGATGGTGATCGCGCGTGCGCCGGTCGCAACGATTATATTCTTCGCGGTCAAGGTTTGACCGGTCGCCTTCACTTCAACGCGGTCGCGCGCAGTCAGCGTTGCCTCGCCTTTGAACACGGTGATCTTGTTCTTTTTCATCAAGAACTCGACCCCCTTGACCAAGCGATTCGCGACCACGCGGCTGCGATCAATCGCCTTGCCAAAGTCGGCGGAGAATTTTTCGACTTGAATACCGAAATCGTTCGCGTGACGAATGGTCTCGACGACGTTGGCGTTTTTGAGCAATGCTTTGGTGGGGATGCACCCCCAGTTCAAGCATGTCCCGCCTAGATTTTCTTTTTCGACGATGGCGACTGGGAGACCGAGTTGTGCCGCGCGAATCGCTGCCACATAGCCGCCCGGTCCGCCACCGATGACAACGAGATCGAATTGTGTGTCTGCCATATTCCCTCGCCTGATGGAAAATTGAACGCCCGTTAGTTTATCATCTTGCTTGCAAATGGTCAAATAAAAAAGCGACAGAGTTTTGCTCTGCCGCTTGCTACATGGTCTAGAATTTGCGGAAACGCGCTTGGGGTGCACCGCACAACGGACATTTGTCCGGCGGTGCCCCTTCGACGGTCCAACCGCACACTTCACATACATAGATCGCGTTGAGATCAAGATCTTTTTTGATTTCGGCGGCTTGTTTGGCACGCGTGTACAACTGGGCGTGAACTTTTTCCGCTTCGAACGCGCGGAACATACTGGTCTCGGCTTGTTGCTCGGCTTGCTCTTTGGCAGCAGCCATATACGCCGGATACATTTCGTTGACTTCGAACGTTTCACCGCCAATGGCAGTTTCAAGATTGCTCACCGTTGTCCCCGTTCCCCCCAACGCTTTCAGATGAGCAGTGGCGTGCATCTGTTCCGCAAAGGCAGCCGCCCGGAACAGCCGTGCGATGTTCGGAAAGCCCTCGCGTTCGGCAAGGTCAGCAAAGACCAGATACTTTAAATGCGCTTGGCTTTCGCCGGCAAACGCGGCAGACAGATTGGCTTTGGTCATTTCTTTCATCAGAGAACCTCCTGTGTGGATCGAAGCGAATCGTTTTGATGAATCAACTGACTTGATCCGCTAAATAGTTTTGAATGCCCATTTGTTGAATTTGATCGAGTTGGGCTTCTAACCAATCTACGTGTTCTTCTTCATCTTTGAGGATCGCTTCGAGCATTTCGCGGGTGCCGTTATCGCTGGCTTGAACGGCAAGGTGAATCGCTTCGTTGTACGCTTGAACGGCGCCTAGCTCGGCGGCGAGATCGCTCTTGAGTTGTGCCTCCACCTCCGCGCCAATGGTGATCTTGTTCAACACACTGACGATGGGTCTACCGTCCAGAAACAGAATCCGCGCGATCAGTGTTTCAGCGTGTTTCATCTCGGTAATCGCGCGTTTTTCGATGGCATCGTGGAGCCGGTGGTACTGCCAGTTGGCACACATTTCGGAATGGACCATGTACTGATTGATCGCCGTCAGTTCATCTGCCAACAACGCATTCAATCGCTCGATGATTTTTTCGTTTCCCTTCATAGTTTGATTTCTCCTCTTGCGCGAGAGACCACTCGTGTCAACATGGGGATGAGTGCTCCACCAAAGTGTAGTTATCGGGCACGGTGTTTGACACACGCCGGGCAGACTTGGTGCGCATCTTAATTATAATGGTCTGCGCAAGGAATGTCAAAAGATGTGACTGTTCACCGTTTGGTGAAATTGCCCAACCCGCGTAGAATCGGGTATATCTTCTTTAGGAGTTGCCCGATGCCTGGGAACATCACTGGCCCCAAGTCAAACCGTAGCACATCGAACCGCCCACCGCTGTCCGCCACGTGATCCCCAAAACCGTAAGCCACCAGTCAAAGCGCATCAGCGGTTAGTCACTAGCAACGAGCCGCTAGACACTAGCAACTAATGGCGAATTGAGATCGCCTTGAGGCAGTGTAGGGAGATCTAATGTTGTTTCACCAAACTTTGCAACTACTTATCGCCACCCATAATCGGGGCAAGTTAATCGAATACCAAGCTCTGTTCGGCGATTTGCCCTTTGAACTTGTTACACTTGACGATGTGGGCATTCGCAACGATGTGGAAGAAACTGGCGCCACGCTTGCCGAAAATGCACGGCTCAAGGCGCTGACCTACGCCCGGCAAAGTGGCTTGCTTACCCTCGCCGATGATTCGGGACTTGAAGTAGATGTGCTCGGCGGCGAACCGGGCGTGCGTTCCAAACGGTACGCCGGCGCAAACAAAACCGATGCGGAACGCAATGCTTTTCTACTTGACAAACTGCGCGCGGTTCCGCCCGGCCAACGCACCGCCCGCTTTCGTTGTGTGATTGCGATTGCGACGCCGGCGGGCAACCTGTGGGAAACCGAAGGCACATGCGAAGGCGCAATCGCATTCGATTCACGCGGCACGAACGGCT
The DNA here is from genome assembly GCA_034433515.1 of Anaerolineae bacterium. Classification (GTDB taxonomy): domain Bacteria; phylum Chloroflexota; class Anaerolineae; order UBA4142; family UBA4142; genus DAOTXS01. Next base: position 7,178 of record DAOUAL010000042.1, on the reverse strand, counting down.
TTGGGTACGATCCAATCTTTCACGTGGCTGAACGCGGAATGCGAATGGCGGAATTGAGTACGGCGGAGAAAAACAAAATCAGCCACCGAGCGCGCGCGGCTGAAAAAGCCAAAGAGATTCTCAAACAAATTGCAAAGAGTACAAAGTAAAGCACAAATTGCGTTTCACGTCTTAGTTCGTTTCATTGCTAACCCTTTGGCGGTCGTCATCTCGGCACTGGCAATATCCATATCGGTCGTGTCTGCGCCGGTGAAATCGCATCCATCCAATTGCGTTTTGGAAAGATTCGCACCGCGCAAATTGGCGTTCAAGAATTTTGCGCCCACCAACACCGCACCGCGCATATTCACGCCCGCCAGATTCGCCTCTTTCAAGCCGGCATTCTTCAGATTGGCTTGGCTACAATCGGCATAGGACAAGTTTGCCGCGCGCAAATGTGCCGCGTTGAGTTTGGCGCCCACGAGACGCGCGCCGGACAAATCGGCTTCTTCCAAGTTTGCCCAGCCCAGATTCGCCTTTTCCAGATTCGCACCGCGCAAAATAATGCCACGCAACATCGCCTCGCGCAAATCCACGCCCGCCAATTCCGCATTCGAAAAATCGCGCTCGCCGGCATTATAACGTTTCAACAATTCTTGAGCGTTCATACGTCCTCCAATCGCGTGCGCCATTCTACACGTCTTGCACGCGCGCGTCAAACGTCTTTTTGTTCAAATCTCGGCTTGGTGTTATAATCGCTCACGATGTCTGAACAACCCCTCATTTCCGTTTTCATTCCGGCACGCAACGAAGCCGGCAACATTCCGCCGCTCTTTGAAAAAATCGCACGTGCCTTTGCAACGATGCGCGTGCTCGGCGAAATTGTTTTTGTGGACGATGGCTCGACCGATGCGACGTGGGCGGAAGCCACCGCCATGGCGGCGCATTATCCCTTTGCGCGTTTGTTTCGTCATCGCAAATCGCTGGGTTTGACCGAAGCCATGCGCACCGGCTTTCCGCGTTGTCGCGGTGAGATCATCGTCTTTCTCCCCGCCGATCTCGAATCCGACCCGGAAGAAGACATTCCCAAACTCGTCGCCAAAATCAACGAAGGATTCGATGTCGTCGCCGGCTGGCGGCAAGGCCGACGTGATGGCAAAGTGTTTGCCTCCACCATCGCCAACGTGGTCTCGCGGCGATTGTTTGGTCTCCAAGTCCACGATATGAACTGGATCAAGGCATTTCGGCGCGAGGTCGTGGAAAACTTGCACCTGCGTTCCGATTGGCATCGTTACATTTTGATTCTTGCCGCCGCGCAAGGTTTTTCGATTGGCGAAGTCCAAGTCAACTATTATCCGCGCACCAAAGGCAAATCGCATTATGGCATTGGCCGGCTCCCGGTTTCCTTTCTCGATGTGCTGGTCGTGTGGTTCTTGCTCACTTTTTCGCGCAAGCCAATGTTGTTCTTTGGCGGCATTGGACTGGGAATCGTGTTGACGTCCTTGACCACTTTTGCTGTCCTTGCCGTGATGTATCTTTTGAACCTAGGGCAGCGTCGTCCGATTTTTGATTTTGCCGGTGTCCTGCTCCTCGTCGGCGTCCTGTTCTTTGTCGTCGGCTTTCTCGCCGAATTGATCGTGAGCCAGAACGAGCGCGTCGAAGAACTCGAAGCGCGTTTGCGCGATATACACTCGGATGATCAAAAATAATTGGCGCGTTCTTGTCCTCACTCACGTTTTCCCGCGCACCCTCGATGATTCGATGGGCGCGTTTCTTTTACATCTCGCCAATGCGTTGACAAGCCACGGTGTACAAATAGAGGTGATTGCCCCCCACGCGCCACATCTCGCGGACGCAGAAACGCTTGGCGCGGCGCATGTGCATCGGTTTCACTACGCGCCGGCAAGCTGGGAACGTTTAGCGTATCGCGGCACGATGCACGAATTGGTGGCGCGCGGTATCGTCAACAAAATTCTGTTTGCGTTTTTCAATGGCGCGTTTTTTCTCGAGACGTTCCGGCAGAGCGTCTCTACACGTCCACACGTTCTTCACGCGCACTGGTGGCTACCGGGCGGATTGATTGGCGCGCTGGCTTCGCGGATCACGCGCGTGCCGCTGGTACTCACCACCCACGGCACTGATGTCGAGATGTTGCGTCAGAATCGTTGGGCAAGCCCGCTGGCGCGATTTGTGTTTGCGCGTGCGCACGCGATTACTTGCGGGTCGAATTATTTGCGCGAGCAATTGTTATCGCTGGGTGTGGTAGACGCGTCGCGTGTGCGTGTTGTGCCGATGCCGGTCAATCCTTTATTTGAGATTGCGGCATTCAGATTTCAGACTTTAGACCGAACGATTCTCACGGTTGCTCGCCTCACCACGCAGAAATCCATTGACACCTTGATTGAGGCAATTGCGCTTGTGCCGACTGCACGTTTGAAAATTATCGGCGAGGGACCTGCGCGCCCAAGTCTTGAACAGCACACGCGCGCTTTGAATCTGCAAGATCGCGTGGAATTTCTTGGCGCGTTACCGCAAACCGAGTTGCCCAAACATTATGCCGCGTGTGCCGCGTTTGTCCTTCCTTCGATTCGTGAAGGGATGGGCTTGGTGCTGGCAGAAGCTTTGTTGTGCGGTGCGCCGGTGATCGCCACCAATTCTGGTGGCGTAACGGACATGGTGCGCGATGGCGAAACCGGCTTGCTCGTCCCAGAACGCGATGCGCGCGCGCTTGCCAATGCCATCGAAAAAATTTTGAACGATCGCGCGCTCGCGCAACGGCTGGCGCAAGCCGGCGCGAAATTCGTGCGTGCACATTACACCGCCGAGCGCGTCGCGGCGCAGTTTGCCGAGATTTATTCGCAATCCTCAAACCCATGACCACTCAATCATCAAGCGAAAATCGAAAATCAAAAATCAAACAACGGGTGGGGTACGTTCTCGCGTGCGTGGTGCTATTTTTCTTGGCGCGCCTAGTCTTCCAAACGTGGGATGAGGCACTTGCCGCCGGTTTCAAATTTGAATTTGATTTGCTGCCACTCGTGGTCTCGCTCCTTCTCCTGGTGGTTGCGCGCGGCTTTGCGGTGGAAGCGTGGCGGCGCATTCTGATTTCGTTGGGCGAATATTTCAGTTTTGGTTTTGGGGCACGCGTGTGGTTTCTCTCTAATCTCACCCGGTATATCCCCGGCAACATCTGGCAAGTGGCAACGATGATGGCGATGGTCGAAGAGCGCGGTGTGAGCAAAACGAACGCGCTCTTGAGCCAAGTGATCTATACCGCGCTTGCACTCGCGGTTGCCGGCTTGTTGGGTTTGACCTTCATTCTCGTGCGCCCCGATGTGTTCAGCACGGTCTTGCCTGCTTCAATCGCAATGTATGCCCCGTTCATCATCGGCATTGCCTTCACCGCGTTGATCATTCTCTTTGCTTTGCCCATCACGCAAAATTTTATTGTCGCCACAACGGCGCGTATTATGCGCCGCAACCTCGTCGCGCCCAGTCCAACGTTTAGGCGTGGACTTGTGCCGCCGCTCTTTTCGTTGGCGATGTGGTTGACGAACGGCATCGCTTTTTTTCTCTTTACCCATTCCATCGCGCCGCTCTCATTCGATCAATTGCCGGCATTCATTGCGATGAACGCCGGCGCGTACTGGATCGGTTACGTGTCGTTTCTCACCCCCAGCGGCTTGGGCGTGCGCGAAGGCGCGCTCGCGTTGATGCTCTCAACATTTTTTCCCACACCTGTCGCCGTCATGCTCTCGCTGGTTACGCGCTTGTGGTCAACCGCCGGCGAGTTGCTGGGCGCGAGTCTAATTCTTGTTTCGCATCGTGAGCGCGCACAATGAACGATCGCACCGATACGTTGATGGCAATGTGGCTGGCGTCGTTGTTGTTCGGCATTTATTTGCTGTCGTTCAGCGGCGTGCTGTATTCGCAAGACAGTATGTCCATGTTTGCCGTCACCGAAAGTTTTGTGAAACGCGGCGAGTTCAACACCGATCAACTATGGACGCTCTTCAAAGCGCGGAACGAGTTGGCGTTCGATGGGGAATCGTACGCCAAGTACGGTTACGGCGCATCGCTCTTTGCCGTGCCGCTCTATGCGCTCGCTTTGCACTTGCCCCTAGATCTGGGTCTGATCCAAACGACCTTGCTCACCAGTTCGATTGTGATTGCGCTTGCCGGCGCGCTCGTCTTTTTATCGGCACGGCGATTGAAGTTTTCGCGTGATGTGAGCATCGTTGCGGCATTGTTGTTTGGACTGGCGACGCCGGCGTGGGTGTATGCCAAACAATTTTGGAGCGAACCCTACGCCTTGTTCACGCTCTTTGCTGCTTTTTATTTTCTGCAACGTTTTCGCGCCGAATCGAGTACGCGCGATGCCATCATTGCCGGGTGTGCACTGGGATTGGCAGTAGCAACACGTGTAACGAACGCGGCATTGATTCCGGTTTTTGCGTGGTACGGTTTTAGAGAGGCGATGCACGATGCGCGGGTGCGCCGCGGCTTGATCGGATTTATCGCAACACTCACCTTGATCGCCCTTTCGATTGCGTGGTACGATGCGGTACGCTATGGCAATCCATTTGCCACCGGCTATCGCGCCGACGAAACCTTCAACACACCCTTGCTACTTGGCGCGTACGGTTTGCTCTTTAGCTCGGGCAAAGGGTTGTTCATCTATATTCCATTTCTCGCCGCACTGGGATTATCCTTGCCTCTTTTCTTCAAGCGCGCTCAGCGTGAGACAATGCTCATCCTTTTGACGTTTGCCTTTTACCTTCTTACTTTTTCCACGTGGTATTACTGGTGGGGCGGCACCAACTGGGGACCGCGCTTTCTTGTGCCAACGCTCTCCTTCCTCGTTCTGATGATTGCGCCGGCCATCAAACTCGCCTTGGCACGAGCACACAAAGGATTTACGATCCTCTTTGCCGGGTTGAGCGTCGCGAGTATTTTGATTCAACTCATCGGTGTAGCAATTCCCGCCCTCGCCTATCGTGCCCGAATGGTGCGCCTCTCTGCCACGCCGGATATGGACGCGATTTTCGTGCCATCACTTTCGCCAATCATCGGTTCGCTCAATTTGCTCAAACGGAGCGTGCTTGATTTTGCGTGGTTACGTACGAGTGATAGCAATGGGCAAGTTGATTGGCTTGTCATTGGGCTGACTGTTACGTTCATTGTTTTTTGTATCGTTATGCTGTATCGGTCGCAATTCGCATCTCACCCTTCGCCCTTCGCGATTCTGCTGGCTCTCGTGCTGGTCATTGCTTTATCATTCTTTTCGCTGTCTCGTTATCGCAACGATGTACGTTTCGGGGAAAGTGATGGATACCGCACCTTGTTACAAACCATCGCACGCGAAGAGCAACCACACGACGTAATGATTCTCAACGATGACACCCGCGCACCATTCTTTCTCAACGAAAATCGTGCGCGCTTGCGTTGGTATGGTCTAAGCCGCGACCCTAAACAATTCGATGAGGTGACCATCGCCTTGCTCACCCGATTAGCGCAACAGTACGCGCGCGTGTGGTTTGTCTATGATGATGCCGCGCCTGACTTACCCGACCCAACGCGCGCGTGGCTCGACGAATCATTGCAACGCTTGGACGAACGCGATTTCGAGGATGGCGTGCATCTCATTTTGTACGGCACAGGGGCGCAACCGTGAAATCGTTTGGGCGTCGCGATGGCATTGTGTTGATCGTTTATCTTGCGCTCGCCATCCTTCTCACCTATCCACTCATCGCCCATCTCGATTCGCATGTCCCGGGTCAACCGATTGATGCACCCGCACTCGCGTGGAATTTGTGGTGGCTCAAGTTTTCGATTTTCAATCTCGGTACCTCGCCACTCTCCACCGATTACCTGTACTATCCGCTTGGTGTGAATCTGGTGGCAAACACCTCGACGTTTCTTAATGGCGTTCTTGCTCTGCCTCTTCAAATGCTCTGCAGCACGATTGTTGCAAACAATCTCATCATCTATTTTGCGCTCGTGATGAGTGCGTATGGCGCGTTCTTGCTCGCGCGCGAGGTCATGGAGCGTGTCAACCTTTATTCAAACATCGCTGCGGTGATTGCCGGCGCGTTCTTTGGATTCGGGGCGTGGCACATCAACTATGTGAACGCCGGGCATCCCATGCTCCTTAGCAGTGAGTGGATTCCATTCTTTGCGCTCTATCTCATTCGCGCGGATCGCTCCGCCGTCAAGAATGGCATGCGCGCCGGTTTGTTTTTTGTGCTGACCGCGTGGACCGAACTCACCTTCATTCCCTTTCTGGCGACCTTCTCTTTAGCATATGCCATCTACCAAACCTTCTTGATCGTCCGACGCGCGGTGCATGCGCGACAGGTGATTCTAAATTTCATCGCGTTCGGTATCATCACATTCATCGGCACGAGTCCCTTGGTGTGGAGTCTCTTGACCGATAGTTTACGCTATGGTTATTACATTGCACCGGGATTGGGACGCGCCCAAGTTTTCTCCGCCGAGCCAATTTCATTTTTCGTTCCCTCCGCCGCACACCCCATTTTAGGCAGGTGGGCAAACTCGATCACCAATGCCAACACCAGTTATGCCTTTATCGGTTACGCCGCGCTGATCTTGGCGATTGCCGGCTTTATCACGGCGCGCCAACATCACGTTGGCTGGTTCTGGTTACTCACCGCGCTTTTCTTTGCACTCGTTTTGTTGGGTCCCACCTTGACCATCAACGAGACGGACACCTACCTTCCGATGCCATTCGCACTTTTGCGCACATTACCTTTTGTCAACGCCAATCGTTACCCGGTGCGATACAACACGATGCTGATGCTCGCGCTCGTGCCGTTGATCGCGCTCGGTGTGACACGATTCTTGCGAATGCAACGCGGCAAAATAATCATTCGTGCAACGACCGCCCTGCTTCTCTTTGAACAACTTGTCTTTCCAATTGTGCTTGCCGATTTGCGTGCGCCGGCAATTTTGCGCGACATCGCCCGTGAACCCGGCGATTTCACCGTGATGGACGTACCACTCGGTTGGCGCGACAGTGTAGCCATTCTAGGTTCGATGGATTACACCGCACAATTTTTTCAGACGATTCATCAAAAGCGACTCATCGGCGGACTCGTGTCGCGGCATCCGGCGTTCAAGTTTCAGTACTATCTCGAATTACCGGTCATCAATTCAATGATCGCGCTCGAAACCGGGCG
>DAOUAL010000041.1:0-18230 GCA_034433515.1 Anaerolineae bacterium | reverse complement strand
CCGTAATCGCCTGCACCCCAAATGTCGCGATCAAAAACGATGTTACCGGTGATCCAGCCATCATTTTGATTGCAGGAGACCGTACCAGTGTTTTCACCGGCATTTGCCTTGAGCCAGAACTCGAAGGTGAAATCAGTCGCGCCAATATCTGCCGGGACGTGCGGATCAATCGCGATTTTTACGCGATCCAAATCCGGCGCATCCACGCCGTGCCCGTAAAAACGGAGCGAGTAATTCGTGCCCTGCGCGTGACTAACCGCTCCGAACCATAGGATACTCCCTACAGTTATGAGCACGGCGACGCCACTGCGCCAAATCAGTTGCGAAATAACCATCGCACACATTCCTCTCTGATTTGATCTTGCGCCGGTGCCACACCGAGGCAAGACCCCAAGCCCCATACCAAGCCGGGAGGATTTACCCTACACTTGGACGTGTGCAGTGCATAGCCATGTTGCCGAACATGCGCGCATGCCGGATGACGCTATCAAGTCGAACAGCGAGCGGTGAGTGCATGCGCGGACACAGGATACTACCGCCCTTGAAGGGTCAACGCGCGTGTCGCCGTTCCTAACATGTTCCACCGAGAACGTGGAGTGGCTTTTTCTCTTCCACGGCTGTCATCCGAACGGGCACACATCTCGACCTACGCCTATCGTTAATTCGCTAACACTACTTGTGCAGCTGTGCGCGCGTGTCGCGTGACCGACTCGCCGTTCGTCAACGCCGGATAAATCTGCGCGGTCGTCACTAGATAAAGATGCTCGACTGGCGTTTGGATCGGTGGAATCAAGTGTGTCGCGTTCAAGCCATGGAGCGGTTCAACATAGCGTTCCCGATGCACCAGAAAATAACGGATGGTATTTGGATCAAACGTTGGAAACATTTTGCTCAAGTGATCCAGCCAAATCGCCCGGATTTCCTCGTCCGATTTTTTCTGCCACTCACTCTCTGGCGCGGTGTACTTGGGCAGATAAACGAGATGATGTCCACCGACATACCGAGGGTCAATGTACGCCGTCGTTTCGATGACGCCCGTGAACGGCACGCGGTCATCGGTAATGTTGAGCGTCCAGTAATCGGTGAGTGGTCTATCGAGCACGAGCAAAGGGCACACGATACCGAGATAATCGGTTTTCGCGAGCAATTCATGATACGCGGTCGGTGCTTCGGGAATCAGACGCCGAAAGATTGGCACTTGCATCGTCACGATGACCGCATCGAACTCACGCATCGCCTCACCCACGCGAATCCCGCGCGCGCGATTGTTTTCGATGACAATTTGTTGCACCGGGGTTTTTAGGTGAATCTTACCGCCGGCTGCACAAATTTTTTCCGCCATTGCTTTCATCAACGTCGCGTAGCCGCCAATGAGATGCCCCGCCATTTCTCGCTGATTGGCACCGCGACGGGTAGAGCGGGTGCGCACCAGCCGTGCCCAGATGTATGTTGCCGGCGTATTGCGAAATCCACCATCGAACTTGGCTTTCAACAGCGGTTTCCAAATATTTTCATAAGTGCGTCGTCCACTCCATCGCACCAGCCAGTCTTCAACGCCGATATTTTCCAAGGTGCGCCAATCCCGAATCATTTGCGCATATGCCACATTCAACCCCAGCCGAAAACGATCGAGCCAACCCAACGGCGGGAACAGGAAAAACTCGATGAGATTATTCATCGAATAAGTTTTACCTTGATAAAAGAAACCGGTCCGCGTTTCGCGGAAGCGCAATTGATCGGCAATCCCAAGTTCGTGGCACAAGGCGTGCAGATGACTATCGCTTGAAAGAATCGCATGATAAAAGCGATCCACGACAGTGCCATCGTCCAACACCAAGGGTCCCGCCAGCCCCCCCAAGACGGGTGAGGCTTCAAAGATTTCGATGGCGATCCCACGCTGGGCAAGAAAATACCCCAGCGTGATGCCCATGATACCCCCACCGACAATACCCAGATTCAATGGATACTCCCTAATAGTTCGATAATCGGACTATGCATGCGCCGTTGGGCATCGGTCGCTCCATAGCGAATCTCGTCTTGCTCAAGCAGCGCCACAATTTTTTGCGCGGCTGTGCCGTCCCCAAAAAGTGGCGGATGGTGAGGCGGGATCGTGACTGTCTGCCAAGCTTCCAGTACACGTGCTGGCTCAACGCCCACCAAACGATTCCAGCCCGCCGCAACGGTTTCGGTCCACTCGGTTTCCTCGCGCAAGGTCAAACAAGGCACAGAAAAAAAGTAGGCTTCGCGCTGGACGCCGCCAGAATCGGTGGCAATCAGACGCGCGTTTTCTTCCAGCACCATCATTTCAAAGTAACTCACCGGCTCACAGAGGCGCACGTGGCTGGCAAAGGTTGCTCCAAGGTTCGCCAACGCTTGACGCGTGCGCGGGTGAACCGGAAAGACCACCGGTTCGTGGATTTGATTCAATACCTCGACAATCTTGGCAAGGCGATGGGGATTGTCCGTGTTTGCTGCACGATGCACGGTAACCAAAGCATATTGACGCGGGTGGATTTGGAGTCGCGTCAAGATATGGGAGGCTCGACGCTGTGCCAATGGCCGATTGGATAACATGGCATCCAACATGACATCGCCCACAAAGTGTGCGGTCTGCGTGATTCCTTCAGCGGCTAATTGGCGAACCCCTTTCTCACTGACGCACAAGTGTAAATCGGCAAGCGCATCCGCCACGATCCGATTCACTTCTTCCGGCATACGGCGATCAAAACTCCGTTCGCCGGCTTCGATGTGTGCGGCGGGAATGTGCAGTTTGCTCGCGACGAGTGCGCCGGCGAGCGTCGAATTGGTGTCCCCGCGCAACAAAATTAAATCGGGCACTTCTTTCAGTGCGACCTCTTCGAGCCGTGCCATAATTTCGCCGGTCTGTTTGCCCGGCATGCCAGACCCTACCCCAAGATTATAATCGGGCGTTGGGATCCCTAGTTCATCAAAGAAGGTCTGCGACATTTGGTAATCATAATGTTGACCGGTGTGAACCAGAATCTCCCGGTGCTGACGGCGCAAAGCCCGGCTCACCGGTGCTGCTTGAATAAATTCTGGGCGCGCCCCCACCAGTGAGAGCATCTTCATCGCGCAACTCCAACCTGACGGGGTTGCACCGGGGGTTTGAGACGCAAACGGCGCAATAGAACGTCGCACTGATACCGCAAATGAGCCGCGATTGTTCGTCTGATCTTGGCTTTGGAGACCCCAAACTTGCGTGAGTAGAGCACGGCTGGATATTCTCCCACGCGATACCCCATCAGCATGGCATTCACCATCAATTCCGTGCCAGCCAGGAACCCATCGGCTTCAAAGGGTACGCGCTCAATCACCGGGCGCCGATACGCGCGGAACAAACAGGTATAGGTGTGGATGTGCCAATTCACAATAAGCCGATAGATCAACGACGAACCTTGGCTGAGCACCCGCCGCCACGCGGGGACCCCTTCCACTTTGCCAGCCGGGTGATAGGGCGAAGCCGTGACAATATCCAAGCCCGGCGTCAAGTACGATAACAACGTAGGAATAGTCTCAAACTTGTAGGTGCCATCGCTATCGGTCGTTACAATAATTTCTCCGCGCGCAGCGGCAAAGCCGGTTCGCAACGCGGCACCTAAACCCCGATTCGCAGGATGTCGCTCAAAGCGTACCGTTAAATTCGGTGAGGAGCAACCTGAAAAGGTATTCGTCAAGGCAGCCCACGTCGCATCGGTGCTCCCATCGTCCACAAAGATCACTTCTACCGAACGTGTTTGTGCCAACTCCTTGGCGACGGGGAAGAATGCGTTACGAAGTTTTTCAAGATTATCGGCTTCGTTGTAACAGGGAATAATAATCGTCAAGTCCATTTCAGTGCCTCGTTGCGGTCGGCTTTAGCGAGTCCACTTGATCCACACGGGTGCATAGGTATCCCAGATGCCGTTCCCTAGTTTCCGCGCCCCGCTTCCATCCGCCTTCATGACCCAGATTTCAGAGAAGGTGCCGGTATGACCGCGATCACTGGAGAACACAATTTGTTGACCATCCGGTGACCACGAGGGGAATTGATTCCAGAAATTATCCTTTTCGTTAGCCACCGTTATCCGATCCCAACTTTGCGGCGTGAGGGTATATACCCAGATATCCTGAGTTCCTAGTTCATCGCTCACATAAGCGATCTTTTTGCCATCGGGCGACCATGCCGGCCCATAAATCAAGCGGGCTCTAGTATGATAAGTAAGCTGGCGCAGCGGTAAGTTAGGGTAATTCAGATCTAATAACCAAAGTTGGCGATCCTGCACCACAAAGAAACGTCCGTCCGGCGAAATTACCTCGCGGGCTTGAGCAATCTCATAGATCTCGGGGTTCGTCAACAAAGCCAGGTTCTTGCCGTCCGGATCCATCGCCCAAATTCTGGGATTCGTGCGTGCTCCTTCCAAGAACAAGATCTTGTTATAGAGATAGCTTGGAATCGGCTTGCGGGCTAACTCGACTCGGTTGAGGGGCGAGATGGTGGGTGTGGGCGAAGGAATGGGAGTGAGTTGCTCTACCGGGATAAGCAAGGGCAAAGGTGTCGTCGTAACAAAATTGGAGGGGGTGGGCGTAAACGTCCCGGTGGTCATTGCCACCGCGGTGGCATAGGCGCTTTGGAATTGGGCGGTGGCAGAATTGGCTGGGGTGGGGATAGGCGTAACAATCACCATCCCAGCCACAGGTGTCGCCGTGGCGATGAGAAAGGCACGTGTAGGGGTTCCAAAGCGGGTGGCAAACTCCGTTGCACGCGCGGACATTGCCGCCGCTGTGAGCACATTCCCGGGCGTTGGGGTCAAAGTCACTATTGCCAAGGGAGGCATTGTGGCAACTAGATACAACGTGGGCGTACCTGAGCCAGCGGACCAGACAAACAAATTATCCGACGTCATTGGTCCACGCAGCCGAAAAACAAGTCGCCCATGCTCTAACTGCCCTTCGAGGAGTTCTCGTTCGGCAGCATTCAGTTCCAAACGATTCGGCACACCAGCCCCCAGTTGGGCTACCGGGAGGGGGGAATTTATCGGGGCAAGGGCTGGCATATTTGCAAGTTGGTCAAAGGATAACTGATCCCAATCCTTGATCCTTGCTGCATCGAGCAACTCAAGTGTCCATTCGCCCAAAGGCGCCAAGCGCGTGCCGTCTTTGCCGACCAGTTCGATAATCGCAAAAAGAATGGTGGAGCCGGGCGGCAAGGCACTCACCTCGAATTGAAAAGTCGCTATATAGTTTTGACCACGTTGTGAACCCACCAATAAACTATGCGCATCCCAATGAGGCACACGTTCCGTGCTGGCTAACCATCCCGTCCGAGCGGGATCCGCAGAGAGAGTTAATAGGACACCGTTCGAGGGCGGGGTGGGGATAATCAACGGTTCCCGCGCAGGCCAGTCCTGCACCGTGGGAGTAGGTGTCCCACGTGGTATAGGCGTCTCACTTAGGTGTGCTGTTCTGGTCCGGGGGGCGATTGCCACCTGAGTCAAAGAACTAGGATTGCCTCGCGGGACCAGAGCCAGGAATGAAATCAGCAGTACTACCACAGGTAAGACGATGAGCAAGCCCAATAATAGTAACTGCCGTTTGTGCTGAGAGACGGTGACTGGGGTGGTCGGGACAATCGGAGGCGTACCTTCAGGGAATACTGTAAAGTGTGGACACGTGGTATGCTCAGCCGTAAAGCAATATGTCTGTTGATATTCTACTTCGACTTGACCCGGTTCCTTGGGAGAATAACAAAAGTGGGCGGTATCAGGTTCGAGATAATGCGAGGCTGGATCCCCGAAAATGCCTAGGTAAGGACAAATTCTGCGCCTAGGACCTGGGGCTATCGGTATCATTTTTGAATGAGCCAAACTGCTTATTTCCCTTGAATCAGACGAGGCGTCAATTGAGCTTCTGTTTTCGATTTATGCTTACGTTGTTTTTGATCGTTCACAGCGTAGGTGTAATAGTAATTGTATTCTTGCCGCAATGCCACTCGGTTCGTCGCTACCCCAAGGATTCGCGCACCGACTTTGGTAAGAATCTCCTTAGCTCGTAACGCTTCCTTGCGCGTGGTGCGAGTTACATCTACCACCATCAGCACGCCATCCGTCAGCGTGGCGAGGATCGCGGCATCGGTAACGGGGAGGCACGGCGGGCTATCAAAGATGAGCAGGTCGGCTTCTGCTTCAAATTGTTGCTTCACCTGTCGCATTCGGTTCGATGCTAACATTTCGGAGGGATTCGGCGGGAGGGGACCTGTTAAAAGGATGCGTAAATTCTCCACCGGGCTAGCCTGGAGATATATGGTGGGTGAAGTAGTTGATAAGAGACTATCGGTTAAACCGGTGCTGTTGACAAAATTGAATAGGCGATGTTGAGTGGGTCTACGCAAATCGGCATCAATCAGGATGGTGCGTAAGCCAGATTGCGCCATCACGACCGCAAGATTAGCCGCCGTTAAACTTTTGCCTTCTCCCTTCCCCGCACTGGTTACCACGATCGAACGAATCGGTTTATCAACATTATTGAACTGAAGATTCGTCCGCAGTTCTCGATAGGCTTCGGCTTCCGGGGAGCGCGAAGCGTACATCGTAATCAGGCGGCCTTGAGAAGAATCAATGGGCTGGGTTCCTTCGATGGATTCTGGTGGGAGGGGAACATTCGGATTCGATCGCGTCCATCTTGGCAAGAGCATCTTGAGACGCGCTGACCAGTCCAGTTCGCTGTTACCAATCTGTGCCAGCGTCCCCAAGATGGGCAATTCAAGCAGGTGTGCCACCTCATCCACATGTTTAAGTGTATCATCCAGATATTCGATCAGTACTACGACGCCCAAGGAAAGCATCAGCCCAATGGCAGCCGCCAGCGCAACATTTAACAGAACGTTGGGAGCATACGGATAACGTGGCACTTGGGCAGGTTCAATGACAGAGAGATAATTGGGTGAACGGGGGGCCAAAAGTTGTTGCATAGAGACATAACTTTGCTGCCAGCGCGCAATTTCCGCCTCAAGCGAAGCAATTTGTTGTTGTTTGGCGCTCACATCACGCGCCCCAACATTGACGTCAATCGAATTTCGTAGTTCAGCAATACTCTTTTGTGCTTCCGTGATCTTGGTTTGCAGATCATCAATTTGCTGCTGGACAAATTCTCGTTGGCGCGGGTCTTGTTGTGCTGCTGGACCTTGAAGGGTTAATTGGTAAGCTAACTCATTGGCTAACGCCTGAGCCCGCAGGGGATCTGTATCATCCACGCGCAGTTCCACTAATTGGGTATTGGGCACCAGGCTCGCACGGAAGCGTCCGCGCAGATCCTCGGCGGACATCTTCAGACCGAGTGCTTCAATAGTGGCTTGCAAAACCGGCGTCGTTTTGGCGATTTCAATGTACGTTAGCGCCAAGGCTGTGCTGGTTTGAAAATCGGCTGGGCTGGGATTTGTGCTACGAAAACTTTGCCCCACGAGCAGGCGTGTGGAGGCTTGATAGATTTTGGGTTGGCGAGTCGTAGCCAAATAACTGAACCCCGCCGCTAAGACGGCGGCGAGCACAATCATCCATAGCCATCTCCAAACAACCAACAGATATCTTTTTAGTTCCATAGGTGTGTACCTCAGACCGATTCTAACATAATCTAACCCGTGTGTCCAGCGCAAGGGAGATTTTTACGGACTTGTCAACGAGTGAAATCGTTAGAATCAGCACTTGCGTGGGACCGATGGTTAATAGGCGCCTTGGCCTCCCAAGACCACCGGAATGGTGCGCCAGATGATGCGCAAATCTGCCCAAACCGTATAGTTGCGAATATAGTACATATCCAGTCGGATGCGATCCGCATAGGAGACATCGCTGCGTCCACTAATTTGCCACAAGCCCGTGATCCCGGGCTTGACGGTGAGCAAGTTCCATCGCCACTTGCCGTATTTTTCAGCTTCCGTTGGCGTAATCATCCGAGGTCCTACAATGCTCATGTGACCCATCAGGACATTGAACAATTGCGGCAGTTCATCAATGCTATACTTGCGTAATATTTGTCCCACACGGGTTACCCGAGGATCGTTCTTTAATTTTTCATTCTGGGCTAATTCCGCCTTCAAGTCTGGGTATTTCGCCAAGATCTCATCACCATTCACATACATCGTCCTGAATTTGAGGGCATAGAATTCTTTGCCGCCTTGTCCCAAGACCCGGCGACGATAAAGGATTGGCCCTGGCGAATCCAATTTGATAACTAAAGCGACCACGAGCAATAGTGGCGACAGTAGCACCAGAGCCACGATCGCAATCAGATAATCGCTAAACATCTTGACGGTCGCCTCAATCGCATCTAAACGCACTTTACGCATGCTCACCAGGGGCACTGCCCCGATCTCTTTCACACGTACCCCTGACGTAAAAATCTCAAACAACCCTGGTGAGAAACGCAATTCCACCCGATTGGATGTGCCAAAATTCTGAAAGATCCAGAGAATATCCTCTCGTGAAATAGCAGACGGAGAAACGATCAGTTCATCCACCTCCAGTTGCTGGATCAACACGGGCAGGGCGTTTAATGGCCCAACGACCGCCACCCCCTCTTCGACTTTGGTGCCGGGCGGCAAAAAATCATCAACAAACCCCACCACATCCGCGCCACACGCACGCCAACTCAATAATTGCCGGGCAATGGCTCGGGCTTCATCATCTGTTCCCACGATCAACGTGCGTGCAATTAGCCAGCGATGCTCTCTGAGAACATAAGACACCCGACGCATGGCAAAACGCTCAACGGTTACCAAGATGATGGCTGCCAACCACGCCACCACGATCCAGCCGCGCGATACCCGCACCAACGGCACAAGGAACGTACCCACCACCACAAAGGTAAACGCAATAGAACACGCATTAAACACTTTCTTGTATTCTTGCGTACTGCTGAAAAGATAGTGCGGATTATACAGTTCCGAGATCACAAAAATGAAAAGCCAGAGAGGCAACAATACGGCGGCAATCGCGATGTGGGCTTCGCGTCCCGCATCACCATCCTCGACTAAAAAGACCCAATCCGTTTGAAAACGCACGACATATGCCAAGGTAAAAGCGGCGACGAGCGTCAAGGTGTCTAAAACAAACAGTGCCACCAAGAATAAACGATACTGGGTTTCACGGCCAATTCCGCGATAGGCCGTCAAATTTTTAACCTGAGTGATAGATGACATTAGTCTTTCCTCTTCCAATCCTTCGTTACCACAACGCTCTCATAGATTTGCTCCAGTTGCGCGGTAATCTTATTCCAATCATGATGTTCTTCGACGTAGCAGCGCCCCTGTCGTCCCAGGCGTTCACGCCAGGTCGCATCGCGCAATAAGTGTAGAATCGCCTGGGCAAAATCATCCGGCGTATTCGCTACCAAGAGCTCCTTGCCATGTTGCACCTTCAGCGCTGACACGGCTTTGGCGGTCGCCACAACCGGCGTCGCCATCGCCATGGCTTCGAGCACTTTGTTTTGGATGCCCGCGCCGTACACGATCGGCGCGATTGCCAACGTGGCTTGTGCGAGAAACGGTCGCACATCAGGGACCTC
Source organism: Anaerolineae bacterium (assembly GCA_034433515.1). Classification (GTDB taxonomy): domain Bacteria; phylum Chloroflexota; class Anaerolineae; order UBA4142; family UBA4142; genus DAOTXS01. The sequence goes on along the minus strand of DAOUAL010000041.1, from coordinate 8,675 downwards.
CCCGGTGACGGTAACCCGATCCACGTATTGGCGTCCAAGGGCGATAACCTGTTTGGGCGGACGTTGTCCGACGATCAACACACGCACATCCGGCATTTGCGCCCACACGCGCGGCATCACTTGGTTCACCAGATAGATGGCCGCTGTTGCATTGGCGTGATAACTCATCTTGCCGGTCATTACGATGGTGTGCGAGTCGCGCGGGGCAGAGGTCGGCACAAAGTACGCCAGGTCAACACCGTTTTGCAAAACGCTGATCTGTCTGGCGCGTGTGTCGGCAAAATGGTTTGCATCGCGCCGCGCCAATTCGATAAAAGCGGTTTTGTCTTGTTCCGATGTAACCAGCATCCGATCAAACGCGCCCAGCAGTTTGGCTTCGTACGCGCGCGTGCGCGGCAACTCGAGCCGCGCGGCGATTTTGCCGAATGGACTGGCGCTCAGCCGCGCGGCTTGCTCGAACAAAAAACTGATGCAGTCCACGCTATCCCAAATCACCGGCAGACGGCGCGCTTTTATGTGCAAGCCGTACTCTGCCCCGCGCAAATGCTCGACGTGGATCACATCAAAACGGGACGCTCCGTTCGCAAGCTCATTCGCGAGCCGGCGCGCGAGCGCGGGCGACCAAGAGTACAACGATTGCATCGGCTTGCCAACCATCGCTGCGCGCAGAACGTTCACGCCACTCTGCGCGCGGGTGAGCGGTTCGGCAATTACGCGGATGCCCAACGCGCTCAATTCGCGCAATGCCGCAAATTCCGTTTGATTTTCCCACACCGTCGCCAACGTAACCGCATTGCCACGTTGCGCCAACGTCCGAATGAAATTGAACGGGCGCATCCGAATCAACGTCGGCGTATAGGGACAGACGAAAAGAATGTTCATTTTAATTGGGATACACCGCGTCTAATTTGCGATACTCGACGCGCCAATCGTACTTGGCTTCGAGCCACTGGCGCCCGTTATCGGCGAGGCGTTGCGCGAGCGCGCGATCTTGCATCACACGCGCGACCGCGTCCGCAAAATCGCGTGGCGTATCGGCGATCAAAATATTTTCGCCGTCACACACCTCGATCCCTTCGCACCCAATCGTCGTCGAGACAATCGGAATCCCGCGCGCCCATGCGTCGAGAATCTTGACGCGCATTCCGCCGCCCGCGCGCAGTGGCACGACAAACACCGCACTCGCGGCGAGATACGGACGCGTGTCTGCGACATAGCCCAGCACGCGCACACTCGGATTGCGGTGTCCTAACGCGAGTAACGCTTTCGCCGGGCGCGCGCCAACGACGAGAAAATCGGTTGTGGGATGCATTTGCTTGACGCGTGGAAAACATTCGCGCGCGAACCAGGTTACACCGTCCACATTCGGAGGATAAAACATTCCGCCGACGCAAATCACGTGGCGCGCGTCCGGCGCGCGTTCGATGCGGGGTACGGCGGCGGGGTCGAGACAAATCGGCAGAACGGTCATCGGCACACGTGAATCGGGATCGAGCGCGCGCAGAGCGCGTGCGTCCTCGGCGGTTACCGTCAAGACGTGATCAAACTCGCGGCACGCGCGCGCTTCGTACTGTTGGAGCGCGCGCCACTCGCGCGCCATCAGCCATTTCCATGGTCCGTGCCGTGCGTTTTGCCACATGCGATACACAATCGTCCACACAGCATTGTGTTGATCCAAAATTTTGCGCGCGCCGTTCGCGCCGGTCGTGTACTGCGCCATCCACAATTGATCGGCATGCACCGCATCAAAATCATTTTCCGCGCGCAGGCGATTGATCGTCGCGTGCATAGCCGGGACGTGATCGCGCGTAATCAGAAACGGCTGGTGCGTTGCGATACTCTGCGCGAGAAAAAACGCATCACGCGTGAACGAACGTTGAATTGGCACGGTGTACACGGCATGCAAGAACGAACGCAAATGGTCCGCGTGCTGATGCTCTTGTTCGCCGCGCACGAACGAAACGAGCGTAACGCGATGTTTCTGCGCGAGATAACGCAAAACGTAATAACTGCGCACCTTGGGACCCGCATCAAGCGGATAAGGCAAAACCTGGGTTAAAAAGAGAATGTTCATTTGACGCGATACACCGCCGCGCGCGGCGCAGACCACACGCGTTCCAGAAATTCGGCGCGGTCGGGATTCCACACGCCGAGCGCGCGTTCCGTGTCGCTCCAATAAACGTACGTAACGCCGAACCGGCGCAGAGTTGCGCGGCGTTGTTCGTCCGATTGGGTCGCGTCGAAAAATTGCGCGACGAGTGCGCGCTTTTCGTAAAAGCCGAGCGTCATCGCCCAGTGTGCCAGAAACGCGCGCGCGCCGGTGAGACCGGGAATAAAATGTCCGACCTCGAACGAACTCAATACGACCGTGTCCGGCGTCGCGTGCGCGTTCAACCAGTCGAGCGCGGCGACCTGATCGCGGTGCATAAAGTACGGCGCATAATGTCGGCTCAGATCAAGCATCCGTTGCCCGATAAAGTACAAGCCGGTCGGTGCGACGAGAAGCACAAACAGCGTGGCGAGTAGAATTTGTTTGTTTGCCAAGCGCGGGATGCGCGCGCACCAGGGCAAAATGTGCTTGAACAAACCGCGCGTCGCGAGAATGGCAATCGGAATTTGAAAACCATTGATAAAATGAATTTGATATTCGACCGGCAAATAAATCAAAAACAAATTCACCCCGAACCAGGTTTTGATGAACAAGTCGCGCGCGTCGCGCTCGCGCACCGGCGCGAATCCGTCGAAGGTCACGAGCGCGACAATGAGCGGCAGACCCAACAACCAAACGAGCCGAAGCGGATCGGGCGAAAAGACGCTGCCGTTCACGAATTGCGCCAACGCTTCGCGCCAGGTCGCGTTCGTGCGCGTCAGAAACACCATATAGAGGGGCGCCCACACCGACATTCCGACGATCAACGCGACGCTCTGGAGCCAATGCCACGCAAGACCTTCGCGCAGAAATACGATGAGCGTAAACGCGCCCAACACGGCGTACACCAAAATTAGATCGTACCCGTGTGACCAACCTAGAAGGAACGCTAGCACGCCTGCCCAAAACGCGTAACGCAATTTGTGTTCCAGATACGCGCGGAGCGCGAGCGCAAAGACAAACGTGAACAAGCCCGCGCCCAGCATCAACAACGGAAACGCCATCATACTATAGAGCGTCGTGCCTTCGGCAAAAAATTGCGCGGGAAAATCAATCTCACCGATCACTTTTTCGATTAGCGTAATGTGCAAACTAAAGCCCGAACCAAAGATCGCGAGCAAAAACGCGATGCGTCGTTCGAGCGGATCCGCGATCACGCGCGCGCACACATAGTGCGCGGCGATCACAAACAACCCTGCGCTGACGACGCGCAAAATTTGATACCCCTGCGCAAGCGACATCCCGGTATAGAGCGCGAGCCGTCCCAGCAACCAAAAGACCAGGTTGAAAAACGCGGGTGCGTTCGGTTCGGGCGTGAGCGTGTTGCTGATGAGAATGCCGCGCATTGATTCGCGCATCCACGCAAAATACTCGCCACTATCCGGCGCATTTTGCACAATCCCCATAAAGTGCAAATCCCTTGGCGTCAAGAGGTAACCATACACGTATGGCAAGCCGGTCAACCCGATGGTGAGGACAGCAACCATAACAACGAATAGCCGATCGTCCATCGCTAAGAGGCGCCGCGGAATGGCACGAATCGTCGTTACGGGGGAAGCATTTTGAATTTGCATTACGTTTGCGACTCCACAAGTCGGGGACGCGCGCGGCGTTCGCCAAGCATGAACCCTATGCCCACTATACTGACGATGATCATCAATGGAATTACACTGAGCACGCCCCGCCATCCCAGTATCATCCCGGCATTGCGCGCCACATCCCCCGCCAGCAGGCGTGGCACAGAATACTCAAGCAAAGGGTAGGGTTGAAATTGGGGAAAACTCTGACCTCCGAGGGTCTCCGCCCAAACTACTAGGAATGACCAGACGACGAGTACACTGACCAACCCTTTGAACCATGGGGTCTGGATGGCATCAAGCACAAAGATGATCGGTAGCGCGAGAAAGGGCAACATGGGGACTAGATAGCGGGGTCCCACACTAAACCCACCACTCCACATCACTGAGGAACCATTGAATAAAAAGAAGATGAACACGCTCCAAAGCGCTACAGCCAATTCGGCGCGGTAGGATTGCGTCCGCCACCAACACACCCAACCCGGCAGATTCAGGAGTAGAAAGGGAGCCAGATAGAATAGTCCCCGATAGGGGCTAAAGGTAATGCCCCACATTGCCTCAATGGTCGGCATCGTAATACTAAAGAAACCTTGACGATGAACATCTTGCCACAACTCTGAATATTCGTAACCCACCGGTAAGAATGTCCCAAAGATTGCCCAATTGTACAACCCTGCTAGCACGAGTGGCGGCATACCCCCGAGCACGATCCAAATCCACCTGCGCCAAGTGCGCACCTGATACATCGCGTACAAGCCCAAGCCGATGACGATCAGAGCCGAAGGGTATTCGGTGATCAACGCCCAGCCACATAGCCAGCCCACGGCGCCTAGCCTGAGAGGTGACTGTCGATCAGGAGGCGCGTGAAACAAGAGGTAGAATGCGGCAAACAAGCAGAACGCGACAATTTGATGCCCATAAAATAGATTGGAATAAGCAAACGCCGGTGTCGCCAGCGCAAAAGCCAACGTCAAGGCAAGCGCGCGCAAACGATTGTGGGAAAAACGCTCTAACACGTTATAAAACAACACCCCCAGCCCAGCCGATGGAATCGCCACGACGAAAAAAGTAACAAAGACGAGTGCCAAAAAAAAGTATAGTTTATCGGTGAGCAAGCCGGTACCTTCTGGATTCAAGGTAGCGACCAGGGCTGCATTCGTTGCTAAGGGGGGCACGATGGTTTCCATTAACCAAGGAGCCATTAAATTTTTAAATCCCCAATAGATCGGAATACCTAAGAAAGCTGTCCCCGGAGCCTTATCACTATAGTAATGCCCTTTGAATAGAGCATAATCTCCTGTGTTATGCCGATAGGCATCAATCGCCAACGTGCCTTGATCTACTACGGCTAGTACAAGATCAAAACGCGAGTTTTGGTTCCAGTCTGCCCAGCGTGGGAAAAAATAGGCGTAGGTTACGAGAAGCGTGATAAAAATAAACCCGGCGTACCGCAGTGTTTTCATCGGAACAATGGTTGTTTGGATAGATTGATATAACGAACCCAAACCTCTGCCCACAGACGATTAGCACGCTGATGCCCCAAACTGTGGTACATCAATCGCCGTGCCAAGATACTGGCACCAAACATCCCTTGCATCAGACGCGCGGCCAAGGCACCGTGATACTTGCCCAAGTACTGGACTTTGCTATGAAACAAGTGGGCTTTCATCGCGGCTTCGGTCTGTTTGGTACTCTCACCCCCCAGATGAATGACTCGGGCAGAAGGGAGCACAAAGTTCTCCCAGCCGGCCCGTTTGACACGATAGCACAAATCCACTTCTTCCGAGTACATAAAATAACCGGCATCCAGCAGCCCCACTTGGTCCAGTGCGGCACGACGCACCGTCAAAGCCGCCCCCAGCACCCAATCGGTGGGGATGGCATGGTTCTGCCTGCCGATGGAGGGTTCAATCGGCAAGTAGGCATCGAGGCCCCAGGCATAGATTGTTTCGGAAAGCAACGTGGGAAACCGTCCAAAGCATCGTTGGGGAGAACCATCTACGTTCACCACATTCGCACCTACAATCCCGGCGCGTGGCGTGGCGCGCATAAACCGTACGATTTCTTCAAGGGCATGGGGTTGGACGACGGTGTCACTGTTCAGTAACAAGATCAGTGAACCGGCTGTCTGTGGAATCGCCTGATTGTTCGCGGCGGCAAAACCAACATTCGTCTGATTTTCCAACACATGAACACGTGGGAAACGTTCGCGCACCATCGCCACCGAACCATCGCCTGAGGCATTGTCCACCACCCAGATGTCGTACACCCAATCGCCCGCTGTCGCTTCGAGAGATGCCAGACATTGGGCTAACAAAGTACACGTATTCCAACTGACGATCACGATGGATAAATCGGTGGGCGTGCTCATCTCGGTTTGGCTTGGGCGGAGAGTTCTTTTTCTCGCGCGAGTAGCGAAGGCAAGGCGAGGAGCGCACCGAGAAAGACCCAACTATTGATCGTCCACGCAAAACCGACCAAACCTTGATTATACACAAAGGGGGTAAACCAATCGCCCAAGAACATCATGAGTAAGATCACCAAGGGGAGCGCCAGGGTAGTGCGAGCAAACGCCACGACAAAGGGGTCCCCGCCAGAAATCCTTTGTAACTTGATAGCTTCCCACGCCAGCGTGCCAATCATCCAGAGCAGAGCCACCAAGCCCGCTAGTCCCAACTGCAAAAAGACATCTATATAATTTGAATGGGTGGACATGGCATTATTCGGCATATAGGTCATCAAGTACCGGGCATAACCGGCGGGCCCTGTCCCCAAGAGCCAATGCTTCCAAACAAAGGGTTGCTCAAAGAGCGTCTGCCATCGGTACAGGCGCGTACTCCCTGACTCGTCATACTCCTCGTTAAAACGCTCCTCGAACCACGTACCAGCGATTGCGCCGACCATCATCACAAGGAGCAACAGGACAAGGAAAAGGCGTTTGGATTTGAAAAAGGTCAGAATGATCATACCGAGCATCCCCGGTAACCAACCCGAGACCCACGTAATTCCACGCAAGAAACTGACGAGAAACCAAATGGTGAGTAGAGCCACCATCCAGCCCCGTTGCCAGTGAGGCATTTCCCGATTGTACACCAGTTGCCCAAACGCTAAGCATACCATCCAGGTATATTGAACGCCTCGCATATTCAAGCGCACGGGGAGCAAGAACAACTCGGCAATTCCTCCCAGCAACATCAGGATCAAAAAAAGATAGATTAAATTCTTCAAGTGGCGCACCTGAGTGATCAAACTCGCCGTGAGGAGCATCACTAAGGGTGACACGACAAAAATTGCCAACTGACCCAACTGCGTAAAGGGAAAAGTAGACCAGGTGATCACAAAAGGGTCTAACGCAATGAAGGACCAAGCATAGGAAAGCAACGTTACCGCGATAAACACGAGGGTCGGCAACGTTACCGACGACGCCACTAACTCAAACCGACGGAGAATGAGCATTTGCCGCAATAACCACAAACCACTCAAACCAGTTGCCAGGATGAGCGCCGGCGTGACCCCGCGTGCTAGATCCCAACTCGTGAGCGTGGCGGCTAGCAAAATCACGGCAGGCATCCAATGCAACCGCCGCAACAGTGCATCGGTCCCGAGCAACAACAATGGTGTGCTGGCGGCAAGCAAAATGAAATACGGATTGTAACGTACCGAGAGAAAACCCAGCACTGCCGTACTTACCCATACGACTAGAGCCAGGGCTGGCGGAAACCAGCGTGAGCGATAGAACAGACCGCGTGCGATCATCTCGAGACATCCTTGGCAACCGCTAATTCCAATTGCGCGTGTAGAAACTCAGCGAACTGTTTACCGCTATCAGCCCAGTTGTAGCGCGCTTCAACTACTTGGCGCGCGTTGCGCGCCAAGCGCGCACGCAAACCTTCATCCTGTAACAACTTGAGCGTCTGCGCCGCAAACGCCACCGGCGTATCGGCAATTAAAAGATGCTCACCATGCGTGACTTCCAAGCCCTCGGCGCCTTTCGAAGTTGCCACCACAGGAGTACCTAATGCCATCGCTTCCAAAATTTTCAAGCGCGTGCCACCCCCTGTCTGTAAGGGTACCACACATGCCCAAGCCTGCCCGACGACAGGACGAATATCATCAAGGTAACCGGTGAATGCGATGCCCTCACTCAATACCGGCTTGGGGTTGTGGTAACGCCCCGTAACCTGAAGCGTGACCATCGGCACGTGCGCACGGATCAAGGGCCAAATCTCGCGTGCAAAAAATTGCATCGCTTCATGATTCGCCGTGTAGGTCAGCGTACCATTAAAAACAAGCGTGTTGGGTTGCGGCTGATAAATAGGATGATAATAATCCAAGTCCACCGCATTCGGAATCACCACCAGGGGTTTTTGAAAACCGAGTAATTCACGGGTCGCACGTGCATCTTGTTCCGAAACCATTGTGCACGCATCGAACTGGGCGTACAGCCAGCGTTCAAAACGTTGATGCTTGAAGAACGTCAACGCCGCGCGCGCACGTTTTAGCGGATGTCGTTGACTGCGATAGTGTTCATACATCCATCTGGTCATCGAGTTGTGTTCTTCCAACACACGTACACGCGCCCGCGCCGCGAGCGCGTAGAGCGCGACATCCGTTGTCGAAGCGATCACCACATCGAACGCGTCGGCTTGACAGGCAGCGCGGACATGCGCCGCCATCGCCGGGCTGTAGGTCTGCACGAACGAACGCGGCACCGGCGACAACAAACCCGTCAGCGATTTTACACTAGTCGCTTTGCCCACCGGCCACGGTACGACTTGGATTGAACGACAAAATTGATTTAATCCACCGTCGTTAGGATCATCGCCCGCGCGCGCGAACGCCAGCAGGGTAATCGCGTGGCGCGCGCCCAATGTGCGAAGGATATGGAACAATCGAATCTTGATACCATTATCACGCGGGTTGGGATACCAGGGCATTAGAAAAAGAAT
>DAOUAL010000040.1:0-55907 GCA_034433515.1 Anaerolineae bacterium | reverse complement strand
ATGTGGCGCGCCTGCGCGACAGCTTGACGATTGCGCTTCGTTTTGCGGATGGCTCGATTGGGAATATCGTTTACACCGCGCTTGGCTCGCGCGCGATGGCAAAAGAGCACGTCGAAATCTTTGCGAGCGAGCGTTCGCTGGTGATTGATAATTTCAAGAGCGTGACGCTGTACGATAATTCGGCGCATCGGCAAGGCGGGTGGGCGCAGGACAAGGGGCACGCGGCGATGCTGAAAGAATTTTTCACAGCGATTCACGCTGGCAAGCCGTCACCCATTCCGTTGGACGAACTTGTGCTGACGAGTCTCGTCACGTTTGCGGTGGTGGAGGCGGTGGAGACGGGAAAACCAATTGTGGTCAATCTTACTGATGTTACGCACGCTTTGCATCACCGCTGAGACCGCCGAGTTCGCAGAGAAAAACTGAAACTCTTAGCGTTCTCTGTGTGCTCTGCGGTGAAAGGGATTTTGCCTGTGTAAGGTAAGTTAATCACGATGAACCTCACCCTCCTCACCCAATACTATCTCCCGGAAATTGGCGCGCCACAACGACGACTCTCGCATCTGGCGGAAGGTTTGGTCAAGCAAGGGCATCGCGTTACTGTGTTGACCGCCATGCCCAACTATCCCACCGGCAAAATCTATCCCGGCTATGGCGGGCTGACACGCCGCGAAGACATCAACGGCGTCCGCGTCATTCGCACGTGGATTTATCCAACCCAGAGCGCGGGATTCGTGCGGCGTCTCTCGAATTATTTCTCGTTCGTGATCTCGTCGCTCGTGCTGGGCGGTTGGCATCTTGAACCGTGCGATTATCTCCTCACCGAAAGCCCGCCACTCTTTCTCGGCATCACCGGCTTTTGGCTCTCGCGTTGGAAACGTGCCCGCTGGATTTTCAACGTGTCCGATCTGTGGCCCGAATCGGCGGTGCGGCTGGGAATGTTGCACAATAAACTCGCGCTGCGTCTCAGCGAATGGCTCGAAACATTTTGCTACAACCACGCGTGGCTGATTACCGGACAATCGCAAAGCATCATCGCCAATATTCAACAACGTTTTCCACGCGCGCGGACGTACCATTTTTCCAACGGCGTGGACACGCTCACCTTTCGCCCCGAAAACGCGAATCCGCACGCCCGCGCACTGCTCCATCAGAACGCGGAATGTGTTGCATTGTATGCCGGGTTGCACGGACTCGCGCAAGGACTCGATCAAGTGATCCAAGCCGCGCAACGGCTCCAAGCCGATTCGTCTTTGGGCATCGTCTTGCTGGGTGATGGTCCCACCAAAAACGATTTGATGAAACAGGCGCGTACGCTCACCAACGTACGCTTCCTCGACCCAGTTGCGCCGGGCGAAATGCCGGGCTGGATCGCCGCCGCCGACATCGCGCTCGTTACACTCAAGACGTATATCCCCGGCGCGGTGCCTTCCAAATTGTACGAAGCGATGGCGGCGGGTGTGCCGGTGATTCTCGTCGCGGAGGGGGAGCCAGCCGAGATCGTTTGCACGCACAACGCCGGCATCGTCGTCAAGCCCGGCGATATTGCCGGCTTGGCGCACGCGCTCGCTACACTCGCATCAAAGCCGGCATTGCGACGCGAGTTGGGCGCCAATGGACGACGCGCGGCGGAACAGTTTTATGATCGCACTGTGATCGTAGAACGATTTAGTGAATTTTTGCAAAATGATTTAACCGCCAAGCGCGCCAAGGGCGCAGAGAAAAAAATATAGAAACTTGGTGAAAAAAGGAAAAAGTGTGACTCTGGTTTGTAACGTGGTGGGGGCGCGGCCCAACTTTATCAAGATGGCGCCGATTGTGCTCGAAATGAAACGGCGCAGCATTCCCCAAATGCTCATTCACACGGGTCAGCACTACGATGCACAAATGTCGCAAGTGTTCTTCGACGAGTTGGGAATGCCGCAACCGGACGTTGACCTCGGCGTCGGATCGGGGAGCCACGCCACGCAGACCGCGCGCATTATGCTAGGCTTGGAACCGATTTTGGTGGAACACCAGCCAACCTTGGTCGTCGTGGGCGGCGATGTCAATTCCACGCTTGCGTGCGCGCTCGTCGCCGTGAAACTGGGGATTGCGGTCGCGCACATCGAAGCCGGCTTGCGCTCGTTCGACCGCACGATGCCGGAAGAAATCAATCGCGTCCTCACCGATCACATCAGTGATTTGCTGTTCACCACCGAACCCGCCGGCAATGAGAATCTGCGCCGCGAAGGAATCGCGGAATCCAAGATTCATTTCGTTGGCAACTGTATGGTGGACTCGTTACGCCGCCACATTGATCAAGCCATTGCGCGTGCGCCGTGGCAACGGTTTGGGGTTGCACCACGCGAGTACGGCATCATTACCTTGCATCGCCCCGCGAACGTGGATGAGCCACAACAACTCGAACGTATTCTCGCCGCACTGGAACAGGTGGCGCGGCGGGTGCCATTGATTTTCCCGGTGCATCCGCGTACAATGAAGCAAATCGGCAAGCGCGGCACAGCCATTCGCTTGACCGAACCGCTGGGCTATCTCGATTTTCTGGGCTTGATGGCGCGCGCGCGGCTCGTCCTCACCGATTCCGGGGGCGTGCAAGAAGAGACGACCGCGTTAGGTGTGCCTTGCCTCACCTTGCGACCGAACACCGAGCGACCGATTACGATCGAGCAAGGGAGTAATCGTCTAGTGCGCAACGCCACAGAAATCGTTGCGGCGGCAAATGAGATTTTGGATGGCGCACCGCGCGCGGTGAAAATTCCGGCATTGTGGGATGGACAAGCCGCCGTCCGCGCGGTGAACGTTATCCAAGCATGGTTGAACGAAAAACGTGATCGTTGATATTTTCTCATCCTTGTTCGTGAACATTTCGCTGTGGCTCTGGCTTGGGCTAGCGATCATCCTTTGGCGCGCGACTCGCACCGATCGGCATTGGCGGCGGATCGGAATAGTCGCGCTAGTTTTTCTTTGGATCATCCAGACACGCCCGTTCGCCGAATTGATTATTGCACCCTTGGAAAACGCGTACGCCACGCCATCGGTTGAATCACTCCAAGCCCGCCTCGTAACGGACATTGTGGTGTTGAGCGGCGGCGGTTTTCTCGGCAACGATGAATTGCTGGTCAGCCGGTTTCCGCACGCCTCGTTGTATCGTACGAGTGCGGCGCTGGAACTGTGCCAGCGTCTGGGGGCGAGTTGTCGGCTCACATTTTCCGGTTCGTCCGGTGCAACCGATACTTTGCCGACCGCGCAAGTGATGGAACATTTTGCGCGCACAGTGTTGCCAAATCGCACCATTCAAAGCGAATTTGCATCGAATAGTACAGCGGAACACCCGGCGAATCTCAAAAAACTTTTGGGGACAAATTCATTTGTGTTGGTAACGTCCGCCTATCATATGCCGCGTACGATGATGGTGTTTACGCGCGCCGGGTTGCAACCGATTCCGTTCCCGGTGGATCGGTACGTGATGGGCAATTATAAATGGAATGACCTGTTGCCGAATGCCGGGAATCTAGAGACGATTCAAATTGCGATTCACGAGTATGTGGGCTTGCTTTGGTATTCGATTTCATTACCCTACCTCGGACAAGCCGAAACTGAACAGAATTTTTTCCACAAAGCACACGAAGAAACACGAAAATCAGTTTTCTTCTTCGTGACCTTCATGTCCTTCGTGGACGAAGAATCCTTGCTTTTTGTGCAATGATCCAAGTGGGAAGGTACTAACTAGGAAACATTTATGCGCCAAGAATTCTTGTCGTTCTCGCCGCCGCTCATTGGTCAAGCAGAAATTGATGAAGTGATTGACACACTCCGTTCCGATTGGATCACCACGGGGCCCAAGGTCAAACGTTTTGAGCAAGCGTTTGCCGATTTTGTGGGCGCGCCCGCCGCGCTCGCCGTGAGTTCGGCAACGGAGGCCATGCTGGTGGGGCTAGCGGCGCTGGGGGTGCAACCAGGCGATGAGGTGATTACCACGCCCATGACCTTTTGCTCCACCGTGCATGTGATCGAGCATTTGGGGGCGCGCCCGGTGTTGGTGGATGTTGAACCCGATACATTGAACATCCATCCCGATCACGTCGCGCGCGCCATCACACCGCGCACGCGCGGGATTATGCCGGTGCATCTCTACGGACATCCGTGCGAAATGGAGGCGGTGTACGATATTGCCGCACGGCACAACCTCTTTGTTTTAGAAGATGCCGCGCATTCCTTGCCGGCAAAATACCAAGGTCGGATGATTGGCGCGCTACCCCAGGCACGCGTACGCAATCTCACGGCATTCAGTTTCTATGCCACTAAAAATCTGACGACGGCGGAAGGCGGCATGCTCACCGGCGATGTCGAAACCATCGAACGAGCACGAGTGTGGAGTTTGCACGGGATGAGCCGCGATGCGTATAAACGGTACACGGCAGAAGGATCGTGGTATTATGAAGTCATTGTGCCGGGGTTCAAGTGCAATATGACGGATATTCAAGCGTCGTTGGGTTTGCACCAACTCCGGAAACTCGCCGCGTTTCAGGCGCGCCGCCGCGAAATCGTTCAACGATACAACCAAGCATTCGCCCGCCTCACCGAGGTGCAAACACCAGTCGAACGCGCTACGGTTGAACACGCGTGGCATTTGTACGTCTTGCGCTTGAACCTTGATCAGCTGACGATTGATCGCGCGCGTTTCATCGAAGAATTGAAGACGTTGAACATTGGCACGAGCGTGCATTTTATTCCGGTGCATCTGCATCCTTATTATCGAGACAAATACAATTTCCAGCCCACCGATTTTCCGGTCGCCTTCCGTGAGTATCAGCGCATCGTTTCGATCCCTCTTTATCCTAGAATGAGTGATCGTGATGTGCAAGACGTCATTCAGGCGGTAATCTGCGTGGTGGACAAGTATCGGCGTGGATAATGGCAAAACGTCTTTTCGATTTGAGCGTGGCGATAGTGGGATTGATTGTTTTATCGCCCTTGTTCGGCGGAGTGGCTCTAGCGATTAAACTCGATTCGCCGGGCAGTGTGTTTTTTCGTGGCAAGCGCGTGGGCAAGGATGGGAAGATTTTCTACATTTACAAATTTCGGACGATGGTGGCAGATGCGGCACGACGGGGACCCGGCATCACCACGAGTACAGATAATCGGATTACGCGCGTGGGACGATTTTTGCGGCGCACCAAAATTGATGAATTGCCGCAACTGATCAATGTGATCAAGGGTGAGATGAGTCTGGTGGGTCCGCGCCCCGAAGACCCGGCGTATGTCGCCCATTACACCCCTGAGCAACGACGGGTGTTATCCGTGCTGCCGGGAATCACAAGCGCCGCGTCGCTGGCATTTCGACACGAAGAACAATTGTTGCAAGGCGCCGATTGGGAACGGGTTTATTTGGAGAAGGTGATGCCATGCAAATTGGCGATTGAACTCGCTTATCTCGAACGACGAACGTGGTGGACAGATCTGGGCTTGATTGTAAAAACCATTTTTGAAATGTTTAGGTGATTTGATGACTCTACAAATTGTAGAACATTTGCTAGAGCCCTTGGATCGCATCCTTTCCAGTTTGCGCAATCGGCATTTCTTGGTGTTGGATGTGTTCTTGTTTTGCTTGACGGCGGTTTTGGCACTCTGGATGCGCATCGAACGCTTGAGCCAGATGGCCCACTATCTCGAATCGCTTGCCGTCTATGTGCTCATTGCCATCGCTCTGCGCCTCATTATCTTTATCGCCACCGGCATCTACTCGTACTATTGGCGCCAAGCCAGCATTGATGAGTTGGCAATGATTACGCTAGCGGTGGGCGCAGCAACCGCACTCACCAACATTATCTTCTTTGCCATTCTGCGTCCTCTCAACTGGATCAGCGATGATTTTCCGCGCTCTCTTCCTTTGTTGGATGGTTTTCTAGTCTTGATCGTCGTCGGTGGAACACGGTACAGTGTCCGTCTCACTGAACGAATGCGGCAACGCTTTCAACCGCACTCGCCCACCGAAACCCGCGTGGTGATCGTGGGTGCCGGTAAAGCCGGCGCGATGATTGTGCGTGAGATGCAAGCGAATCCGCAAGTGGGTCTGTTCCCGGTTGCCTTTGTAGATGCCGATTCACGCAAGCATGGCATGCGGATTCAAGGGGTGCCGGTGGTGGGTGGGCACGATCAATTGGAAACGATTGTCCGCGATTTCAAAGCCCACCAAGTCATCATCGCCATGCCTACTGCGCCCGGCAAGATGATTCGTGAATTGACCCAGGTTTGTCGTGCGATCCCAATTCCAGTCCGCACCGTTCCTGGGATGTACGAAATTTTGGATGGCAGCGTAACCGTCAACCAACTCCGCTCGGTCGAAATTTCCGATCTCTTGCGCCGCGACCCCATTCACATCGAAATGACCCGAGTCGTCCACCTGCTCCGAGGCAAACGCGTGATGGTGACCGGTGCCGGCGGTTCGATTGGGAGCGAATTGTGCCGCCAAATCGCACGCTGTAACCCGGCATCGTTGATCCTGCTGGGACACGGTGAGCATAGCATCTATACCATCGCCAATGAATTGTGCCAATCCTTCCGCTTTTTGCCCATCCAGCGGGTCATTGCCGATGTCCGCGATGCGGATCGCCTGAAAATGATTTTCGCGCGGCATCATCCGCAAATTGTTTTTCACGCTGCCGCGCACAAGCATGTTACGTTGATGGAAGAGAATCTTGAAGATGCCGTAACCACGAATGTGCTCGGCACGCGTACCCTCTTGCAAATTTCCAAGGCAAACGATGTCAGCCACTTTGTCTTTATTTCGACGGATAAGGCGGTCAACCCCACGAGCGTGATGGGCGCGACGAAACGCGTGGCAGAAATGCTAGTGCACCAAACCGCTGAACAAACGGGACGCTGTTTTGTCAGCGTGCGCTTTGGCAACGTGCTCGATTCACGCGGGAGCGTGGTGCCGCTCTTCAAACAACAAATCGCGCGGGGCGGTCCCATCACCGTAACCCATCCCGAAGCCCGCCGCTATTTTATGACCATTCCAGAAGCCGTCCAATTGGTGTTGCAAGCTGCCGCCATCGGCAAAAATGGTGAGACCTTTGTGCTGGATATGGGCGAGCCCGTCAAAATCGTTGATCTGGCACGTGATCTGATTCGGTTGAGTGGGTTGGAGGAAGGCAAAGATATTGAGATTACTTTTACCGGCTTGGGACCCGGCGAAAAGTTGTTTGAAGAATTATTCCTCCCCGCTGAGCAGTACACGCGCACAAGCCACCCTAAAATTTTCGCTGTGCGCAACAGCGTCGCCTTAGCCACACCCAGCCAGTTTACAGAAAAGATTGACGACTTGATCGCCACTGCCCGCACCGATAACCCGGGAACAACGCTTCAGTTGTTGTGCGAACTGGTTCCAGAATACTGCGATGCGCTCGCCATGAACGAGCACAGTGCGCCGCCGGCTAACAACCGCGTGGCAGTGAGTTAGCATGCAAAAATTTACCCGGATCGTTTCTGAGCAGGCGCATTGGCTCGCGTTGCCCATTGCCTTGCTCTTGCTCTTTCCTTCGTCGTGGATGTGGCTGGGTTTTCTTGCCGCGCCGGTACTCTGGCTTGCTCGCTGGCGTGCGCGCGGCGCACCCTTCCCGGCATTGGGTGTCAATCTCCCTCTCGTCATCTTCCTAACAATGGTGGCGTTGGGGTTGGTCATCACCCCCGCTCCTGACCTTGCCATTGCGACGGTGGGGCAACTGATCGCCGGCGTAACGATTTTTTTTGCGTTAACCGATTATCTCAACGAACCCAAGCGCATCTGGGTGGTGGCAAGTGCGTTGGTGATGCTAGGTGTCGCGTTTGCGCTCATCGCGCCGTTCACCGTGAGTTGGAGCGCGAACAAATTATTTGGTTTGCCAGCGTTCTATGAAGCGTGGTGGCCCCATCTCCGTGAAGAGACCAATCCCAACATTCTAGCAGGCGCGCTTGCCCCCATTGTGCCGATTGCGCTTACGCTCGTGGTGCAAGGTGAACGCCGCCGACAAATCCTGGGGGCTATCGCGCTCGCCCCGATTCTCCTCATTTTGATCTTGTTGCAATCGCGGGGCGCGGTGTTTGGATTAGCGATGGGTCTGGTCGTCTGGCTCGCGCTCTACAATCGTTGGGTGTTGCCATTTGTCCCCTTGGGCCTCTTGGCGATTTTGGCGATCAATCATGCGATGGGTGCGGTATCGCTGGCAAACCTGTTTTACGGCGAAACGAACGCTGGCTCACCGGGCACATTACTTCAACGCCAAGACCTCTGGCTCCAGTCCTTGTTCCTCATTCGTCAATCGCCGGTGCTGGGCATTGGCTTGAGTGGATATCCACGCCTTGCACCAATTACCTGGCCCCATTCACCGGCGCAACCGGGCGGCTCGCCCAATCATGCCCATAATTTATTTTTGCAACTTGCACTCGATACCGGGGTCTTGGGACTGGCAGCATTCACCGCCATATTGTGGCTAGCCCTACGATCGGTCTGGGCAGCGCGCCAAGTTCAAACCCAGCGTCATCTGGCGATTGCGTTGTTCGCATCGTTGAGCGTTCTCATCGTGCATGGTTTAGGTGATGTGATTGTCTGGGGAACAGCCAAATCAAGCATTGTGATGTGGGTCGTGTTGGCAATGGCATTCCGGATCCAGATCGAGGGCTAGGATGGCACATCGCTTGATCGAGTACATTGATCCGCGCCCCGAACCTCGTTTCCTTTTGGCATGCGCTAGCTTGCCCATGCCTCCCGCAACGATTGAGCAGGGGCGATTGCTATTGCAAGGAAAATTCGATTGGGCATATTTTGTTCGGCTGGCTGAAGAACAAGGAATGCTGTGGGTGGCGTACACCCAGATCGCAACACATTTCAGCGAGCTAGTCCCTGCACCAATTGTGCAAGATTTGCGCATGCAGTTCGAACAAAATCAGTTCAAAAGTTTATGGGCAACGAGCGAGTTGCTCAGACTGTTGGCTCGTTTTACCGAACAGCATCTTGAGGTCTTGCCTTACAAAGGTCCCCTCCTCGCCGAATGGCTGTATGGCAGTCTCGCCATCCGCCGATTTGGTGATTTGGATCTGCTGATTCGCGCCAGCGATTATTGGCAGGTTCACCGAGTCTTGATTGCAGAAGGTTACCAGCCCACGCTCGCGCTTTCGGACGCGGCAACGGCAGCGTTGGTGCGCTATCAATGCGAACGCACATTACATCATCCAAAGTACGGCATCGGCATTGATCTGCATTGGGGTATCTGGTTAGCCCACGCGATTTTTCTGCCGGAACGGGCGGGGGTTTGGCAACGTGTGCAGACCACTACCTTGGCAGGCAAATCCATCGTGGCGATGTCGCCCGCAGACACCTTGTTCTTGTTGGCGATTCACGGCGCAACCCATCGCTGGCGTGGTTTGAGTTGGTTGATGGACATTGGACAAATGATTCGGCGAGTAAATTTGGATTGGGAATGGATCGAACGCCAAGCATCGCACTTGGGCATTCGGCGAATTGTTTGGCTGGCGTTATACTTGGCAAGCGAGTTGACCCACGCCGCGTTGCCGGCACCGGTACAAACCGCCATCGAACGAGATACGAACGTCAGGATGCTGGCGAGACAAGTGGGCGCGGAATTGTTCCTCCCTCCACGCGAGGTACCGCTTGAGCAAGACCTGTCGTTTCATCTGCGCGCACGCGAACGTTGGATAGATAAACTCCATTGTCTCGTGTCGCTGGTCAGCGCACCTTCGTCCGAGGACATTATGCAGATTGCCCTACCCAGCCGATTGTTTCCACTTTATCGGATGGTGCGGCTCTGGCGCTTGAGCGCCAAATATGGTTTGGCGTTACTCAGACGCCCATTGGCATTCTGATGAATCGATTTCGGTGAATGATTGAGTACTCGCCGTAGGGCTTGGGGTATTAGTTGCTGCGACTTTAGTTGCCCGATCCGACTTTGTAACAGCCCTGAGACTTGCCAGCCACCCCTCGACAAAACGTTGAAAACAGATTAGAATACGAGCAAATGACATCCGTTGTATCAAAATAGATGTTAAACGACTCATTAACTAGAGAGTGGGTTTGAGGTAAACGTGGAGTTACGCCGGTATTTTATTATTTTCCGCAAGTGGGCTTGGTTGATCATCCTAGTCGTCTTGATCGCCGCAGTGTCTAGTTACTATTACAGTCAGACCCTGCGTCCCACTTATCGCGCCGAGACAACCATGTTGATCGGCAAAGCATTGCAAGAAACCAATCCGAATGTGCCGGTGCAGTACGACATTGGGAGTTTGGCGCAGGCATACAGTTTGTTGGCTGTCCAACCCGCTATTCTCCAAGCCACCGCCGAAGCGATTCGTTGGCCCGAACCGTGGCAAAATCTGTTTTTCAAGATCACCACCAAAGCCAATTTTGGTAGTCAACTCCTTCAGATCGCAGTCACTGATAATGATCCCGCGCAAGCCGCCGCCATTGCGAATGAAATCGCTCGGCAACTCATTCTGCAGGGACCCGTTAGCGCCCAACAAAAAGATGCTGAAGAACAGCGTGCCTTTGTAACTTCGCAGTTGGCACAACTGAAACTGCAAATCGAAGGCATGCAAAAGACGCTGAACAATCTCAACACGCAAGCCGCGCTTGAAAATGATCCCATTAAACTGAACGATCTGAACAATCGGATTGCTTCACTCCAAACCCGCATCGCCGAGTCACAAAAAAACTATGCCAGTTTGCTCGCCATCGTCAATAACAATCCCAATCTTTTTGTAACTGTCTTGGTGCCAGCCCAACCGCCCAAATCGCCGATCAGTCCGAACATTCCGCAAAACGTCTTGCTCGCGACCATCGCCGGTTTGGTCATCGCGGCAATCACGGTTTTGATTATCGAATATTTGGACGATACGATTAAAGATGCAGAAGATGCTCAGCGCGTCTTGGGCTTATCCACCTTAGGCGCAATCACGCGGATGACAAACTCACGTAGCCAAGCCGATAATCTAATCACACTGAAACATCCACGTTCACCTATCTCGGAAGCGTATCGTGTCTTGCGCACCAACCTGCGTTTCAGCGGTATCGAAAATCCCGCTGGCGCGTTGCTCGTCACCAGCCCGGGGCCCGCTGAAGGCAAGACCACCACCGCCGCCAACCTGGCGGTCGCTGTGGCACAATCCGGCCGACGAGTCATCCTTTTGGATTGCGATTTGCGCCGCCCCACGCTAGATAAATATTTTGGCTTGAATAACAATGAAGGATTGAGCAGTCTGTTTTTGAATGACAGTGCAACTTTGGAAAGCGTAATGCAACCCACCAAACTCGATACACTCAAAGTCATTACGAGCGGTCCCATTCCACCCAATCCCGCCGAACTACTGGATTCGAACCGGATGCGCCGGATTCTCGACACCTTACGTTCTCAAGCCGACCTGCTCATCATGGATTCGCCGCCGGTGCTTGCCGTAGCAGACGCCAGTATTTTGGGTGCGCGCTGTTCCGGTGCATTGCTCGTCATTGACGCTGGGCGCACCCGCAGCGACGTCAGCCGTCGCGCCGTTGAAACGCTTGGCAAGACCGGTACCAAAGTGTTGGGCGTTGTTCTCAACCGCATCAGCGCACGCCGTGCTGCCGGTGATTATTACTATTATTACTATGCCAAAGATAAAGAGGGTAAACGGGTGATGCCAAGACGCGAACCGGAAACATCGCCCGAATAACGCACTTAGCTCCCGGCCTGGTGATTACTCACATATCCATTTTACCGCCGAGACGCCGAGAACGCAGAGAAAAAAATAAGAAAACTCAGCGACCCCTGCGCCTCTGCGGTGAGTTTTGGGGAATCACCAAATCCCGGCACCTTGATTTCTATTTCGATTTCAACTATAATCTCGTCAAGTGCTTTTGGCTTGGCGTAATGAAAGGAGCCATCGTGAGCCCAATGTTTTCCAACCGTGTAACCCGAATCAGCGTCGTGCTGATTAGTCTAATCCTGCTCGGCATTGTTGCCAGCAACGGAGCCGTATGGGCGGCACCTCCCTTGCAAGGCACCGTGCCGCCACCTCCCGAAGAAAAAGAAACTCCGCCACCACCAACGCCACCTCTCCCCGGCTTACCGTCCTGCTGCCTGCCCGGCATCGCCTTTACTTCGACGCGCGATGGCAACGAAGAAATCTATCTGATGCGTTACGATGGCAGCGGGGTAACTCGCCTGACCAATAACGTAGCAGGCGATCGCGATCCGGCACCATCCGTAGATGGGACACGCATCGCCTTTGTGTCCAACCGCGATGATCCCGATCCGCAAAACTGCGGCAAGCCCGGTCAACCCAATTGCATCTATCACATTTATGTGATGAATGTAGATGGAAGCGATGTTACCCGGTTGACCAACACGCCCGCGCAAGATACCCATCCAATTTTTTCGATGGGCGGCTCGGTCATTGCGTT
Source organism: Anaerolineae bacterium (assembly GCA_034433515.1). Lineage (GTDB taxonomy): Bacteria > Chloroflexota > Anaerolineae > UBA4142 > UBA4142 > DAOTXS01. The sequence continues at coordinate 43,474 of DAOUAL010000040.1, read as the reverse complement.
TACCTCCAATCGCGATGATCCCGATCCCAAGACGTGCGGTCAACCGGGCAAACCGGCGTGCATCACCCATATCTATTTGATGAACGCCGATGGGAGTGGGCAAACGCGCCTAACTACGAACCCAACAACCAATCCCGGTGCGGCAAACTGGTCCCCCAACTTTTCCCCCGATGATACCAAAATCGCTTTCACTTCTAATCGGGATGGCAACGCTGAAATCTACGTCGTCAACACCGACGGCACCGGCTTGACTCGCTTGACCTTCAACCAAGCCACCGATGATCACCCGGCTTGGTCGCCAGACGGCAAATTCATCGCCTTTGAAACCAATCGCGATGGACAATATCGCATCTATGCGATGAACGCCGATGGCACGAGCCAGACCCGGCTCACCCCACCGCAAGGGGATGACCGTCATCCGATTTGGTTGCCCGGTTGTGCCGAACGCATCGTCTTTGCCTCTAATCGCGAAGGCGGCGTCTTTAAGATTTTTGCCATTGATCCAGATGGCAAGAACCTCACGCGCCTTACCGGCGAAGGGCAAACCCAGCCCGATGATTTCCCCGCCTGGTCGGGTCTGCCGGCAACGTTGCGCGTCCCGGGACCGTGTTGCGTTCCCGGCATCGCATTCGATTCCGTGCGGGACGGCAATTCGGAAATCTATATCATGCGCGATGATGGGGCGCGCGTTACCCGCCTCACCTTTAACACCGCCAACGATTCACGCCCCGCTCCATCGCCGGACGGTAGACGTATCGCGTTCCAATCCAATCGCGATGGACGTTTCCAAATTTATTTGATGAACGTGGATGGCGGCGCCGTCGCACGCCTCACCAACAACAATAGCGATGACACCGATCCCTTCTGGTCGAACGATGGGACGCGCATCGCCTTTGTGTCCAACCGCGAAGACCCGGACCCAACCTGCGGCCAAGCCGGCAAACGCGCGTGCGCCACACATATTTACTGGATGAGCGCAACCGGCGGCGCACCTACCCGCATTACTAGCAATCCAGAAAACAATCTGTTTGCCCAAAACACCAACCCAGTCTTTACGCCGGATGGCAAACGCATCGCGTTTGTCTCCAACCGTGATGGCAACAACGAAATTTACATCGTCAATGCCGATGGAACCGGTTTGACCCGGCTCACCAACCATTCAGCCAACGACGATCATCCTACATTTTCGCCGGACGGGACCCGCATCGTCTTTGAATCCAATCGCGATGGGCGACCGCAACTCTACATTATGAAAGCCGATGGGACAGACGTTAAGCGATTGACCAACAGCACCGGTGATGATCGTCGGCCGTACTGGTGTCCCAGTTGCGTTGAACACATCACCTTTGTTTCGAATCGTGAAGGCGTCAACCTTATCTATGCGATCAGTTCCGATGGCACCGGCTTGGCGCGCCTCACCTCGCCCTTGCCCAACGTTCAATGGGCAGACGATAACCCGGCGTGGTCCGGTTTGCCAACATACCTGCCGATTCCGGTTCCCCTCAAACCACTCGGCAACCCATAAACCATTGCCCCATCTCAGAAAGCCGATGAGCGCATCACCTTTGTGTGATGCGCTCATTTTTCGTCCTAGCCACTTTGGGTGTATACTTGGCTCAATTGTTGCTACGATCAGGAGCCGACCGCATGAGTCGAACAAAATCCAAACGTGCGCGACCACGCCACCTTTGGCGCCCTATCCTCTCGATCATCATCTTGTTGCTGTTGATCTGGGGGGGACGCCTAGTCGTTGGATGGGCGCGTCTCCAAAACGATTTGCGCGTTCTGCGAAATTCGGAAATCACCACTTGGCTCACCGGCGCGCCGGGCGCTTCAGCCAACATCGAACAAACAATTGCCCAAAGTTTGCAAGACATCCAAGAATTGCGTGCCGCTTTAGGTCCCCTCCTTTATCTTCTTCCAAGTTTCGATTGGCTACCACATTATGGCGGCGACCTCCAAAATGCGCCTGCCTTGTTAGACTTGAGCGAGTCTATCTTGCAAGGCGCACAAGATACGCTGGCACTTGGCTCCGCGATCAGTGCAGAGATGGAAGCCGGGCGCGCGACCCAAACCCCTATTGGCACAGCATTGCTCATCACCGCCGAATCACAACAACCCACCATTCAACGTGCACAAAAAAACCTGAACGATATTGTGCGCATACGCGCTCAAATCAACGCCACGCGAGTTTCCGCAGACACCCAAGCCCTCCTCGCTCAATTAGATGATTTACTCCCGGTGTGGCAAACCGCTATAGAGGTGTTCGCCAACGCCCGCACGATTCTAGGCGCGGAACGACCACGCACCTTTTTGTTGATCGCCCAGAATAGCGACGAGTTGCGTGCGACGGGCGGTTTTATCAGCGGCGTGGGTCTCATCCAAATCGAACAAGGGAAAATATCGGTGATAGATTTTCAAGACAGTTTTGCCATTGACGACTTTTCCCAACGGCATCCTGAGCCGCCAGAACCTTTACGACGTTATATGTTCGCCGGGCAATGGGTGCTTCGCGATGCCAACTGGTCCCCCGATTTTCCCACCACGGCGCGCCAACTCCAAGCCATCTACAAAATTGATCGCCGCCGCGATGTGGACGGCGTGATTGCCATCAATCAAAACATCTTGCCCGATCTACTCACAGCGATGGGAGCTGTAACGGTTGAGACGTACAACGAACGCGTGGACGCTTCAAACGTCATGACCAAAATCCACGAGTATTGGGCACTGCCACAAGGTCCCGGTCAATCCTCTGATTGGTGGGAACATCGCAAAGATTTTTTGGGCAAGTTGATGCAAGCCATCTTGCAACGCATGACTCTGGGCAACTTGGATCAACCCAAGTTGGGACGCGCAATCTTGAACGCCATACAGGCAAAGAATTTATTGCTGTACGTCAACGACGTCGAAGCGCTGAGCCAGCCCGGCTTGCCGCTGGGCGGCGCCGTGTACAGAGGTCCCGGGGATTGGTGGATGTTGGTGGATTCGAATGTTGGTTTCAACAAAGTGGACGGCAATGTTACGCGCCAAGTCGCTTATGACCTAACCATAGAATCCGCCAACTCTTTACGCGCATCGGTAACGATCACGTACACGAATCTCAGCCCTAGGATCGAATCGTATTGCGTGCACTTGCCCAACTATCAATTTACCTATGTTGATCTGCAACAAGGTTGTTATTGGAATTATGTTCGACTGCTCGTGCCGGCGGGGAGTGAATTACTGCGTAGCATTGGTGCGGCGGACGTTACGGCACAAGCCGGCGACAAAGCGTACACCGAATTTGCCGGCTATTTCATCGTGCCACACGGTGAAACCCACGTCGTGCAATTCGATTATCGGTTGCCCTCAACGATTCAAACGAGGCCCTCTTATCACCTGCTTTTGCAACGCCAACCGGGTGCGCCGGTGATCCCGCTGCGCCTTCAGATTCATCCGCCTGCCGGCTGGAAAGTGAACGCCTATCCCCTTCCTGATCGGCTACTTGGAGAGAGCGCCGTATTTGAATTGATCTGGAACACCGATGAACGAATTCAAGTTACGCTGGAACCACCGGCTTTAGCCTTCCCCATCGTCATCGTTGGTGCGATCAGTTTGATCGCGCTGGTCATAGTCGGTTTGTACGTGCGCCATCGCAGCGAACAAATCTAGCATCGTTCATTGAAAACTGGCGCGTCTCACAGCGAGACGAGCCAGTTTTTATTTTTTGTAGAACCCGTGTCCCATGACCAAAGTATGATTGATTTACGATGAATGCCTCCAGTATGATATAAGTGAAATTTAACAAGACTCCGATAAAGGCAAATCTAGCGAAAGCTAGAGACGCAAAGCCACGGGCCTAAGGTCTCACCGAGACTATGGTCGCCGAGTTGCCGAAGAGTGGACTGATGTTGTGTACCCGCTCTGAGGAGCGGGTATTTTTTATGCCATGAACTGGAGGAGAAGATAATGAAACAGCCGGTTGTTCTAACGATCGCGGGGTTGGTTCTTATTCTATGCTTGAGTTTATTTTTCTCTTTACCTCCGATCGCAGATGCTAAAAGACCACTTCCGCCAAACGATCCTACGCGCGGACTACTCTATGACGGTCTAGAAATTACGACCACCGGTGAATGCCGGGGTGGTTTCAAGATTCAATTACCTGGGCATGTAGGCAAGACCCTATGCACCCACGGGCCGGATGCCGCCACAGATGTGGTCAAGTTTGCACGCGGCGTTAGCCCTGCCCCTATCCTTGCCAGGGATTCCACCCAGGGCGTCGTAGCGTGCGATGGCGATGGCACCAGTGGCAATCGAGTTCAAGTCTTGTATGTTCATGCCGCCGATGTGCCAAGCCGCTACGACACCTATCTCGCATCGTTCCAACAATGGTCCGTTGAAGTGGACAACATCTTTAAGGAAAGTGCGGCAGAAACCGGGGGCGTGCGGCGCGTGCGCTTTGTGACGGATGCTAACTGCAAGCCGCAGATTACTCACGTTACGCTCTCGGCGCAAGGCGACGATTCCTTTGGAAAGATGATTAGTGAATTGTGGGCACAAGGGTACAATCGCACCGATCGTAAATATTTGCTCTTTGCCGATGCGCGTGGCTATTGCGGGATTAGCAACATCGAGTTTGATGATTCACCCGAGCAGTGGAACGCCAACAATAGCGGGCCACACTTTGCACGGGTGGATGCGGCATGTTGGTCAAGCGTGATTGCCGCGCACGAGTTAATGCACATGTTCGGAGGCGTTCAACTCACGGCACCGAATTCGGATGGAAACTTTCACTGTCGTGATGGCTATGACAATATGTGCGATCATTCGGGTCAACCGATCCAAATCGTCTGTCCGGATGCCACCAATGACTATCGCTTCGATTGTGGGCACGAAGATTACTTTAACGTCAACCCAGCCGTCGGAAGTTATCTGGCAACCCACTGGAATACTGCCAATAGCAAGTTCTTGATCAGCAGCACACCAGCGGAGGCGACCTCAACCATCAAAGCCTTTATCCCCTTGATCCAAAAATAATCTATATGTTTTTCACCGATTCAAATTGAAAGAGGGCGAACAACTCAGTTGTTCGCCCTCCAATTTTGCGAGAGGAAATCACGCCTGATGCACTTTGAATCGCCACGCGCCAATGCCGACACTCACACCTACCAATGCAACCAAACCCACCAGCATACCTACGGGGATCACTCCGCTATGGGATTGCACTTGAAAGGAGGAGAGGGTAACGGCTGTCACACCGCTGATCAGAATGGGATAGTCTTCTATCTCACCATCGGGCGCATAACCGGTGGCCAGGAATGCACCATCGTTGCCGGTACCTAGCGCGCTGATCGTCGTCGTCGCGGTCGAAAGGCGTAAGCGTAGATAACTGGCACCGCCGCGCATCCCGGGCAATGTACTCCAAACGAGCGAAACAGTTTGCGGATTGGAATTGGAGGGAACAGTAACGGTAGCGCGCTCATTTTGCTGGAACTGTCCATCGCGATTGAAATCAATCCACCCATAGAGCGTGGCAGTCGTGCCGGTGTTGTTGAACACGGTGATGTTGGGCAGGGTATAACTCGTACTCGTCGTTTCCAAGAGCGGGAAGGGAGTGGCAACACCATCTTCGTCATCAGGCGGTCCCTGCACACTACCATTATAATTGTTCACATCATCGCCGTTGGCATTGGCATTCGCAAAACCATGCAAATCGCGGATGACTGTTTGCCCGGTCACATTGCCCAGTCGCAGATTATCTACCAGCAAGTGGCGCGCCGCCAACGGACCACCATTCGTGCCATACGAGTTAGGCGCATCACCAAAGTCCATTGGCACGATGGGGCATTCAGAAGCATCGTTCACCACTACCCCGATCGTAGCCAGTGGATTAGGATAATTCTGGATCACATTGTTGTTGACGGGGAACACCCTACCGTTATCACTCGTGATGGCATAGATCTGGCCATTCCCATCGCGCGAAAGTTGGAATGCAAAAGCCGGTGTACCGACGATCGTTTGACGATTGAGGCGAATTAGACTGTTAATGTCGTAAACATCAAAGACTTGGGTGATGGTGGGACCATCCACTTGGATGAACGCTACGTACATCCGGGTACCATTCACGATAATATCACCGTAATTCTGACATTGTGTTCCACCGCAACCGGCATTCGGGGTAACCAGGGCGCGTGCAGAAACCGGCGCTGTCCCCGCCGCATCCAGCGTGATCTCGTAAATCGTTCCTAGGTCGCCGCCGTCAATCCCGGCATAATATCTACTGTTGGCATACGCCCCTGAGGAAGACTGCCAGCCATTTCCCAGCGGAAGGTTTAATGGGGCAGCACCGGCATTAGCGGTAACGGTACCGTTCGTATTATTCACGACGTCATAATAGTAAAGCGCTTGGGCAGCCGGCGGAGGCGCGCCCCCGCCATTTTGATAGTACACCAAGCCGCGCCACCGATCCACCGCCAAGCCGTTAATGCTCGGAGGAGTTACGCTGGGAGTAGTGATCAGGGTGTTGGTACCATTGGAAACGTCAAAGGTGCGAATAGTGTTATCAGTACCATTAATGAAGTAAAAGGCTGTGCCAGGCGTACACAATTCATTCTCCACGATCTGCACGGCATAGTCTTCCACTTCACCAATGCCATTCGTTGGATAATCGCCGGTGGGACCCACATTCGCGTCCGTGGAGATGCGCAAGCGAACGAAGGTGGTCGTGGCGGAGGCCGTCGGCGGAATGTTCCACGTGAGGGTGGCTTGCGTAGCATTGTTGGGTACGGATGCCACAGCACGTTCGCTCGCCTCAAAGACGCCATTGCCATTCAAGTCAATCCAGCCGGCGAGCGTGGCAGCATTCCCAGTCGTATTGCTCACGGGAATGGTCCAAATATATTGCGCGTTCGCAATATCAATTGGTGTGAGTGGATTGAGAAAAGTTTCATCATCGGTGCCGGCGGTATCATCACCGTTCGCGTCAGCGCTGGCTTGGTGGCTCGCTTCGGTGTCCGGCGTAACACCTCCGATGCGGAGGGTAGCGCTCGGCGTTGCGCAGGCAATCCCATACGACGCCGGTGCATCGCCATAATCGCGCGTGCCAGAGCAACCCGCTTGAGCATACGCTGTTTCGGATGATCCTAAGAGAGAAAACAGTATTGCCCAGAGCATCAATGGAAAAGCCACACCGCGGAAGGTGAGCCACCACGGCAATCTTCTGAATAACATCATACCTCCTTTAGGGTAACGAACTGATGTTGCTTGAATTCGCAGTTGCATTTTGTGCAATCGAGAAAACGATAGTTTTGAAATTTAAGGGCGAGACCACAGGTGCCATCCTGACAATACTCGACCCGGAGAACCTGTGCTCGTATGGCTAAACACGGTGCAATGGTTTGCTGAGGAGGACGATTGGAAAAGCGCAAGGTAACGAACAACAAACTGCCCGGCGCAACAGAGCGTTTCAATCGCAAATAAACCCCACTGGCGCTCATATTGTCAACCAGCGCATCTTCCTGGAATCTACCACCACCGGCATCATTCCCACGCACGAGTGCCGGGAAGGCGACTTGAATTCTCGGTTTGTTTCGTCGTTCAAGAAGAGGGCTTGACAGATGAGTAATCGGTTGAACGCTTGACATGCCTAAAATATAAACGCAATTGGCGCATGTTACATCGTCCAACACGCCCTATTTTGATGAGCATCAAGGGCTATAGGGGACGGCACAAATGTGCCATTAAAAAGAAATTAATCGGGGAGACGTGCGAGGTTGCGTTGATAGGCGTAAATGATCAGTTCCAAACGATCGCTGACGCCCAGTTTGGCAAAGATGGAAGTGAGATGATGACGAACAGTAACTTCGCTAAGGCCAAGTTTATCGGCGATTTGTTGATTCTTCAAACCCGCCCCAACCAGGGTGATGATTTCGCGCTCGCGTGGGCTGAGCGTGGCGATCTTTTGTGCATCGGAATCATTAGACCGCCCACGCGACATCTGGCTCAGCACATTCGCAATCGTCGTACGATCGAACCAGGCTTCGCCGGCGTGAACCTTGGTAATTGCCTTGACCAACACGTCCGGCGATTGCTCTTTGAGCACCACTCCCATCGCGCCGACTTGAGCGGCTTGATGATGCAAGTGAGTATCGGTTTCACCGGTGAGGAGGAGCAAGCGCGTATGTTTTGTCGCATCGAGGAGTTGGGGAATCAAATCCAAGTTTTTCGATTGATCACCGGCAATTTCAAAGAGGATCAGATCGGGTTGTTGTTGCCGAACCATTTCGAGTGCCTCATCACACGGATCGGCCTCTCCCACGATTTCGAACTGTGGGTAACTGTCAAGGAGCGCCCGCAAGCCGGCGCGCACAAGGACATGTTTATCAATGATTACAAGACGAATGGGCTTGGGCATCTTGATTCACCATTGCTACATTCTAACACATAAGTATCATATTAATCAAGCAAGTACAATCTATGAAAAAAGGGACCGGCAGAATTGCCGGTCCCCTGCCGTCCTTAGCAAACTCAAGGCACATCAACAAAATACGCATGTGCCTCGCCCAGCTCCTCGAGAATCTGTTCGTCGGTTAGCGTGGTCACCGCCGGAGCCTCGTATGCAAGGAATTCGCTCTGCATTTGTTTCTCACCCCCCCTTCCAAAAGTTTTTTACATCTATCTGTATATAAGAGGGAACCTCTGCCCTAGATGATACAAATCGTAACAAATCGGCTCAATTCGATTTTTCGACAAGCACCTGTGCCATCGCTTGTAAATGCGCAGGCGAACTCCCACAACATCCGCCAATAATGCGCGCGCCGGCATTTTTCATTTCGATGGCATAGCGCGCCATTTCCTCCGGTCCAGCGCGATACACGACCTTGCCATCCTCGCCGATTTCCGGTTTGCCCGCGTTCGATTTGCTGACCAGAATCACATCGGGTCGCACGGCGTGCATCTTTTGAATGACGTGTAACATTTCATCAGGACCATTGCCACAATTACCACCCGTCGCGATCACGCCCCAACGACTAATCGTTTGCACCGCCCGCTCCGGCGTAACCCCCATCATCGTGCGCCCTTTGGTATCAAACGTCATTGTTGCAACAATCGGAATATCTGCCGCAACACGGCGCGCCCCTTCAATCGCGGCACGCACCTCTTCCAGGTCTGCCATCGTTTCGATCCAAATCAAATCTACACCACCGGCAATCAGCCCTTGGGCTTGCTCCGCAAACGCGTTCACCGCATCGTCAAACTCAAGTGTGCCGACCGGCATCAAGATTTCGCCGCTCGGTCCCATATCGCCAGCAACGAGCGCGCGACCACCCGCTGCGTTCACTTCGGCGCGTGCAATCTCTGCCCCGGCACGATTCAATTCGAACACGCGCCCTTCTAAACCGTGCATCCCCAAACGATAACGCGAGCCGCCAAAGGTATTTGTCAAAATGATTTGCGACCCGGCTTGCAAGTAGGCGCGTTGCACCGCGCGCACCCGATCGGGGTGTTCAACGTTCCACAATTCAGGCGGCGCGCCGGATTCCAGCCCAGCCGCAAACAGCATCGTGCCCATCGCACCATCGGCGAGCAGAACAGGAGATTGGGCAAGTAAATCGGTCAATCGGCTCATCGCAACCTCAGTGGTAAGATTATATCACTTTGACAACGAGTTCATTTGTGTGCTATTCTGCACTCGCTGTAATGCAGCAAGATTAGCGCATTGTGCCATACTTGTCAACCGAGGAATTCCGATGGAAACTATTTTGCACTCTAAAACCAAAACAGTCGTGATTGGTCCCGGTCATCCGTTCGTAATGATTGGCGAACGGATCAATCCGACGGGGCGTAAAAAACTGGGTGAGGAGATGGCGGCGGGCGATTACTCGCGCGTGCGCCGCGATGCGCTGGCGCAAGTGGAAGCCGGCGCGCAGATGCTCGACGTGAATGCCGGTTATCCGCTGGGCGATGAAGTGCAAATGCTCGCCACCGCCGTCAAAGAAGTGATGGCGGTAACCGATGTGCCACTCTGTTTCGATTCTTCGATTATCGAAGCGCTGGAAGCCGCGCTCGCCGTTTATCCCGGCAAAGCCTTGATCAACTCGGTGACCGGTGAAGACGAACGACTCGAGCGCATCCTGCCGCTCGTGAAAAAGTACAATGCCGCCGTGATCGGCATGGCGAATGACGAGACCGGTATTTCCAACGATCCCGAAGTGCGGCTTGCCGTCGCACAAAAAATCATTGCCCGCGCGCGCGATTACAACATCCCAATGGAAGATGTGATCATTGATCCGTTATGCCTCACCGTCTCGGCGGACACCGAAGCGGCAAAGAATACCTTGCGCGCGATGGAACTCATTCGACGCGAACTGGGAGTGAATATGTCGCTCGGCGCGAGCAACGTCTCGTTTGGCATTCCGGATCGTTCGCCGGTTAACGCCGCTTTTCTGGCGATGGGCATGTGGTGTGGGCTCACCTGCGCCATCACCGATCCCACCAACCCCGTCATTCGCCAAGCGGTCCTCGCCGGCGATTTGTTGATGGGCAACGATCCGTACGCCGCGACCTGGATCGCGCAATACCGCGAACGCCAAAAGGCACTGCCAAAAACCTAAAAACATTTTGCACCGCAGAGACGCAGAGAGCGCAGAGAATTTTTTGTAAAGAAACTCTGCGTCTCTGCGGTGAGATTCTTTTCTCACCGTGAAATATCAAGTTACCTTTCAACCACAAAACACCACCACGCATATGCCGGAAGGCACCACGGTGTTCAACGCGGCAAACTGGCTAGGCATTGCGATTGATTCAACCTGCGGCGGACGCGGCACGTGCGGTAAATGCAAAGTGCAAATGTTGCAAGGCGTCAACACGGTTACCGAAGCCGACCGCAAGCATCTGACGCCGGCAGAACTGGAGGCGGGCTGGCGTTTGTCATGTCGCGCCCTCATCCACACCGATTGCGTAGTGGATGTGCCGCGCCTGATGACCTCACCCAAAGCCGCGCTGTTAGGTTACGGCCGTCACGTCGCACTCGATCCAAATGTCCACAAGGTTTTTCTGCAACTCGCCGAGCCAACATTGGAAGATCAGCGTTCCGATATTCAACGGGTCAACGATGCTCTGCTCGATGCCGGCTTTGAACCGCGCGCTACTTTATCGGTGTTGCAAGGATTGCCAAAAATTTTGCGCGAGAACAATTATTGCGTAACCGCTGTGATCGTGGGTGACGAGTTGATCGTGCTGGAGCCCGGCGACACGACGAGCGAGATGTACGGCTTGGCAATTGACATTGGCACGACCACGGTTGTCGTTGCGGTGATCAACTTGAACACCAGCGCGGTTGTGGCGGTAAAATCCACGTTGAACGGACAAGCCTCCTTTGGCGCGGATGTCATCTCGCGCATCAGTTATACGATGATGGAGCCGGACGGCTTGCGCACGTTGCAAGCACGCATCGTGGACACCATCAACACGCTGACCGATGAACTGACCACCCAAGCCGGCGTCGCGTTGAACAACGTGTACGAAATCGTTGCGGTGGGCAACGCCACAATGTTGCATCTCCTCTTTGGCATTGATCCCGAACCCATCGCGCAATATCCATTTGTGCCCGCGATCGAAGAATCGGTTACGCTTCCAGCATCGTCCCTAGGTTTGCACGCACATCCCGAAGCGCGCCTCACCACATTGCCACACTTGGGCGCATACGTCGGCGCGGACATTGTGGCAGGCATCCTCGCCACCGGTTTGGCGCGCAACAAAGACGACAAGATTCGGCTTTACATTGATGTGGGTACCAATGGCGAAATCGTGTTGGGTTCAGCCAAGGCAACACTCGCGACCGCTGCGCCGGCGGGTCCTGCGTTTGAAGGCGCCCAAATCAAATGTGGCATGCGTGCGAGTGAGGGTGCTATCGAAAGTGTGCGCATTGACGACGATGTGCAATTGCAAACGATTGGCAACGCCCCGCCGATTGGGATTTGCGGTTCGGGGTTGGTGGATGCGGTGGCGGAATTGGTCAAATGTGGCGCCGTGGATGTCACCGGCCGAATGTTGAGCGCGGAAGAGGCGCGTGCCACGCATCGCATCCCGGACGCCATCGCGAATCGCCTGATCGAGGTGAACGGCGTGCGTGCCTTTTTGCTCAGTTCGCCGGCCGAAAACATTGTGCTGACGCAACAAGATGTGCGCGCGCTCCAATTTGCCAAAGCGGCAATTGCCGGCGGCTTTCGTGTGCTGATGCAAAAGTTGAATCTCACTGATGATGATTTGCACGAGGTATTGCTCGCGGGTTCGTTTGGCTCGTACATCAACCCGGCAAGCGCACGCGCGATTGGACTGGTGCCGTGGATCCCTGTGGAGCGCATCATCGCTGTGGGCAACGCCGCGGGTGAAGGCGCAAAAATCGCGCTCCTCTCTTTCCGCGAACGCGAAGCGGCAAAACGGTTCAAAGAGTTTATTGAGTACGTGGAACTTTCTGCCGATCCAACATTCAACGATATTTTCACGGAAGCATTGGCGTTTCCGGTGGAAAGATAAAAATTCTACTTGACGTGACAATCCATCGGTTGTATGATCTGCACGTGGATAAGACGGCGCTGGTGGAATGATCTAGGATGAGCCAACCCTTGACTCGAACCCGTGTGATCCGAATTCTGCGCAAACAATTACCCTACTTGCGCGCCAAGTATGGGGTAGAAAAAATTGCTGTGTACGGATCGTTTGCTAAAGGCACACCCCGTAAACAAAGCGATGTGGATATTCTTGTTCAACTCACTCGTCCCCTCGGCTTGGAATTTGTGCGCTTAGCCTTCGAACTCGAGAAATCACTCGGTCGAAAAGTAGACCTTGCCACCTTTGAGACGTTCCAGCGCAAATGCACCCATCCTCGTTATGCACACATTGCCGCCGATATCGAAAGGATGCTGTACTATGTCTAGCCGGCGCGATTGGGATTATTTGGAAGATATGCGCGTGGCAATTGAGCGAATTCAACGTTACCTCACCTCACTATCCCGCGCAGAATTCGAACAAGATGAAAAGACCCAAGATGCTGTCATTCGCAATCTTGAGATCATTGGCGAAGCGGCAAAAAACGTGTCTGCTGACGAGTTGCCTCCTCTACTCCCACTCGTGAGCGAAATTCAAGACGCACTTGCCTCAACAGATCAATGACCCTCCCCATTCTTCTCATCGGAAATGGCATCAACAATATTCAAAGCGCGTACACGTGGAGCCATCTGGTTCGCGATCTGATTGATTTCGTCGGCGCGACCAAACACATTCGCACGGCTCACAAACCGTTTCCCCTGCTCTACGAAGAAATCGTGGCGCACGCGGTTAAGGAAAAACACATCGCTGAAGTGGAGATCAAGGCATTCATCGCCGACAAAATCGGTGGGTTTCGCCCAAACGAAATTCACGCGCGCGTGATGGCGCTGAAACTCACCGATGTCTTGACGACCAACTATGATTACACACTCGAATTGGCAAGCGGTGTAACCGATCAAAGAACGCTCGTCAACGCTGGCGTTGTCAAGGAAAGTCGGTACAGTCTTTTTCGTGTGATCAACACCAAACCGACGCGCGTGTGGCACATTCACGGCGAACGCAAATCACCCAATTCGATTGCGTTGGGCTACGAGCATTACAGCGGTTATCTCCAATTGATGCGGAACTATGTGGTGATGGGGACCGCCTTTGCATACAAAAAACAATTCGCCTCGTTGGAAAAGCGGCTCAAGACGAATACCGTGCGCTACGATTCCTGGGTGGATTTCTTTTTCACGCACGATGTTTACATCATCGGCTTGAATCTCGATTTTGTCGAGATGCACTTGTGGTGGTTGCTCAATTATCGCGCGCGACGCACCTATGCCACACGCACACCCCAGAAAAATCGAATCACGTATTTTTATCCGGCGCATTTCGCTAGCCGCATTCACGATAAACTCGATTTGCTGAATGCCAGCGATGTGATCCCGCACGCGATCAAAGCCGATGGTTGGCTCACCTACTATCATCGCGTTTTGGAGGTGATTGAAAAAGCAAGCCACTCGAATTGAGTGGCTTGTTTCTTACCTCTGGGGATTGCCTGTAGAGATGAAATGCAATATGCGTTTCCAGGCATCGGCAAACTCTTCGTAGCGGCGATCAAAGAAACTGTGCGGCGCGCCGGGATAAACCACAATGTGGTGCGCCACCCCGGCAACATCGAGTTGTTGATCAAGTTGTTGCACTTGGTTGAGGGGAATACCTTGATCGGCGCCGCCAAATAATCCCAGGATCGGATAGCGCGCTTTACTGGCTTGTTCGAGTGCGGTGCCTTTTTCACCGGTGATTGAACGGCTCATCCCGGCATAGAACGCGATGAGGCCGGACAGATCGAATGGTTCGGCAGAGGTATGCAACGCTAACGTCCCACCTCGACAAAAGCCAACGATGAAGGTGCGGCGCGGAGCTGGGTTCTGGGATTTCAAATAATCGAGCGCGGCGGCAACATCGGTGAGAAACGTGGGAATGGTCATCGCAGCGACATGCGGCTGCCAATCGAACGGTTCCGCGCGCGAGGTTAAGCCGGCGGTGCGGCCAAAATAATCTATCGCCAACGCGCGAATGCCGACTTGGGCAAAACGTAACGCGAGTTCTTTATAAAACTGATGCAAGCCGCGAATGTCAGGATAGATGAGCACCTGCGCATCCTCCGCTTGCGCTGGGTAGGCGATGTAGGCGGAGAATTGATTACCGTCTGCCGCCGTCAAAACAATATCGTGTCCATCGCCGGATCCGCCGGACACCGGCGGGAGTGGTGGTCGCGCATTATCATCGTAGCACATTGCTTTTCTCCTCGATCGAATTGGCGCGAGTCTAGCACACGCTGCGATGAACTGTCAAGAGTGTTTTCAACGTGCCGAAATGTACGTGATGGGCGCACGTTCGACTTTTTGCAATGGCAAGACATCAATGAGTTCGTATGTGCGGGTGCCATAACCGAGTCGTTCGGCGTACTCGGTCACTTTGTACGGGTCTTTGTAGGGTCCGTGCAACCATCGCAGAGGATGACCCTCCCGCGTATGCACCTCCATAGACGCTGGCAAATTTTCTTCGATGAGTAGCGTACGGGCGGTTGCGTCCAACACCGCTTGATCCAGCGCAACAATATCGTCCGAACCAAAGATGCCGGCGTCCGGCAAAATGGGCATACTGGTAAAACCAAAACAATCACACACCGGCGTCATATGCGTAGCCAGAACCATGTGTGTGGCTTTTTCCTTGGCAAAGGTGGACAGCACGAGATCAACTGAAATCGCGCACGCTTCCATAAACGCGTGAAAGTTGACCGGATCAATTTTCAAACTGCCGGGTGGTGCCACCTGCAGACACCGACCACATTGATTGCATTCTTCAAAGTGCATATGCAGTTGAGTGGGATCATCTTTATCAATGACGACGCCGTTATGCGGACACGCCTCTACAATGCGTTGGCGCGTGGCGGCGTCCGGACATTTTTCCGGAAACCAGTATTGGTCAAAATGCATCGCATCATGCATCGCGCCGCGCGTCTCGCCAATC
Source organism: Anaerolineae bacterium (assembly GCA_034433515.1). Classification (GTDB taxonomy): domain Bacteria; phylum Chloroflexota; class Anaerolineae; order UBA4142; family UBA4142; genus DAOTXS01. The sequence goes on along the minus strand of DAOUAL010000040.1, from coordinate 27,925 downwards.
ATACAGCCAAGCGCGAGATTCTTGATCGCGCCGCCGTACCCACAACTGGGATGTCCTTTAGCGTGCGCCAGATTGACGAGAAAACTCGCATCCTCAATCATCCCTGCCAGTTTCCAATCCTGAATATTTTTGAACGGACGCCGATGTGCGTAAAAATATTTTTCGCCGACGCCGGCGGTGGGGAATACCGGGCAACCCAGGGTCTCCGAGGAATAGCCGCGTTGTTCTGCGCCCTCGGCATCCCAACTCACATCGGTTACAAACGGTTTTCCGCCGCCGTCTTTGACTGCCTGCACCACCTTGCGCACAAAAACCGGATGCACGGTCGAATAACCGATGTTGTTGCCCGTATGCATTTTGATGGCAACAGTTTCGCCCTTGACGCGATCACGCAAATGCAATTGCTCTAAAATCAAATCGAGTTTGGCAGGCAAGGTTTCTTTGGCATCCAAACGAGATTGACGCGGTGAACCAAAAAAGACTTGGGCAGGCATGGTGTGTTTCCTTTCGCTTTGCAAGTTTTTGGCTCTCGCCAAGGTGCAAAATCGGTGGACACTTTATTCTTCTTTGAAAATATCCTTCAACCCGGCTTCCCACGCATCGTCAAGGGGTTCAAAGGAAGGTTCGATGAAATCAGCGGTGAGTTTTTGCAAATGTTGTTTGATCGCAAATTGCGGCATTGCTGTACTCAATGCTTCGATTTTGGAGGTGATGGCTTTGACAAGTTCGTGACTTTTCTGTTCAAGATCGGATAAATCCAAACCTAGTTTGAACATATAATTGACGCGGCGCATCACATCGTACCACGCCCGGTAATCTTCTGTAATCATCAAGGGCTGCAAGATGGGCGAAAGTTCGGAGAAATCGTACAGCGGCGCGAACGCATACCAGCCCACATATTCGATCTGGCGGCGCGTGGCTTGGGCAGCAAAATAAGAACCAATACTCACGCCGCCTTCGTAATTGGAGAAACGAACGGCATAGCGTGTCAACTCTTGGCGCAAACGTGGCAAACTGTACGTGCAAGAGATTTCGCGTTCCTTGTCGTACGGCACGGGACCAAACACGCCGCCCACGCCGATGACGCGACGCACGTTCGTTTCTTGCACACCATTAAAGAACGCTTCGGCATAGCGTTCCACATTGAGATGCGGTTCATCACCGAGAAAAATGTATAGCCCTTTGTGTTCGTCGCCCGCAAAAAAGATTTCATTCTTTTTCGCGCGCAACTCTCTTGGGTAACCGTCGTCGAGTTTGATTTCGGGACGCAAGAAGGCTTGGGTCCCCGGCAATTGGAACAAATAAAACGGATCGGATTTGATTTCGCCGATTTTCTGCGCCGCGAGACGATCGACAAGATAGTGTGGCAAACCGGACGAGACCGCGCCGGCATCTGCCCATTGTCGCCAACCCGCTAGCAGGTACGCTTCCGCAACAATTGGCTTGTCCCACAATTCGATTAACTCATCCATCGCGGTTCTCCTTGATCACAGTATACAAATCCCTTGCGCTAAAGTCAATTCACAACGCGGTGTGGTATAATGAATGCAAATTCCCAAGGAGCATTCATTGTGAAATACGATTTTGATTGCGTGATTCCGCGCCGGGACACCGATTCCAGCAAATGGAAAACCTACGGCGCGGAGGTCTTGCCCATGTGGATCGCGGATATGGATTTTCAGGCACCACCCCAAGTTGTCCAAGCGATTCAGCAACGTGCGCAACATGGCATCTATGGCTATCCGATTCGCCCCGCCTCGTACTATGAAGCGATCATCAATTGGATGCGCTGGCGACACGGCTGGGACATCAAAGGTGAATGGATTGCGCACAGCCCCGGCGTCGTCACGGGGCTCGCTCTGGCTGTGCATGCCTTCACCCAGCCGGGCGACAAGATCATCATTCAACCTCCCGTGTATCCGCCATTTTTCACAATCGTTCAATCCAATGGTCGCCAACTGGTACTGAATCCTCTCCGCCACGAGAACGGTTACTATCGAATGGATTTGGATCATTTGGAAAAACAAATTGATCATCGCACCCGCGCGCTGATACTCTGTAGTCCACACAATCCAGTGGGGCGTGTATGGAGCAAGGATGAACTTGTCGCGCTGGGCGAGTTGTGCTTGCACAAAAATGTTTTGATCTTTTCCGATGAGATTCATTCCGATTTGATTTTGCGCGGACACAAACATATTCCACTCGCCATGCTTTCCCCCGAACTCGCCGAAATCACACTGACATTCATTGCACCAAGCAAGACGTTCAATCTGCCCGGCTTGTACACCGCCGCCGCCATTATTCCCAATCCACGCCTGCATACCCAGTTCACCCTGGTGCTCGAAAATTTCGCGCTCAACGTATCCAACACGTTTGGCATGGTTGGTTTGGAAGCGGCATACCGCTACGGCGAAGAATGGCTGGAAGCGTTGCTCGATTATTTGCAAGGCAACCTCGAGTACGCCATTCAATTTTTCCGGCAACGCGTACCCCAAATTCAGGTCGCCCCACCGGAAGGCACCTACCTGCTCTGGCTCGATTGCCGTGCTTTGGGACTCGATCAAGCCGGTTTGCGTCATCTGTTTCTCAAGCATGCCAAGGTCGCCTTGAACGACGGTCGCCTGTTTGGACCTGGCGGCGAAGGATTTATGCGCATGAACATTGGTTGTCCCCGTTCGATTCTGCAAGAAGGATTGGAGCGCATCGAACGCGCGGTGAAGAATTTACAAGTGCTATGATGTCTGAACTCCTCTCCGATTGGGATAGCAATCCTTCCATCGCACCGCACATTGCCGCGCGAAAGACTTTTCCTGCGCGTCCCGCGCAAACTGTTCCGTTCCCAGCCGAGGTGCATCCCGCGCTCAGCGAATCACTGCGCCAGCGCGGCATTGCCTCGTTGTACACACATCAAGCCACGGCGTGGCAACACATCCGCGATGGCAAACACATCGTTGTCGTGACCGGCACCGCGAGCGGCAAAACACTGTGTTACAACTTGCCGGTGCTGGATCGCTTGTTGCGTGATGAGCAAGCCCGCGCGCTGTACCTGTTTCCCACCAAAGCACTGGCTCAGGATCAACTTTCCAATCTTCGATCTCTCATCCCCGATCTCTCATCGGCATCCTACGATGGCGATACACCGCAATCTCTTCGCGCCTCCATCCGCAAATCGGCGCGCCTTATCGTCAGCAATCCCGATATGGTTCACACCGGCATTCTGCCGCATCATACGATCTGGGCAGAGTTTTTCCACCATTTGTGTTTTATCGTGATAGACGAAATGCACGCGTATCGCGGTGTGTTTGGGTCGCACGTTGCGAACGTGATGCGCCGCTTGAAACGAATCGCTAAATTCTACCGCGCGTCACCACAATTCATTCTCACTTCCGCAACCATTGCAAACCCGGTCGAGTTAGCCGAGCGGTTGATCGAAGAAGCGGTAACGCTGGTGGATAACGATGGCGCCGCAAAAGGCGAAAAACACTTTTGGGTTTACAACCCGCCCGTCGTTGATCATAAACTAGGGCTTCGCAAGAGTTCGTTACTCGAAAGCGTGCGACTGACGCAGGAATTGCTCAACCACCACGTGCAAACGATTGTCTTTGCACGCGCGCGCCGCACGGTTGAAATCATACTCAAATACTTGGGCAACCCCGCAGCGATTCGTGGTTATCGCAGTGGCTATTTACCAAGTGAGCGCCGCGAAATCGAAAAGGGATTGCGTGACGGAACGGTGCGCGCTGTTGTGGCAACGAACGCGCTGGAACTGGGGATTGATATTGGCGGGATGGGCGCGGCGATTTTGGTGGGTTATCCCGGGACGATCGCAGCGACGAGGCAACAAGCTGGGCGCGCGGGGCGCGGCGCAGAATCATCGCTCGCGATACTGGTCGCCTCGGCGGATCCACTCGATCAATTTCTGGCGCGCCACCCGGCTTTTCTGTTCGAGCGTTCGCCGGAAAGTGCGCTGACCAACCCCGACAATCTCTTGATTCTCCTCGCGCATTTGCGTTGTGCCGCCTTCGAGTTGCCGTTTCATCAAGGCGAAAATTTTGGTCGCGTGGATGCCGCACGCGTCGCCGAGTTTTTGCAATTTCTGGTCGAGTCGGGTGTCGTGCATCAATCGGGCGAAAAATTCTTTTGGATGGCGGATCAATATCCGGCGGAGGCAATTTCGTTGCGAAGCGCCTCGGCAGAGACCATTACGCTGCAAGCCGATGATACGACGATCGGGCTGGTTGACCGCGGGAGCGCGGATTGGATGGTGCATCCTGAAGCGATTTATTTGCACGAGGGCCAATCGTTTATCGTGCGCGAACTTGATTTGGAACATTCCATCGCGCATCTCGTCCCAACCGATGCTGATTATTACACCGAGCCGCGCCGCGAGACACAGGTTCAATTGCTCGATGAGTTGGCGCGCGCCGATGTGCGCGGTGCCATCAAAGCACACGGCGAAATCGCGGTAACGACGCAGGTTATCGGCTACAAAAAGATCAAATGGTTCACGCACGAAAACTTGGGCGAGGGGATTGTCGCCCTCCCGCCAAGCGAATTGCACACAACCGGTTATTGGCTTGCGGTGAATGATGAAACAGTGAACACGTTGCGCGATGAAGGTTTGTGGTCGAACGCGCCAAACAATTACGGACCCGATTGGGACGCAATTCGCAATCGCGTCCGCGCGCGCGATCAATATCGTTGTCAAGGATGCGGTGCGCCAGAGAACGGAACGCCGCATCACGTTCATCACAAAATTCCATTCCGCGCGTTTCCAACTAGCCAACAAGCCAATGAACTAGCAAATCTGGTAACGCTTTGTCCCGCGTGTCATCGGCGGGCAGAACTCGCCGTGCGGATTCGCAGTGGGCTTGCCGGCGTGGCTCATCTACTTGGTCATCTCGCGCTGCTGTTCCTGATGTGCGACACCGGCGATATTGGTATTCATGCTGACCCAGCATCACCGCTCGCCAATGGCAAACCGACGATTGTAATTTATGATCAGATTCCAGCCGGCATTGGTTTCAGCGAGCGCTTGTTTGAACTGCACGATGAGTTGATCGCACGCGCATTGGAATTGGTGTCAATGTGTGAGTGCGAGGAGGGTTGTCCTTCTTGTGTGGGTCCCGGCGGCGAGCAAGGGTCTGGTGGGAAGAGAGAGGCGCGGGCGTTGTTGGAAGCGTTGAATGGGTAGCAACCGTCTTTTGTTTACGTGTAGGTTGTGGTAAAATATAGATGACTATGACAAAAGCAAAAAGGAAAACGTCTTCCCAGATCAAACCCCGCATCATTAAAGAGATGCAAGCAACTTTTTCCACCAAGCCGATGTCTGCCCAACAGCTTGAACTTGCCACATTGGAGGATGCGGCACGCGCGGTAGGCAAGACTCCTGAAAATATTCGCGACTATATTCAGCGTGGGAGAATTGCCAAGTACAATCCAGAGGGAAAACACATCACACATGCTAAAAATGGCGAGTTGCGAGTTTCGCTTTTTGAATTACGCACATTTTTGTCTCTTGTAGCAAAGGGCAATGAGAAACATCATCGTGCTGGGCTACATCCCGAACTAGGATTCTACAATCTTGCCGAACGCGACCGCACTAAACATGTTCATCGCTTGCACCCCTATCTAGGCAAGTTTATACCACAATTAGTTGAGTGGTTCCTCGCACGCTATTTCAAAGAAGACGACATTATCCTTGATCCATTTATGGGCTCCGGGACAACCCTGGTGCAGGGCAACGAAATGAAAATGCACACCATTGGCATTGACATTTCGGAGTTTAACTGTCGAATCGCCCGTGTCAAGACAGCCAAATACGATGTAGCAAAAGCGCGTTGGGAAATTTTGGATGCCGAACGGCGCGTCACCCAGTTTAGCAAACACCTGACCCATGCTCAAGATATTCAACCATCATTATTCTCTGACGACCAGATGGAGAAGCTAAAAGCCAGTCTGCTCGCCGAATGTAACAGCGAATATCTTAAAACGTGGTTCGCCCCGCGCGCATTACTCGAAATGCTTTATTATCGCCGGCTGATCAGTCAGTATGAATATCAAGACCTTTTACGTGTCGTGCTTAGCCGAGCAGCACGGTCTTCACGTCTAGTGCCTCATTACGATTTGGCAACCCCTAAAAGCCCGTTACCGGTTGGTCAAGAATATTGGTGCAAAAAACACTCACGAATGTGCAAACCCATCGAAGAGTGTCTAGCCAAAATTCATGCATACAGCGAGGACACGGCGCGACGTCTGATGCAGTTTGATCAGCTTCGAAGCGACAAGACCATTACCATCATCCAAGGTGACTCACGCACGGTAAACTTGATACAGGTGTTGCAAGAGACACCACTTGCTAATCGCTTAATTGACGGTATTTTTACTTCGCCGCCATATGTCGGACAAATTGATTACCACGACCAACATATTTACGCCTATGAACTATTCGATATTCCTCGGAACGATTCACTAGAAATCGGGGCAAAACGTAAGGGAAAATCCCGCCAAGCGCAAGCACAATATGTTGAAGATATTTCGGCAGTCTTTCGCAATGTGTTACCTTGTTTGAAAGAAGAGGCAAAGATTTTTGTTGTAGCCAACGACCGATTCCAATTATATCCCGAAATTGCACGCCGCAGCGGATTGAGAATTATCGAAGAATTTCATCGCGCTGTAACCCGGCGAACTGAGCAGGGTGATGATCCATATCAAGAAACTATATTTATGATGGTGAAGAGCAATCACAGTGCAGATTAACACCAGGAAAGCAGTCCACGAATTTCTCAAAGCCTTTACGCGACAGTCTCTGAAAACATTCGACCTTGAAGTGCTCAAGCGTGCCTACCCTTTTCACCGACTTTTCTTTGATGACCTGGGATTAGTCGCTTTCAAGCAAGAGCGCTCCATGGTCACCAGAATGGGACAATCATTGTACCCAGAGTTGGCGCGGCTGATCGCGTCAGAAAAATATTCAGAGGTGGTTTTGGAAAAAGTGATCGAGGGCGAACTCAATGTTGCAGCCCTAGGCAAAATTGACCAAGTAGTACGGGAACTCCGGTCTGGACAGAGGAAACCCAACCATGCGATGGAAATGGATGAAATCTATCGCGCCACCTCTGGCAGAAAAACTAGAAAGGTACGCGTGATAGCGGATGTGTTTATTGGTGATTTTGTTAAAGGTCCCTTTTTCATCGAACTCAAAACACCTAAACCCAATTTGGATATTTGTGCAGAATCGAAATCAAAAATCTTGACTTTCAAAGCATTGTGGCAAGATCGAAATCCGCAAGCATGTTTGGCATTTTACTACAATCCTTTCGTTACTCGTGCTGCCTATGCTCATAATTTTACAAAACAGATAATGGATATGCAGGCAGAAGTTCTGATCGGAGAAGAATTTTGGGACGAAATTGGCGGAAACGGAACATTCTCAGAACTCTTGGCCATTATCGAGATAGTGGGAGACGAGATTAGAAAAGAAATAAGATAGGAGGCAGAGTGGAAATTGACCTCTTACGAGATCGCGTTCGCCAAAATCTCGAACTCTTTTATCAGCAACGCCTAGAACGACTCCAGACGCTAACGCTTGAGGAGATCCTTGCCACTGCTCCGCAGAATTTCTGGTCAACGGATGAAACGAATGCGCCCGATCTCGTCGCACGACTGATTGAAGCATATCTTACGAGTTTCGAGCATTGGTGGCATACCTTGCTCCAAGATAAAAATTTTTGTTTGTTGGCACATTACCTACGCCCCGGAATTACAACGCCGCGTTATGAGTATCAGGATCATTTGGCGTTTGCCCACAATCGCCTTACGCTTGATTTCATCAATTGCTTTTGTCGCTCTGATTACACCATTGACTGGGCAAAACTCCTCCGCTTTAACAGCGGTGCAGATTGATGCGGTAGAATTTCCGTCAGCGCGCAACCTTGCGCGCTTTTTTGTTTGTGAACACCTGCAAAACTGTGATATACTTACCCAAGACCCGTCGGAAAATTGCTGCGCCGCAAAGAACGCGGCTCGCCATCACTAACCATCTATGACCAAACTCTCTGATCAACTCAAAGCGCTGGGCGTCCAAGTGGGCGCAAAAAATCTGCCACCCCCCAAACCCAAACACGCACACACCATCGAAAATGTTTTGCCGGGTCGCATCCACACGACCCCCCTTGGCGAAACATTCATCGTGGAGCAAGTCTTTGCTTCGGATTATCGGCACGGCAAGGTTGCCCTCACCATCAATGCTTCGCTCCAAACCATTGCGGAATGGGCAAACGAGCCACGCCTCGCGCAGTGCGATCCGCGCCACCTGGTTTTCCTCGACACCGAAACTTCCGGACTCGCGGGCGGCACCGGCACCTTTGCCTTCCTCATCGGCTTGGGACGCTGGAACGGCGAGGCGTTGCAACTCACCCAGATTTTTCTGCGCGATCCCATCGAAGAACCCGCCGCGCTTGCCGCACTTGCCACGTATTGGCAACCCGGCGACGCACTCGTAACGTTCAACGGCAAAGCGTTCGACGCGCCCCTCCTACGCAATCGGTACATTCTCAACGGATCCGATGTCCCGTTCAGCGATGCCGCCCATCTCGATTTGCTTCCGTTAGCACGCCGGTTGTGGCGCGATCGTTTGGAATCACGCGCGCTGAAATCGTTGGAAGAGCACATCTTGGGCGCAACTCGCACCCAAGACGAAGTGCCCGGCTGGCTCATCCCTCAAATGTATTTCGATTATCTTGCCAGCGGCGATGCGCGTCCGATGAAGAGTGTACTCTATCACAACGCGATGGACGTGGTTGCGATGGCGGCGTTATTAAACCACATCACGCAAATGCTCAACGATCCACTCCACTTTGCCTTAGCACACGGCATTGACCTCATTGCGATTGGCAAACTGTTTGAAGACCTAGGACGCTGGGAAGATGCCGCAATCTTGTACGCGCGCGGACTCGAACTCGATTTGTCCGAAGAATCGTTCCGCGAGACCACGCAACGCTTGGCGCGCTTGCAACGTCGGCGCGGCAATCTTGCGTCCGCCATCGAGTTATGGCACAGCGCGACCCACACCCGCCAAGTGTACGCCTTTGTCGAGTTGGCAAAGTACTATGAACATCGCACGCGCGAGTACGATCGTGCGATTGCGCAGACGCGCGCCGCGCTCGCCATCGTAACCAGTGATGATTTTCCGCGCGATGCTCGCAAACGCTGGCTTAAAGAATTGGAGCACCGCTTGAAACGATTGGAATCAAAAGCTAGACGAAAGACGAACGACAAATGACCAACGCTTTCGTCGTCCGGCCTCCGTCTTCGAAGGAGTTGTTCATTCGCCGTTGGCGCACCAGCGGTCGGATGAAAATTCTGCCATAGAGAACACAGAGATTTTTTTCTCTATGCCCTCTGTGTGCTCTATGGCTATTTTCAAGGGAGTTGAAATGATTCCCAAACGAATGAACGAGTATTTGCACGATGTCTTACCAGAAAATGTTTGGCAGACTCGCCGCATCGAGGACAATGGTCTGGTCTTTTTGGAATTTACATCGCAAGACGTTGAACTCTTGCATCGCCTTGGCATCGAGGTGGACAATCTGGGTCCCCGGCTTGTGGTGTGTATGTGGAACGAACGCGAGCCGCAAGAGATTGGGGGTTATCTCGTCGTGGATAATGTCGCGATGGGTTTGCCTTCGATGGGCGGCATTCGGATGTTGCCCGATATTACGCCGGCAACGATTCACAACCTGGCGCGCGGAATGACGTTGAAAAACGCGGCGGCGGATTTGCCGTACGGCGGCGGCAAGTCTGGCATCGTGGCGCCCACCCATCTCTCGCCCACCGAGCACACCGCCATTGTGCGCGGCTTTGCGCATCTCATTCGTCGCTATGGGCGGCTTTACAATCCGGGTCCGGATGTGGGGACGAATGATCAAGATATGAAAACGATTGCGATTGAGAACGGACTCGATGCGGTCGTGTCCAAGCCGGTCGAGATGGGCGGCAATCGCATTGATCAGTTGGGCGCGGCGGCAGGCGGCTGTGTGATCGCGCTTGAACAATTACACAAAGAAGCGCATCGCTTGCGCGGCTTGCCGCAATTTCGTAATTTGGAAATTCCGTCCTGGGACAAGGTCACATGCATCATCCAAGGATTCGGGGCCGTCGGCGCAAATTTCGCGCGATTCCTACTGGAGATGCAACAAAAAACCGGCGCCGCGCCCAAAGTGATCGGCATTAGTGATGCGATGGGTTATCTCTACTGTGAGGGGGGACTCGACATCGCTTTACTGCTGGCGTTGCGCGATGTCAACCCCTTGGTCACCAAGCCGTACTTTCTCGCCCATCCGAACGAGGTGGACGCCGTGTGCACGCTCAAGTTCTCCAGCGCGCGCGACGATTTGTTGCGCGAATCGGCCTTCGCGTTCATCCCCGCCGCGCCGCAAGCCAATTATCTCGATGTGGACGAATCGTCGCGTCCCTCGATGACGATTGACAAGATGGGACGCTGGTCTATGATCATCGAGGGAGCGAACACGTACTCACCCGATCCCAAACGCAAAGCGGCGCGCCGCCGGATGGAACGCAAGGTGTATCAGGAACGCGGTACGCTCATTGCCACCGATTATCTGGTCAATTCCGGCGGTGTGATCTTTGCTGCGCACGAACGTTTGATTCCCACCCCACCCGATTTGCGCATCCCGAATGAAATGCTGGGCAACCGCGCCGCCGTAGAGCGATGGTTGAATGATCACGCCAAAGAATTTGCCGAACTGGCAAACCAGCGCCGCGTTGCCGCGGAGAAGAAACGCGATGATGTGATCCGACGGAATATGATTGAATTGATTGATGGCTTGATCGCCGATGAAGATGCGTTGCCGTGTCAAGTCTCGGAACGCATCAGCATCAATCGTATCGTTAGCCAAGAAAGCCATCGCGTCGTGCGCGAGGTGATGATCGAAATGGCAACCGTGCCGCTGGGCGCATCGGTGCAAGATGCCGCACGGATGCTCATTGAAAAGAATACGGATATTCTTTCGGTGTTGGCAAGCGATGGACACGTGGTGGGCATTGTAACCGATTGGGACATTACCCAAGCGGCGGCACGGGGCAAGGTCGAAGGGGTCAAGGTGGATGATGTAATGTCACGGGACGTTGTGAGCTGTGGCCCTCAAGACAGTATTCTAGACGCCGTTACCAAGTTGGAACAACACGATATTTCTGCGTTGCCGGTGTTGGCAAGGGATGGGCAACTGTTGGGCGTGATAACGGCGAACTTGCTTGCCACGCGCACGTTGTATCGTTTGTTGCTGGGGGAACAAAGTTAGGACACCCAGCGCAGATTAACACGGATCAACCAAAAGATACGAAAAGACCCGAAAGGTTTTTGAAACCTTTCGGGTCTTGCTTCATTGAATTATGCCAACTTTTGGATCACGCGGCTGATTTCATCTTTGGTGAACGCGCGCATGGTCATCGTGCGAATGTTGCCTTGCCGCGCCGCCCCCAACAAAAAGCGATTCATCGTTTCATCATCGGGCGCTTCGGCAACCATCACGGCATCGTATTGCCCCATGGTCCACCACTCGTCAATGATCCGCACGCCTTCACGCTTGGCAATTTCGGTTGCCGCTTGCACGCGATTGGGATCGTCTTTGATCGTGCGAATCCCTTGATCCGTCAAGTTGATCAAACTGACATAAACTGGCATTTGTCCCCTCCTTCTGCCAAATGCACATTCTTGGTCAGACGAGATGCTCCTTCATCAAGATTGTCCTTTAACCTCCCTTCGCGGCAAAATGATCCCGTTGATCACTGACCAACGCTGCCGCACCTAACAAACCAACATCGTCGCCCAATTGGGCTGGCACAACTCGCACGCCTTGCCGCATCGAAGTGAGCGCGTGCTGATCGAGCACCTGAATCATCGGCGGATAAATCCATTCCCACGCATTCAGCGCGACGCCGCCGCCGATCACAAACAATTCCGTATCGAAGTTGTGCAACAAGTTGATGAGACCAAATCCATAATATCGTCCGGCGCGTTCATAAATCTCGAGGGCGAGCGGGTCACCGTCTTGGGCGGCTTGCGAAATAATTTTGCCGGTTACGCGCTCTATTTGACCCTGCACCCATTCTCGCATTTTCGATGCACGCCCCGCCCGCAATTGTTCGCGCGCCGCGCGTTCTAACGCAGGACCTGCCGCCAACGCTTCAAGACAACCCACGTTCCCGCAGTTGCATCGCGGTCCATTGACATCAATCGTTTGATGACCGACTTCGCCGGCAAAGCCGCGCCACCCAAGATACAGTTGGTTATCTGCAATGATGCCGCCCCCAATGCCGGTGCTGATCGTGATATAAATGAGATGCGCCACGCCACGTCCCGCGCCAAAACGATGCTCGCCCAGCGCGGCAAGGTTGGCATCGTTGCCTACGAATGCCGGCACACCAAAATCGCGTTCAAGCCGGGTTTTGATGGGAAAATTGATCGCACCACCAAGATTGGGTGCATCGAGAATGACCCCCGTCCACGGATCGAGCGGTCCCGGCGCGCCCAAGCCAATCCCATAGACTCGTGAAAAATCCGGCGCCACCTGCCGGATACTCGTAACGACGCTTTGATAGACGGCTTCCACGCCGCTTGGCGCATTCGTTGGATTCGTCACACGTTTAAGAATTTTTCCGTGTTCATCGCACAGTGCCGCGCGGGCTTGGGTGCCGCCCAAGTCCACCGCGATGATAAATTCCGGCATATTCGCCATCACTGTCCCCGAAACATCAACACCTGACCCACCGTTTGAAACAGAATCCAAAAATCCAGCCAGATAGATTGATGCTTGATGTAATACAGATCGTACTCCACACGCAAGCGCGCGCTCTCCAGATTGTCCACGTAACCGGCTTTGATGAGCGCCCAGCCCGCCATTCCCGGCTTGACCGAATGCCGCAACCGATAAAAGGGAATTTGTTTTTCTAGTTGAGCGACAAATTCCGGTCGCTCGGGACGCGGACCCACCACACTCATTTCGCCGCGCAGAATATTCCACAACTGCGGCAGTTCGTCCAGATGTGTCTTGCGCAAGAATTTTCCCACGCGCGTAATGCGCGGATCATTCTTGCTTGCCCAGACGGCGCGCCCGGCTTGCTCCGCTTCCGTAACCATCGTGCGCAGTTTGCGCACGGTGAAGATGCGCCCGCCCTGCCCCACCCGCGCTTGCGAATAAAAAATCGGTCCCCGCGAATCCAAGCGGATTGCCAATGCGATGAACGGCAACAAAACGCCAAAGGCAATCAAGCCAATACTCGCCGCGACGATGTCGAACGCACGTTTGCTCACCGACGCAATCCCGCTTGTGGAAGCATTATCGAGCGGCAAGGCAACGTACCAACTATCGCCCACGTACTCGACGGGGACACGGCCGGTGATTTGCTCAAACAAGATCGGCATCGGCGTGATTTTCACGCCAATCTCTTTGGCGTCGAGAATCGCCCGAAACAATTTGTCTGACAAGCCATGCGTAATCGCCAGAATAATTTCCTCAACGCGATGCTGCCGCACAATCGTCAATAACTCTGGTTCGCCGCCTAACACGACCAAGTCGCTCAACAGTTGAGCGCGTTTTGTCGGATCGTCATCAATAAATCCGATCAGATCGTAATGCGGCTGAAATTGCGCCTGAATCGTTGCGGCGATGGTTTGCCCGGATCGTCCGGCGCCTACGATCAAGGCGCGCCGGCGAAACGGTGCAAACGGCGCAAGGCGAACATAGATACCGCGCCACGCGGCAATCAAAATCACTGCCGCGATCCCGTGATAGACAACGATCCCACGCGGCAATTCGGTCGGCACAAAGAAAAAGATGATCAGATAGGCAAACACGGCAAGGATGAATGTTTGCACCAACGCGCGCACCGTCGCTTCGATTTGGACAACCACGCTTAGATCATATAGCCCGCTTAGAAATTCAAAGCCCAGCCAGAGCACGGAAAGAATAATAAACCAGTACGCTTGCTTGGACAGCAATTGATTCAAGCCAATATCGCCACGCACCGACCATACAGCAAACGCCAACATCACAGCGGCGTTGATCAACAACACATCAATCAAAACTAGAAACAAGCGTCGTTCTCTCATCCCTTCCTCGCTTTAAGCATTCCGATGAGTATGCCGGCACCACCGGCATAGGCGGTAAAGAACAGGGTCAGCGGCGCGATCAACGCCAGCGACTTGCTAATGCGCCAACAGTAACCCGTGAAGGCAAGCGTTGAAATCAAGAACAACCCCAGTGCGCCAAACGTGATCCACCCAAATGGATGCCACACCACGCTCGCGAGCGTGAAGGGAATCAGCAAGAATGCCAACGCCACTTGGAATTTTTGCGATGGCGGTGTCCGCGTGTCCGCAACGACTTTGCGTGGAAAGCGCGCATACACCCGCGCACGCCACAGCGCGTAACGATATTTGCGCCGCAAGAATTCGCTCAACGATTCCGGATGCGTATGCCAAACGATGGCATCGCGCACCAGAATCAACGTGTAATCGCGTTCCGCCAATCGAAATGAAAATTCCACATCTTCGGCATCCAACAAAGTGGTATCGAATCCACCGTTCGCCAAAAAAATGTCTCGCCGATACGCTGCCGTGGACGAGTCCACAAAATCCATGGTTCGCTGCGCCGCCAGGCGATCGTACCGATAATCGTACTCGGCTTGAACGTAGCGTGCCCATAAATTTTTTTGCCGCGTTTTTTTCTGACCGCTCGCACCGATCACCTTCGCATCGGCAAACGGGGCACTCAAGTTAGCAAGCCAGTGCGCATCGGGCACCGAATCGGCATCAAGAAATAAGACGATTTCGCCGTGCGCGTGTTGCACGCCGGTGTTGCGCGCTGCAGCCGCTCCACGATTCGCTTGCGTGATCACACGCACACCTTTCGCTTCCGCCACCGCGCGCGTCGCATCAGTAGAGCCATCATCCACGACGATAATCTCGGTATCGGGTGTAGCTTGCGCGATAAGCGCGTCCAAACACGCACCCAGCGTTTGCTCAACATTGTACGCCGGAATGATCACCGAAATCATGCCGCATCTCCAGCCGTGAGCCGTTGCACGTTTACACCTTCCCACCACAAGGCAACGATGCCACCCAGAATCGGCGTGCCGTACGCCACCAGATACAACCAAATGCCATAGGTCAGCCCGATACTCTTGTCCACATTAAAGAGTCCCAGCGTGAGGATGCACAAGTATTGAAACACGCCCAACTTGCCGGGAGAGGATGGCACGATACCGCCCACCATCAACACTGCCATCAGGAGAAATGCACTGATCCAAGGAAGAGGCAAATCCATCGCCAAAAAGACCAAATAGTTGACTGCAACCCCAATGAGCCAAATCGCTATCGAGAGGAATTGCAACCAAAGATGCAAATCCATTCGCTTGAGTACATCCAGACTGGCTAACGCCAAATGCGCCAGTTCGCCCAACGAACGCGCACTCCAAGGAATGCGTACGTGTTCGAGTAATCGAACAACGACGTTGCGCGTGAGCATCACCCCAAATGCCGTAACGAATAACACGATGGTCAAACTTACAATCCCTTCGCGCGGGCGTTCGAGCCAAGCGGGCAAGGTCATAAACGGTGGAATGATGAGCAAGAGAAGAAACAACATCAACGTATCGAAAATTTTTTCCACGCCAAGCGTCGCCAGCGTTTGCGCCTTGCTCCGCTTTTCGATTTCGCCCATCAAGTAGATCCGGGCAAGTTCGCCAACGCGCCACGGTACGACGATGTTGAGCATCTGACTAATCAAGACAATACCAAACATTCGCCACACGCGCAAACCGCGTTGCAAGGGATGATACAACGTGATCCAGCGCAACGCGCGCAACCACGATTGCAGCAACATCCCTATCATCGCAATCAGAATCCAAACATAGTTGACGCGGGTGAAAGCTTGGGCAACTTCGCTCAACGGCACATCTTTGAACGCCAGTGCCAAAAAGATCAGGCTGATCAGTGTGCCCAGTGTAATGCGAAACCAGGTGGTTTTCCAAAAAGGTATCGGGGCTTTGTTCGTCATTCGTCGTCCGTCGTTTTCCCCTCGCTTGCCGCAACAAGGGCAAAATAAATCCACATCACCACGCCGGGTTTTGTCCCCAGCATAAACGCATCGGTTAAACCGAAAACGTGGTGCGCAAGAATTCCGCACCCCGCACCGACGATGAGTGTGCGCGCGATTGAATCATTGGTAGCGCGATAGGCGCGGATGCTGGTAACAATGAACGCCGCGAGTAAACCCAGATACCCAAGCAAGCCGGGGATTCCCAGATCAACTGCCACCTGGAGAAACTGATTGTGTGCGTGCGCCACCACTTCATCGGGCGAGGCGATAAAAAATGGATACCACCGATGCGCCATCGTATTATATGTGCCGATGCCAATGCCGGTCAACGGAAAATCTTGCACCATCATCCAACCACGTTGCCACACTTCGATGCGGCTAGCCAGCGTGCCATTCTGCGCATCCATTCGCAAGACAAAATCCATCATCCCGTTGCCATAGCCCAGCGCAAACACAACGATGATGCCGATGAGTGCAACGGCAATGAGCCACAGCCAGCGCCGATCACGCCAAATCGCCAGCGCCAGCAAGCCGATCAGCGTCCCCAAGATTCCTCCCCGCGATTGCGTGAGCGCGAGGGTGATGAACGAGAACAAGAGCACGACGAAAGACAAAGAGCGAAGGACGGTCGTCGGTCGCTGGTCGCTGGTCATCAGCGCGAGCGCGGTAAGGAGTGGAATCGTGAACGTTAGTGTGCCGCCTACCCCATTGCGCGCAAATCCGCCGGCAATCGAACGGGGAATGTTTTGAATGAAACGCGGCAAGTGATCGTAAATCCACGATGCAGAAATAATTTTGTTTTGCGCCCAATCGGTGCCCACCAGCCCGGCAAATGCAATGCCGGCACAAACGATGACAAACCACAAAATTGCCGATTGCACATCACGCGGAGTTTGGATGGTATTAACGACAGCATAAAAGAACGCGACGCTCAACAGCACGCCGTAAATTTTGGGCAAACTCTGCGCTGGTTCGGTGGTAACGGCAAGACTGACCGGCAGACACGCGAGCAAGATCAGAATGGGAATTTCAAAGCGCGTGGTGCGCGTCAAACGCCCGGTGGTCCACCAACGCGCCAGCCAAATCAAGACGATGAGTGCAAACGCGAGGAGCGGCACTTGATCGCTGACGATGAAATAAAAATAAATCAGAGTCAGCCAAACGATTTCAAGACGCACGAGCCACTGCGCCATCGCGCGGAGCGTACTCATAGGGCGATTTTTTCCTCGCGTGCAATCCAATCTACGGCGTCCATTAAATCGCCCACGACAATATAGCCCGAATGATTATTGCGCGTCATTTCATCGTGTTGCGCTTGACCTCGTCCGGTCAATACCAAAATCGGACGTGCACCGATGGCGTGCGCCGCCGCCACATCCGCAAACGCATCGCCAATGACAAACGAACGAGTGAGGGTGATGCCCAGTTCGCGCGCGGCACGATGATACATCCCCGGCTGGGGCTTGCGGCAATCGCAGTGATCAGCTGGCTGATGCGGACAATAGTACACGGCATCAATGCGTCCGCCCGCGTGCACAATCGCTTCAATCATTCGCGCGTGAATTTCTTGCACTGTCGCTTCACTTGCCAGCCCGCGCGCAATCACCGATTGATTGGTCGTTACCACGATGACAAACTCGCTCGCCGCCAATCGTCGCAGGGCGTCTAGCGCGCGCGGCAAAAAAACAAATTCGTCCCACGACTTGATATGATCGGGACGATTCACATTGATCACGCCATCACGGTCAAGAAAAATCGCGCGACGCAAAGGGGTCATCGTTTGGTTACCGGGCGCGCTCCTTGGAACAAGCGCAATAACGTTTGCAACAAGATTTGCAAATCCAGCCAAATTGTCCAGCGTCGAATGTAATATAAATCGAGCCGGATTTCATCTTCCAGCGTTTGCACTTCAAGCCCCGCTACAACCCAGGGTCCTGTGAATCCTGGCTTGACCGCGAGCAACGTGGGCAACCATTCTTGATAGATGGACGCGCGCGAAACGGGAATGGGCCGCGGTCCCACCAAACTCATTTCCCCGCGCAAGATGTTAAAGAATTGCGGCAGTTTATCCAACCCCAACCGATACAACGGTTTGGCAAAAGGATGATCTTGGGTATTGCGTGCTGGGTCGGCGTAGTGTGTGCGAAACTTCCACGTGGTAAACGGTTTTTGTCCAACGCCCAACACATAGTACGGTTCAAAGATGGAACCGCGCGTCGCCAGCCACACCAACAACGCGCCCACGCCAATCAAGGGACTCGTCAGAATCAATGCAATCAACGCCACCCCGTAATCCAAAACATTTTTCAACCACGCATCAATTCCCGTGATGCGATTTTTTTCCAATGCCAATAGCGGCACAAACCCTTCATTACTTAGCGTAACGCCGGTGGACAAGAGTTCGTAAAAGCCGGGCGAGAGTTTGATTTGCACGTTGTTTAATGACGATGCGCTTTGCGTGATGATCTCCATAAAACTTTCCCACGCAATCGCGCCTTGCACCACGATCGCTTCAGTGGCACCCAGTTCTTGGGCGATACGCGCGAGCGCAGTTGGCCGCTCGATCACACGCAGATCACGCAAGACCACTGAATCGAGCGGCAGATAATCGTCCAAAAAACCAATGACATGGACACCAGATTGTGTTGCTGGCGCCAGTTGACGCGCAATCGCCTTGGCGTGTTCGTTGGCTCCCACAATGAGCGCGCGGGTGAGAAAATATCCGCGTCCACGCAGGACGCGCACAATCCGCCGAATGATAAAACGTTCGAGACTGACCAAGAGAATCCCAAAGACCCAGCAAAGCACCAACCAACTACGTGAGACACTCAAGTTGGGTTCAACAAAACTGAGCACGACCAACACGAGAATGCCGAGTGTGCATGCGACAATCACCTTGCCATATTCCTGCAAGCCCGCCAGCACAAAGCGCAAATCGTACAGTTGATTGAAAGCAAAGAGGATGAGCCACAATGGCACGGCAAGTGGAATGACCACTTGGTACCGTTCAGTGATCGGCACCAGTTTTTCGATCAGCGGCAGCCAATCGAAATTGTAACGAATATCAAAGGCGACATTGAGCGCGGCGTAAATCGCCAGCGCGTCACTGGCCAGCCATAGTCCAAGCAAAACGAAATATTCTTTGCGCTGCATCTTTACTTCAGGTGGCAGGCTTCCTGCCTACCGCCTCCCGCCTACTGCCTACTGTTTTCCGCGATACGGACCCCCGCGTTCACCAACACGCGCGCGCCTTCGGTCTCAAAACGAAAATCCATTCGGCGCAAACCCTTGCTTTCCAAGGCTTGGGTTACTGCCGCTTGAAATGGCGGTTCACAATAGATGATCAAAAAGCCACCACCGCCAGCACCGGTAATCTTGCCGCCCAACGCACCGTTTTCCAGCGCCAACGCATAACACTCGTCAATCAGGGGATTGGAAATACCCGCTGCAAATTTCTTCTTGCTCTGCCATGCACGATCAAGTAACTTGCCAAACGACGTGAGATCGCCGTGCTCAAGATAATCCTTGGCTTCGAAAGCCATTGCTTTGACGGCGTGATGCGCATCCAACACCTGTTGATCTTTTTGCTCCGATGATTTTTTCTGCTCGCGCAAAATGGACGATGCTGCGCGCGTGGCGCCGGTGAAAAAGAGAAGAATATTCTTTTCCAATTGCCGGCGAATGTCCGGCGCAATCTTGAGCGATTCGACCGTTACGCCATCGTTCGAGAATTGAATCAAATTCAAGCCACCGAACGCCGCCGCGTACTGATCTTGTTTGCCAATCGGCTCACCCAGTTTTTCAATCTCGATGTGGCACGCCAGTTCAGCAATTTGCTGCTTGGAAAGCATCAAACCGCGTGCGGTGGTAACGGCTTTGATAAGTGCCACCGCAACCGTGCTAGACGAACCAAGGCCGGTGCCCGGCGGAATCTCCGATGCTAGAAACATCGCAATGCCGCGCGTCAATCCAAAGTGATGCAGAATCGCGCGCGGCAGACTGAGATCGCCATCAAAGAGCATCGGCGTGTCGGCGTCGTGGCGATAGAACGTGCGATAATCGGACGAGGTGATTTGGATGGCATCGTCCGCACTCACGTTCAAAAAGACATAGAAATATTTGTCAATGCTGGTGCTGACGACGGCACCGCCGTATTGGGAATAGTATGCTGGCAAATCGGTGCCACCGCCGGCAAAGGAAATGCGCACTGGCGCACGAGCGATTAACATAGTCGTCTAAGTTTAAGAGACGCGCAAAGTTCAATACACTTTTCTCAAGGTGCCTTGCGCGAGCATTTCCAATTCCGCTTCGGTATAGTAATCCCGCACATCCGGCTGAACATACGCCCAGGCAATATATTCTTCGACGATTTCGTCGAGTGTAACACGCGGAAACCATCCTAACGCATTCAATTTACTAATGTCCGAAGCAATATGGCGTGTATCCCCAAAACGAAATTGGCCGGGAAATTGTGGTTCAATACTCTTGCCCAGTTTCTGCGCCAAGAGCCGCGCATACTGCTCAACCGTAATCGCGCGCGCTCCACCTACATTGTACACCTCAAAATTCGCGCGTGCATCCTCAAGGACCAACACATTCGCGCGCGCCACATCGTACACCGAAACGTAATCGCGCAATTGCTGACCATCCTCGTAACACATCGGCGCGTGATCGTTGAGCAAACGAATGGTAAAGATGCGTAAGATGCCCGAGTAGGCGTTGCGAAACGATTGGCGCGGTCCTTGCACAATCGAGTACCGCAGCGCGACGCTGGGAATATTATATCGGCGTCCCAAGTTGAGCGCAATCATCTCTTGGGTGTATTTGGACATTGCATACTGATTGTGTGGATTGACGCGCGCTTCATCGGTAAGCAACGGTTTCATCACACGATCACAGACTGGACAATGCGGTTCCCAGTCACGTTGCATCAATTGTTCGATCGAACGCAACGGCGGAAACTGTACGCCATCTTGCTCGCATTGATATTTGCCCTCCCCGTACACGGCTTGAGAACTCGCCACAACGATTTTCTGCACCGGCAATTTTCTCGCGACGATGATTTCGTACAACAACGCGGTGCCCACCGTGTTCACGTGGAAAAACTTGGCAAAATCGGTGAGGTAATCTTGGTACGCGGCGAGGTGAAAGACCGCGTCCACGCCGTCGAGCGCGCGTTCCCACGCCGCACGGTCACGCACGTCGCCTAAAATAAACTCGGCTTCACGTGGAACGTACGCCGGCACTTGATTCGCCACATGGACGGGGGGCGCAAGATTGTCAAGGATCCGAACGTGATACCCTTTTTGCAACAATAGATCAACGGTATGCGAGCCAATAAAGCCAGCTCCGCCGGTAACCAAAACATTCATTTAATAGTTCTTTCCTGTTACGACAACGATTGCCGTCTGCAAAAGTATTTTGAAATCGAGCCAGAGCGACCAACGCTCAATGTATTCCAAATCTAACTGCACCCATTCATCGAAATCTTGGGGTTTGCCTTTAACCTGCCACAGAGAAGTCATCCCGGGTTTGATCGCCAGTTTTTGTTTCTGCCAGTCGGTAAATTGATCGTACTCGTATTGGAGCGGCGGACGCGGTCCCACCAAACTCATATCGCCTTTGAGCACACTCCACAATTGCGGCAATTCATCCAAACTATACTTGCGCAAGAAACGACCAATCGGCGTGATGCGCGGATCGTCTTTCATTTTGAACACCGGTCCGCCATTCATCTCGTTGAGATGCAACAATTCTTCTTTGATCCGATCCGCGCCCACCACCATCGTGCGAAACTTGTAGCCGATGAAGGGCCGTCCATTTTCACCGACCACTTGCCAGCGGAACAAGACCGGCGTGCCGCTCGTGAGACGAATGGCTAGAGCAATCAATAACATTAGCGGTGACAAGAGGATGAGCAAACTTGCCGCGATCACCACATCGAGCAAGCGTTTGATCCTCTGCTGAGTGCGCCGGGATAAAAACATTATTGAGCCTGCCCCGTCAAGCGCGGTAATGTCTGAATCATCAAATCGGCAATGCGCGCATTGCCGGCTTCCGAAATATGAAACGCATCAATAAAGACCGTACCCGGTTCAGCGTCGAACGCGTGCGAGAGATCATAGACATTTTCCAACGCGAGCGTTTGCCAACGTTGCGCAAACACGCGATAAGTGCGCTGAAAGAAACCGGCTTCCCCATACCGATTGAGTTCTTGCTGTTCCCACGCGGACAAACTGGGTTTGGTATAGATCGTGGGTTGCCAATAGAATAACGCCGTAAAACCATACTGCTTGGCAAGCGCCGTAACCAATTGATGATTGTTGAAATAGACCTCCACTGTTGCCTCGGCAAGGCGAGCATCGTCTCTTGGCACCGCTCGCCCTTGCACTGCCAAGACCAGACCCCGCGCGGCGCGATAGAGCGCAAGTTTTTCCACAATCTCGCCGCGCCAATTCAATTGATTGAACGACTGCACGCGATTGTACTCGTTCTGCGGAATGCCCGCCACCCCCTGTTGAAACGCGGAAAACGTATCGTTCGCGCCATCGTAGAAAATCACCACATCTGGCACATGCCCTTTTTGCAATTCGAGCATCAGTGCAATCACTTCTTGGGTGCTGACGTAACCCCCTTCACCAAAGTTGGTGACCCACACATCCACGTTGCGCTCCTGCAACTTTTTGGACAGCCACGATGGAATCGTAAACTCGTCGCGCGCGCCGGTACCCCACATCGCTGAGCCGCCAAACATGAAAATCTTGATTTGCGATGGCGAAGGTGCGGCGGTCTTATTCCACGTCTTGCGCAGACCGTTCGCATCAATGTTGATATACTTGCCTTGATACGGCTTGCGCCGCCAGTACACGTACGAGTGCCAGTTAGCGTACGTCGTTTGCGAGGTCAGGTCTTCTTCGCGCCAATACTCGGCTGCCCACGCTTGGCCACGATACACATCGGCACCCAGACTCCATTCTGAAAGTTGCGTGCTGCCGCCGGTGCGCCACACATCGCGCACGACAAACGCCACGCGCGCGGTAACTTCCAAACCGATCAGCCACAAGAGCGTGATGCCAATGAGCAACCACACTTCACGCAAAACGTTGGCGAGTTTACGCATACTTAACGTTGCCGATTGGACTTAGAATAGCGTGTAGATGAACGGCGCAATCGCCGATGCCGACGCGAGTGCGATCAACAAGCCGATCAACAACAAGACGATGACCAATGGAATAAGCCACAATCGTCTTTGCCAAACAAAACTGAGCAGTTCGCCGGCGGTCGAGAGATGCGCCATAATTCGACTCAGTATTTTCACAGAGGACCTCCCCTCAACGCCCCGATTATTTCTCGACACGATAATTTTCCAGCACCAACACGTCAATTCCACTTTTCAAAAATGTGTTGAGCGCGTTGGCAGGACTCGCCACAATCGGTTCGCCGCGCAGATTGAACGAGGTGTTCATCAAGACCGGCACCCCGGTCGCTTGCCCAAATTTTTCCACCAAATCATAGTAACGCGGATTCCATTCCCGCCGAACGGTTTGCAAACGTCCGGTGCCCAAGTGATTGACCGCTGGAATCTGCGTCGCTGTGTCTTCCCGTAAGGGCAACACCAAAAGCATAAAGCGTGCCGGGTATTGCGCTGAGGGATCGAACGTAAAGAAATCCGAGACCGCATCTTCCAAAATCACCGGTGCAAACGGACGGAACGGTTCGCGGAATTTGATTTTGTGATTGACGATGTTTTTCATCTCGGCGCGACGCGGGTCTGCCAAGATACTCCGATTGCCCAGCGCGCGCGGTCCCCATTCAAAACGTCCCTGAAACCAACCGATGACTTTGCCGCGCGTCAAATCGTCCACAAGCATCTCGTTGAGGCGCGCCTCGTCCTCAATCCATTGATACTTGACGCCGCGTTCGTCCAACGCCTTTTGAATATCGCCATCGTCATACCTTGCACCCCAGTACGCGTGCTCCAACGTGAATTTGCGTGGTTGACCCAGAATCACGTGATACACGTACAACGCTGCGCCCAGCGCTCCCCCTGAATCGCCAGCGGCGGGTTGGATGAACAATTCTTTGATCGGCGTCTCGCGCAAGATGCGTCCGTTCGCCACACTGTTCAGCGCGACGCCACCCGCCAAGCATAGTTTATCGAGGCCCGTTTCCTTGTGCGCCTGACGCGCCATCTGCAAAATCAACTCTTCGGTAACCTTTTGAATACTCGCCGCGACATCGGCATAGTACTGATTGCGTTCGATTACCTCGTTCGATACCTGCGGATCGCTGTGCGTCAAGCGCGTGATGAACTCGGAGCGCGGGTCGCGCGGCTCGCCAAACAGTTCGATGAATTTGCGATTGAAGGTTTGATGGGTGGAATAGTGATAGGAAAAGTAATCCAGATCGAGCCAGAAACTGCCATCGCGATTCGGATGCACCAATTTGTACACCTTGTCCATATAGCGCGGTGTGCCGTACGGCGCCATCCCCATCACTTTGTATTCACCTTCGTTCACTTCAAAACCTAGAAACGCGGTGAACGCCGAATAGAGCAAGCCCAGCGAATGCGGAAAGCGCATCTCCTTGTGGAGTTCGATCGAATTTTTTCCCGCGCCGTCCCACGCCGCCACGCCTTGCCCAATTGAACCGGTGGTCCATTCGCCCACCCCATCAATCGTGAGCATCGCCGCTTGCTGGAAGGGCGAGCAAAAGAACGCACTCGCCGCATGCGACATGTGATGATCGGTGAATAAGATTTTCGACGCGGGCACACCCAGTTTGTCTTGCAACAAGCCCTTGATCCACAACTTGTCTTTGAACCACGTGATCATGGATTCGCGGAAGGTGTGCCATGAATGGGGAAACGTACCGAGCGCCGTCATCAAAATGCGTTCAAACTTGACGAAGGGTTTTTCGTAAAAGACAACGTACTCCAAATCATTGCCAGTGATCCCGGCTTGCTGCAAGCAAAAATCAATCGCGTGCATGGGAAAGCCAAAATCGTGTTTCCTGCGTGAAAAGCGTTCCTCTTCCGCCGCCGCGACGAGCACCCCATCGTGCAAGAGCGCAGCTGCCGCATCGTGATAGAAACAGGAAATGCCGAGAATGTACATTTAGAATTGCCTCCGCGCACCTTCAAGTGTCTGGTCGGGATGATGCTTGGGAAACCACATTGAACGATGTGGATTACGTTTGATGACGAGCGGATCACTCAGTAAACGCACCAGCAAACCAAACGGTGCAACAACGATAAAGTAAACGAGGGTCAACAAAATGCGCGCCTGCAGATCAGCGAGTGCTTGCGCAAATGTTTTCCATTTGTTCCACAATTTTTTGAGCACACGTCCTCCGACAAGAAAATTTGCAAACGAACATTGCTATTATACCTAGAAGAGACAAAACTCCAAACGATGAAGGGCGAAAGATATTCATCCTTTGTCACTTGGGCTGTAACGCGCCCGCAATGATCTTGCCGATCTCCTCCATCCGCGCCTCCCACGAGTATCGTCGCGCAAGTTCGATGCGTGCTTGCGCGCGCGCGGGGTCTTCTTGAAACGCCGCATCGAGCGCGGCGACAAATTCATCCGCATTGCGCGCGGGATAAAAATAATCGCGAAACTCGGCGAGTGTGGGCTGATCGGTGGCAACGACCGGCTTGCCTGCCGCGAGGTACTCGAAGAATTTCATCGGCAGACTGCCACGATTCGATTCGTTCAAACGATTGGGTAGCAAGCACACATCGAATGCTTTAACATAGCGCGGCAATTCGGCGTACGCTCGTTCACCCAGCAAGAGGATGTTGGCTTGCGCGCGCAGTTTCGAGACATCGGTAGAGGGGTCGCCGCGCCCGATGGGTCCGATGAGCACAAACGGCACATCGAATTTGCGCTGCGCGACTGCGCACAACAAATCGAAATCCATTTTGTACGCGGTGATGTTGCCGATGAACCCGGCGATGGGATGCGGCAAATCTCTGATGTCGTCGGGAATCGGCAATGATGGATCGCGCGCCAGCGCGAACAATTCCGCGTCCGCGACATTCGGCAGATAAAAGGTGTGCGGATTGAACGCGCGTTTGTCTTCGTACAATGGACGCGATGACGTGAACACCAGGTCAGCCATTCTCAAGAGCCGCGCTTCGCGCTCGCGCACTTGCACGGCAGGCACGTTGGGATTCGCGGCGTGCTCGTCAATGCAATGATAGATCACCAGTTTCTCATTGAACTTGCCGACCAGTCCAACATGCGCGGGCAAAAAAATCCACAGAATCGGACGCGCACCGCGGGGCATAATCGCACGAATTTGCAACGTGAGCAATGCCGTGTTCAGCGCGCGAACGCGTTCGCTGCCGTAAATGGGAATGACAAAGGGGGAAAGAACAGTGAGATGATCATCAATCCAGCGAATGCCACCCGCAATGCGATACAATCGCCGGAAAATTTTTCTAAACTCGCGCGGCGCGGGCGTGCGTCCGCCAATCGTATCCACAAAAATCACGCGATTCTCTTTGGCAAGGCGTGTGGCGATGTGATGGCAATTGACGCGATTCGCCCAATCCCATTCTGCGTTCGCAAGAATCAAAATCGTTTCGCCTTTGATCTGGCTCATCGAATCACTCGCTCAAACACGTGCAAGAATTTATCGGTTACCGCCGCCCACGTGTGTTGCTGAATCGTTTGGCGGGCGCGTTCCCCCATCGCGCGCGTGGCGTCGGGATGCTCAAGCATTCGGCGCATTCCATTTGCCAACGCCTCCACGGTTGGTTCAACAAGCAATCCATTGATGCCATCTTGCACTAACTCGATCACACCACCCGACTTGGTGGCGAGCACCGCTTTGCCCGCCGCCATCGCCTCCGCGACGACGATACCAAACGGCTCGAGGCGCGATGATAACACGAAAAACTCGCAACCCCAAAACAGCGCGAGCGAAGTCGCACGATCGGCAAAGCCAAGCAAGACGATGCGTTCACGCATTTTCAGTTCATCCATCAAGCGTTCAAGTGCAACGCGTTCCTCGCCATCGCCAGCGATGAGCAAGTGAAGATACGGAAACTCAGCGGCGATTTGTGCAAACGCGCGAATCAACAAATCAAATCCTTTTTTGTGGACGAGTCGCCCCATCGCCAAAAGGTACGGCGCGGGATAAGCGTACGAACGCGATTCGCGAAATTCGTCTGGATCGAATCCATCGCCGACGATGCCGATGAACGCGCGCGGCGAAGCGTGCTTCAAGTACGGCGCGGCATCGCGCTGAACGTACGACGAACAAAACAAAATCGCGTCCGCGCGCGCGAACAAGCGCGCGAGCATCCAGCGTTGCAAACGCGAGCGCAAGGGAATGCCTTGAATATCGTTGCCGCGCGCGGAAACGATGAGCCGGAATCGCAGAATGTAATGAAGCAAGAGAACGTAGAGCGCGTTGATCGTCAAAAAGTGAACATAGACCACATCCGGCTTGAACGCGCTTAGCGCGCGCGCCATTCCGACGAGTGTCCACGCGGCGCGCAGCGGCAATGACCAGAGTGGTTGTCGCCCCCATGCAAAGCGATAAACCGGCACACCATCAACGATTTCTTGTTTTGGTACATTGCCTTGCGGCAACGCGCTCAGGATAATGACCGAATGTCCGCGCCCGCGCGCGTTGCGCGCGATGTGTCGCACAGCCGTTTGCACGCCGCCGATGGTGGGAAGGTAATCGCTGGCAACGATGGCAATGCGAAGAGGATTTTCGATTTTACTCAAGGAGTCACCTGAACGATTTCATCGAGCAACATATAGTCGCCAATCTCTTTGCCCCCA
>DAOUAL010000039.1:0-27951 GCA_034433515.1 Anaerolineae bacterium | reverse complement strand
ATCGCGCGCTGGCATTCGGCATTGGCTTTGGTGCGTTCGAAGCATTGTTGCTCGGTATCGGTTCGCTCACCACAATGCTAGTCGTGATGCTCGCACCGCAATCGCTTCCAGCTGAGGCATTGAGTCAATTCAGGTTAGCGGAGAATGTGTTGTTTAGCATCGCCCCCATCGTCGAACGTTTTTTCACGATTTGGATTCACATCTTTTCCAATGTGCTACTTTTTTACGCCGTGCTGGTCAAGCAGGCACGCTGGTTCTGGCTTGCGTTTGTGTACAAATCGTTGATTGATGCATGGGCGGCGTGGGGACAACTTGCCGGAATGACCGCCACCGCCGGGCAAGTGTGGGTGTTGGAAGTCGTTGTTATTGTCTGGGGTGTGATCGGTTGGTTGGGAACACGCTGGGTGCAATCACGTTATCCCAGCAATCCATCTGCCACATAGAAGGTTGCCATGCTTGGGTTTAGTTTCTTGATCGGTGCCATCTTGATGCTTGCCGGCATCGCGACGTACTATCTTGCGCCGCGCATAGGACCGAATCCCATTTTTGGCGTGCGGATCGGTTATGCGTACGCGAGCCGAGAAATCTGGGATCTTACGAACCGGATCGGCGGAGTGTTGATCACACTCATCGGCGTCGGAATAGCAATCCTAGGATTACTTTTGCAACTCTTGAACGTTGCGCCGCGTGACGGGCTGACCATTCTGACTGTTGCGATGTTGGCAATGTTGTTGGGTGGAACCGGGTGGCTATTTTTCTACGCGCGTCGTCTGGCGCAAGGCACACCAATTGCCCGCGAACTTGCGCCGGTTCGTTTTCGGTGGGTTTATCTGGCGCCCGTCGGCGTAACGTTTGCGTTGTTGGTCATGCTCGCCGTGTTGTGGTATCCAACGTTGCCAGAACGCATGGCGGTGCATTTCAACATCGCAGAACAACCGGATAGCTGGCAAGCGCGCAACGAGTTTATCGTAACATATCTGGGGCTTGCCGCACTCTTTGTCGTGCTCAATGTGCTTGCCGTCTTGGTCGCTACACGCGAGCCACTCATCGCCTTTGGTCGTTGGGGCAAGTTGTGGCGACTGGACCCCGAACGTGGTTTGATTTTTGCCGGCATTGGATTGGCACTCGCCAATCTGATCTTGATCGCGGTGCTTTGGAACGTTGTATGGTTCAACACGCAAGGCACTCACGCCTTTTCGTACTGGTGGATTCTGTGGACAATCGTGCCATTGATCGGAATCATCGTCGCTCTGTTTTTCGTACTGGCGCGACGCGAAACGTAACTTGCTTCACATCGCCGCGTAAATACAAAAAGAAATGTTCGTTCGCCATTGGCGCACCATAGATCACACGGTTCTTCTCTGTGCTCTCGGTGTTCTTTGGTTATTTTCAGGAGGGGTCGAAATGTTGAATGAGACAACCATCACCCAAGAGGAGCGCGTGAATGCCACATTGGCACACGCAAGCATCATCCTCGGCATATTCAGCCGCGGAATGCTGGGGGTCTTGCTGGCATTTCTCATTTGGCTCACGCAACGTGGCAAATCGAATTTTGCAGCACGCCAAGCCGCGCAAGCCACGCTCTATCAACTGATCAGCATTGTCGTTGCGATTGTGCTGTGGGTGGGCTGGGCACTCACGTTTGCCGGTTCGATCTTTGTGCCGGTGTTGCTCAATCCACAACATCCAGAGCCGATGATGCCCTTCACGATGATTCCCGCGTTGCTTGCCATTGTGATTCCGTTTGGCGTGATGATCGCGTGGACGATCTATGGCTTGTTCGCAGCGTGGCAGGTGTGGCATGGTAAAGATTTTTCGTATCCGTTGATTGGGCAGGCGATCAAATGATTGAAACCAATGGACTCACCAAACATTTCAACGGTACGATTGCCGTTGAGAATTTGAATCTCAGCGTTCAGCCGGGCGAAATCTTTGCGTTCCTGGGTCCCAATGGCGCGGGCAAAACGACAACGGTGCGCATGCTCGCCTGTCTCATCGCCCCAACCCGGGGTGAGGCGCGCGTTGCCGGCTATGTGGTGGGGCGTGACAACGATGCGATTCGCGCATGCATCGGCATTCTGACCGAATCGCCCGGCTTGTACGAAAAGTTGAGTGCGGCGCAGAATCTCGATTTCTTTGCGCGGCTCTATGGTTTATCGAATGCGCAACGCGCCGACGCCGTCAAAAAATATCTCGATCTGCTTGGCTTGTGGGAACGCCGCGATGAAACGGTGGCGAGTTTTTCCAAAGGGATGAAACAAAAACTGGCGATTGCGCGCGCCTTGTTGCACGACCCCCGCGTCGTCTTTCTCGATGAGCCAACGAGCGCGCTCGATCCCGAAGCCGCCAAAGTCGTCCGCGATTTCATCGCCGAGTTAAAGAGCGAGGGACGCACAATTTTTCTCTGCACGCACAACTTGGACGAAGCGGATCGGCTGGCGGATCATATCGGCGTGATGAAACAACATTTGATCGAAGTGGATACGCCGATCAATCTGCGCCGCAAGTTGTATGGTCGGCGCATCATCGTGCGGATGCGAACGGTGAATGACGCGCATCTGGCATCGCTCAAAGCATTAGACTTCATCAAGAGCATCGAACGCGCAGACAATCGCTTGTCTATTGCGTTGGATGATCCAGAGGCAATGACGCCAGCGATTGTGCGTGCGCTGGTCAATGCGGAGGCAGAGATTCAATCGGTCGGCGAAGAAAAACATTCGTTGGAGCAAGTCTATTTGAGTCTGGTGAGTAACGGAGGCAAGTCATGAACCTTTCACGCATCCAGGCCATCGTCGCGCGCGAGTTACTCGAGATTCGCAAAAGTCGTTTGCTCATCTTTACGATTTTTCTGCCGCCGCTCTTACTTGCCTTCATTCCGATTGTGATGTTTAGTCTGTTCGGTGGTGACATGAACGATCCCAACCTGAAGAACGCCAGCACCGAACAAATCGCACGCTATTACGCGCTCTCGACCGAGTTTGCTAAATACTCGCCCAGCGAACTGATGCAACTGATCGTGTTCCAACAATTTCTGGTGCTGTATCTGGTGATGCCGCTCATCATTCCAATGACGGTTGCCGCGTTCAGCGTCATTGGCGAAAAGCAAGCGCGCAGTCTGGAACCGTTGCTCGCCACGCCCATCCGCACCGGCGAGTTGTTGCTGGGCAAGTCAGTCGCAGCAGTGATTCCAGCGGTGATCGCAACGTGGTTTGCGTACGCCATCTTTTTCATCGGCGCGAAATTTGTAACGACGGCGCAAGTGTTTGCCGGCTTGCTCAATCCAATGTGGTTCGTGGCGATGGTTGTGCTCACGCCATTGCTCGCGCTCTTGTCCGTTGCCATTGGCGTGTTGATTTCATCGCGCGTCAACGACACGCGCGTGGCGCAACAAATCGGCGGGATGTTGGTAATCCCGGCGGTCGTGCTGGGTCTGGCGCAAACGGCTGGCTTGATTTTGCTGAACGCCTTCACATTCATTGCTGGCTCGATCCTCATCGCGTTGATTGATGTTGGCGTGTTGTATCTTGCCACCAAGATTTTCCAGCGCGAAAAAATTTTGACGCAGTGGAAGTGAAACCGACAAAGGATGAAGGACGGAAGAGTGATCTTCCGTCCTTTAACTTTTGACCTTCATCGCACTGATGTTTACCCACCCGCAAGTCATCGAGAATCTTTCGCGATGACCTTTATGGCAAGATGCATGCAATCACCCATCATCGCAAGATTGCTTTTTTGCGCAAATCCGATTATCATAACAACTCGATGGAACCCATCATCCAGATTCGTGATCTCACCAAAATCTATCAATCGAAACAACGCCAGGGGGTGTTCCGCTCGCGGGTCAAAGAGATCCCAGCGCTTACTGAGGTAACGCTCGACATTTTTGCCGGCGAGATTTTTGGTTTACTGGGTCCCAATGGTGCGGGCAAGACCACGTTGATCAAATGCCTGACGACGCTACTGCTCCCCACCCGTGGCACCGCTTGGATCAATGGTTATCAACTCGAACGAGATGAAAACGCGATTCGGGCAAGCATTGGTTGTATGTTGATGGGTGAACGCGGGTTGTACTGGAAGTTGACGGGACGCGAGAATCTGGAATTTTTCGGCGCCTTGTATCGAATCCCATCCCACGTGCGTGCCAAGCAAATCGAAAAAATTATCGCATTGTTGAATCTGGGCGACATTATAGATCGCACCGTCGAAACGTACTCCTCAGGCCAGAAAATGAAATTGGCGTTTGGCAAAGCCCTCATCCACGATGCGCCGATTTTGATTCTCGATGAACCGACCAACACCCTCGATCTCCCCCGTGGGCGTGAATTGCGTACGATTATTCGCAACCTGAACGAGCAGGGGCGCACCGTGGTGTACACCACCCACGTGATGAGTGAAGCCGAAGAGTTGTGCGATCGCGTGGCAATCATTGATCACGGTCAGGTCATCGCGCTGGGCACGATTCCGGAACTCAAAGCAAGTCTCAATCGCGAAGGGATCACCAAGGTGGAGGGGGTGATTCCTCCTCAAGCGTTCGATTCAGTGCGCGCGCTGGAAGGCGTGGCGAAGGCGGCGTTATCGAACAAGGATGGCGTCCAAGAGTTGGTCGTGGTGAGTCCAGACCCGCGCGCCATTCTGCCGCAACTCATTCGTGCCTTGATGGACAATGGCGCGGTGCTGGAACAAATTGCACCCACCGAAGTTACGCTCGAAGACGTGTTCATCGCCAAAACCGGTCGCACCCTGGCTGAGGACACCCGGGTGAAATGAGTCATCGGAAATGATTTCTCTGACCCGTTTCAATCTTGCTACCCGCATCAACCTCGTCTGGCACATTATCTTGATGCGTTTCCGCATCATGTCGCGTTATCCCGGTTGGCGTCTGCTCGACATCATCATGCCCTCGTTTATCGCCGCAATGCCGATCTTGCTGGGTCAGTCCATTAGTGGCGGTGCGGCACAAGCGGCAATCGCCTTTCAGCACAACACCGGCACCGCGAACTATGTGGCGTATCTGCTGATCGGCTCGAACGTGTTTATGATGGTGAGTGGCACGATGTGGAATGTGGGCTATTGGATGCGGCGCGAGCAAGAAACCGGCACCCTCGAAGCGCTCTATCTTGCGCCCACCGGGCGCGACTCGATTCTGCTCGGTATCTCGTTGTACGGAATGATGCGGACTTGGTTCAATTTTGTCGTAGCCTTCACACTGGGATGCCTAGTGTTTCGCGTCAACCCCCTGCAAGGCAATATTCTGCTCGCCTTGATGTTTCTCTTGATTGGGATGATTCCGCTTTACGGCATTGCGATGCTCTACGGGGCAATGATTTTGCGCATCAAAGAAGCCAACGCGCTGATTCGACTTGCCCAATGGGTTATCTCGTTTCTGATGGGACTCTTTTTCCCCATCGCCATCTTTCCCGCGTGGTTACGGATGATTGCGATGATATTTCCGCCCACTTGGATGAACAATGGAGTGCGCGCTAGTTTACTCGGCGTGGGATATTTCTTTGAACATTGGTATTTCGATCTTGCGGTCATCGGTGCCTTTTGTGTGATCACGCCCTGGGTGGGCTATGGGCTCTTTACCCGCACCGAACGCGGCGTTCAGCGCGATGCCGGGGTGGGAGAGTTTTAGACCATGACGAACGAGCCAATGCGAAATGACCCAAGGAAAAATTCATGGGCAAGGTTTAGTTTGGATTTTGTCATTTTTCTGGAAATGGTCAAAAAGCAACTCATTGTGATGACACGCTATCCCGTTGATTTCGTCACGAGTTTCGCACAAATCTTTTTCATCATCTTGCTATTCACGTTCGCGGCCATTATGTTTGAGCCACGCGGCGCACCAGAGCTGACCGAAAGTATGACGAGCAACACCGGTGCAGTGATGATGTATGGTTTTGTGCTGTTCATGTTTGCGAGCGATACCCTTTGGACGATTGGCTATAGCATCCGCGAAGAACAATATCAAGGCACGCTCGAATCACTCTATCTGACGCCAGCCTCCAAGTTCGCCTCGCTGGTTTCGCGCGTAACCATGATTGTGCTGTGGACCGGCTTGCTCTGCGTCGTTGCCGTCTTGTTTGTGCAACTCTTTATCGGTCGTTTGCCCTTTCACAACATTGGACTCGCGGCAATCATTTTGGTATTTACCCTCGCGGGTATGTTTGGAATCGGCTTTGCCTTTGCGGCATACACCCTGATGGTCAAAGAGTCCGCCCAAACTACAGCAAACTTTTTGGAATTTGCGCTCATGATTTGTTGTGGCATGTTTTTCCCCTTTCGCGCCTTACCGGAAATTCTCCAGCCCATTTCACGTCTCTTGCCCCTGAGTTATTGCGTTGATGCGTTTCGTTCAACCTTGATGAACTATCCGCGCGGTTTTCCCGAACTTGCACCGATTGAAACGGAACTCGTGATCGTTATCGGGTTTGGTATCTTGTCGCCGCTCGTCGGTTATGGGTTGTACCAACTCGCCGAACGGCGCGCACGCATCATGGGAAGTTTGGCAGAGTTTTAGAGCACAGATGACAGACAACAAACCACTTGAAACCTTTATCTCGGTTGACATCGAAGCCTCCGGTCCGATTCCCGGCGAATATGCAATGCTTTCGCTGGGCGCATGCGTCGTGGGCAATCCGCACGAAAATTTCTATATCGAACTGAAACCGATCACGCGCAATTTCGTGGCAGAAGCAATAGCGGTTGCCAAATTGAATTTGGACGAACTAGAGCAACACGGCGTCGAGCCAGCCACCGCCATGCTCGAATTTGAAAAATGGATCACACGCGTTACACCGCCAAATCATTTACCAGTATTCGTGGCGTATCCCCTCGCGTTCGATTGGATGTTTGTGGCGTATTATTTTCATCGCTTTCTCAAACGCAATCCGTTTGGCATCAGCGGCATAGATATCAAATCGTTTTACGCAGGCATGACCGGCAAACCGTTCATTCAATCGAGCAAGCATGATATGGAGCCGCGCTTTCTCGCCGATGTGCCATTGACGCACAATGCCCGCGAGGATGCCATCGTTCAGGCAGAGTTATTTGCGCGTTTACTGAAATCTTCTCGCGAGAGAAAAATAGGATGAGGGGTCAAATCTGTCTCATTACCGGCGCAACATCGGGGATTGGCTTGGAGACAGCAAAGCAATTGGCGCGTTTGGGCGCAACGGTGATTGTCGTTGGGCGCAATGCTTCCAAAGGCACGGAGGTGGTAAGCCAATTGCGTCAACAAACCGGCAACGCCCAGATCGAATTTATGCGCGCTGATCTTTCCTCGCAAAAAGAGATTCGTGCGCTTGCGGAGCAATTCAAACAAAAGTACGCGCGACTCGATGTGTTGGTCAACAATGCCGGCATCGTCAAAATATTTCGCGAGGAATCGGTGGATGGCATCGAAATGACTTGGGCAGTGAATCACCTCGCCTATTTTCTGCTGACGAACTTGCTGCTCGACGTATTGCAAGCCAGCGCACCAGCGCGCATCGTCAATGTGTCGTCGGCGATGCATTGGCAGGCGCGCATCAATTTCAACGACGTGGAATTCAAACGTGGCTACAATCCCCTGACGACCTATTGCCATTCAAAACTTGCCAACATCATGTTCACTTATGAACTCGCACGACGCTTGGAAGGCACCGGCGTTACCGCAAACGTGCTTCATCCCGGCGGCGTCCGCACCAACTTGCTTGCCAGCAATGGTT
This sequence comes from Anaerolineae bacterium, assembly GCA_034433515.1. Taxonomy (GTDB): domain Bacteria; phylum Chloroflexota; class Anaerolineae; order UBA4142; family UBA4142; genus DAOTXS01. The sequence continues at coordinate 20,242 of DAOUAL010000039.1, read as the reverse complement.
GGCTTTTCAAATGGATCGCGCAACCGATTTTCAATTTGCACGCGGTCAGCGCGGAGGAAGGTGCACGCACGAGTGTGTATCTTGCGTCATCGCCGGACGTGGCAGGGGTAACCGGCAAATATTTCGTGCGATGCCAACCACGCCCATCGTCTCCCGCCTCGTACGATGAGAACGCGCAGAAAAAATTGTGGGAGATCAGTGAAAAGATGACCGGGATGTAAATCACCGTTTGCAGTACGTCAAAAGTATCGCCTGACTTGTTTTTCGCACCCGGCAAAGGGAAAAATGCGAAAACTAGGCTTGGGTATTTCGCCAACTTGAGGAGGATAGAAATGGATACCACCAATGGCATGCTGTCCGTATATCTGTCCATCACGAATACCATTGTCTCTATTTTAGGATTGATTATCTTGGTTGTCACTCTGGTATTGACTGCACGCTCCATTCGCAAGTCGGTTGAAGAATCTACCTACGGTGTATGGCGGCAGGTCTATGATCGGCTTGCCGAGACCCCGCAAGGCACAAGCTTCTTTGGACTCGAACTCGACCAGGCCGTGGATTTGAAAATGCTTTCAATGTTTCTGATGATCCTCGATATGTACGCTCACCGTTATTCCGATAATTACTCGAAAATTTCTTCGGAGAACACACTCTTGGTATCCATCATGAAATCTAAGGTTTCACGCGAGTACTGGAAAATTTGTCGAAAGCACTTTTTTGAAGACCCGCGGTTTATTGCCGAGATTGACAAACTGGCTCAGACTACTTGAGTTACCACAAGCCCATGCACACACATAACCAATTCGCTGGAATTTTGGTTCCTATTCCAACAAGTTGAGGCGCAATGGATTTACTCGGTAAATGTGTTCTCATCACCGGCGCCAACGGATTCATCGGCGGACGCTTGGCGGAACGCTTGATCAACGAAGAAGGCGCGCACGTGCGCGGTTTGGTGCGCCATGAAACACGCCACCCGCAACACATTTCGGAAATTGCAATTGGCGATGTGGTGGATACCGCTGCCGTTCAACGCGCCATCGAGGGTTGTGATCTTGTCATTCATTGCGCGGCGATGCAAAGTGGACGCGCCAAGTTGAATCAATATCGTCGCGTGAATGTGGGTGGCACGCTCAATCTTTTACGTGCGGCACGTGATGTCGGCGTTCAGCGTTTTATTCACATCAGCACAATCAATGTCCACGGCTCGCCACCGCCGCGCGATGCTAATGCTGATTCGCCTTTGAGTTTTGTTGGCGATTTTTACTCGGTGAGCAAAGCCGAAGGGGAACGCGCGGCGTGGCAATTTGCACGCGAAAACAACCTGGCACTCACGGTGATTCGACCGGGTTGCACATACGGTCCACGCTCGCAAGCGTGGACGTTGACCCCGCTTGAACGTGTGCAACGCGGCAGACCGGTGCTCATTGGTGATGGGCGCGGAATGTGCAACGCCATTTACATTGACAACCTGATTGATTTGATTTTGCTCGCGCTGAAAAACGAGGCGGCGACTGGGCAAGCGTTTATCGGCACGGAAGGACGCGGGGTGACGTGGCGCGAGTTTTATGGAGCGTATGCCAAAATGCTCGGCATTCAAAAAATCAATTCGATGCCCTATTGGTTTGCGCTGAGTGTAGCCACCGCTTTTGAACTGATCGCCAAATTCGATGGCTATCCACCGCGGGTGGCGCGAGCGAGCGTGAATTTTTACGCGCATCGCGTTGTGTTCAATATTGAAAAATCAAAACGATTGTTAGGTTACGCTCCCCACATATCTTTTGAGGAAGGAATGCAGCGGACTGGTCAGTGGTTGCGGAACAGTGGTCGGCTGGAAACCAAGAGCAAATGACGAGCCAGAAAAATGTAAAACACAAAATCCCCTTGATCGTGTTGGTGAACGATGATGGCATTAAATCGCCCGGCATCAAAGCGATGGCGCGCGCGTTGCTGGGACTGGGCGAAGTGATGATTGTCGCGCCGCGCGATCAACAAACCTCGACGGGACGTTCGATGCGTGGTGGAGGTGTGCCGCAACCGGTCCATTATGAAATCGAAGGGAAACATTTGCGCGCGTTTGCGATTGCGGCAACGCCAGCATTGGCGGTTCGTTATGCGGTACTGATTTGCGCGGATCGCCCTCCTGCGCTGATCGTGGCTGGCATCAATTACGGTGAAAACGTGGGGAATGGGGTAACGATCTCTGGAACCGTGGGCGCAACGTTGGAAGCGGCGAGTATGGGGGTGCCGGCGCTGGCGGTCTCGCAATCGGTCCATGCCAAGTATCACTTCTCGCATAGCAACCAGATCAATTTTGAAGCGGCGGCAGAATGGGGTAAACGCTTTGCTAAGAAAATTTTAGAACGCGGCTTGCCCCACGGGGCAGACATTATCAACGTGAACATTCCGGAAGGAGCCACCCTCACTACCCCATGGCGCTGGACGCGCACCTCGCGCTATAATTATTATCGTTCGATTGTGCGCGCCACCACGCGCGGCATATCCATTACCGGCTATGAATTGATGTTGGATGAAATATCGCCGGAGCCGGACTCGGATGTGCGCGCGGTGATGTTGGATCGCGTGATCTCCGTCTCGTGTCTCACCTTGGATTTGACGGCGCGCGTCACCCAACGCGAACGAATGCGCTGGAGCAGAGGAATGTAACGCACTCGCGTGCCCTACGTAGATCAAGTAGCGGGCGTCGCCGCTGGGATTGGCTTGATCCGCGCGAGCGCGATAAAGACGATGGCGGCGGCAACGCCGGAGAAGGCAGTGATCCACCAAATCGCGGTGGGCCCGATGTGATCGCCAATCAACCCACCGAGCGTAGGTCCGATGCCAAAGCCAATGCTCCACGTGAGCCCCAGCATTCCCATATAACGTCCGCGCCTTTCGGGCGGCGCGAAATCGGCGGTGATGGCAGTGGAGGTGGGGACGAGAATCATTTCGCCAAGGGTATAGATGACCATCGCCAAAATAAAATGCGGAAAGGCGTTGGCGAATGCAACGCTGAACACCCCCAACGCATACAACAATCCGCCGCTTGCCGTAAGCGATAGACGTGGAACGTTGCGCACGATGCGCGTGATCGGCAATTGGAACAAGACCACCATCGCGGCGTTGGTGGTCATGACCCAGCCAAAGAAACTTTCGCCCAAGCCAAAATTGTCTTTCATATACACTGGCAAGACTGCCATCATTTGACCCGCCAGAATCGTGCAGAGCGCGACCGCGCCGCAAAAGGCAACAAAACGATAATCGCGCAGAATCACCACAAAGTTGCCCGCCGCGGGCTGGGTTGAATCCAAAGAACTCGATGCTGGCTTGGTCTCGCGAATCCAGAAAATCGTGATGAGAAAAAAGATGAGCGTCAACCCGGCATTGCCCAAAAAGGTGATGAGGTAGGAATGCGCCGCCAAGAATCCGCCGATTGCCGGCCCAATCGCAATGCCCAGATTAGCCACGACGCGAATCAAGCCATACGCCTGTGGTCGTTTAACCGGCTCAATTAAATCGGCGATCATCGCATCGCGCGCCGGTTGATAGAGTGCCCCGGAGACTCCCGCCAAGATGACAATCAACGCGGCAAGCCCAAACGAATCGGCAAAGCCAAAGGTTATCATCACGCCAGCACTCGCACAAAGACTGACCGTCATCAACTTTTTGCGACCCAAACGATCCGTGAGCGTGCCGCCCACAATCTGCCCCACGAGCGAACTGATGGACCAAAACATCAAGATGATGCCCACATAGGTCATTGAAATGTTCAGCCGTTGGTGCAGATAGAGGGTGAGAAACGGAAATACCATTCCGCCGCCAATCGAATTGACCAGCGTACCGCCAAAGAGAACCCAAAACTGGCGCGGAAATTCGGATGTGAATTTTTGCATCGGCTCTCCCAAATAGGTTTGGACTATACCGGTTTATCGCCGGTTTGTCAAAGGCAATCGTTGTGAGGGTTGGGCCTTGTCAAAGTCGCGTTGGGCGAATCAATTCGCGGCAACCAGAACCCCAAGCCCGCCTGCGCGGGCTCACCGAGCCGACGCAGGTCGGCTTCGGGTGGTGTCGCAAGCGTTCACGCAGAAGAGTGTACAGACGAGTCGCCGATTCGTCTCTATCATCGAAATCGAAAGGGCGTGAACGCTTGCGATTGCAGCGGTTTTAACCGCCCGTCAATAGACTTTGACAAAGCCTTATTGTGAGGGTTGGAAAATTCCAACAAGGAGGCACAAATGGATTACGGAAAGATCCTGGCACGCGCGTTTGAAATCACCTTCAAGTATCGCGCACTGTGGTTGTTTGGTTTTCTAATGGCATTGTTTGGCGGAAGCAGCGGAAGTAATTTCAACTTTGGGAATTGGGGCGGCGGAAGAGATTTTCCCACCACTGCTCGCGGCGGTGAAGGCTTGCCCACCCTGCCTCCCGATTTCTGGCAGAACCTCACGCTCATCATCTTGCTGGTTTGCTGTGTCATCGTCGTGCTGGCGATTCTGGGTATCGTCTTGCGTTTTCTCAGCCGCGCCGCGCTGATCGGTTTGGTGCAAGAGTTGGAAACGAACGGTACCGTCCCAACGATTCGTCGCGGGTTTAGCATTGGTGCCGACCGGTTCTGGCCTCAGTTGGGGATTGCCATCGCGATCAATCTGCCTTTGATGATTATCACGCTCGTGTTGATGGTGATCGCACTCGCGCCCATCCTGGCAGCGATTGTGCCGTTGATCAACACCGGCAAAAATGTCCCCGAAGCATTGTGGACCGTTTTCGCTGGAAGCATTGCCGGCTCGCTTGTGATGATTTGTTGCGCCGTTATATGTTTGGCCCTTCTCTACTTGGTCGTCGAACCATTCTATCAATTCATCTTGCGCGCGTGCGTTATTGGCAGGCGCGGCGTGATGGATTCGATTCGTGAGGGGTATCGGTTGGTGCGCGAGAATCTGGGCAATGTGGTTGTGCTGTACTTGCTCATTATCGGCATCAGCATCGGCTTTGCAATTTTGATGATCCCCATCACGCTCATCTTGGTCGGTATCCCGATAGGCGCAGGTGTGGCAATGGGCTTGGCATCTCAATCGTGGCAGGCGGCTTTGATTCTAGGCGCGTGTCTGCTCATTCCCTTGGTCTTGGTGTTGATCTTGATCACCGGCTTGTTCCACGTGTTCGAATCAGCGATTTGGACCGAGGGTTATCTCGCGGTTACTTTACCCAAGTCAACCAGCGTGTAACCTTTTTCAACTTGCCACGTAGATGGTAGTGAGAGGGAAACTTGGAAGAGCAACTGCTCGTAGCCCGTGCCCAACAAGGCGATCACACTGCTTTTGCTCAACTGGTCGAACAGTATCAGAGGCCGGTGTACAACTTGGCGTATCGCATGTTGGGCAATGCGCAAGATGCAGAAGATGCCGCGCAGGAAACTTTTCTGCGCCTGTACAAGCAATTCAAGCGCTATGATCACCGTCAGAAATTTGCGACGTGGTTGTTAGCGATTGCCGCACATCACTGCATTGATCGTTTACGCCGTCGCCGATTCTTGTGGCTGTCCATCGAAGACGAATTCATCGGCGAAACGTTGACAAGCCGCGAAGTAAGCGTGCCGGAGCCCAGCGACGATGTGTTGCGACGCGAGAATGCGGACGAAATCGCTCGCATGCTGGAGCGGCTCTCACCCACGCATCGTCTCGTGATCGTGTTGAAATACTGGCACGATCAATCAGTGGCAGAGATTGTGCAAACCACGGGCGATTCCGTGAGTGCGGTCAAGGTCAAACTGTTTCGTGCGCGCCAAGCCCTGGCAAAGGCGTTGGAAGCCAATCGTCGTCAACCGGCGGTGGTGGCTGCCATCCATGGAGGATGTTGAGTATGCGTAACGAAACTCGGTTCACGATGATGACTCCATCGGCGGGATTCACTTCCCGGGTGATGGCACGCATCGCTGAATACGAACGCACGCAAGCACGCCAACGAGCATTGATCGGATCCGCCTTGCTCGTCATCGCCGCCGGTGTGATCCTCATCCTTGTGGCAGGGTGGCTCATCGCTTGGGTCTCGGCGTTGATCACTACGCCGAGCGCGCTAGTCTCGCTCTGGAGCACCTTGGCGACGCTGGCTTTCTGGACGCGCAAGTTCATCGAAATGGTTTGGGCGGCAACGACCGTTGTAAGCGATCAAGCGGATGCGAACCAACTGCTGATGCTAGGCATCAGTGTGTTGGCACTGACCTTGATCTGGGTGCGCGTGGTGATCGGACCCTTCCGGTTTTCCTCGACATCTGTGGGAGGTTGAACAAAATGAAACGCTGGATGATTGTGTTGATGGTTTTGTTTGTGACATTCGCAGCAACGCCGGCATCCGCCGATAATGGTCGTAGCGATCACGTGTGCTTTGGTAATTCGACCGTTGTGCGTGCCGGCGAGACACCGAATAATGTGGTGTTGTTCGGATGTGATGCACGCATCGAAAAGGGCGCCGCCGTAACTCGCGATGTGGTTTCATTTGGCGGCGATGTGGTGGTGGAAGAAGGCGCGACGATTGGACATGCGATCGTTTCGTTTGGCGGCGATGTGCGAGCTGCCGGCGAGGTTGCCAGTGACATTGCCAATTTTGGCGGCGATGTAACGCTCGACGCAACGGCAGTGGTGGGGAATGATGTGATTGTGTTGGGCGGTGGAGTGAATCGTCAGGACGGCGCAACAGTGCGTGGCCAAGTTGTGCGCAATACCGGGACCGCTTTTCCACGCGTGCGCGTACCAGCGTTCCCCGGCTTTTCGCCCGCGCCGTTTACGGGAACAACGCTGTGGCGCGTGTTGGGAGATTTTGCAACCGGCCTCGTGCTCACCCTGGGTCTTGCCGCCCTCGGAGCATTGATCATCGTCTTTATGCCGAATCAACTCAAACTCGTGGGCGAGGTGGCGCAACAATCGGCGTTGCCCAGCGTGGGAGTGGGTTGTCTGACGTGGCTCGTCGTGCCCCCTTTGATGATCTTGTTCATTCTGACGTGCCTCGGAATTCCGGTCTCGCTTGTCTTGGCAATTGCATTTGTGGCGGCGGGTGTGTTTGGCTGGGTCGCCATCAGTATGATCTTGGGCGATCGTTTGGCAAACGCACTCAAACTCAAAGGCATCGTGCCGATTCTAGCGATGGTGATTGGCTTGCTCGTGTTGTGGCTCGTTACTTCAATTCCGTTTCTGGGCGGGCTGATCTGGCTCTTTGTGGCATCCCTGGCGATTGGAGCCGTTGCACTCACACGATTTGGCACGCGCCCCTATCCAATGGCTGCACCGGCGACCACCACGCTTGCGCCGGCTCAACCAACGCCACCCAGTCCCCCGGCGTCAACGGATGATTCCGCACCATCAATCTAAAATCGGCGGGAATGGAAACGAGCAGAAGATTTTGTCTTCTGCTCGTTTTGGTTTACGCGAGAATACGATTACAACTGATTACGCCGGCGCAAATGCCAGAGCGCGAGCAAGCCCACCGGCAGCGGCAACCAAAATGCCAGCGCACGTGAAAGCACCGTTGCCAGAATCGCCGCTTCTGGCGTCAAACCCAGCAGACCAAAGAGGACGATGAAACCCGTGCCCATAATTGCCACTTCGCCTAGCATCGCGCTGGTGGTGGATAGTACGCTAGCGGTCGTGTAGAGCATAATCAAAACGCCCGGGGAGATCGTGTCGCCCAGCGCGTAAAAGCAAAAGAACAAGGTGGCGCCGCCCGCCGCGTAGCGCAGAAAGTTAAAAAGCAAAGATGCCGCCACATATTGCGGTCGCAAACGCGCTTGATGCATCCCCAGATAGAAATCATCGAGCGTGCGTTCAACTTGCTCGCGATGGTAAACTGTGCGACGGAACAATCGCTCCGTGAAACGATTACTCCAGTACGCCATGCCGTGAACCAAGCGTCGCACCAGGATTTTTTGGCGCAAGACATAGATGACCACCAAGCCCAATAGCGCCGACCCTGCCAACAATCCCAGCGCAAGTTCAACAATTGCCCGGGTATTTTGTGCGCCCGTGAGCGTACCAATCCCCAAGAGAAATACAATCATGCCAATCCCCAAGCCGATAATATCTTCGATCATATAGATCGCGGCAACCGAACCGACATGCAATCCCTGCTTGATGAGAAAAATGAGCCGCACGATCATTCCCGGTGCGCCGCCCGTCGAAAAGATTCGATTCAGTGCCGCGCCGGCAAAGAATGCCTCCGTCATTGGCATCAGCGGAACTCGCCGGTCAAACAGACGCGCCAACGCGATGGTGGAACCGGCACTGAACACGTAGCGAAAGGTCTCTGTGGTCAGTGCGATTACGATATACTGCGGGTGCACGGTGAGTACTAGTTTGACCAACCGATCCAATCGGATGAGATGCGGCAGAAGCAAGAACACAGCAACTGCCAACAACGCCAGATAGATCAGATGTCGCCATTCGATAGATTTGTGCGTGGGGATCGAACGATCAAATTCCATGGTGATGAAATGCTAGTCCTATCAAGAGCGAGGTTTCAAGATGAAACCTCGCTCATTGCAGATTTCAAAAGTTGTGACTAGGCAAGACCTGCCCGTTTGCTGAACGAAAAAGCACCTCGCCGGTTCCTTTGAAATCATCGTAAACGAGATGCTTCGTTGCATACATTCGACTCAACTGACAAGGTCGTAATCAATCCAATTATATTCCGATTGCACCAAAAAGGGAAACGCTACTACAGACGAGTCGGCGACCCGTCTCTACCAGTCCGATGCCGCTCTTTTATCTCAAATATGCCAACGCCAGACTCTTGTCTTCGTCCATCACAATCTCTAGCGAACGGCCGCCGGTTACTGCCGGCACATCAATCACATGAACATAGTCCGCACAAGACGCATCTTGCGGTAACAACGTGGCAAGTAGATTAGGTGCCCGTTCAAAAAACTCACGGTTGAAAATGGTGTCGCGTTCGGCTGGAAACAGCGGCAATGGATAAATGTGCGCCTCCACCAAATCCTGGAAAAAGTGCGTGCCATACGATACTTCGAGCGTGCTGTCGCCGCGCGGCAACGCAATCTCCACCAGCACGCGCGTGTTGCAGATATCGGCGTACGTAACGTGCAGACCCAGATCGGGATTAGTGCTCCCCCAACGCCCGGGTCCCATCAGGATAAAGGTTTGCCCCTCGAGCAATTTGTTCAAGCGTCCCACAAGGCGCGCCAATTCCAGTTTGGTGATTGGTCCCGCTTCCATATATTTCTCTGGCGCAATATAAACAATATAGCGAATATCCGAGACCACGCCTTCCGGTACCAGCCGATGCGAGGAAAAGATTTTGTCGGCATCGGGAATGTTGATGGGCACATTCACCTGTTGTGTTGCCGCATATTGCGATTGCGGACGACATTGGAGCAAATGCACCACCACGCGCGGCTTGCCATGATCGGGAATGAGATCAGCGGTGAATTCAATATCCACCGGAAAATTATAGACCGTCTCTAATCGTTTGAGGATGGTTTTCATCAGCGGCACAAAGTCCGTGTGCTGCAGCAAGCCATCAAACGTCAACAACAATTGTTCGGGAGACAAGAGACGTGGGTTGGTAAAGAGCGGTCGAATAAAATCACCGTGATCTTCCGAGACCAAGTATGGCAATGCCGGATCGTCCGGCGAAATGACCTCGCTGAAGGAGCGGGTCGTAAAAATATTTTTTTGCAAATCAATCACGTCCACATGTTGTTGCGAATGGCGACGAATCTCTTTCGCGTCCACATCAGGCCGCAAGTGGGGGTGACTGAGCGCGACCAGACGCGGAAAATCATTGTCCACCCGATCCACCGCGCGTGTGCCCAAACCCCACACCAAGCGCAAGAATCCATCTTCGCGGCGAATTTGCGGATGCCAGCGAAACGGATTGCGGCTATACCCCACGCCCGCCAACGTCGGATACAAATAGTGACCGCGTTGATCGCCCTGCACTTCTTGAATCAGAATTGCCATCCGTTCATCGTAATCCACCAAACCCATGCGTTGCCGATACACCAAGGGATCAGGGGCAAGGACGCTAGCGTAAATCCGTTTGATCGCGGCGATGACCGAGTCCAGATTATCATCCAGGTTACCTTGGTTGGGACAAAAGTAACTGGCATACTTGCCGGCAAACGACGTGCCAAAATTATCTTCGAGCAGACTGGAGGAGCGCACGATAATCGGGCGCTTGCCAATTCGCGCCAGCAAGTCACGCAACTTTTCCGCAAATTCGGTGGGGAAGCGAGCTTCGAGATACGCCCGGACGATGTTGGGATAATCGGCTTCGATTTCATCGCGCGTTTTGTATTTTTGATCCACCGGGAAAAAGAGACCGTTTTGCAAATTGAACTCGTACAAGACGTTGGCGCCCACATAGTACGATTTGGGCAAGACGATGTGTTCACGCAAATCTATGCCTTCTTCTGCGGCAGAATGCTGCAAAATCTTCCACGCCAGCAACATCCCCGCCGCCTTGCCGCCAATCTTGCCATCCCCAATCCGATTCCGGCGAATCTCCTTGAAATCAGCCACCGTAAACCATTCTTTGGCAACGCGAACAAATGCCAATTGATCGCTGACGAGCGCTTTGAGCAACACGACGATCACTTCTTGCAAGTGATGCCGCACTTGGTGCCGCTCGGCGGGAGGCAGGGCTTCAAATTTCTCGCCTTGTGCAATGACCAGATCGAGGGGGGCGAGTTCCGGGTTGAAGGTCAGCACCACTTTGTGATCCGGGTTGCGTTGTTGCAAAACCGATTGCACAATATCTTTGAACAAGTCGTGCGGGAGGTTGTAGGCAAAGTAGAAATCGGTCAACGTATCGCGGGTTTGTTGCAAGCGGCGCTCCCACACCTCCGCCGATTCTTGCACCAACGGGTCCACCAAGCCCTCCAATTGTTGCGAGAGGCGTGCCTTTTCAAACACTTCGGCTTCAAACGCTTCGCGGGTAATGACGCCGCGCAAAAAAAGTTCTTGCCGCATCTTGGCGCGAATGGTGGGCGCCAGAATGGGATATTGACTCAGTTCAAGATAAATAGTGAGAACCTTAGGAGTTCGTTGGGGTTCAGCCATTTTGCTTTCCATTCAGCGCGCGCGGCGTTTGGGCAGCCACCAGCACCTTGTCCACGCGCTTGCCATCCATATCCACCACTTCAAAGCGCCAACCACGCCACTCGAAATAATCGGCGGGGGCAGGGATGCGTCCTAGTTGCGTCATCATCAAACCGCCCATCGTTTGCAGATTGAACTCGTCCTCGCCGGGGAGCTTATCCACCTTGAGCAATTCTTTGACTTGATCCAGCGGCAACATCCCGTCCACCAACCACGAGCCATCCGCCCGGCGAATAATTTCCGGTTGCACCGGTTCCCCCGCCGCGGGAATTTCGCCGATGAGGGCTTCTAAAATATCATTGAGCGTCATCAATCCTTGCACCACGCCATATTCGTCCACCGCCAGCGCAATATGCACGCCGGTTTGTTTGAATTGTTCCAGTACTGAAAGGGCGCGGACATTTTCGGGCACAAAGAGCGGCGGTCGCAAGAGTGCCTCCAACTGAATCGGTTTGCCGCTCAAACTTTGCGCCAGAATATCCTTGACGTGCACCACGCCCAAAATGTTATCGAAACTGCCGCGACACACCAGATAGTACGAGTGATGTTGACGTGCGATTTTTTGATGATTGATTTCCGGCGGATCATCCAAGTCAATCCAAACAATATCGGGGCGCGGCGTCATCAACGCACTCACCCGCCGATCTCCCAACCGAAAGACTTGCGTAACCATATCTTGTTCGGCTTCGGCAAAGGTGCCGGCTTGCGCGCCTTGTTGCATCATGATCTTGATTTCGTCTTCCGTGACCGGCGTTTCCGATGATGCTTTGATGCCCAAGCCGCGCAGGATCGCATCGGTGGAAAAACTGAGCAGGCGTACCAAGGGCGCGGCAAGCCGCGAGAGACCTTGCATCGGCGCGGCGATAGCGGCGGCGATGCGTTCCGGCTGGCTCAACGCCAAACGCTTGGGCACCAATTCGCCGATGATGAGTGAAAAGTACGTGATCGCCAAAACAACCAGCGCGAGACTGATAATGTGCCCGTACGGCGCGAGCGCAGGAATTTGGACAAACGCCATTTCCAAACGATTGGCAATCGTTGCGCCGCCAAACGCACCCGCCAGAATGCCCACCAGCGTGATCCCAATCTGCACCGTCGAAAGAAACAGGGTGGGCGCATTCGCCAAATCGAGCGCGGCACGCGCGTGCAGGTCGCCGGCGTTCGCCGCTTGTTGCAAGCGAGTCTTGCGCGCCGAGACAATTGCAATCTCTGACATTGCCAGCGTGCCGTTGAGCATCGTCAAGCCAAGAATGAAAACAATTTCTAAAAGTACGTCTGCCATCCCCAACTCCTGCGACACCTATTGCCGCGTAACTTGAACCCGTTCGATTTTAGGTCCCACCATTTGAATGACCGTCAATTTGACGTCGTCCACCTTGAGCCAATCCCCTTCTTTGGGAATTCGTTTCAAGTGATACAGAATCAAGCCCGCCACCGTTTCATAATTGACATCTTCCGGCAAATCGAGTCCAAGTTCCTCATTCGCTTCGTCAATCCGCAACTGCGCATCAATCTGCGCCGTCTTGTCGTCAATGGTTTCGATGGCATTTTCCTCGATCATCGTCTCATCGGCGACCCTGCCCACAATCTCTTCCACCAATTGATCGCCGGTAACCATCCCGGCTGTCCCGCCAAACTCGTCCACCACAATGGCGACCGAAATCTTTTGGACTTTCATTTCGGCAAAGAGCGCGCCAATCCGTTTCGCTTCGGGAACAAACAGCACCGGGCGGGCTAGTGACTTGACTCGCTCATCCAGTGCGCTCGCCCCCGTCGAGGCAATCGCGCGCAAAACATCCTTGATCGCCAAAAAGCCAATCACGTTATCAATGCTCTCTCCAAAAATCGGAAAGCGCGCGTGCGGATAATCGCTGAACGTTTGCAAAAACTCGGCGATGGTGGTATCTTGTTCGATAGCGATCATTTCCGTGCGCGGGACCATCACCTCGCGCACCACCTTGTCATCGAACTCGAACACGTTGTGCAACATTTCTTTTTCGTGCGGCTCAAGTTCACCATGCTCTTGCGTCTCGTCCACCAACTGCTTGAGTTCTTCAACCGTGTAAATCGTTTGATGCGCGCCCAGCGGTTCAATGCCTACCCATCGCACCACGCGCTCGGTGGCTGCATCGAGCAGGACGACAAGCGGACGCATCACCCAATCGAAAAAAGCCACCGCGCGCGCTGAGAGCAAGGCGAATTGGTCGGCTTGGCGAATCGCCACGATCTTGGGGGCTTGCTCGCCCAAGACCACGTGCAGTGCCGTGATGATCGAAAAGGCAAGCACGATGCCAACCGTGTGCGCAATCGTCTCGCTCATCTGAACCGGCATCGCTTGGAAAAACAAGCGGATGATTTTTTCGGTCGCATTTTCGCCCACCCAACCGATCCCCAAGGACGCGATCGTGATGCCAATTTGCGACGCCGCCAACACGCGGTCGGTATCGCCGATCAACTGTTGCACCAATTTAGCCGCGCGATTGCCTCTGTCCACCAACTGATCAATGCGCGGACGCGGCACGGTGATGTACGCAAATTCAACCGAGACGAAAAACCCGTTGAGAAAAAGCAAGACCGTAACCAACCCCAGTTGAGCAATCAACACGGTTATCTCTGGACTCATAGCCAAGACTCCTGGGGGCAATTATAGCATGAAAGAATAAAACGTAAAGCGTAACGTAGATGCAAAAATCCCAAATCCCAAATCCCAAAACTCAAACGGCGATGGCGCCGGGGAAAATCATCTTGTTCGGCGAACACGCGGTCGTGTACGGACGCCCAGCGATTGCGGTGCCGGTCGCGCACGTGTTCGCCCAAGCGACGATTGAGCCGCGCGCCGATGAGCGCGTGATCCTGGATGCCGCCGATCTCGCGCAGCAGTACGATTTACGCACTGCTCCCGCCGATGATCCGCTCGCGCTGATCACTCGCTTGACCTGCGCGAAACTCGGCGTCGAGCCGCGTGGGTTTAGCGTGCACGTCAGTTCAACGATTCCGATAGGCGGTGGCTTGGGCAGCGGCGCGGCGGTCTCGGTTGCCATTGCGCGCGCGCTGGGGAAATTCTTTACCACCGAGGAGACGGAGAAAACAAAAAGTATCTCTGTGCGCTCGGTGGTGAATTTGTCCGATCACGAAATTTCTGCGCTTGCGTACGAGGTGGAGAAACTGCATCACGGTACACCGAGTGGGATTGACAACACAGTGATCGCCTTGGAACAGCCCGTTTATTTTATCAAAGCCAAACCGATTGAAACCTTCCGCATCGCCCATCCGTTCACACTTGCCATCGCAGACACCGGCATCGCCGCGCCCACCAAGATTGCGGTGGGGGATGTGCGTCGTGCGTGGGAACAGGATCGCGCGCGATACGAGGCGTTGTTCGATCGGGTGGGACAAATCGTGGACAAGGCGCGCGCGGCGATTGAGCGGGGTCAGGTGGAGCGGCTGGGCTATTTGATGAACGACAATCAAGCGTGTCTGCGCGAGATGGGGGTATCCTCGCCCGAGATCGAGCGATTGATTTGGGCAGCCAAGACGGCGGGCGCGCGCGGTGCAAAACTTTCCGGCGCGGGGCGCGGGGGGAACGTGATTGCGTTGGTGAATGGAGAGACACGCGAGCCGGTGGAACGCGCGTTGCTCAAAGCCGGCGCCAAGCGGGTGATTGTTACTACAGTTGGCAGTGGCGGAAAGCAGGAGGCAGTGGACAGGAGGGGAGAGAGAGACTGCCGAATGAATGCGGGTGGCTCAACGAGGTGAAAAGCGACTGCAGCCGATTGCGTAGGCGCACCAACTAGTGCAACAACATGAAATAGTTGTATACCAGACCGATGGAAAAATGGTTACCGAGACGGCCAAGTTTCCACGACGCACTTTCATGTTGCTGCACTATACTAGTCCACTCAACCATTCCCTTCTAGCGAGTACGCAAAAAAACGTGATCGCGTTCATCGCGATCACCCGTAGGCAGCTTGCCTTTCTAAGAAACTATAAATAATCGGAATAAACTGATCCACGTTGGCTTGGGCGGTGCATTCGTTCGATGTTGATGAAAGATCGCATACGCTCTTTCGATGGTAGAGAGAGGTGGTTCTAGCATAGGTGGTTCTAGCATATGATCATCGCCGACAAGTTTGCGAATGCTCTTGAATGAACCAACCAGGGCACTACAGTCCGAGCAAACTGCCAAATGATCATAGACGGCTTGGGCTTCCCCTTCGTCCAATTCTTGTGCGACAAACGCAATCAAATGTTCGTCGTTGATGTGTTTAGTTTCCATAGGACTATCTCTGACCATTAAGAGGAAAAATTAGAAAAGAAAAATACTTGTTGACCCTCCTACTTGGGTACTATTTAGCAAAAGCGATCCGCTCGGCTTGTAGAAAGTTAGAGAGCAGATGTCTTTCCGACTACCGAATATTTTTCGAAACGTTAGCTGAGATCTATGCCCATCTCCTCCAAGATGGCTTGGAGTTTCTTGAAACAGCGGGCGCGGGTAGGTCCAATACTACCGGTGGGAATCCCCAGACGACTAGCAATTTGCTCGTAACTTTGTGTGGGCGATGACAAAAAGAGCGCGGTCAGCAATTCACGACAACGGGGATCAAGTTGCTCCATGGCTTGATGAACAAGATGACGCTGCTCAAGCAACTCCACTTCTTCTTGGGCTGGTGATTGGGGATCTGCCAAAGTCTCTGGAATTTCGCCGGTCGCGGGCATCCGTTTGCGGAGATGCTGGCATTCGTTGTAGGTGATCCGAATGAGCCACGCCGCAAGTAATTTCTGATTCCGCAAAGTTTCTAGCCGACGAAAGACGATGGTGAACACATTTTGAAACACATCGTCGGCATCAGCCATCGAAAGGCCCTGCCGCAGCGGAATCGAATAGATCAACCGCTTGTAGCGGTCAATCAATTCATACCAGGACGCTTCATTGCCGTCGAGACACGCTTGGATTAATTCAGAATCAGTACGATACATATGTAAGAATCGGGAATCGTGAAAAACACCCTGTCAATCGTGCACCCGGCGCAAATTAAAAAGCACCTGCCACGGACAACCTCGTCCTCCCCTAACGGCAAGTACCTATCTCTCGGTCTCTCTTGCCAATTATGAGACCAACCCTTTCATTCCCCCTTAGTTGGCGGCAAGGCGAGTTCTAAACTCACGCGATTTTACCACAGAGCACACAGAAAAACTATCGAAACCTCCGTGAACTCTGAATAAATCGTTGACCGCGTAACATCAGTTCTAAATTCAGTATACCACAAATTTAGTTGTCAAGCAATAACCTTGACGCTCTAATATGGGTGTGCTACAATCCTGCTCGCAGAGAAATCATTCAACGATTCGTATGATGGAGGCACGTGTGGAATTACATGTTCAAGTCGGTAACTTGCTGACCTGGCAAGGCGACGGCATCCTGGTCAATTTGTTCGAAGGTATAACAACCCCCAGTGGTGCAACCGGCGCCGTGGATCAAGCCCTGAATGGATTGATTAGCCAATTGATTGCAAAAGGTGAAATCAAAGGCAAACTAGGACACACAACCATCTTGCACACCTTGGGTCAGCCGGGCGTGAAAGCAGACCGCGTCTGTGTGGTAGGGCTAGGTAAACCCGAATCATTTACTCTGGATCGGGCGCGTCAAGCCGCCGCGCAAGGTGTGAAGGCCTTGCGCGCTGCAGGCGCAAAAAATATTGCGACAATTTTGCACGGCGCAGGACAAGCAGGCTTGGATGTGTCATCCGCCGCGCAAGCCAACACCGAAGGCATCCTCCTCGGTTTGTGGCGTTTTCGCAAATACCACACCACCCCCGATGAGGTGGGCGAACTGAATTCGGTTACGATTCTTGAGAACGATGCAACGAAACTGGCGGCGATTCAAGCCGGGGTCGAGCGCGGCAAGATCATCGCCGAGGCAACCAACTTGGCGCGCGATATGACCAACGAACCCGGCAATGCCATGACGCCCACGCGGCTGGCAGAAATCGCCCGCGACATTGCTCAAAAGTATGGCTTGGAATTTTACGTCATTGATCGCGCCCAAGCCAAAGAACTCGGTATGGGCGCATTCCTGGGCGTGGCGCAAGGATCGGATGAACCGCCGGCGATGATCGTCCTGCGCTATTGGGGTGCTGGCAAAGCGGCGGCTCCCGGCTTGGGGATCGTGGGCAAAGCCATCACCTTCGATTCGGGCGGCATCTCGATCAAACCCTCGGATGGAATGCAAGATATGAAAGGCGATATGGCAGGCGGCGCGGCAACGATTGCAGCCATGCAAGCCATTGCCCAACTCAAACCCAAGATCAATGTAACCGGCATTGTCCCAGCAACGGAAAACCTGCCCAGCGGCAAAGCCTTCAAACCCGGCGATATTTTGAAAGCGATGAACGGCAAAACCATCGAGGTGATCAGCACCGATGCCGAGGGACGCTTGGTGCTTGCCGATGCGTTGGCTTATGCAACCCAAACGCTCAAGTTGTCGCCGGTGGTGGATGCGGCAACCCTCACCGGGGCCATGGTCATCGCCTTGGGAAATCATCGCACGGGAGTATTCAGTAACAACAAGGAATTGACCGAGACCTTGTTCCAAATTGGCGAAGCGACCGGTGAGAAAAACTGGGCGATGCCTATGGATGAAGAATACGCGGAACAGATCAAGAGCGATTGGGCAGACCTTAAGAATTCAGGGGGACGCCCAGCCGGTTCGATCACAGCGGCATTGTTTCTCAAGAACTTTGTCGGCGAGACACCGTGGGCGCATTTGGATATTGCCGGGAGTGTGGGCTTGCTTGGCAATGCCAAAGAGAATGGCTACAAGAACAAATGGGGCAATGGTACGCCCACGCGGACGTTTGTGAATCTGGCACTCACCTTGGCAGAAAAATAACCTGACCTAAATCCATAAAGGCGGTGGCGCAGAGGTCCAGAGCAAAACGCCGGCACACTTCTGCTTCGCAACATAGGACGCGGATGAATGCAGATCAAAACATCCAACGTGCGTGGGTCTGCGCTCGTCGGCGTCCCATCAATTTTTCATCCGACGACCGGCGCACCGACGGCAAATGAACAACTCTTCTGTTGGTTAAAGGAAAATATGCCAATTTCCAACCCGCTCCTCAATCGTCTCGCCCGCGCTCCCCTCCTCGCCGATGGCGCAATGGGGACGATGTTGTACGCACGCGGTATCTCGTTTGAACGATGTTTTGATGAACTGAATCTCTCGAATCCCACGCTCGTTCAAGAAGTTCATCGCGATTATTTGCGCGCCGGCGCCGAAGCCATCGAGACGAACACGTTTGGCGCAAATCGTTTCAAACTGGCGCACCATGGTTTGGAACACAAGGTGCGCGAGATCAATGTGCGCGGCGTCAAAATCGCCCGCGAGGCGCGCGAAGTGGCTGGGCGCGATGCCTTTGTCTTTGGCGCGGTGGGACCCTTGGGACAATTCATCGCGCCGCTCGGTGCGATCACCGAAGCCCAAGCCCACCTTGCCTTCAAAGAACAATTCGAAGCGTTACTGGAAGGCGGTGCGGATGCGATTATCCTTGAAACGATGTCGGACTTGCACGAACTTCAGATCGCGATTGCCGCCGCGCGTGAGGTAACGCGTGATTTGCCGCTCATCGCGCAAATGTCGTTCATCGAAGATGAGGTAACGCTGGTGGGCAACACGCCGGAAGAAATTGCCACCACCTTGCGCACGTTGCCGGTAGATGTCATCGGCGCGAATTGTTCGGTCGGTCCCGCCGGCACGTTTGAGGCCGTGAAACGCATGGTGGCCACGCTCGATGCTCAACCGGCGCCGCTCATTTCCGTGATGCCCAACGCCGGCTTTCCTACCCGCATCGGCGAGCGCTACCTTTACATCTCATCGCCGCAATACTTTGCCGAGTACGTTCCCAAGTTTGTCAATGAACTGGGTGCCAAGATTATCGGCGGCTGTTGCGGGACTACACCAGAACACATTGCGGCCATGCGCCACGCCCTCAACGCTTTGCATCCCACCGAGACCCCACGCGTGGTCGTCATCGAAAAACCCAAACCCCCAACGCCGGAAGAACCGGCGGAAGGGATGACGCGTGTACCGCGCACCTTGCGCGAAAAGTTGAACGCTGGCAAATGGGTTACCAGCGTGGAGATTGATCCGCCGCGCGGCTTGAATCCCACCAAAGCCTTACAAGGCGCGCAGATGCTCAAAACGATTGGCGTGGATTGCATCAACATTGCCGATTCACCGCTTGCCAAAGTGCGCATGGATTGTATCTCGCTCGCAGTGATGATTCAACATCAAGTCGGATTAGAAACGATCATTCACTTGACCACGCGCGACCGGAACTTGATGGCATTGCAAGCACAACTCATCGGCGCGCACGCGTTGGGTATTCGCAATGTGCTGGCGCTCACCGGCGATCCGCCGCGCATGGGCGATTATCCCAACGCCACGGCTGTGTACGACATTGATTCGATTGGTTTGATTCAGATCATCAAACGCTTGAATGAGGGCTGCGATTGGGCAGGCACCAGCATTGGCGCCAATGCCGATTTTTTGGTTGCGTGCGCGCTAGATATGCGGTGGGCAAACGCCGATCCGAACGAACTCGATCGTTTTCATCGCAAGTTGCAAGCCGGCGCCGACCTGGTAATGACGCAACCGATTTATGATGCGGCGATTGTGCGCGAGTTTCTGCAAAAGTACGGCGACAAGTACGGCAAAGTTGAAAAACCCATTTTGCTGGGGGTGCTCCCGTTGATGAGTAGCAAGCACGCCGAATTTTTGCACAACGAAGTTCCCGGCATCACGCTCACTGACGACGCGCGGCGCAGAATGAAAGCCGCTGGCGAACACGGCATCGAAGAGGGAATCAAACTGGCGCAAGAGTTGCTGATCGAAGCGAAAGATTACGTGGCGGGGACATACTTGATGCCTTCGTTTGGTCGCTATGAAGTGTGCGGCGAGTTGGTTCAAGTACTGCAAGATAAAATGAGCTAACCACAAAATTTGAGTTTAGACTAAAAATAGCGGCGGGCGATCCGCATTTGGAACGAATCGCCCATTGGCAGATAATGGAGGTATGCCTACAACCATTCCTGCCAATAAGCACCTTAACACATTGAGAGCGTTTCGTCAAACGGTT
>DAOUAL010000038.1:0-65396 GCA_034433515.1 Anaerolineae bacterium | reverse complement strand
GCCGTTGGTGTAGAGCGCGACGGTGGAGCGGGCGGGATTGGTTTCGGTGATATAGGTGACGGTGGCGGTGATAGCGCCGGGTTGATTGATGTTGCCGGGCATCGCCAGCACTTCAAGTTTAGCCACCGGCGGTACCGGCGTGGGGGTTGGTCCCTGAGCCGCTACCTGCGGGGCAGAAGTGAATGTCAACGCGAACATCGCGATGAGCATTCCTAGTCCTGCCAAAATGACGAGGGTCTTTCGATTCATTCGGATTCTCTCCTCTTTGAGTAAGATCAAGTTGAACAAGCGTCTTGCAACAAGTTTGGGTTTCTTGCGACACACCTCCTTTGTGTACGTTCTCGCGCGCCAATCCCCTCGTCAGAATTGGACGCGATGAAACGCTGGATTTTGCCCCTCGTGGGCAAGCACGTTCTTGGGCATGAAAACGAATGCAAAAGCAAACGTCCCGAGTGCGGTGCAATCGTAACGATGCACGCCCAAATCGGGACGTTGGACTAGTTGAGTGAAAATAGCACAGCCTCATCACTGTGCTGATAAAATCGCTTTATTATAGTATATCAACCGATAGGTCAAATGTCAAACATTTTGAGGTTACAATTTGGTCAAAAAGCACGACGAATAAGCCAACTTTGAAAATTGGTGGTATAATTTAATCGAGTTTTGTTTTGAGAGGGTGTGCCAATGCAGTTCCGATGGTTTGCTTTCCTTGCTTTGCTCGGGTTGGGCATTGCATTTGCCGCCAGCGTTTCTGCCCATCCAATCGAGACACCGAACTCGAATGCCCCCACGTTGTTACGGCGTTGTGAAGACAACTATGACGATGAAGAGATCGAAGCGATGCGCGCCGATGGCGAGGATGGTTATGAGCCGGACGATTGTCCTCTCCTCGCGCACACGCTCACGGGTCCGATGCTGTTGAACTTTTGTCAACCCGGCGACGAAGATTGGATCAAATTCAAAGCGCGTCCCAATTTGCTGTACCAAATCCGCGCCGAGCCGCAATGGAATTATCCCACCGAACCCCGGATGGAATTGTACGTGGACGGGGAACTCGTGGCACAGAACGATCACTATTTCGACCGCCACGCGGAAATCTGGTGGTGGAACTCATCCACCGCGCGCGTGGTGTATGTGCGCCTCATCGAATTGGGTGGGCGACACGAGTGCGGCAACAATGCGTACACCTTGACGCTGAATGCGTTTACAGAGAATCCGTATCCGCAAACTCCACTGCCAACCGTTACACCCACGTTCACTCCAACACTTGTCATCACACCGACCTTGTTTGCAACGACAACTCCGACTGCCACACTCGCACCGAGCAAATAATGGTAGGGGCGAGTCTCAGACTCGCCCCTACGTTCACGCGTGCGCTGACACGACACGTGTTTTGTAAATGTACCCCATCAACATCAACGCGAGCGCGATCAGTAACCATTCCTCCGGCTCCGGCACCCCCGTGATGTTCCAAAGGTTTGTATTCCCTACTTCTTCCATCTCGCGTTGAAAACGATCGCTCTGATTCTCTAATTGTTGGAGCAATCGTTCTTGCTGTGCATTGACAACCACAATCATTGACGAGTACGGTGTTACAACGCTGTGCTTGACCGCAATCGCGTGCAACTGATCGAGTGTGGTGAGGTGACCCAGCGCATTGCGTTGCCGTTGCGTCTCGCTCAGAATCAAACGACGCGCGGCAAATGGTGCGAAATCATCGTTGCTGGCGTTGGAAGCGATGGTGCTAGGGGCACGCGAAGGAAATGTCTGCCACAGATAGCCATCCACCCAATCCAAAGCCACCGCCGATTCTGACACACCCAAACTTTTTGGATTCAACTTTACTGCCAGCCGGCTTAACACATCTTCGATATTGTCGCTCACACCGCCCCCGCTCGCTTGAATCGCTTCGAGTGTGGCATCGTCATAGCCGAGCGGGATTGTGCCCAAGTGAATCATCCACACCGGTGCATTGGGCTTGGGCACGGGGACACGACTTGCACCAAGTTCGTACCCCGAACCATCCGTGATGACCAAAATCGCATCGTAGGTTTGCCCGGCACGTAACGATTCAAATTGCGCCAACAACTCGCCGGGATTTTGTCCGCCCACATAATCGAGCGAATTTGGATTGAGTTGCGCCATCCCAATACGCGAGGGTGCTTCACCGCGATAGGGAGACGCCGTGAGATAGACATCGGTTGTTGCGCCGGCAATTTGTGACAAACGTGTGAGCGTGGTTTTGACCTCCGCTGCGAACTTGTTCATACTGCGCGAGCGATCGAGTACGATTGCCAAGCGCAGATTGTTTCCAAGTTTGGGCAAATCGTTGGCAGGCATTGGTTGAGCGATGATCGTCTCGCCGCTAGCAAACTCGAAACGATGTGCGACCGGCTTGATCGGCGTGGTGGCAGTGATGAATGCTGGCAACCAATCTTGCGCGCTTGGACTCATCGGCTTGCCGTTCAACAATCGAACCGTCGCGGCGTCCCAATACACATTCCGTTTCTCGGCGAGGCGCGGCAATGCCCACGTGTTGTTGTTCGCCAACACGCGATATGTGAGCCACATATGCATTGATGCACCGGCTTGAATAGTGGCGCGCCCGGCTCCATCCGGCACCCAACGTCGTCGTTCAACCGGAAAGATGCGCAAGCGATATTGGCGCGGACCGATTTGTTCGACGAGTGCCGGGTCTTGCCAACGCTGGATTTGATTTTGGTAGAGTGCTTGTGCCGCACCGCGCGGCGAAACGCGATAAACAAAACGTGCGGAGCGATCATCGCTGTTGCCCAGCCACAAACCGGTAATCACCGCCGATTCTGGCAAGGAAAAATAGTACACCACCTCTTGCATCTCATTGGTTTGATTTTCATACACCTCGTACAATTCCACGTCCGCCCAATCGCCGTTTTCTTGAATCGTGATCTCTTGCCGATTGAGATGAATGCGGCGATCATCTACTGCTTGCCACGCCGCTTCGGCTTGGCTGAATTGCCACGTCGAGCGCACCGTGTTCACAACCGTGTCATGTTCACCATCGGTGATGCGTTCATCGAAATAGGCTTTATAAAGTTGCGCGGCTTCCAAGGGTTCTTGGCGCAGGACGCTTCCGTCCGCCGCATCGGGTTTGGGTGGATTGACCGGCTCATAGAGCAATGGGCGCGCGAGAACATCGTGGAATTGCGCGACGGCTCTTGCTTGATCTCTCGAGAAACCCATTCCCCATATGTACATATTCTCAACGAATAGCACATCGCCTACTGAACTAAAATAACGATAGGGGGCAAGATAGGTGTTGAGCAAACCAGTGCGAATTGTATTTTCGTTTTGGCGAATGGTTTGGGCTTGGGCAACGTTGGTGGGTGGAGTTTTGAGCAAGGCGAACGCGGTGTGTTGAGGTTGCTGATTGATGAACACGAACGTCGCCACACACACCAACAACACGATGGCGGTAACCGCAATCGTCTGCAGAACGCCAAAGCGTGCGGCAAACGTTTGCGCACCACGACGATATGCCCAAATCGCAATTACCGGGACTGCAATCGGCGCACCAACAAAGAGTGTTGCCGTGTAGAGGAAAAGTAGCGTGCCCAAAAGCGTGAATGGCACCATTCCCCATTGAATTCTCTCCAAGCTGCGCCAATCGAATGTCGTAATCCAGTATCCAAGGTTGCCTAGGACATTAGTGAACCCGTTCAACAACTGCCTTGCCAAAGGCAAGGCATAGATAGCAAGCCAGAGACAGCCGTACAGCATGATGACGAGTAACAGTGATAGCCCTATCATTCGCAAGAAGGTAAGGAGTGTGCCGCGTTCATCAATCTTGCGATCGAGGAGTTGCCACAGCAACGTTGCCAGACCGAGTGCGGCGATCAACATCAGGACGTTGACCGCCAGCGTGGCTTCGCGGATCAAAAAGAAACGCACGGTGAGAATGAACATCAATGGACCTTGGACAGCATAGCCCATCGCCAAGAGATGTCCCGGCGATTGGCGTAGCAATGTCAAGCCGATAATGACCGCGATGAGGGGAATGGCGGTGAGCGTTGCGCCAAAGAAGAGAAAGAGCGCGGGGATGGTGTTGGTGCGAACAGCGTCAAACAGTTCGGGCAGGACGTTGGGCGCAAAGCCCAAGACCATAAACGCAACAAAGATAATGTTCCACGACCAGAACAACCCATACGCCCAGCCGCGCGGATTTGCCAGAGTGCGCACGAGGGCAAGCAATTGATTTTTCATGGTGATCCTTCTCCCGTTAGATGGCGCGCTACCGCATCACGTAAGGCAAGATAAAGCGCGTGAACATCGGTCGCGTTGGGGTCAACCACGCGATCGAACAAGAGGGTTACCAGTATCCACCGCTCGCGGTGGGGTACGAGATCAGCCCACATCCGCGTGCCGTAATCATCGGTGAGGCGCGTTGCCGATTGAAACCAGTACGTCGCCGATAAAATATTCTGTCCGCGTTGATCGCCTAACGCAACAAAGCGGACCGGGAAATCCGGCGCAACCAAATACGTGCGCGAATCGTTGAGCGACAAGCCAAAGACCTCAAAACATCGTTCGGGACGATGATGCGCGCGCCACGTCGCACTCGTGATGAACATCATCGAGCCGCTGATGCCGCGCCATTGAAAACTCAATCGTTGCGCCGATTCCGCGCCATCGCGCATGAGCCATTCGATTTCATCCGGTTTGAGCGGGAGTGGTTGCGTAACAAGGTTGGCTGGGAATTCAATGGTAGGTGGCGGTTGCGATAAACCGGTGTGGGGTCGCGGTGTGTAAAGCAATCCTAGTACAAAAATCGAAAATGCCAAAACCGGCGATAACCATCCCGGGCGCGTCAAGGTCAAAGGCGGATCAACGGCGATGATCGGTGCATCATCCGCACGACGCAAAAGAAAAACGATCAAAGCGCATACCGCGCTAAAACCCAGGACGCCCAGCGGAACGTGAAGCATCTCCGCCAAGAGGCGCAGATTGGCAACTTGGCCCACCACAACCAGGATGCCCACGCGCGCAAGGTTCGTCGCGAACAAACCAAGCGCCATGATCGTTGCAAGAACAAACCAACGCCCGTTGATCGCGCGTCCTTCGATCCACGTGGCGGCGAGCAGGAACAGCGCGCCCGTCCACAAACTCTTGACCCCACTGCACGGAATATCAATTTGCGCGACGCTATTTTCCAGAATCAAAATTGTGTCAATGCCGATAGAGGTGATGCCGGCAGACGCCAACCCGTCGCGCACGATGGAGGCGGTAAGAAGGCGCATCGGATAACCGATGAACGTTTGCATATGTTCGCCGAAAGGTAAAATGCCAACGAGGACAAGCGCCGCCGGAAAATTGCGCCGCCATCTTGCCGGGTTTATCCACAAGCCAAGCAATCCATAACTGGCTAGTCCAAACAAACTTGCCGAGATGGTGTTGATGTCGAGAAAGCGTTCGACGAGGAGGTAGAGAAGCGAACAACCTAGGACGAGGGCAAGCGCAGGACGAAATAGTTGGGGCGTTGCATCAAGTTGAAGATGAATTTTTTCTTTGCGCATCTGCGCGACCAACAAGATGATCACGCCGATCAACAAAACTTGGTTGGTGCGAAAATCTTCGCGCGTAAAAATGATCGCCAGATAATCGAACACTGCGCGATAGAGCCAGAGCCACAGCCCCACGATGAGCGCATTGACAACGACTTGGGACACCGCCAAGTGTTGAGGTTTTAATTCAATGAATGGGATCGCCGATAATCGTTTCATATTTTTTCGCATCGGCGGTCAAGTGCTTGGGGTCGTTGCGAAGAGGGAGGAAGGCATAGCCCGTCGGTAATCAAATTATACCGCTAAAAGTTGAGCAAAACAAGAATCAATTTGTTCCCGCCTTTGGGTTATGTTACAATATCGCTGAAATGAGCAAACCAATCACGTTACCACCGGCATTTCTCCAACGCTTGCCTCCTCTGGTCCCGCCCGACCAAAGGGAGGCAGTGCTTGCCGCGTTTGTGCACCGCCCCACCACATTTCGCGTCAACACACTCAAGACGACCCGTACCGATTTGCTTGCCAAGTTATTCGAACTGGATTTTCACGTTGAGGCGGTGGCGTGGTATGCTGATGCATTCATCTTGCGCAACAAATCGAAAGCGGAATTGATTGCCACGCCGATGTATCAGAACGGCGAACTCTACGTCCAAAGTTTATCGAGTATGTTGCCGCCGCTGGTGCTGGATCCGCAACCGGGCGAGAGAATTCTCGACCTTGCCGCCGCGCCCGGCAGCAAGACCACGCAAATCGCTGCACTGATGCGCAACACCGGTGAAATCGTGGCGAATGATCGGAGCAAGATTCGCTTGCATAAATTGGTTGCCAATTTGAAATTGCAAGGCGTAACGAATGTGCGGACGCGCTTGACCAGTGGTGAGGATTTGTGGAAAAAATTTCCGGAATATTTCGATCGGGCGCTGGTGGACGCACCGTGCAGTTTGGAGGGTCGCTTTGAAGCCGGCAATCCTAAATCGTTTGGCGATTGGTCGCTCCGCAAAGTGCAATTCCTGAGCACGATTCAACAACATCTGCTTCGCTCGGCTGTCTCGGCAACCAAGCCCGGTGGCATTATCGTTTACTCGACATGCACGTTATCGCCGGAAGAGAACGAGCAAGTGATTGATTGGATGTTGCAAAAAGAACCGGGTGTGATTGAGGTGGAAGCGATCGAATTAGCGGTGGCGGGCGTGCAAGCCGGGATAACGGAATGGGAAGGCAAAGCGTTTGTGCCGGCGATGCGCAACACCGTGCGCCTCTTGCCCTCGCCACTAATGGAAGGTTTTTTCATCGCCAAGTTGCGCAAGGTGCGGTCGAATGTAAAGTAATCCAAAAATTGGAATTTTTCCGGCAATAGTGTTATAATGTTAATGGTGCTTTGCGCACGTCGAGTGATCGTACACACGGGCTTGTGAGGAAACGCAGGCATAACGCTCGCCGGGCGCATTTGATTTTAACAACAGATCGCAACCCAACATCAGAGAGGAGGAAAATGCAATGACGCATTCGATCAATCGGGTGTGTGTGATCGGTTCGGGTGTGATGGGCGGCGCGATTGCTGCGCACTTTGCCAACGCCGGCATTCCGGCGTATTTGCTCGATATCGTCCCGAACAAGTTAACCCCCGAAGAAGAAAAGAAAGGGCTGACGCTCCAAGACCCGGTCGTCCGTAATCGGATTGTAAACGCCGGGTTGGATGCGGTAAAAAAAGCCCGCCCCGCTGCACTTTTTACCCCCCAAGTCGCTGACCGCATCACGGTGGGCAACCTCGAAGACAATTTCGATTTCGTTGCACAGTCGGATTGGATCATCGAGGTGATCATCGAGAACTTGAAAATCAAGCAAGACTTGATGGCGCGCATTGATGCGGTGCGCAAACCGGACAGCATCGTCACGACGAACACCTCCGGTATTCCGATCAAGGACATTTGCGCCGGCCGTTCCGAATCGTTCCAACAACATTTCCTCGGCACACATTTTTTTAATCCGCCACGCTACCTCAAACTGCTCGAAGTCATTCCATCGCCCAAGACTTTGCCAGAGGTTTTGCAGTTCGTGATGGAGTTTGGGGAGAATGTGCTGGGCAAAGGCGTAGTGCTGTGCAAGGATCGCCCCAACTTTATTGCGAACCGCATCGGGACGCATATGGGCATCTATGCGCTCAAGTACACGCTGGAGCATGGCTATTCATTCAACGAAGTGGACGATTTTACGGGACCGATCATTGGGCGTCCCAAGACGGCGTCGTATCGCTTGCTCGATTTGGTGGGTATTGATGTGATGTATCACGTCGCGAAGAATTTGTACGAAGCCGTGCCTGAAGATGAATCGCGCGAGGATTTAAAAGAGCCGGGCTTGTTGGACGAATTGGTCAAGCGCGGCTGGCTTGGGAACAAAGCCAAACAAGGTTTCTATAAAGAAGTCCGTGTGGGCGACAAGCGCGAGTTCCACGTACTTGATCCCAAGACGCTGGAATACGTTCCGCCGAAAAAAGTGCATTACGATTCGATCACGAACGCGGAATTTTACGATACGCTCGGCGAGAAATTACGTTACATCGTTTCCCAAAACGATCGCGCAGCGCAATTCATCTGGGCAACCACGGCGCGTTCGCTGGCGTACGCCTCGCATCGCGTCCCGGAAATCGCGGATGAGATTTACGCAATTGACAACGCGATGAAGTGGGGCTTTGCGAATGAAGCCGGTCCCTTTGAAATCTGGGATATGCTGGGCGTGGCGGAAACCGTCGCGCGAATGGAAAAGGAAGGCATCGCGGTGGCGCCGTGGGTCAAGGAAATGCTCGCCACCGGTCATTCCAGTTTCTATCAGGATGGCAACTATTACGATTTGAAGACCAAGAGTTATCGCCCCTTGCCCAAACCCAAGAACGTGATTGTGCTCAAGAATCAAAAGGTCATCACGTCGAACGATAGCGCCTCGTTGATTGATTTGGGCGATGGGGTGGCGTGTCTCGAGTTCCACACCAAGATGAACGCGCTCGATGAAGGCATCGTTGAAGTTGCTACCGCGGCAATGCAAGAAGTCGAAAAGAATTTTGTGGGGATGGTGATCGGCAATCAAGGTGAAGCGTTCTCTGCCGGCGCGAACGTGATGACGATTTATATGGCGGCGGAAGCCAAAGAGTGGGACAAGATTGATGCCGTCGCCAAAGCCCTGCAAGACTTTTTGATGGCAGTGCGTTACAGTCCCAAGCCGATTGTTACTGCCCCGTTCCAGTACACCTTGGGCGGCGGTTGCGAAGTAGCGATGGCAGGCGCCCGCATCGTCGCGCACGCAGAATCGTACGTAGGCTTGGTCGAAGTGGGAATGGGTTTGATTCCGGCGGGTGGCGGTTGCAAAGAAATGTTGCGCCGGGTCGTTTCGCCAGCCATGCAAACGCCGAATGTTGATCCGCTTCCGTTCCTGCAACGCGTGTTTGAAACGATTGGCTTGGGGAAGGTCGCCACGAGCGCAGAAGAAGCCAAGCAGATGGGATTCTTTGCACCCTCGGATCGCGTCGTGATGAATCGCGATCAACTCATCGCCGAAGCGAAACGTACGGTGTTGCAGATGGTCGCTGAAGGATATCGTCCGCCGGTGCGTGGCAAGATCATTTATGCCGCCGGTGAACGCATGCTTGCCGCGTTGCGCGTGGCATTGTATTCGATGGTGCAGGGCAAGTACGCGTCTGAACACGATGCGGTGGTGGGCGGTAAACTAGCGTATGTGCTGTGCGGTGGCCATCTCACCTCGCCCACATGGGTGGACGAACAGTACATTCTCGATCTGGAGCGCGAGGCGTTCATCTCGCTCTGCGGCGAGGAAAAGACACGTGAACGCATTTCGCACTTTTTGAACACCGGGAAGATTTTGAGGAATTAGGAGGAACACTATGCCTGAAGCAGTCATCGTTTCTGCTGTACGCACCGCCGTCGGCAAAGCGCCGCGCGGCAAGTTGCGCACCTATCGGCCCGAAGATATGGCGGCTGCGGTGGTCGCCGAAGCATTGAAACGCGCGCCTGCCTTGCAAGCCAGTGATGTTGATGATGTGATTCTGGGATGCGCCTTCCCGGAAGGCGAGCAAGGATTGAACGTTTCGCGCGTGGTGGCGTTGCGCGCCGGTTTGCCGTACACGGTTCCGGCGATGACGATCAATCGCTTTTGCTCGTCGGGTATGCAAGCCATCGCGCTGGCAGCCCAACAAGTGATGGTGGGGTGGGGCAAGGCGATTATCGCTGGTGGCGTCGAGTCTATGAGTATGGTGCCAATGACCGGCTTTCACTTTGCCCCGAATCCGTATATGGCGCTGGAATATCCGGGCGTGTACTTGGGGATGGGCTTGACGGCGGAAAACGTCGCGCGCGAGTACAACATCTCGCGTGAGGATCAAGACAAGTTTTCGTTGCGCAGTCATCAACGCGCGATCGCGGCGATTGACGCTGGCAAGTTCAAAGACGAAATCGTCCCGTTGAATGTTGCGATGGTGGAAATGCTCGATGGCAAAAAGGTCGAGACCCAGTATGTGTTCAATGTGGACGAAGGTCCGCGTCGTGATACCACGCTCCAAGCGCTCGCCAATCTAAAACCGGCATTTCAGCAAGGGGGCACGGTAACCGCCGGCAACTCATCGCAGACGAGCGATGGGGCAGCCGCCGTGGTAGTGATGGATCACGAACGGGCCAAGGCATTGGGGCTCAAGCCCCTCGTCAAGATGCGCGCGTTCGCAGTCGCTGGCGTACCGCCGGAAATTATGGGTATCGGTCCGATCGAGGCAATTCCCAAAGCGTTGAAACTTGCCGGGCTGAAACTGGATGATATTGGCGTGATCGAGTTGAACGAGGCATTCGCCGCGCAAGCGCTCGCCGTGGTGCGCAAGTTGGAGTTGGACGAAGAGAAGGTGAATGTCAACGGTGGAGCGATTGCGCTGGGGCATCCGCTCGGTGCGACGGGTGCCAAGCTGACGGTGCAAATCATCAACGAGATGAAACGCCGCAAGGTGCAGTTTGGCTTGGTCTCGATGTGTATTGGTGGAGGGATGGGCGCAGCCGGTATCTTTGAGAATCTTGAATGAACTGTGTAGCGGCGATAGGAATGAATCAACGCCCGGGGCAGTCTCCGCTCCCTAATTATGCTATGTTGCCTGGCGTTGATTCATCATTGGGGGCTGCGAGGATTTTTGAAAACCTCGATTAAATAATGGTCGCACAACGCGGAGGTAACCAGGGTGATCGTCTCCGCGTTTGTGCAATCTGTCAGAGGAGGAACACCATGAACGACTCAAAACCCTGGGTTAAATTCTACGAACCCGGCGTACCCGAGACAGTGGAGATTCCATCGCACACGCTCCACCAATCGCTGACGATGGCGGCGGAAAAATATCCAAACAACACTGCCATCATTTTCTTCGATCACAAGATGACCTACCGCGAGTTGGATACGGCAGCCACGCGGTTCGCGGCGGCGTTGCAGGGACTCGGCATAAAGCAAGGCGACCGCGTGATGATTTATATGCCCAACACGCCGCAATTCGTCATCGCGTTCTATGGGATTCTGCGCGCTGGCGCCATCGTCGTGCCGACGAATCCGCAGTACGTTCCGCGCGAACTTGCCTACCAAGCGACTGACAGTGGTTCGGAAACGATTGTTGCGTTGACAATGAGTTGGAAAACAATTCGTGAAGCACGCGCGCAAACACCGTTCAAGCGGATTATCTTGAGCAACATCAAAGAATACTTTCCGCCGGTGCTCAAGGTTTTGTTCACCCTTGCCAAAGAAAAGAAAGAAGGACACAAGCCCCAGGTGAGCGGCGAACCCGGGGTGTATGATTTCCAAACCTTGCTCAAGCAAGCCGGTGAATTCAAACCGGTCGAGGTCAAGCAAGAAGAAGTAGCGGTGCTGGGTTATACTGGCGGCACCACCGGCGTCTCCAAAGGTGCGATGCTCACCCATCGCAACTTGGTCGCACAAGCGGCAATCACCTTGTCTTGGTTTGTAGCACGCGAGCCGGGCAAAGATGTGTTTATGGGCGCGCTACCGCTCTTTCACAGTTTTGGAATGACGTGTGTGATGAACACCGGCGTCCATGAAGGTGCAGCCATGATTCTCATCCCCAACCCGCGCGATTTGCCGACGGTTCTCAAAGCCGCACACAAACATCGTCCCACGATTTTCTCCGGCGTGCCCACAATGTATGCCGCCATCAACAACTACAAAGACCTCAAGAAATTCGATCTCACGTCCATCAAATCCTGCACCAGTGGCGCGGCGCCTCTACCCGCAGAAGTGCAAAACACCTTTGAACGCATCACCGGTGGTAAACTCGTCGAAGGGTATGGTCTTACAGAAACCTGCTCACCCACGCACGTCAATCCGATGAGTGGCACGCGCAAAATCGGAACGATTGGTGTGCCCTTACCAAATACCTTGTCCAAGATCGTTGACCCGGTCACTGGTGCCGATTTGCCGGTGGGCCAAGTGGGCGAGATTGCGATCAAAAGTCCGCAAGTGATGCTAGGGTATTGGAACAAGCCGGACGAAACCGCCAAGGTGATGTTGCCCGATGGCTATTTCCTCACCGGCGATTTGGGGACGATGGATGAAGACGGTTTCTTCAAAGTGGTTGATCGCAAAAAAGATATGTTCATCGTGGGTGGGTTTAACGTTTATCCGCGTGAAATCGAAGAAGTGTTGTATCAGCATCCCAAGGTGCTAGAAGCCGCCGTAGTCGGCATCCCCGATATTCAGCGCGGCGAGAATGTCAAAGCGTTCATCGTCCTCAAGCCGGGTGAAACCGCCACTGCGGAAGAGATCATCGAATATTGCCGGCAAAACCTTACCCGCTACAAAGTCCCCCGCGAGATCGAGTTCCGCGATGCGCTCCCCAAGACGATGGTGGGCAAGATTCTGCGGCGAACCTTGCGCGATGAAGAGTTGGCGAAGAAATAAAACGGCGAGGCGACGATGGTTGAGCGATGAAACACGTGAACGCCGGATGCGTGAAACGCTCAAAATGCTCAGATAGAACCAACGATTAGGAATGCCGTAATCGGAAAACCCGTTTTCTCAAACCGAGAAAGCGGGTTTCTTGTTTTTTGGGTGTAATTCACTTTGGGGGACAGATGTGTTTCGTGCTCGAGTCTTGCACCTTCGCTAGCGGAATAGTCCTACCCCCTGCCCCCTCCCCACGCCGCAAAGCGGGGAGAGAAGGGGGCGAGGGGGGATGAGAGAGGAAACATCCCACGGCGAGGTGCGAAAAACAGGTTGAGGGTCAAAAACAGATGCGAGTGCACCAACATGAAATAGTTGTATACCAGACTGATGGGAAGACATTGACAGACGTGGCTAAAAATCGAGTTTTCACCACGCACTTTTGTTGCACTACTAGTCACGCCTACCTGACGTCAAACGGGTGGCATTCGGGAGCCAAGTTCCCCCCGAAAGTGAATTACCCCGGTTTTTTGAGAGATTTGTCATTCTGCCAATCTGTGTGCATAATAGAGTCAACCCCCATAATCGAGGATTGCAATGGCAAAATTATTTTCATCATTTGCTCTGCGTAATGTTACTTTGCGCAACCGTGTGGTCATGTCGCCGATGTGTATGTACTCGGCGGCGGAGGATGGACTAGCAACCGATTGGCATTTGGCGCATTACGTTTCGCGCGCTACCGGGGGAGTAGGGATGATCATCTCCGAAGCCACCGCGGTCGAAGCACGCGGACGGATCAGCGCGAACGATTTGGGCTTGTGGAACGATGCGCAGATTGAACCACTTGCACGCATCGTACGCTTGTGTCAAGCGCAAGGTGCGGCGATGGGTGTTCAACTCGCGCATGCGGGCCGCAAGGCGTGGAGCGCGCACAAGGGTTACGGCGCAACCGTGCCGGTGGCTCCCAGCGCGATTCCCTTTGATACCGATTGGGTTACGCCACACGAATTATCGCTCGCTGAGATTGACGAGATTGTAGCCGCATTTCGTTCTGCGGCGCAACGTGCGTTGGCGGTGGGCTATGACGCGATCGAAATTCATTCCGCGCATGGCTATCTCTTGCACGAATTCTTGTCGCCGCTTTCCAATCATCGCTCCGACGAGTACGGCGGCTCGTTACAAAATCGTGCCCGAATGTTGTTGCGTGTGGTGGATGCGGTGCGCGGTCTGGTGCCAGACTCGTTCCCGGTCATTGTCCGCTTGTCTTGCACCGATTGGGTGGAAGGTGGTCTGACGATTGATGATCAAGTTCAGGTTGCATGTTGGCTCAAGGAACACGGTGTGGATTTGGTGGATTGTTCGTCCGGCGGGAATGCGCCGGTCGTGCCACCTTTTGGACCGGGTTATCAAATTCCGTTTGCAGAAAAAATCCGGCATCAAGCCAACGTGGCAACGATGACCGTTGGGTTGATTTCGTCGCCGGAAATGGCGGAGGAAATTGTGCAGAATGGTCGTGCGGATCTGGTGGCGTTAGGACGCGAGTTGTTACGCCATCCGCATTGGGCGCTGGACGCGGCGCGTGCGTTGGGAGTGGATTGGGTATGGCCCACCCAGTATCAGAGAGCGAAACGATAAATCAAGCCGGGTTTGCACCCGGCTTTTTTAATGCCGAAAATATCCGCGCTTGAGCGCACGTGCTTCGTCAATCGTTACGAATGCCGTAGCATCCACGCGATCAACGATAGCACGCACCGGTTGAATATCCTTGCGCGCCACCACCAGGTTGACCACTGCCATACGTCCGTCTTTGCCGCGCGCTTCGATTTCGGTTACGGCGTACCCCGCTTCGCGCAACGCTTGGGCAATCTCACGTCCGTACGCCGGGGAATAGATGCGCAGCATCGCGTATCCAATCGCAAGTCGCTCTTCCGCGATCATCCCCACGATAACACCGGCTCCAAATCCCAGCGCATACCCGGCGATGGTGAATGGATTGAGTTCACCTTTTAGTACCGCACTGACCGCTAGGATGAACACCATGGCTTGGAGTGCGCCGATGAAACCGGCGATGAGTTTGCGCCCGCGCATCACAAACAGCAAGCGCAAGGTGTCCAGCGACATGTCAATCAAGCGCATACAGAAAACAAATAAACCAGTAATAATCATTTCCATTGTTAATACCAGATAAATCGCCAGGTTGGGGTTGCCGGACTCACCGCAAGGGTTTGCGGTTGCCCGGGTGTTTTAGATTCCGTTTGACGAATGATCATCACATACCACGTGAACGGTGTACCATTCGCGGTTGCGCCGGGATAATCGGTCATTTCCAAACGAAGACTGTTGCCTTGTTTGACTTGGCGCACGATGCTTTTCTTTTCCCCGTTCCATTCATAGTCAATATGCACGATGTAAAACTCGTTGGGTTTGAGCGTTGCCGGCGCAATCCACGCCAAGAGAGGCACATCGTTCTTGCCGCGAAAGACCGCATTGTCACTGGGGAGCATCAAACTAGGCGCAGCATAAGCGAATGGCGCGGTCGGCGTGGCAGTCACATTGATGATGGAGGTCGCGGTGGCAGTGGGCGTCCACGCACCAATCGGCACGATGAGGTCCTGGCCAATCGAAAGCAAATCGCTCTCCAGCCGATTCGCCAATCGAATAGCATCCACCGTTGATCCGTACAACGTCGCAATCAAGATGAGCGTATCGCCGCGTCGGACGATGTGATGCACAACCCCCGTCGGTGTGGCGGGGGTTGGGTTGGGTGAAGCATCGAATGAAACGGGCGTGGGGGTAACCGGCGGTGGAGTGGGCGTGGGCAGTGGAATAATCAATTCATCGCCGATTCGAATGGTATCGTCTTTCAAATTGTTTGCCGTCTTGATGGCTTGCACCGAGACTTTGTATCTTGCCGCAATTTCGATCAGCGAATCGCCGGCTTTGACTTTGTATTTGACAATCGCAGCGGTGGGCCCCGGGGTGGGCGAGGACGGTGCCGCAAGTGTCTCGGGCAAGATGGTGATTGCTGGCGTCGTCGTGCGTGCCGGGCGGGTGGGCGTTGCGGTGGAATTAAAGCCCAGACCCAGGCGTGAACCGCTACCCAACAAAATAAAAATTACGGCGCAGACGATCAGGATCAACAGGATGATGCCGGCAATCATCACCCAAGGCGAAACGGTGTTGGGTTCGGTTTCGCCCAAATGGGCTGGCACGCGTTGAACCATGCGTTCCGTCCGCCACGAGTCGGTGCGCCCGGGGCGTGAAGGCGGTGGACGATGTGGTCGTTCATTCGTCATAGCGTCTTTGGCTCGGTTGCTGTTCTAGTGCAACAACATGAACTAGTTGCATACCAGACGGATGGGAAGACGTTGACAGACGTGGCTAAAAATCGAGTTTTCACCACGCTTTCATGTTGGTGCACTACTAAGGTTATTATAACAAACCTTGACCAATTTGCCAATAAGGTGGAAGTAAAGATATCGTAATCTTTCAGCGTGCCACACGTAGAATGATCAAGGCAATCGCCAAACTGACCAGCGAAACCATCGCGCCAATTTGTCGGGCGGCGGTGTCTTCAAAACGCAAATGCAAGGTGTGTGCGCCGGCAGGAACTTGGATGACAATGAGACCTTGCTCGTTGTTTGGATCAATCTCGATCGGTTTTCCTTCGATCGTCGCCACCCAGCCGGGAAAATAGCGTGTGTACACCATCACGCGCGTCGGCGTATTTGATTCCACGCGCACCTCCACCGATTGCCCGCCGTATCGCACCGTCTCGACTTGCGCGCCTGCATCGAGCGCGATTGCTTTTTCAAGTTTCTCGCCATTGATGTACTGTTCGACCAGTGGCGATGTTTGCGGACGTTCTCCTTGCATCCAAACCGTATCGCCCAACAACTCGCGCTCTTGAACTTGGAATTCCATTAACGTTTGAGCGTTGAACACTGCCTCGGTATGTTGCGGCAAGACGTACGCATAGTTGGCAATCACGAATAGCAACGCAATCGCGAGCGCGGCGACACGGTCACGCGAATCGTCGGGCAGGGCGTAGATTGCCGCGCCGGATAGGAACGCCAACGCAAACGCGCTGATGATCAACAGCCGCCAAGGAAATTGCGCAAACGCCACAATCGTGGCAAAGGGTTCCCACAGCGGCGCGGAAATCGGCAACATCAGAAATACAACGAACGCGAGAATACTCGCAAACCAAACAAGGTGCGCACGAATGGTTTCGCGGGTGTGATGAATTGCCCAAAGCGCGACGAAGGTCAGCAAGACCGGGATCAAACCGAGTTGTAATGAAAATTGATCATTCCCATTTTCGCCGGCGTAACCATAACCCCAAAACGGCGAAAGGAGTTGGTTAGCGTTAAGAAAGTGTTTGCGATAGTTGAAAAAGCCGCCGATGAGTGGATCGGTAGTGAGATATTTTTGTTCGAATAGGACGGGCAAAAGAAAAATCGCGGCAAGACCCAGGGCAAGTGTAATGGATGCGCCAGCATAAAACGCAAATCGGATGCAAGACCGATGACCGACGACGGAAGCATTCGGTTGTCCATCGTTCGTCGTCGGTCGTGTGGTAAAGAACAAGAAAACGAGATACAGTCCAATGATCGGCGTGAATAAGACAGCCATCGAAATGTGCGAGAGGATCAAGCCGGCGTACGCGAGCGCAGCAAACGCAATATAGCGCGGACGATGCGTAAGGGCAAGTTGATAGAATGCCCAGCAGACGAGCGGCGGAAAAATAAATGAGACCAGTTCGGCTTGCGCGGCGCGGACGTACAAATCAACGAGGTGATACGGCACATAAACATACGCTATCGCGGCGACCAAGCCGGCATTTTTGCCTAGCACGCGCGAGGCAAAGAGATACATCGTGAAAGCCGAGAACAGCACCGCCAAGCCGTCCACCATCTTGACTGTGCTGACAAAATCCAAGCCAATCAGATGAAACGCTTCGCCAGCGAAAAAGGGAATTGGTGCGAGGATGATCCACAAGGGATAACCGTAACCAAAAACCATATCCGCTGCCCAACGTGGATACCAAGCGCCATCGCGGAACGATTGATCGAACATTTGGAGAAAGTACACCGAATGGCGCGCGTCGTGGGCGTTGACGAAATAACCCGGCGCGGTCAGTGGCGCAAGGGCAAAGACGGAAAACGCGAAAAGCAAAACGACCGAGGATGGAAGACGGAAAACGAAAGATGAAAGCCGAAGGAAAGATGCTTTCATATCATCTTTCCGTTTCCGATCCCTGTACCCCAACTCCAGATTTTCGCACATCCCAAATGAGTAATCCGAATGCAATCAAAATACTTGCCACAGAAATCCACGTGCCAACGATGCGCGGGGGAGTGTCATCAAAGCGAAGCATCAACCATTGCTCGCGTCCGGCTGGAATTTCGACGCGGATGCGTCCCAAGGGATCGTCAGGGTCCACAAACGTTTTCAAGGGACGAATGATTTCGGTGGTTTGCGGCTTGACCAAATATGCTTGCCAACCGGGATAGTAGAAGATGTTAAAGAGGAGCGTGGTGGCTTGTTCGGCGTGATAGACGATCCGTTCGCTGTTGGCTTTCAAGCCGGCAAAGTTGGGCAAGACGCCAATCCACAACTTGTCTTGTTCGATCAAGTCGGTAAGGTTGCCATACTCGATCCGCGATTTCAATTTCTTGCCGGCAAAGTACACATCCGCCATCGGCGACCACGTGGGAATCTCCTTGACCCACGCGGTCGAACCGGTCATTTCGCCGGCGCTCTGCTGAAAGCGAAACAAGCCTAGGATGCTGACGGGGCCTTCTTTCGGT
This sequence comes from Anaerolineae bacterium, assembly GCA_034433515.1. GTDB lineage: Bacteria > Chloroflexota > Anaerolineae > UBA4142 > UBA4142 > DAOTXS01. The sequence goes on along the minus strand of DAOUAL010000038.1, from coordinate 47,116 downwards.
TCCAGAATCATTTGCGCTTGAAGATACGGAAAACTTCCCAGCACGATGAGGATGCCCAGCAGAATCGTTGGGAAGGTGTGATTGCGTGTCTCAGCGTGGATTTGCGTTACGATGATCGCGCTGGCTAGGACTGCCAGCGAAACGGTGGTGAGCACGAGCAAGCGCCATGGAAATTGCGCAAAGGTAACAATCGGCAATACTTGCCAAATCGGTAATGACCCACCCAGCATCAACACAGCAACAATCGCTGTCATTGCGAGGAAAAATAACCAAAAGCGGCGTGTGCCGTTTGGATTTTTGGTGATTGCTAAAAGTGAAAAGATGGCGAGCAGCGTCGGTACACTACCGAATTGAAAAGACATATCGTCGCGGGGACCCGGGTTGCTGATGCCAAAGCCCCACGTGGGACTGAAGAGTTGAAACAGATACACAAAGTGATGGGTGTAATCATAATAATTGCCCAGCCACTGATCAGTACGCACGTAGCGATACTCGAGCACGGCTGGGATGAAAAAGATGGCGACGATGCCCAGTCCGAGCAAGAGTGCGGCAAGCGAAGGTAGACCCAAGCGGATGAAGGACGAAAGACGGAGGACGAAGGCCGAAGGCAAATTCACCCTGCGGATTTCGTTCACCATCAAGAATAGAACCCATGCGCCCAAGACGATCGTGAACAAGAGCGTTACGCCGTTGTGCGAAAACATCATTGCGGCATACGCCATTGCCGTCGCCACAATTGCCGTGCGGCTTGGATTAACGACTGTTTCATAAAAGCCCCAGAGCGTCAGTGGCAGGAAAATGAGTGCGACGGATTCAGCGAGTGCGGCGCGAACGTAAATATCGGCGATGTGATAGGGGACGTACACATACGCGAGTCCGGAAAGAAAGGCGGCGGGACTGGAACCGGTCAACCGTTTGATGAACCCGAACATCGCGGGACCGGATAGCAGGATGGCGAGTGCAAAGGTCATCTTGGTCGCCAGCACAAAATCGAGTCCGATGAGATGAAAGAATTCGCTGACGTAGAGCGCGCCGGGCGCATAGATGTTGAACATCGGATAGCCGTAGCCAAAGGTGTAATCTGGTGCCCAACGCGGATAAAAGATGCCGTCTTGAATCGAGCGATCAAACTCGAACAAGAAATAGACCGAGTGTCGCCCATCGTGCGCGCCCCAGAAATAGCCGGGCGCAAGCAACGGTCCGATGGCAAAGAGGGAGAAAAGGAAGAGTAAGATCAGGTATGGGTCGGTGCGTTTTAGAAATGAAAACATATTGATCCGTGAAAAGCGGTTTGCTTCAATGGTCAAGCCAAGATAAAACACAGCGAGTGGTGCCCAATGAAGTGCCATGCGATCGAAGCCGGTATGGAGCCACCATTCGATTGAGTTGGGCGAAGTTACACTTGCAGAATAGTACGTAAAGACCAAACCTACAAAATTTAGCGCGAGTAAGAGAAGCAAAGGTGCGTGTTTACGCCAATGGTTGATTCCAATTACAAGTGCAACGAGCAATCCAATCCAGAGAACCCCCCAAGTATTGGTTGTGAATACACGGGATCCGGCATAACCTAGAATTTGTCCTAATAACGGTGTCGCCAAGTTACCGGAAATGATACTCATCAAACTGCTGATTGCAGCATTGCCTACGTAATCGCTATAGCCAGCAAGTTTGCTATATATGACCCAAGGCATCCAGAAAACTGCAAAAATGCAAACATAAGCAAGTGTTCGTTTCAAAGACATGCGTTTTTGTTTTTCGAATAGTAACAAGATAATCGCATTGATGGCAAGATAGAGTAGACTTTCTGCGCGTGTCCAGCTAGCAACTCCTATTAAAACACTGGAAACTACAAGCCAGACGGCTTTGTGTTCTTTGAGGTATCTGTAAAGATAAATTACACTACCCATGTAGTAGAATGCAAAAGGCAAATTTGCATATGCGATTGTCGCTTGGTACAACATAATGGGGGTGGTACTCAAGAAAAGTACGCAAGCAAGCGCAAGCGTTCTTCCGGTCCATTGCCGTAAATTAGCATGAAACAATAGAATCAACGAGAGAAAATAGATTGGAAAGATGATCTGAAGAAAATTCTCGTCGAGTAAAAACAGAAAAGTCATTTGAAGGGGAATGTTGAGTGGATAGAAGGGCCAAGCAGCTTGGGCTTGCGGGGCAATTTTTCCTGTTGCCGCAATTAGTTTGGCTTTGAGTCCCCAAATGGCGAGCGAATCCCAGGCATGTAAGGGCATATAGATAGCGGCGGTGAATGCTGTAAAGATGAGAATGCCAATAATCCCGACGAGAATAATTTGAACCGTATTCAGATTGAGGCAATGGGTGCTTACAGGAATTAAATGGCTATTCCTGCGCCGGAGAAACCATAGGCACAAAATTAGTAGAATGCCATAGGTCAGACCTGCAGTTGCAAGTGTAACGGGCAAGCCGATGCCGGTCGCCAAGAAAAATGTCCATGTAAAAATACCTGCGCCAAGAGGATACGCGAGTCCAGCGCGCTCCGTTGTTCCTATTTCTGTCTGGGGTACGAATCCAAGGATTAGCCAGCCAAGTGCAAATAGAGCAATCAAGTAGGCAAATACGCTTAACGTGATCACTTGAGAATCCTATACAAACCCTGTTTGTCGTCGAACATGATTCTTTCACCGGCAACGAAAAAGTTTGGAAAGCCATCGCTAATCACGACATAGTCAATCTCAGGATGACTATGCAATGTTTCTTCGCCACCATAGATTAACTTTCTGGGATATAAGAAGAAGAGGTTCACACTCGCATAGTAATATTTGGGGTCGAACAAAAGAACTGCAGTTTCTGGTGTCTCGGTTTGCACAAATTGCATAAAGTCGAAAAATGGTCCCCATACATCATGCATCTTTTGTGTATAAGAACGATTAGGGGCATGGAAAGGACCTGCCAAAGTGGATTGAACGATTGGGATTGCATTCATGCCTTGTATTATAAATAAAAGAATTATTCCCCAAAGAATGAGCAAACGGATGAGTTGATTCATTTTTTGTTCGGTGGCAATTGTTCTGAGATAATTGGTTCTGGATCACCGGGGCGCGGCAAAACTAGATGATCGGAGCCGGTTTCTGTCAGCGCGCGCCGCCCGGTGGCGGCATTATAGATCCCAAATTCAAGATGGTACCCCTCACGCGGTCCTTCTACATCAATTTGAATCGTCTGCGTATCCGTAATCACTTGACCGGGCGTCCATTTGAGGGTTGGCAGCGCACCGTCGAGCGGTTTGGCATCATTCTCACCATACGTCTTGCCATCGTCGTGAACCGCGTGCAAAAAAATCGTGTAATCGTAATCTACCGGCCGCAAGGCTTGCCAGGTCAAATAAACGCGTAACGTTGCGCCGTGCCGCAACGGTCCCACGATTCGATAATCCCACAGCGCGATTTCATTGTTGTTGAAAATGGCAATCGGCGGGCGTGTGGGGTTCACCTCGAGAAAGCGCGGTGCGAGGTAACCATAGGATGCCACAACCGGCAACGCAACGAAAAACGCTAGCATCGCCGGGCGAGTTAATCGTTCATCCAATTCAAGGACGGTACCCGTGGCGAGGGCGAGCGCGAACCCGGCAAAGGAAAGTAGTTGCCAGGGATATGTGACGAACACGCCGAGTACCCGCCAAATGGGCGATGCAATTTCGAAGGTGAGTAATACCGCAACCATCGCGGCGCCGGCAAAGATGAGGATCACCCGTTGCAGAGAAGGATGCGCGGAACGTTGCGCCAAGGCGAACGCGATGATGGTTAGCCCAATCGGCACCACGCCAAGTTGAAATGGAAACCGATCGAGATAACTGCCCGTGCTGATGCCATAATCCCACAGAGCGGAGAACAATTGAAAGGGATGAACAAATGCTGGGTTAAATCTATCCCGTGCGATGTTTGCGCCGTAGCGAAGAAGGGTGGGCAAGTAGAATAAAGCGCCGAGTGCAAGACCCGTCAAAATCGGACGGACGACGGAGGACAACGGACGAAATGCCAGCACTATGCCAAGTGTGAACAGCGAAAACAGAATCGCCATGCCGGGCTGGGTGAGGAAGAGTGAGGCAGTGAGCAGTAGGCAGTAGGCAGTGGGCAGTGGGCGATAGATAGAAAACAGAAGAAGCGGAAAGATTGCCCACGCGACCGATTCGGCGAAGGCGCCACGCACGTAAATCGTGGCAATGTGAAAAGGCAAATAAACGTACACCGTCGCGGTGAGGAGTGCGCCGGCTTGGCTAAAGAATTTTCGCGCGAGGGCGTACATCGCCAAGCCGCTGGTGAGCCAGGCAAGCGCATACACCAACTTGATTGAGGTGAGATAACTGAATCCAATCCAATGAAAAATCTCGGCGATGAGGTATGGTAACACGCCCTCGGTGCGAAACACATCAAACGTTTGACCGATAGTCGGCGCCCAACCGGGGGTTGGGTTTTGATCGAGATCAATTAGGTTGTAATAGGCGAGCAAGCCTGTGTGGGATTGAAAGGCGCCGGGATATTCCAACGGCGCGACGGCAAGCACCGCGAGGAACACCACCAGCAGTGGGTAGAGTGCGTTTGTAAATTTCACGCGCGCCATTATAGCATTAGTGGCGCGGATTGCAAAAACAGGCGACGGGCACAAGGACGGAATGGATAGAAGGCAATTGGTTCAGGCAAAGAAAAATGTGTCACTGCCACTAGACAATGACACATTTCTCCTCTATTCTCTAACTCTATACTCCACACTCTACACAATCACCGGCTCTTTGTATTCACCCCACACGCGCCGTAACACATCCATAATCTCGCCAAGCGTGGCATACTCTTTCACGGCATCAATGAACAGCGGCATCAAATTCACATTTTCGCGTTTTGCTGCATCGCGAATCGCTTCCAGTTTGGCTTGCACCTTGAGATTATCGCGCTCGCGGCGAATACGTTGCAAGCGTTCGATCTGGCGGCGTTCGCCTGCGGCGTCCACCCGCAAGAGCGGCACCTTCAATTCTTCTTCGACCACGTAATCGTTCACGCCAACAATGATGCGCTCGCGTTTTTCGATTTCGGCTTGATAGCGCGCCGCGCTTTCGGCGATCTCGCGTTGGAAGAATCCTTTTTCGATTGCCGGCAATACGCCGCCCAGTTTTTCGATTTTGTCGAAATAGACGTTGGCGGCTTGTTCCATGCGATTGGTGAGCGCTTCGACAAAGTACGAACCGCCAAGTGGGTCTACCGTATTTGCCACGCCGGATTCATGCGCGATGATTTGTTGTGTGCGCAAGGCGATCATCACGGCACTTTCGCTGGGCAATGCCCACGCTTCATCGAGCGAGTTGGTGTGGAGCGATTGTGTGCCCCCCAGCACCGCGGCGAGGGCTTGAATCGCCACGCGCACCACGTTGTTCATCGGTTGTTGCGCGGTGAGGGAGACCCCAGCGGTTTGGGTGTGAAAGCGCATCAACCAACTGCGCGGATTTTTGGCGCCCATCTTTTCACGCATCCATTTTGCCCAAATGCGGCGCGCGGCACGGTACTTGGCAATCTCTTCAAAGAAATCGTTATGCGCGTTGAAGAAGAAGGAGAGGCGCGGTGCAAAATCGTCAATCTTCATTCCGCGTTTGATGCCCCAGCGGACGTACTCCATCCCATCGGCAAGCGTAAAGGCGAGTTCTTGGATCGCCGTGGAGCCGGCTTCGCGAATATGATAGCCGGAAATGGAAATGGTGTTCCAGAGCGGCATCTCTTTGGTGCCAAACTCCATCGTATCCACAACGAGGCGCATTGAGGGTTTGGGTGGAAAGATAAATTCTTTTTGCGCGATGTACTCTTTGAGAATATCGTTCTGAATCGTCCCGCCGAGTTTGGCACGCGGGATGCCGCGCTTTTCGGCTGCTGCGATGTACATCGCCCAGATGATTGCCGCTGGTGAATTGATCGTCATCGAAGTGGTTACTTGATCCACCGGGATGCCCTCGAAAAGGATTTCCATATCAGCGAGCGAAGAAACGGCGACGCCGCACTTGCCAAACTCGCCCCGGGCTTGGGGCGCATCGGTATCGTAGCCGTAGAGCGTCGGCATATCGAACGCGGTGGACAAACCGGTCTCGCCATGTTCAAGCAAATATTTGAAACGCTGATTCGTTTCTTCGGCGGTACCAAAGCCGGCAAACATTCGCATCGTCCAGAGTTTGCCGCGATGCATGGTAGAATGTATGCCGCGCGTGAAAGGATACTCGCCCGGCATACCGATGTCGCGGTTGTAATCCATGGTGGCAATGTCGAGCGGGGTGTAGAGCCGGTCAATCTCTTCGGACGACGTGGTGATGAATTTGGTGCGGCGCTCCGGCGATTTAGCCAGCGTTTGTTGGAGCGTGGTCTCTTCCCAACGTTCCTTGGCTTGCTTGATGTTTTCCAGTTCGTGTTTGTCGAACATTATCCCTCCCTTGAAAATAGGCTTGTAGTCGCGCGATTCATCGCGCGGTCGCTCCAGCGCCGTACTACGACCGCACCCGCTTATTTTCATCTCTCTGCTGGTGCGCCGAAGGCGAATGAGCAACTCCTCTGAAAATGTAGGACAAATTTGAAATTTGTCCTACACATAGTCCATTTTCATCCGACTGCTGGTGCGCCAACGGCGAATGAACCACTCCTGAATTCAACCACATTTTTCCCTGTGCAAAGCGTCTGTGCTAGGGTGACATTTAGTTTGGCTTTTGATACAACTCGATCAAGACACCATGCGCGCTTTTGGGATGAATGAACGCATAGCGCCATCCCTTGGCGTTCGTGCGCGGTGTTTCGTCAATCAATTGCGCTCCGTGTGCTTTGAGCCGCGCGAGTGCGGCATCAATATCATCCACTTGAAAGCAAAGGTGATGCACTCCTTCGCCGCGCTTGGCAAGAAATTTTGCGAGACCACTCTCGGCATCTTGCGGCTCGACTAATTCAACTTCGGATGAGCCGACCGGCATAAACGCGACCTTGGTGCGTCCGTTTTCTTCGGTTGCAACGTGATCGAGTTGCATGCCCAGCGCGTCTTGAAAAAATTTTAGCGCCTCGTTGATATTTTGCACGGCAATGCCAATGTGATCAATTCGTGCAATCATTTTTTCCTTTCAACCACAGAGGGCACAGAGATAAACACAAACTATTTTGGGATTCGTTTTACTCCATCCATTAAACGCGTATTGTTTTTTCTCTATGTCCCCTATGCCCTCTATGGCTATAATTTCTCGTACGCTTCAGTGCGGTTCTTGCGCCGCGCCAACTCGTTGGCGTATTTTACACCCAACGTCTCGCGATGCTCGCGCACCCAATCGCTCAACTTGGTTGTGCCCGCTGACGGCGATTGGGTGTACAACAAGTTTTGCATCAACCCTTCGATCTCTTCACGCGTGATGAACACATCGCCCTGCATTCGACTGATGATCGAACCGACGAGGTAACCAAACGATGGCGGTACGCTGACGATCCATCGGCGCGCGCCGATGATCTCCCCAATCGTTTGCACCAGTTCACGGTACGTGAACGTTTCGGGTCCAATCGCGTCAATGATACGATTCTCGCGCGCTTTGCCCTGCTCAACCGCGAGCGCGGCAAGGTCGTCCACATAAATCGGTTGCAGACGATAGCTGCCGTCACCAAAGACACCGAACACCGGCAAGCGTCGCAAGGTCCACGCGATATTGTTGATGAGCACGTCTTCCTTGCCAAAGATCACGGTCGGTCGCAGAATCGCGTACGACAAACCCGACTCCCTCAGCGCGCGTTCCAGCCGGGCTTTGCCGGCAAAGTACGTCAGGTTGGAATCTTCGGAGGGATTGGTAATGCTAATGTGAACCACGCGTTCGACGCCGGCTTGCTTAGCCGCCGCGATCAGTTTGAGTGTGTTTTGAACCGCTGCGGAATGTTGAAAATCTTTATAGTTGAAACGCACCCAGTAATTGTTGTAGAGCACCGTTGCGCCGCGTAATGATTCAACCAATTGATCGGGCGCGTCAAAGTTGAACGGATGCGCCTCGACCGCTCCCCCAAACGGATTGGCACGGTTGAGCGAATTGGTCAGTGTGCGCACGCGCACGCCTTCCTTCAGCAAGCGCGCGGCGATGTATTTGCCGGTATAACCGAATGCGCCGGTAACGATATGGAGTTGGGTCATATTTTTTTCACCAGAGTTCACAGAGAACACAGGGAAAAATCAAAAGCACTCGCTAGCCGTTCGTTGATCTGTACCAATTTTTACTCTGTGCCCGCTGTGGTTAAAAATTTCCGCCGCCGCGATACTCGCCAAACTCTTTTCGCAGTGTATCGCAAATCTCGCCAATCGTCGCGTACGCTTCGATGCACGCGAGAATCGCCGGCATCAGGTTCGACGTGCCGCGCGCCGCCTCGGTCAGCGCATTCAACGCATTTTGCACGCGCACATTGTCGCGCCGATTGCGCAACGCTTGCAAACGCGCCATCTGCTCCGCACGCACACGCGGATCCACACGCAGCATTTTGCCACGATACGGCGTCGCTGTGGCAAACTCATTCACGCCGACCACGATACGCTCTTTGGCTTCCACCTCGCGTTGAAATTTCCACGCTGATTCCTGAATCTCGTGCGTGATATAGCCGGCTTCAATCGCACGCAGCGCGCCACCCATCGCCTGAATCTTTTCGATGTACTCTAACGCACGCGTTTCGATTTCGTTGGTCACGTGTTCGATGTAATATGAGCCAGCCACCGGGTCAATCGTGTTCGCCACGCCGGACTCGTGCGCAATGATTTGTTGCGTGCGCAGTGCGATCTGCACCGATTCCTCGGTTGGTAACGCGAGCGCTTCATCGTACGAATTCGTGTGGAGCGATTGTGTGCCACCCAGCACGGCCGCGAGCGCTTCGATTGCCGTGCGGATGATGTTGTTCTGCGGCTGCTGCGCCGTGAGCGAGACGCCCGCTGTCTGCGTGTGAAAGCGCAGCATCATTGACGATGGTTTCTTTGCACCGAACTTTTCTTTGACGATGCGTGCCCACAATCGCCGCGCGGCGCGGAACTTGGCGATCTCTTCGAGGAAATCCATTTGCGAAACGAAAAAGAACGACAACTGCGGCGCAAAATCATCAATCGTCAAACCGCGCGCGAGCGTTGCATTGACGTACTCCATCGCATTCGCAAACGTGAACGCGACTTCTTGCACGGCGGTCGAACCCGCTTCGCGGATGTGATAGCCGCTAATCGAAATCGGATTCCAATTCGGCAATTCGCGCGCGCAATATTCGATAATGTCCGTTGCGAGGCGCATCGAAGGCGCGGGTGGAAAAATGTACGTGCCGCGCGCAATGTACTCTTTGAGAATATCGTTCTGCACCGTGCCACGCAATTGCCGCACATCGGCACCCTGTTTCTTCGCCACCGCGACATACATCGCCAACAAGATCGCCGCCGTCGCATTGATGGTCATCGAAGTGGACACCTTGTCGAGTGGAATGCCATCGAACAATCGCTCCATATCTTGGAGCGATGAAATCGCCACGCCGACTTTGCCCACTTCGCCCTCCGCCATCGTCGCATCGGAATCGTAACCCGTTTGCGTCGGCAAATCGAAGGCGACGGACAAGCCGGTTTGTCCTTGCGCGAGCAAATATTTGTAGCGCGCGTTCGATTCATCGGCGGAGGCGTAGCCGGCGTATTGGCGCATTGTCCAAAACCGCCCACGATACATCGTGGGCTGGATGCCGCGCGTGAAGGGATATTCACCGGGAAACCCTAGTTCATCGTTATATTTTTGCACGCCGTCTTCCGGCGTGTAAACGCGTTTCGCTTCGATGCCGGAAAGCGTTTCGAATTTGGGTTTGCGTTCTTGTGTCATTAGAACACCATTGTCTTACCGCAGAGGCGTAGTTTGTTTTCTCTGTGCTCTCCGTGTCTCTGCGGTAAAAACTATTTGACGATTAAAAGCACCTGTCCTTGCTCCACCTTGTCGCCCGGCTTGACGCGGATTTCCTTGACCATCCCGGCTTTGGGCGTGCGCAATTCATTCTGCATTTTCATCGCTTCCAGAATCACTACACCTTGCTTCACCGCAACTTGATCGCCCACATTCACCGGCACATCGCGTACCAAGCCCGGCATCGGGGCTTTGATGATGACTTCGCCGGCGTGCGCTGCTTGCACCTTTTCCGCTTTCGCCATCTTGCGCGTGCGTTCGTCCATCACGGTAACGATGTGCAACTCGCCGCCGATCAGCACGCGGTATTCATCGCCATTGCGATCCACCAACGTTTCCCACGAAGCATTGTCGAGCAAGAGCGAATAGAGCGCACTGCCATCAATCGTGCGAAAGTCAACATTGTGCGGCTGACCATTCACGATCACCGTGTTGTTCGCGCCGATTTCGATGTCGTACGTTTTATCGTTGATGATTGCAGTGTACTTCATCGTCCCAGTCCTTCTAGCGCGCCGAAGCGTTTCCAGCCGCCGCGCGTACTGCTCGTGGGCGGCGGAATGTTAAGCGCATGTTGACGCCGATCGTGGGTGAGCAACGCCGCCACAATCGCCGCCACTTGTTCGCGCTCATCCGAGCCTCCTTGCTCCATCGTAAAACGTTCGTCGAGAAACGAGGTGTCGAAATGCCCACCGATGAAACTAGTACTTTGAAAAAGTTTTTGATGAAATGGAATCGAAGCCGAAACGCCCAGAATTTTGTACTCGCTGAGCGCGCGTTTCATCCGCATAATCGCCGCCGCGCGATCCGGTCCCCAGACGCACAACTTGGCGATGAGTGGATCGTAATAGAGCGAGACTTCAAATCCTTCGTACAACGCCGATTCCACGCGCACGCCGGGACCGGTCGGTTCGTGTACGCTAATGATTTTGCCGGTCGAAGGTAGGAATCCATTGTACGGGTCTTCGGCGGTGATACGGCATTCGATTGCCCAGCCGCGTTGATGAACATCCTCTTGGCGATAACTCAACGGTCGCCCCGAAGCGATGCGCAACATTTCTTTCACGATGTCAATGCCGGTCACGAGTTCGGTGACGGGATGTTCCACTTGCAAGCGCGTATTCATTTCGAGAAAGTAAAAATTGCGATCCTTGTCCAGCAAGAATTCGATCGTGCCGGCATTGACATAGCCGGCGGCTTTGGCTGCCGCGACCGCCGCCTTGCCCATCTTGTCGCGCAGTTTTTCATCCAACGCCACTGACGGTGCCTCTTCGACCATCTTTTGATGGCGACGTTGAATCGAACATTCGCGCTCACCCAGATGAATCACGTTGCCGCGCGCATCGGCGAGGATTTGAAACTCGATGTGGCGTGCCGGGTAGATGATCTTTTCGAGGTACACCGTGCCATCGCCAAAGGCTGCTTCGGCTTCGCTGCGCGCGCGCGCGATTGCGCTTGGCAATTCTGCGGCATTCTCCACGCGCCGCATCCCCTTGCCGCCGCCGCCTGCTGCTGCTTTGATGAACAAGGGAAACCCCACTTTGTTGGCTGCCGCAATCATTTCCTCGTCGCGCAAGGGTTCGTATGTCCCCGGCACCACCGGCACACCTTGTTTGGCGACGGTGCGTCGCGCGTTGATCTTGTCGCCCATCGTTTCCATTGCTTGCGGGGGCGGTCCTACAAAAATAATCCCAGCCTGGGCGCACGCGCGTGCAAAATGATCGTTCTCCGCAAGAAAGCCATAGCCCGGATGAATCGCTTCGGCTTTGGAACGAATCGCCACATCAATGATCCGATCAATGCGCAAGTAGGATTCGCGCGCCGGTGCCGGCCCGATGTTGTACGCTTCGTCGGCGTAACGCACGTGCAACGCATTGCGATCCACATCGGAATAGACCGCGACGGTTTGCAGTCCCAGTTCACGGCACGCCCGCAACACGCGAACGGCAATTTCTCCTCGATTCGCGACCAAAACTTTTTTGAACATTTTCAACCTCTGACCCAAGACCGTTGATGAATGACGAATCTTCCGTCCCCGGTCGCCGGCCTTCCCTCATTTCTTCACGATACCAATGTCATCCGAGCCACGGGTGATTTTCTTGCCGCCTTGTTCCGTAACCACAAAGGTGTTTTCAATGCCCACAGTGCCAAGATTGGCAAACGATACTTTGGGTTCGATGGCGATCACCATCCCGGCTTCGAGCGGCATGGTTTGCCCTTTGGCAAGGAATGGATACTCGTCGAGTTCCAAGCCCACCCCGTGTCCTACAAACGCGATCCGTTCGTTGCCCAGTCCACCAAAATTTTCTTCATAACCGTGTTGGCGCGCAAGCCCAAGGGCGAGTTGGAAAAGTTCATCGCCGGTGATGCCCGGCTTGGCTGCGCTTGCCACCGCGTTTTGAATTTCGATCATTGCTTGATGGGCACGCATCAATTTATCCGGTAATTTGCCGATTGCAAAAATGCGCGTCTGATCCACAATGTACCCATCGCACACGAACACATAATCGAACAAGACCGGCTCGCCCCGCCGGATTTTATGCCGACTGGGTCCTTGCGCAAACGCCGGACTCACTCCCGCGCCGCCGGTCGGCGAGGAAAGATAACTGGGTTGTGCTGCGCGCTTGCCCGCCATCAAATGGCCATAAAACAAATCATTGTTCCACAAACGATATTTGACCGCGCCTTGATGTCCCGCCGCGCGTGCCACCGCTTCAAGTTTGCCCGCCAGTTCGATCTCGGTGATGCCTTCGTGCAGATAATCAAACATGGCTTGCACGGTTTTTTCGCCGATGCGTGCCGCGCGTTGCATCGCTTGGAGTTCGTAGGCGGACTTGATGGCGCGCACGGTGCGGATGAGCGGCGATCCATCCACCAATTCGATGCCGTTAAAAATTTGCTGATAACTCAGATAGATGTTCGCCGGCAACACATCGAGTTCGAGTCCCAAGCGTTTCGGCACGGTGTAGCCGTGTTCTTGCAAAATCGGCAACACTTGGCGCGGCGATGAGAGCGGGACGATCTGTTCCAACGCCGATTCGGCGCGGGCGCGCGGAAAACTTTTGCGCGTCATCAGAATCGGTTTACCTTGACGCGGAATATACAGATGCGACTGCTGTTGCGTGCCGGCAAAGTAGAACAGATCGGCATTCTGAAGGATCAGCGCGCCGTCCAGCTGATTTGCCGCCAAGAGGGTTTGGAATTTTTGCGTGCGTGCGTCGAGTTCGGATTTAGGTGTGCGTGTCATTTTTCAAAAATGAAGGATGGAAAAGTGATTTTCATTTTGCTTCTTCGTTCTTCCAACGTTCGCCTTGCAAGAATTTTTCTAGGCGTGCTTTCACGGTTTGCCATTCGGTATCAATGATGCTGTACATCACCGTGTCGCGGACATAGCCGGTACGGGTGATCATATGTTTGCGCAACACCCCTTCTTGGACCGCGCCCAATCGCTCAATGGCTTTTTGCGAACGGACGTTGCGTAAATCGGTTTTGAGTTGCACGCGCAAACAGCCCAGCGTTTCAAACGCATGCCGCAAGAGCAAGTATTTGCATTCGGTATTAATCGGCGTACGCCACGCCGAGGGGGTGATCCACGTGCCGCCAATTTCCAAGCCGCGATCTTGGCGATGAATGTCCATAAAACTCGTGGCGCCGATGGCGCGCTCATCGCTCTTGCGAATGATGATGAACCAGATGCGCGTACCGTTGCGCGTTTCTTCGATGGCTTGGTTCATCCACGCCTGCATTTCTTCGCGCGATTGGCCGGGCGCGGTGGCGATGTATTCCCAAATTTCGTTTGGTTTTGCCGCCTCGACTAAATCATCCACATATTTCAAATCGGGTGGGACAAGGCGGACGTGCGTGCCTTCAAGGGTAACGGCAGATATATTCATCGGTTCTTAATCACAAATCGCAAATCCAAAATCACAGTGGTATATTCCCATGCTTTTTGGGTGGGTTGGTATCGCGTTTGTTTTGCAACATCTCCAAGCCGGCAATCAAGCGGGCGCGCGTCTGACGCGGCTCGATCACATCGTCAATGTAGCCGCGTCCGGCGGCGATGTACGGATTGGCAAAGTGATCGCGATACTCTTGCGTCAACTTTTGCTTCATTGCTTCTGGATCAGCTGCATTCGCAATCTCATCGCGATACAAAATATTGACCGCGCCATCGGGCCCCATCACCGCGATCTCGGCGGTGGGCCAGGCAAAGTTGAGATCGCCGCGAATGTGTTTGGAACTCATCACGTCGTACGCACCACCGTACGCTTTGCGCGTGATGACGGTGATTTTGGGCACCGTCGCTTCGCAGTACGCGTACAACAGCTTGGCACCGTGCCGAATGATGCCACCGTGTTCTTGCCCCACGCCGGGCAAAAAGCCGGGCACATCTTCAAAGGTAATGATCGGAATGTTAAAGCAATCGCAACAGCGCACAAAGCGCGCCCCCTTGTCCGACGAGTTGATGTCGAGAACACCAGCCAGCACCATCGGTTGTTGAGCAACGATGCCTACTGCCCGGCCATTCAAGCGCGCAAAACCAACGATGATGTTTTGCGCGTAATGTTCATGCACTTCAAAAAACTCGCCGTCATCCACGATGAGATTGATCACTTCTTTCATATCGTACGGTTTGTCCGGCGATTCCGGCACCAGCGTGTCCAATGCCGCTTCGGCTCGCAACGGATCGTCGGTGGTACGAACCAGCGGCGGCTCCTCCATATTGTTCTGGGGCAAGTAGGTCAATAGTTTGCGAATCAACGCGATGCAATGTTCTTCATTCTCCGCCGCAAAATGAGCGACGCCAGATTTTTCATTGTGCACCATTGCTCCGCCCAGCGTTTCGAACGTAACATCTTCGTGCGTTACCGTCTTGACCACATCGGGACCGGTAACGAACATATAACTCGTATCCTTGACCATGAAAATAAAATCGGTCAGCGCGGGCGAGTACACCGCGCCCCCCGCACACGGTCCCATAATCGCACTGATTTGCGGGACGACGCCGCTCGCCAGCGTGTTGCGCAAAAAGATGTCCGCGTAGCCACCCAGCGAGACGACCCCTTCTTGGATACGCGCGCCGCCGGAATCGTTCAAGCCAATGACCGGCGCGCCATTCTTCATCGCATGATCGAGCAAGCGACAAATTTTTTCCGCATGCGCTTCGCCCAAACTTCCACCGAATACGGTAAAGTCCTGCGAGAAAACGTAAACGAGTCGTCCATTGATCGTGCCGTAGCCCGTGACGACGCCATCGCCATAAACGGTTTGCTTGTCCGCGCCAAAACCGGTCGTGCGGGGGGTAACAAAGACACCCAGTTCTTGAAACGATCCTTCGTCCAACAATAACTCGATGCGTTCGCGTGCGGTCAGTTTGCCTTTGGCGTGTTGTTGATCAATCCGTTTTTGCCCGCCGCCCAGTCGGGCTTCTTCGCGCTTGCGACGTAGTTCTAGAATTTTGGGATCAAGGGACATTGTGTTTCTCCAGTTGTCAGATTGCGCCTACCTCGCGCAAGTATTTCTCAACTCGTTCGACAAATTTCTCGGCGTCAGCCAGAACTCGGCGCGCGTTTGCCTCGGTGAAATCGGTCGTGTCTGCATAGTCAGCATCTTGGCGTTTGCGGTATGCTTTGATGTAGATCGCACCATATTCGGGTTCGATGAATCCAGGTTTAATCAAGTACTGATTGAAAGCGGATTCAATCCCCGAATGTTTCTTGCGCCGGTGTCCTTGTGTCAGGACTGCCGCGCTCGCGATGGCAAAGATCGCATAGTACGCGCGGCTGATGGCTTGACGGTATCCCCCGCCCGCGAAGATAGTGTGCGCCCAACGGAGGTCTTCTTTGCTTTTCTCAAGGCGGATGCCGACGATGATTTTGGTGTGCTCGTCCACAAATCCACCCCTTCCGTTATGAGGTCTTGATACAGCGGCTCGCGGATTTTTGCCATCCGCGCAAAACGCTCTTGATCGACCAGAAAATCGCTCAGTAATATATCGTACTTTAAATCCATAGTCAGCGTGAGCCGCGTCAAAATATCTTCGCGCGACTGATCCAAGTCTTTCAGTACGACAAACACATCAATATCCGATTCAGCGTCGAAATCGCCGCGCACTTTCGAACCATATAGAATAACGTGCTGCACTTGATCGCCAAATTGCTCGCGCAATTGCGCGAGATATTCCGCCAGCGCGAGACGTTCCTTGCGCGTCAAGTAGCGCGCCTGTGGGAATGGTAACGCGCGTGGCGCACGCGATTTGCCAGTCGCGTATGCGGCGTGTCGTTCTTTCGTTTGGCGTGGTCGTGCCGATTTACTTTTCATTTCGCATCCAGCGCGGCGCGCGCAATCACGAGCCGCTGAATCTCGCTCGTCCCTTCGTAAATCTCGGTGATCTTGGCGTCGCGGAAATAGCGTTCGATGGGTAATTCTTTGCTGTATCCCGCGCCACCATGAATCTGAATCGCTTTGGTCGTTACCCACATTGCGGTCTCGCTCGCGTACAATTTTGCCATTGCCGCTTCGCGCGTGAATTTTTCGTGATTCATTTTCTTTAGGGCGGCGTTGTAAATCAACAAACGCGAGGCTTCGATCCGAACGGACATATCGGCAAGCATCCATTGAATCGCTTGAAACTCGCCAATCTTTTGTCCAAACGCTTCCCGTTCCTTGGCGTATGCCACGCTCGCTTCGTACGCCGCTTCGGCGATGCCCAACGCTTGCGCGGCAATGCCGATGCGGCCCGCGTCGAGGATACTCATCGCAATCTTAAACCCGTCCCCTTCATTGCCGATACGATGTGAGACCGGCACACGATAATTGTCGTACGTCGTCTCGCACGTGGCGCTGGCACGAATCCCAAGTTTGGGTTCCTTTTTGCCTCGTTCAAAACCGGGCAAGGTGGTGTCCACGATGAAACACGCCGTGCCGCGATGCTTTAACTCAGGTTGGGTTGAGGCAAACAACACGATAAAATCCGCCACAGGTCCGCTCGTGATCCACGACTTGCGTCCATTGATGACGTAATGATCGCCTTGCAAGACCGCACGAACGCGCATATTGCCGGCATCGCTCCCGGATTGGGGTTCGGTGAGTGAGAATGCCCCGATCTTTTTGCCGGACGCGCACGGTTCCAGAAATTTTCGTTTTTGTTCTTCGGTGCCAAATTTGTTGATGCCATAACAGTAGAGCGAGTTGTTCACGCTCATAATCACAGCGTGCGAGGCGCACACCTTGGCGATCTCTTCGATGGCGAGGACGTACGACAGCGTATCCAGTCCGGCGCCGCCGTACTCTTGCGGTATCTCGATGCCCATCAAACCGAGTTCGCCCATCTTTTTCACAGTGTCGTAAGGAAATTCACCGGTCTCGTCAATCTTTGCCGCAATCGGCGCGATTTCGTTTTGCGCAAATTCGCGGGCGAGATCACGAATCGCACGTTGCTCTTCAGTGAGTTGGAAATCCATAACGCGTCTCCTTCGAATTAATTGGTTTGGATATGCTGTTCCACGCGCTCAAGGAACGTGCGTGCCAAGCGAACGGCTTCTTCGGCGTCTGAGCGTATGGGGAGTCCTTCAGGCAACATCCCTGGCAAAGCATCCGGGTACCGGGTCGGAATATAGAAATCATCTAATTTGAGCAGGTCGTGTTTCATATCTCCAAGCCAATCCGCTGGAAGAAAATTCACAAGGTCTGTAATATCATGCGTTTTGGGTGGCGCACTGGCACGGGAATGTGAAATCAGTGCTTTGAGTGCTTTTTCCACGCATTGTTGGGCGTGAAAACATGCTTGGTTATAAATCCCTTCCCGTCAGACCAAATCGGCTACGCGCAGGTCTTCACGCGCGAACGTGAGCCAACGGCTTGCCTCGTTCATAGATTACCTTTCCTTTCTCAAGTATTTCATCGCGCACAAAAGCACGCTCGCGGACAAGTTGCTCAAACTCGGTAGGGGTATACACCAGCAAATCTATTCCCACTCTAGGTCGCAATAGATTCCGCATTTGGTGTAAGCGGTGCAGGAAAGGCGAGTTCGTTTGCTGAATGATCACCAGATCAAGATCAGACCAAGCATGGATCTCCCCGGTGAGGTACGAGCCGAACACGATGACCCGTTCGACATCGGAACGCGTGCCAAGTAAAACCAAGAATCGTTCCAATTCCTGTGCTAGCATTCGCCGACGTTCCAAGACATTACTCTGGTCCATTGCATCTTCGCCTTAGTGTTTTGAAATTGGTCCGGGCGGTTAGAAACCGCCGCCATCGCAAGCGTTCACGCAGAATCCTTGCTCTGCCTCCAAATCGAACAGGCGTGAACGCTTGCGACCACGACCCCAAGCCGATCTCCGTCGGCTAAACTGCGGCGGAGGTGGTCTTCGTGCTTTGAGTCGCCGGTGTAGATTTTCAACACACTCTCTTACCGACGCATCGCGTCAGCCGGTCAACGGATCTGCACAAAACGACTATGCTGCTTCGATTGCCATTGCCACGGCTTCACCGCCGCCAAGACACAGCGAGGCAATACCGCGTTTCGCCCCTCGATCATGCATCGCATACATCAACGTCACCAGAATGCGCGCGCCGCTCGCGCCAATCGGATGACCGAGCGCGACCGCGCCGCCATTCACATTCACCTTCGCCCAATCGAGTCCGAGTTCTCGCCCATCCGCTAGCACCTGGGCGGAAAATGCTTCGTTGATTTCAAAGAGATCAACGTCGTTCAACTTCCAACCGGCTTTGGCGAGTACTTTGCGGACCGCCTCAATCGGCGCCCAGAAAATATGTTTGGGGTCTGTCCCGGCTTGAGCATACGCCACCACGCGCGCGAGTGGTTTCAAGTTTTCGCGCGCGGCGATTTCTTCGCTAACGAGGACGACGGCGGCTGCCCCATCGGACAAGGGCGGCGCGTTGCCGGCGGTTACCGTGCCGCCTTCTTCAAATGCCGGTTTGAGTTTGGCAAGTGCTTCGAGCGAGGTGTCTGCGCGGGGGGTCTCATCGGTATCGAACAACGTAGACCCCTTTTTCGATGGAACCGAAACCGGGACGATTTCGTTTTTGAATTTGCCGGCTTGAATCGCGGCGAGCGCTTTGCGATGACTGTTGAGCGCGAACTCGTCTTGCATCTTGCGCGTGATGCCGCACTCGCGGGCGATAAATTCGGCGGCGCGGCCCATATGCCAGTTTTCAAACGCGCACCACAAGCCATCGTACACCACCGCATCAAGCATCTCCGCCGTGCCCATGCGATAACCAAAGCGGGCGTTGGGCAACATGTACGGCGCACGGTTCATATTTTCCATCCCGCCTGCCACGAGCACATCCGCATCGCCGGCGCGAATCATCGAACTAGCAAGCATTGCGGCTTTGAGTCCCGAACCGCATACTTTGCCCAATTGGGTTGCGTTGATCGTGTGGGGTAAGCCGGCTTTGAGCGCGACTTGGCGCGCGGGGGCTTGGCCCAAACCAGCCGTTACCACATTGCCCATCAGTACTTCTTCGATTTTTTCCGGCGCGACGCCGGCTCGCTGGATGGCTTCACGCACGACTACGGCACCCAATTCCGGTGCCGAGATGCCGGCAAGGGTGCCTTGAAACTTGCCAATCGGTGTGCGCGCTCCGCCCACGATGAAAACCTCACGTCGTTGTGTGGTCATGGATGTGCCTCCCTATGGTTGAGTTTCTTCTATTTTACCAAAGTTTAGGGCGTTTGGGAAATGTTCCTTTGCCGCAACGTTCATCGGCAACGGGCGACGAAAAGTTGCTGCAACATCCACCCAAAGCCGACCTTCGTCGGCTCGGGTCTGCGAAGGCAGACTTGGGTCATTGCTGTGATTTCAATTGCTTGTCTCTCCCAACGTTTAGGTGCGCCCTCGGCAAACGTATCAAGAGGATTGGGCGTACTGGCGCCAAAAGAGGAGTGCGCCCATCAGGCGTAAAGCAGCACCAACGACCAAGAGGACGTGAATGTTCAAGTATGCCAACAACGCCGTCGAAAAAATTGGACCGACAAAGGCCGTGATGTTGATCAAGGTGTTGTACGCGGCGATGTAACTGGAACGATGTTGCCCCGGCGTAACTTAGCAACCGGTTAAAGAAGGTGAGGTTGAAGCCGGAACTAAACACCCCGCCGATGAGTGAAACCAAAATGATCCATTCGACCGTGGGAGATAGGGCGGTTGCAAAGGGATAGATCGCCAATCCCAATGTGGCAAGGACGATGGTGTACAGATTGCCGCGCTGAACGGTCAAGCGACCCCACCACGGAAAGCACACAATCGTTGTGGCACTGCCGATCATGTTAAAAAATCCAACCCAGCCCTCGCTGGTGTTCAGCACGCGCACCCAATAAATCGAATACAGGGGCAGAGGGAAAAACAACCCCCAATGAAAGATGAACGACGAAATCGCAAATTGGGTGAACTTGCCGCTCGTGCGTAACATGGCGATGAACGAACGCACGTTGCGCGGGGTTTGAATCGTTTCGGTGGGAATGGACGAGGATTGTTCCGGCAAGCGAATGCGTGTCAGATAATACGCACTGACCATCGAGCCGACAAACGCCAGCGCGAACAGAATTTGATAATTGATCGGAAACAAAACCAGATCGAGAAACTTGCCGCCGACAAACGAGGTGATCGTGCTGGTAATGCCGATCCACACATTGCGGACCGCAACAACGTGCGCGCGATTTTCCGGCGGCACCGCTTGTGCGAACATCGTGGTGAAAGCGACGTTGGCGATGGCGCCAGGAATCGTCAACAGAGCCACCAGTACGACAATGGCATCAGCGGCGTGGGTGAGGAAGAGGAATGGCACAAGCGCTATTGCCAGATAGCCCAGCCGGTTGAGAATCGCGGTGATCACCAAGACCGAGAGCGGTTTCTTTTCCCGCTCGACCAGGCGACTGCCGGGAAGCGAGGCAAAAATCGTGATGAGCGCGGGCAAGGAGGAAAGCAGACCAACGTGCGTATCACTGCCTCCCACGCGAATGGTAAAGACGGCAAGAAAAGAATTGGCTATGCCTGCTAAAACTCCAAACCATGCAATATCGCCGTACAGATTCCAAGCGTTTTGTGCTTCAAGTGTGGTGCGGGGTTTGAGTGCCGCGCGTACGTGTTGAGTGAGATGCAAATCCATTTTGGTGTTTCAAATCCAAGGATGCATAATGGGCAGAGACGTTGCATTGCAACGTCTCTATCTGATTTGCCAAAGATTATTTTACGCGCCGGCGTTTCTTTTTCGCGTGAGCGTCCTCTTCCGCTTGCATCGCCTTTTGCAACTTGGCGTACGTTTGCGGCAACAGTTCCGGAATCATGCGCGTCTCGGCAAGCACGGGCATAAAATTGGTATCGCCGCCCCAACGCGGAACGACGTGAAGATGCACATGATCATCCACGCCTGCCCCTGCCACCCGTCCCAGATTCGCGCCGATGTTGAATCCCTGGGGGTTCATCATGCGCCGCAAGGCGCGGATGGATTTTACCACCAGCAACATCATCTCTTGGAGTGTCTCACCGTCCAGGGCTTCAAGCTCACCGACGTGTTCGTACGGCGCAACCATCAAATGTCCATTCGAGTACGGGTACAAATTCAGGACGATGAACGCACGTTCGCCGCGCCACACGACCAAATTCTTGCGATCACTCCGTTTACTCGCGCGAATCTTGTTGCAAAAAATGCACCCTTTTTCTTTCGATCCTTTGAGATAAGCCATTCGCCAGGGGGTCCAGAGACGTTTCATAGTCAACTCCGTAATTCAGTGAACAAATGACAGTGTAACATCAAAGAGATTGCGAGTCAAGATTTTTGCTGATATAATCCAGAATGACTAAGGACTAACGACCAACGACCAAATGACTAAGGACTAACGACTAACGACCAAATGACTAATCATCAATTATCTGCGAATGCGCTTACGGCTGGTTTGCAGACACGCGTGTTGGGGCGACGTATCGTGTACTTTGAACGCGTCGGTTCGACGAACGATGTGGCGAAACAACTTGCCGATGCCGGCGCACTGGAAGGAACGCTCGTCATCGCCGATGAGCAGACTGCCGGACGTGGACGATTGGGCCGCGCTTGGATTGCCCCGCCGCATTCTTCGATTCTGATGTCGTTGGTGTTACGTCCAACGCTTGCACCGCATCAAGTTGGGTGGGTCACGATGGCGGTGGCGTTGGGGGCGTGTGTGGCGATTCGCGCAGAGACCGGGCTGGCGGTACATATCAAATGGCCCAACGATTTAATCGTGCGTGAAAAAAAGGTAGCGGGGATTTTATCCGAAGCCGGCATCGCGGGCGAGGAGTTAGAGTACGTCGTGGTGGGGCTAGGCGTGAATGTGAATTTTAACGCCTCGTCCATTCAGGGCATACCCGCCGATGCGACAACCCTTGCCGATGAGTTGGGCAAATCGCTTTCGCGCGTACGGCTCGTGCAGGCATTACTGCATCGCATCGAAGCCTATTATCTGCGCGTGAACGAGAATTTGGTGCCGGAATATTCGGCACACCTGTCCACGTTGAACCAATGGGTGCGCGTGCAAACCCCTGTTGGCATCGAAGAAGGGCTAGCGGAGCGGGTGAATGAAAATGGCGCGCTCATCTTGCGGCGCGCCGATGGTTCGCGGATCGAATTGCTTGCCGGCGAAGTTACACTCATCAAAGCATAAGGAGTTATTCATTCGTCGTTGATGCACCAACGGTCGGATGAAAAATGGACAGGTGTAGGACAAATTTCAAATTTGTCCTACATTTTCAAGGGAGGATTGTATGGAAGGGTTGACCTATCGGCATTGGTTTTTTATTTCGATCCTGATCTTGGTCAATGTGATTATTTTCGGTTGCATAATTTTGGTATTGACCGAAAAGATGGTCTTTTAGTCACCAAGATGATCTGACGCTGGGATCAGGGTGAGGGTCCCCTCCTTCACCTTCTCCAACGCGGCGCGATCAAAGTACATTGGCGCATATTTGACATCGCGCCACAGCAACACCATATCGCTAAAATGTTTGTGCCAGGGTTGCCCCGATTGCCCGGTAGTGTGAATGTGAAGTGAATTGTTGAGATTGCTCAAATCATAAATCGCGCGCATCGAGGTAACGCTGGACACCTCGTAGCGATTGTTGACGACCTTGAACGAAGTGGCAAAGACCGTGTTCACCCCTCCCGGCGCGGCGACGGGACCTACCGTGAACAACAGATTGAGTGGTTGCACGCTGCCCAACGGATGGGCAAACGTGGCGATGTGCAACCGGCCCCACTTCCACTCTCCCGGCGCATCGCCAAACTGACTCCCCAGCCAGTCCACGCCTTCCGCGAAACTCTTTTGCAAAATCGCATCGCGTCCGGCGCTGCCCCACCACGCACTCTTGGGATCATCGAGTAGTCCAATGATCACGCGACGATGGTAATCATTCGCACCGCGATAGGTGGCGAGCAAATCCTTGTCCAACTTGGCCGCAAAAATATTTTCGAACAAACGTTTGTACGTGGCTTCCAAAATTGTTCCGCCCACGCTATCCGTCGTCAGTTTGCCGTCCCAGGATTTGACATAGTCCATCGCGCGCGTCTGCAAGAATCCTGCCGGCTTGAGCGCGGCGATGGCGGGTTGCAACTGGGCAAGCGGAATCGAGTACACATCGCCTTGAATCGCTTGCATATCCGCTATCGAAAGTTTGTCTTTGGCTTGGAGCAAATCCACGATGCGTTGTTCGCGATACGGGGCTGCCCAATCGGTGCCGAGCAGATACTTGTACGTGGTGGGAACGACGGCTTGATTGGCAGTGGCAACGAAATGCGTAGGCGGGTTGAACACAAACGGCAACTCATCGAAGGGAATGTAGCCCGTCCATTCGTACTCGCCGGTGCCCGGTACCGGTACCGTGCCATCGCCTTTCGCGCGAATCGGAATGTTGCCCGGTGCTTGATAACCAATGTTGCCGTCCACATCGGCATAGACAAAGTTTTGCGATGGTACATCCCATAGACGCAGCGCGGCGCGAAACTCGTCCCAGTTCTTGGCGCGATTGAGCATCAAGACCGATTCAAACAAACGACTGCGCTCGCGCAACGCGGTCCATTGCAACGCGAGGGGTTGAGTGACACCGCTGCCCAATACCGGCGTCATGATGGGACCGTGGCGTGTAATCTGTACTTTGAGCGTTTCAGAGACGACGCCCTTAACCTTGATCGGCTCTTCCACGATTTGCATCTCTTCCCATTTGCCGTTGAATTTGTATTGATTGGGATTCTGCGGGTTGATTTCTTCGACGTACAAATCTTGCACGTCGGGTCCCAAGTTCGTTACGCCCCACGCAATTCGATCATTGTGTCCCAACACAACACCCGGGACGCCGGGAAAGGTGAATCCCTCGACGTTGTACGGACAGGCATCCGTCTTGGGGGTGCAGTGCAAACCAATTTCGTACCAAATCGAAGGGAGTTGAATCCCCAGATGCGGATCATTCACCAGAATCGGTTTGCCGGTGGTTGATTTGGTGCCATCAATGACCCAATTGTTTGAGCCGATGCCGTCCCCGCGCAAACCCAGCGATGCATTGATTGCCGCAATCTCTTGTAAATTTGGAGTGCCAATTGAAATAGTTGCGATGGGGATTTGAGGATTTGGAATGTGGGATTTGTACTCTTTGGCTTCCGGCGGAATCGTAAACGGACCGGTTTCCGGATAAGGTGGCAACAGTTGTTTCATTTTTTCCACGCCGATTTTTTCGATCATCGCCGCACGCGCCAATTCGGCTTCATAGTTGCCGCCTAGGTTGTACGCCATCACCTTGCCCCACGCCACTGTGTCCACCGGTTCCCAGTGCGCCGGCTTGAATCCCAGAATCGTAAATTCGAGCGGCAGATTGTCGAGATGCGAATCAATAAAGGCGTTCACTCCGTTGGCAAAGGCTTGGAGCGGTCGTTTGTCCGATGCGGACATGGCAGCAATGTCCGCGTGTGCGGCGCGGCTCAAGCCCAGCGTGCGCAAAAAGCGATCGGTCTTGATCGTGGTCGCGCCAAAGATATCAGACAGCGTACCGTGACCGATGCGGCGATTGTACTCCATTTGCCACAAACGATCCTGCGCCATCACGTACCCTTGCGCAAAAAATAAATCGTCCGCGTTATCGGCATAGATGTGCGGAATGCCCATTGGATCGCGGACGATCTCAACTTTGGATTTCAACCCTTTGACTTGCAAGGTGCCGTTGATTTGCGGATGGCTTTTGGTGATGAACCAATAGCCGCCTACCCCTCCGACGACGATTAGCCCAACGAGAATGAGTAGAACGATCGGCAAAACGCGTTTGAGTAGTTTCATTGGCTCCCTCCATTGAAAGCGTTATCTTACGCGCCTACAGCAACCGGGTCAGATTATAACAAAAACCCGGCGGATTGGCAAAGCCCTCGCGTCGGTGGGTGTCACTTTGGGGGACAGATTTGTTTCGTGCTTGAGCCTGAATTGCGCACCTTCGCTAGCGGAATATAGCTCCATCCCTGATCCCCTCCCCATGCTGCCAAGCGGCGTGGGGAGGGGAAGGAGAGGGGCAACATCCCACGGCGAGGTGCGAAAAACAAGTTGAGGGTCAAAAACAGATGCGAGTCACGCCTACTTGACGTCAAACGAGCGGCATTCGTGAGCCAAGTTCCATCCGAAAGTGAATTACACCCGCGTCGGTGGGGTGCAGTTCAGTTTGGGGACGAACATAAAGCCGTCAGGTCTTGGCAACAAATTTGGTTCGGGGGCGATAGGGAACTCTTTCCATCTGGGCAACGTCTATTGTGCAAGAAACGATCAAAACACGTTGCCTCGGAAAGGAGTTTCCACAATGAAAACTAACTTTCTCAACAAATGGCGTTGCCTCTTGATTATTGCTTTCGCCATTTTTGTGTCTTTGGTGTTCGTGCTCCAAACGCCTTTGCCGGCTTCTGCCGATGGACTCGTCATCGTTCAATGTCCTCCCATCGTCATTCCGCTTGGCACGCCGGAGCCCGTGCGCTCGCCCATCGTTCCGCTGCCGGGCGGCACCCCGTACTTGCAACCGCCGGTCGAAGTTCCACCTCCACTCACGCCGGCAATTCCCCCCAATATTCGGACGGCTGTCCCACCCCGTCCGCCCATTCGTACCGATTGCTCCACTTATCTGGCGGTCAAGTATCACAACGTTACCGTGCACATTGACAACCAAATCGCCAAGACGCACGTGGATCAAACCTTTATCAACGATAGCACCTACGCGCTAGAAGGGACGTACATCTTTCCCTTGCCGGACGATGCGGCAATCAGCGATTTTGCGATGTGGGTGGATGGCAAGCGTGTCGAGGGTAGGGTGCTAGACAAGAACGAGGCGCGTCGCATCTATGAAGACATTGTGCGCACGCAACGCGATCCGGCATTGCTCGAGTACGTTGGACGCAATGCGTTCCAAGCGCGCATCTTTCCCATTCCGCCCAAAACCGAAAAGCGCGTCGAGATCGAATATGCGCAAGTGTTGAAAGCCGAAAGTGGCTTGGTGCGCTATGTTTATCCGCTCAACACCGAAAAATTTTCGCCCAAGCCGCTCGCCAATGTTGCGGTGAATGTCTCGCTCCAATCGAACGCGGCACTCAAGGCGATTTATTCGCCGTCGCACAATGTGAGTGTGGTGCGCAAAGGGGATTATGAAGCCCGCATCGGGTACGAAGACAAGAACGTGCGTCCCAATCAAGACTTTGTGCTTTATTACTCGGTTACCCAAGATGCGATTGGGCTGAACCTGATTTCGTTCAAGCAAGCCGGCGAAGATGGGTTCTTTGTGATGCTGGTCGCGCCCAAGGTGCAGGTTGCATCGTCGCAAGTGATTGCCAAAGATGTGATTCTGGTGCTCGATGTTTCCGGCTCGATGCAAGGGGTCAAGATTGATCAAGCCAAGCGCGCGCTCGGTTATGTCCTCGATCAGTTGAATCCCAGCGATCGGTTCAACATCATCGCCTTTAGCACCGGGACGCAACCGTACGCCTCATCGCTCCGCCCGGCGTCCGCGCGCGAAGAGGGACGCGCCTTTGTCGCGCGTCTTCGCGCGGAAGGTTCCACCGACATCAATCGCGCGTTGCTGGAAGCAATGACGTATGTAGATAAAGAACGTCCCACCATCGTCATCTTTTTGACCGATGGCTTGCCTACCACCGGCGAGACGAACGCGCAAAAGATTATCACGAATGTAACGAACGCCGCGCCCAAAAATGTTCGTCTCTTTACGTTTGGGGTGGGGGATGATGTAAACACGCTGTTGCTCGATTCGCTGGCAGACAAGTTGCGCGGCACGAGCGGCTATGTGCGCCCGAACGAAAAGATTGACGAGATTGTTTCTGCGTTCTACGCCAAAGTGTCCACGCCGGTCTTGGCGGATGTTTCGATCAATTGGGGAGGCGTGAGTGTGTACGATGTTTATCCATATCCCTTGCCGGACTTGTTTGCCGGGACGCAACTCGTCGTCGCCGGACGCTATCGCAGTGGCACCACCACGACGATGGCGTTGAAAGGGATGGTCAACAATCAGCCGCAACTGTTCGAGTATGCCAATATCACGTTCCGAAATTCCGGCGGTGATGATTACATTCCGCGCTTGTGGG
This sequence comes from Anaerolineae bacterium, assembly GCA_034433515.1. Taxonomy (GTDB): domain Bacteria; phylum Chloroflexota; class Anaerolineae; order UBA4142; family UBA4142; genus DAOTXS01. The sequence goes on along the minus strand of DAOUAL010000038.1, from coordinate 19,584 downwards.
CAACGCGCAAGATCGGTTACTTGCTCAACGAGATTCGTTTGCGCGGCGAGAACCGCGAGATTGTCAACGAGATTGTTACGCTCGCGGTGCGGTACGGTATCGTTACGCCGTACACCTCGTTCTTGGTGGATGAACGGCAAGATGTGTTGACGCAAGCCGGTCGTCAATCGGCGGCAAACGAAGCGGCGCGCTCAATGGCGCCCGCTGCTATGCCGACCGCTGGTGCAAAAGCGGTGGATCAGAGTCAATTGCAACGCCAGATGCAAGGGGCCGGTGCGCCAATGGCAGCCCCAACCAAAGCCCCCGCGTCAACCTCGCCTGGTCAACCTGCGCCCTCCACATCGTACCAAGACACGTTGGCTGTGCAATATGTCGGCGACAAGGCGTTCATCTCGCGCAATAGTGTATGGACCGATACCCAATTCGATCCGTCCAAGATGACGACGACCAAGATCGAATTTGGCAGCGAGGCATACTTTGCGCTGATTGCGAATCAGCCGATGATGAGCAAATATCTCGCGCTCGGTTCGCGTGTGATTGTGGTGGTCAATGGTGTCGCGTATGAAATCACCGATACGGGCGTTGGCGCAACGTCGGCAAATATGGTCCCCACCGCTATCCCAACACAACCGACGCCGGAGGCGCGCAACATCACGCAATCGAATGCGTCGTCCGCGCGATCATCCGTGCCCAGCAATCCCGGTGTTTCAGTTTGCGGCGGTGGCTTTCTGGGCATTGGGTTGATTGGTGGTATGCTGGCATTCACTATGCGACGCAAACACAGTTGATAAATGTCGGGGCGACCCTGGCGGTCGCCAGGGCTTTGTCCAAGTCGCGTTGGGCGAATCAATTCGCGGCAACCAGAACCCCAAGCCCCGCCTGCGCGGCCTCACCGAGCCGGCACAGGTCGGCTTCGGGTGGTGTCGCAACAGACGAGTCGCCGACTCGTCTCTATCATCGAAACCGCCCAGCGCGTGAACGCTTGCGATTGCAGCGGTTTTAACCGCCCGTCAGTAGACTTTGACAAAGCCCTATGCGGTCGCCCCCTCCTTTTGCCAATTCGTGCGCCGTCGGTTATAATCGCCTTATCTCAACAAGGAGCGCAAAATGGAAACGAAGGAAACGACAAATGGCGCGTCCTCGTCCATCGAAACCCAAGTGTCGGCGATGCGCGCGCGGCGGCGCAAGAAATTCAATTGGAACTGGGTCGTGGCACCGCTGATGTTGATCATCGGCGTGCTCATTGGTTTCTTGGGGCGTCCGCTTGTCTTGCCGGAAAAATCCACCGGCAATAGTGTGGTGGATCAATTGATTGCGCAGACCCGGCATTTCAAAGGCAATGCCAATGCGCCCGTCACCATCCTCGAGTTTAGCGATTTTCAGTGACCGTTCTGCGCACGTTTTGCGACTGGCGCGGGGCGTCAGATTGATGAGGTGTACGTCAAGACCGGGATTGTGCGCTTTGGTTATCAGCATATGGCGTTTCTGGGACCGGAATCGCAGTGGGCGGCGGAGGCGAGCGAGTGTGCCGATGAGCAAGGCAAGTTTTGGGAGTATCACGATTTGCTGTTTGCGCGGCACGGCGGTGAAAATCAAGGGGCGTTTAGCAAAGAGAATCTGAAAAAATTTGCGGTCGAATTGAAATTGGATGCGGCAAAATTCAACGCTTGTCTGGATTCCGGCAAATATGCCGCGTTGGTGCAAGAGCAGACAAGGAACTTGCAATCCTTGGGGGTGCAAAGCACGCCGACGTTCTTGGTCAACACGCGGGTGGTGAATGGGGCGTTATCGTTTGAGCAGTTTAGACAAATTATCGAAGCCGAGTGGAGCAAGAAATGAATTTTAAGAAAATAAATGGGTAACGTCTTATCTCTGGCGATTCAAATCGCGTCTACCACTACCCCAAACCTGCCTGCGCAGGTTTGCCTCCCAGCCGCCGCAGGGCGGCTTCGGGTCTGGATTGCCGCGAATTCATTCGCCGGTTACGGAAATAATTTCTTAAACTCCATAAGAAATAACTGAGCAACCCGTTTTCGACGAGAAAACGGGTTGCTTTTCATTTATCGAATGATTTGATGAATCAGCGGTGGTGATGGGGGCGGGGTGTCACTAAACTCGTACGCGGCGAGGAGGCGTTCCTTTGCCGCGTTGAACTTGGCGCGATCGTTGGCGTACAAGGTTAACAACGGTTCGCCGCGTGCCACGTGTTCACCAATCTTGCGCTTGAACACCACGCCCACCGCCAGATCAACCGCATCGCCTTTCTTGGCGCGGCCCCCTCCCAAATCAACTACGGTCAATCCTACCTCTTCGGCATTGATGCCGGCAAGGTATCCCTCGCGCGGTGCAAGTACATCTTCGATGATGCGCGCGCGTGGCAGAATCGAATAATCGTCAATGACGCGCCGCGTGCCCCCTTGCCCTTCAATCCATTCGCCAAATTTTTCCAGCGCGCGTCCGCTCTGCAACGCGGTTTGCAATTTAGCACGGGCGTCGCTTTCGGATGTGGCGGCGTGAGCCAGCAAAAGCAATTCGCTGGCAACGGTGTAACAGTGTTCAACAAAATCGGCGGGACCACGTCCTTTGAGTGTTTCAATCGCTTCGATCACTTCGACGGCGTTGCCCACCGCGTTGCCTAGCGGTTGATTCATATCGCTGATGACCGCCGCCACTTGTCTGCCAACGCCGTGTCCGATCTGCACCATCAATTGCGCGAGTGCGATGGCGTCGGCTTCGGTCTTCATAAACGCGCCGCGTCCCACTTTGACATCCAGCACGATAATGTGCGCGCCCGCCGCGATCTTTTTGCTCATAATCGAACTGGCGATGAGCGGAATGCAACTGACGGTGGCGGTTACATCGCGCAAGGCGTACAGTTTGCCATCCGCCGGCGCAAGGTCGTGCGTGGGGCCGCTGACCACAATGCCGTGTTGTTTCAATTGGGCGATGAATTCGGCTTTGGTTAGATCGGCGCGAAAGCCGGGAATGGATTCCAGTTTATCGAGGGTGCCGCCGGAAAAGCCCAGCCCGCGCCCAGACATTTTGCCAATCGGCAAACCGAGCGCGGCGACAAGTGGTGCCACGACCATTGTCGTCTTGTCGCCCACGCCACCGCTCGAGTGTTTATCCAGCACGCGAGGGGCGACGCGGGAGAGATCAAGCACCTCGCCGGAATGCGCCATGGCGAGTGTGAGCGCGGTGGTTTCTTCGGCGCTCATTCCGCGCAGATAAACTGCCATTGCCCACGCGGCGGCTTGATAATCTGGAATTTCACCGCGCGTGAGACCTTGCACAAAAAAATTGATTTCGTCCGAACTGAGAGGATGTCCATCTCGTTTCTTGGCGATAATGTCAACGGCTCGCATTTGTCTCCCTAGGTTCAAGGTTTTGCCAACCCAACTCTTTACCCTCTATACTCTGCACTCTACACTCAATACGCTCCGCGTCCAAACAAGACTGCTGGCACGGTGCGCAGTAGAATCCAAATATCCATCCAAGGTGACCAGTTCTCGACATAGTAAATGTCCAGCATGGCTTGCTCGTCAAACGTAAGATCGCTCCGTCCACTGACCTGAGACAAACCGGTGATGCCTGGGGCAACGTCCAAGCGACGCAGATGCCATTCTTTGTATTGCATTACCTCGTTACGCATCGCGGGGCGCGGACCGACCAAACTCATTTCGCCGCGCAAGACATTCCAAAGTTGGGGCAGTTCATCCAAACTGGTGCGCCGCAACCAACGCCCCACCCGCGTGCGACGGGGATCGTTGCGGATTTTGAACTTGGGTCCAATGGCTTCATTCAAGTCATTCAACTTTTGTTGCTCTTCTTCTGCGCCCACGTACATCGAACGGAATTTGTACGCCACAAAATCGCGTCCGCCCCGTCCCACGCGCGCTTGCGCAAAGATGATGGGTCCCGGCGAATCGAGCCGGATGAACAGAGCAATGAGCAGCATCACCGGGGCAAAGACAATTCCCAAAATGAGCGTGCCAATCAGATCAATCATGCGCTTGATGATGGAATCGAACAAACTCATTTTGGTTTCGCGAATCCCGATGAGGGGGATGCCGCCGACATCGTCAATCGCCACGCGGCTGAGCGAGAGTTGAAAAAGATCGGGAACGATTTTGGTGATGACGCCGGCACGTTGGCACAGATTCATAATTTGAATAATCTTGTCGCGCGCCGTCCAGGGCAACGCGATGATGACTTCATCAATCGGTAATTCTTTGAGCAAGCGCGGCAAGTTTTCGGTACTGCCCAATGCCTTGATCCGTCCTAGATCGGCACTGCCGCGTTCAGGATGATCGTCCACAAACCCTTCCACTTGGTACGCCAGATCGGCGCGCGCCACAATGTTGCGCATCAGGGCGCGCCCCACTTCGCCGGCGCCCACGATCAACACATGATCCACCCCAATGCCGCGCTTGCGCAAGCGTGCCCAGATTTGCCGCGCGATACCGCGCTCCACACACAACAAGAGAATGATGAGCAATGCCGAGTACACGTACATCGAACGGGAGTACACCAGAGGACGCAAAAAGAAAGTAAATGCCATCACGATGAGCATGGCGGTGGTGCTTCCATTGAGGATGGTGTAAATCTCATCCAGATACGATTGACCACGCGTGAGGGCGTACAATCCTTCCAAGCGAAAGATGACGATGGACAGCAGGGTGAGCGCGCCGGCAAGAGGCAAGTACGCGCTGTACGGTTGATAGAAAAATCCTTCGCCCAACGGCGGCGTCAATTCCAGTTCATACCGAATGTACCACGCAGTGGCAACCGCAATGTTGATGAGAATTGCATCAAGGATGATTTGAATGACTAGCCCTTTGCGGCTACGCAGCAACACGGACTGCTCCTTGTTGGGTTTCACTCAAGACCGTACGATACAAGGTCATTGTTTCTTGCCCGGCGTGTGCCCAAGAAAACTTTTGGGCTTGGCGCATCCCGCGCTCGATCATTTGCGCGCGCAGATTCGGTTCGGTGAGGACGCGGACGATGGCATCGGTCAGGGCGGCAACGTCAGTGGGTTCGATTTGCAACGCGGCGTCGCCGGTCACTTCGGGTAAAGACGCCGCGTTCGAGGTAATCATCGGCACGCCGCTTGCCATCGCATCCAAGGGCGGCAACCCAAAGCCCTCGTACAGAGATGGATAAACAAATAATTCGGCGGCGTGGTACCACAATGGTAATTCGTCTTGCGGAACATAGCCGACCAATCGCACCTCGTTGACCACGCCGGCGTGTTCGATGGCGGCGTCCACCTCGGCATACTTCCAACCGCGTGCACCGACCAACACAAGTTGATGAGGCAAGTGCGCCGCGTGCTTGGCGTGCGCAAATGCATGAATCAAACGGACCAAATTCTTGCGCGGCTCGATGGTGCCAACGTGCAAAATCATTTTTGCCGGCAAGTTGTACCGCGTGCGCAATTCAGCGATGGCGGGTTCATTGCGCGTGGGCGTGAATGCCGGGTCAACCCCACAATATATCACCACAACACGATCGGGGGATGCGCCAAAGAGTTCGATTAAATCGCGCCGAGTGCTTGCCGAGATCGCAATGAGGCGACGTGCGTACCGAACAGCGTGGCGCACCGCCCACGTCAAATAGATTCGATTGACGCGATGAAACGATTGGGGATAGCGCACAAAACTCAGATCGTACACCGTGGCGAGCCAAGGAATCGAACTGGCGACCGGACCGGCAAAGGCAAGCGCGTGCAACAATTCGATTTTCTCTTGGTGTAAAGCGATCGGTTGAACGCATTGTTCCCAAAAGATTCGCACGCTGGGTTTATGGGTTGGCAAGCGCGATGACGCGATCGCCAGATGTTTGAAATGATCGCGCGCACGCGGCTCGCTGAGGAACACGGTGAATGTGAGATCGGACGAAGGTGCTAGGTTTTGTAACAGGTGATAGATGTACCAGTTGATCCCTGCACTGCGATAGTTCCCAGCCAAGTTGAGGAGATGGGCGTTGAGGCCAATGTGGTGAACGCTGGTTGTCACACTCTTATTATACCACACTGAAAAAGCGAGACAAACCAAAGGTCATTGACCAAGCATCTCGCCATATACCGCTACCGTTTCCTGCGCGATGCGCGCCTGCGTAAATCGTTCGAGGACGCGTTCACGCCCTCGCCTGCCCAGTTCCACCCGGAAGGCAGGATGATCGCGCAACAGTACCAGTTGCTCGTGTAAAACACCAATATCGCCTTCGGGAAAGACTAGCCCAGCATCGCCAATCACGTTGGGAATCTCGCCGCAACTGGAGCCGATCACCGGCACTTGGCATGCCATCGCTTCGATCAACACCCGCCCAAATTGCTCCTTCCAATTGGAGCGGGTCAACGAAGGCAGCACGAGCACATCGAGTTGGTGATAGAACGCCGGCATCTTGGTTGAAGGGAGGGGGATGTGAAAATACACACGCGACGCAATGTGCAGTTGACGGGCGTGTGCCTCCAAGTTGATTCGCTCGGGGCCGCTTCCCAACAAGTGTAATTCCCAATCGCTTTCCAAACGTGCCACCGCATCCAACAAAAGAGCGCAGCCCTTTTCTTCGACGAGACGCCCCACAAAGCCAATGCGAAAGGTTGGGTGGCGATGAGGGGGTTGATCGGCAGGACGGAAAACATCTGGGTCAACCCCAAATTGCGGAATGATTCGAATGCGCCCCCGATATTTTTTGGCGTGCAGCACGGCTTTGGCTTGAGTGCTACCGGCAATCGCATAATCGGCGTGACGCAGAACGTACGCTTCCATCCATCCAAAGGGAGGTGGATAGCGACGCAAAAGATTTTGCCATGTAAAGAAAAGGGTTTTGGCGCGCGCTCGGCGTGCCGCACGCATCGCCAGAAACGTTGCCAGATTGTACGGCTCTTCGTCAATGTGCACAATGTCCGGACGAATCTCTTGGACGATGCGATCAAACGTGGGATAATAGTGCAGATGGAATTGGCCATTGAACCGCATCGGTTCGATGCGCAAAGTATAGCCGCGCGTGTACGCCCGCTCGAGTAAAAGAATGCCTCGCTCATCGCGCCAAAAGGGCGGCACAACGGCGGTGAGTTGCAGCGCCGGGTGTTTGGCAATCTCTTCGAGTTTGGTTTGATATTGTCCAACAATACACGCCTTACTCAATATCACAACACGCATAAAGTTATTATATGCACTTTGATAACTCAACGCAAAGAATTGTTGACACACACCAGACGAAAGAGTAAAATGCTTGCACTTTGAATAATGTTTCGTCCCCTTTGATTCACGCCTTGGAGCAATTCAATCGCAGCGAGTATTGGCAGCAGCACGAGACTTTGGAAGCGATTTGGCGTGCCGAGCCGAATGAATCGCTCCGCAATTTTTATAAAGGCATCTTGCAGATCGGCGTTGGTTTTTATCATTTGACGCGCCGCCATTACGTCGGGACGGTCAAGGTGTTGACGCGCGGCATCCATTATCTCCAACCTTATGCTCCGCGCTGCCTTGGCGTTGATGTCCAACGATTGCTTGAAGAATCATCGCAGGTGTTGGAGCAAGTCATGGCATTGGGCGCAGAACGGATTGGCGAGATGGATGTCACGCAATTACCTCGCGTGCATTCCGATTCAGGATCGCGATGAAAGCAACGAGACTAGGTGCGTTCGGTGTGTGGCTGCTCGCCATGGTTGGCGCCATCGGGGTGGCGTTTTGGCTCAACCTATCGCCGCGTGATGCATTCGTGTTGATTGGCGTGGTTGCCATTGTTGCGTTCTTTGGTGCGTTTCTCCCGGTGTGGCGTTTGCACTGAAATCGAAAACCATAACTTGGAGGTAGGATGGCATACGTGATCGCTGAACCTTGTATCGGCGTCAAGGATAAATCGTGTGTTGCCGTGTGTCCGGTGGACTGCATTCACGGCACAGATAGCGATGAAATGTTGTACATTCAACCGGACGAGTGTATTGATTGTGGTGTTTGCGCGCCCGAATGTCCGGTGAGCGCAATTTTTCCAATGGACCAAGTGCCGCCACAATGGCAATCATATATTGCCAAGAATGCGGATTATTTCAAGAAAAAAGTAGGAAACGCTTGAGGTTCAAGTGAATCCAATGAGACGCGCGGCGAGCGGCTTGATACTGCTATGGGTTCTCGCTGCGTGTGCAACTCCGATTGTGCCACCTACGCCAACTGCCAGCCCCACACGAGCATTGGTACCCTTTGCTGCACCCTTGCCCAGTCCAATCCAGACCTCCACGCCTCTTTCACGCACCCTGCCTTCTCCATCGCCCCCATCTAGCATTTCTCCCCAGCCGCCTGCTTCACCGCGTCCGCGTCAATTCGATAATGTTCCCGATCGCGCGTTGCTGGGTGCGCTCTTTCCGGATTTCAAGTTCACGCCCGACGGCGATGCGTTTCGGGTGAACGAGGATGCCCGCTGGTCAATGTGGATCACTTCGGCAATGGAGGGGCAATTCACACAAGAGCAGTTGCCGGAACTCGCCGCGATTATTGCGAACGATGCGCCCGCTCTGACCGACGAGCAAGCCAAACGTTACGCCCCCCTGGGTTCATTCTTGGCGATTTTTCAACGCCGTGCCGGCAAACTAGACGTTGCACAACGCGCCTTTCTCTTTCCGATTTTTCCGCCGCAAGTATATCAAGTTACCTTGGAAACTACCACTGATTTCGATCATGATGGGCGCGATGAATTGCTGATCACAACCACTACGATGGCTTTTGGCATTTCGACCTCGGCGGCGTTTTTGTATCGTTGGGATGGCTCTAGTTTTGTGGCGGTGTGGTCAGTGCCCATTGCGGAAGACAACACGAGCGCGTTGAACCAAAGCACGTACTATAGCAGCGAAGCGCGCGTCGAGTTGGCTGATCTGGACGCCGATGGGGTGGACGAGATCATCGTGGATCGGACGCGCATCGAGTACGCGCGCGATGCGAACGGCGCGGCAAACACGGATCAAGAACTGGACCGGCAGAGCGAGCGCGCGATTTATCGTTGGAACGGCGCGCTGTTTACACTTGTCCCATCGTTGAACACAATTCCAACTCGTGCGCCCTAGCGGTTTGCATCGTTTGAATAGTACGGTTATAATAACGCCACTGGAACGCGGCAGAACCAATGTTCCAAGGAGGATGCGATGAATCGTCAACGTCAATGGCTCGTGAAACGGTTGGAGCAAAGTGGGGCAGAGTACCTTACCTATCTGTCGCCACTCTCTACGGACGAGTTGAATGCCAAGCCATCGCCGACCGATTGGAGCATTCACCAGGTTGCCGCGCATATGCGCGATACCGAACAATGGGCGTTTGTGGTGCGCGCGGAACGTCTCCTCAAAGAAACCCAACCCACCTTTGCCAATTTCGATCAAGAGGAATATTGGCGCACTCATCCCTATTCCCCCGCTGAACCTTTGAAGAAAATTATCGCCGATTTTCGAGCGATGCGCCGCAAATTGGTGCGGCTGCTGAAAAATGCACCCGCCAAGGCGTGGCGCAATTACGGGTTGCATTCGGCGTACGGCAAAATCTCCTTGGATTGGGTAGCCATGCATTGCTATCATCATACCTTGGAACACATCGCGCAGATGGGACATGCGCGTGAACAGGAATTGCTCAAGGAATTGAATCGCTGAGTCAGGGAGGGTGCAATGTCGCGCTTGAATTCGGTGGAACTATTCATCGCGATTGTTTTTATTGTGTTGGGAGTGCTGTTGCTTGCCGGCAATTTGGGATTGTTCGCGTTCAACTGGAGTATGGTCTGGGCATTGATATTGATTTGTTTTGGCGGCTGGTTGGTATGGCGAGCGTTCCAACCCACACCATTTCCTGCCGCCTATGTCAATGCCTCTCTCTACGGCTTTGGTGATTATCGTCCCGACCTCACCGGCAAAGAGATTCGCCGGGAAGTTTTTTCGCACGGCTTTGGCGATTTCGATTTGGATTTGACCCGCGCGACCATTCCAGCCGGCCAGAATTCGGTTCACGCTTCGATGGGGTTTGGCGATCTTACCGTGATCGTCCCGCGCGATGTGGCGGTGCGTGTCAAGGCGAGCGCCGGCTTGGGCGATGTGCATGTGTTTCAGGAACACGCGGACGGCATTGCCCCCCATCTCGATTTTCAATCGCCGGAGTATGCAAGCGCGGAACGCAAACTTGATCTCGAAGCCAGTGTGGGCTTGGGAGAAGTCAAAGTCGTGCGAGCGGGTTAGTTAAGCGTGATTTGGTTCAAGGAAATTGCTGGAAGAAGGATGATCTGTGTCTGAATCATTTGAACCCGAAACGATCACCATTGTCGAAGGTCCGACGCCGGACTTTAACATCGTCATCGAGCCGTGGTCTATGTCTATCTTGGAAGGCAAATCGGCGTATCTCACGGCGGCGTGTCAGGTACGTTCGTTCAACGGTAAAAAGTTGATAGAACGTTGTCTGCGCGCGTGGCGTTCGGCACGTCCGATTATGCTCGATTACAAACAATCGGATGGGCTGCGCCGGCAAGTGGAAATCATTGGTGCGCGCTTGGAAACGATTGACGGTGTAGATGTTCTGAACTTGTGGGTGCGTCAGCCCGTACGTCTTTTTGGCAATGTCAGTGAGCGGGATGATGGCATTCCGTTCGAGGGCATTTGAAAAAATCAACAAATGTCCTGATTTTTGTCGGGCAAATTCTCAAATTTGCTCGACGCTCTCTGATGATTCAAATGCGCTCTTAGTACCTATTCAATGAAATCGTTGCACAACAAGCCAAGATTTTTTCAGCCACGAAGGAAGAACAGAGAAATCTTTGTGTCCTTCGTGGATCAATGCCGGTGTTGTTTCGGCTCGTCCGAGTTAGGGTGAACGATGGCAAAGATTCGGGTTGGAATTGTGGGAGTCAGTTGGGGCGAATTGCAGATCGAAGCGTTCAAGCGCGCGCGTGATTACCACGTCGTTGCGCTCTGCGATTCCGATCCGGCACGCCTGCAAGGTGTGGCACAACGCCAAAAAATTGCGCAGACCTTTACCGATTATCACGACTTGGTCGCCCAGGAGAACATTGATTTGGTCAGCATTGCCACGCCACCCAGCACACATTATGCCATCGCCCAATCCGCGATCAACGCCGGTAAACACGTCTTGGTGGAAAAGCCGTTAGCGTTAAACACATCCGACGCGTGTGAATTGTTGCAGGCAGCCCAAGCCCAACACATTGTGCACGCCGTCAATTTGGAAATGCGTTTTCTGCCCGCGCTTGCCTATAGCAAAGAATTGATTGACGAAGATTATCTGGGCGAACTCTTGCGCGTGGATGTTACGATGGGGATCGAACAACCGTGGGGCGTGCGGGGCAGTTGGGTCGCAGATGATGCGCAGGGCGGCGGTCTCTTGATGGAATTGGGCGGACATTTCATTGACCTCTTGCGTTGGTGGTTTGGTGAGGTGCGCGCGGTGTTGGCATCACGGCGCACCCATTTTGCCACCCTCACATTTCCGCAGGTTGACCCCCTCAGCAAAAAGACGGTACTGATCAAAAAATCGGTAACGAGCGACGATGCGTTTTGGAGTATCCTGCAATTTGAACAGGGCGGTGAAGCCCTGCTCAATTTTGTCACCGGAACGCGGTACGATATGGGGTGGACCATCAGCGCGTACGGTTCGATGGGGTCGTTGATCATTCAAAGTGGACAATTGATGGGTATGCGGGAAGGGGATCGCGAGATCGCTGTGTTACCCATTCCCAAGCGACTCGAATTAGGCGATAATCCCAAAGACCCCTTGATGTGGAGTATGACCCGGCTGGCGGAGCATCTTGCTTTGAAAATCAAACAGGTGCAAGACCTCAAACCCTTTCCAGATTTTCACGATGGCATTGCCGTCTCCCGTGTGATTGAGGCGATTCGTCGCGCGTCGGAAACGCGAACGTGGATTCAACTCTAAACTCTAACCCAACACTCTAACTCTACCCTCAGTACTCTAACCCAGGAGGCACTATGGCTGATCGCAAAACCCAAAAACTGCTTGAAGGTCTGCAAAGCGATCTCGAGCGCGAAATCAAAGCGATGTTGCAATACACTTATCAAGCGGCAATGCTGTTGGGCGTTGGATCGCTCAGCATCAGTCCGTATTTGCGCCAAGAAGCCAACGCCGAACTTGTCCACGTTGGTCTTTTGTGCGATCAGATTGTGGCGTTGGGCGGCACACCTAAACTCACCACACAGAAATTCAGCGAAGCCCGCGACCTCAAAGCGATGTTGGAAAACGATCTCGATCTGGAACGCGAATCCATTTTGGAATATCGCGAGCGCGTCAAGCAAGCCGAGTCGGCTGGCGAGATTGGACTCAAGGTTCGTTTGGAGTCACTCATCGCGGAAGAAACGGATCACGTGCGCCAACTAGAGCGCATCTTGCGCGGCTGGCAATAAAATCAAAAAAGGAGAATGCTGATGCCGCGTCGCGCTACTCGGATTGATGACGTTCCCAACCGCGATGTGTTGGAAGACCTTTCGTTTGGGCTGACCAAAGCGGCCGTGCTCAAAGCCGCTATCGAACTCGAAGTATTCACGCGCCTCGCTGAGGGACACCGCACGGTGCCAGCGATAGCGCGTTTGAGCGGGACCACCGAACGCGGGATGCGCATCCTGCTCGATGCGTTGGTGTTTATGGGCTTGCTCAGCAAATTCCACACGGAATACAAACTGGCGCCCACTGCCGAAGCGTTTTTGGTCAAAGGCAAACCCACCTACACCGGCGATGCACTGCTGGGCGATTTTGCGTGGGATGCGCGCGGGCAATTGAGCAAAGTGATTCGCACCGGCAAAATTCTTGCGCCGGTGGCGTATAGCGATGCCTACGAACCAATTTGGGCGGGCATCGCCGCCTCGTCTTTGGTGGATTGGCAAAAGCAAGCCGAAGCCGCGAACGCGCTCTGGGACAAACTCGGTATCACGACCGAGAATGCCAAGGGCTTGCGCGTGCTCGATGTAGGATGCGGCGCCGGCATCGTTTCCTTTGCCTTGGCAAAGCGGCATCCGAGCATCCGCATCACCGCGATTGATCGCGCAATGGTGTTGCCGTACACCAAACAAATCGCCGAAGCGATGGGCGTAACGTCGCAGGTTACAATGATGGTGGGCGATGCGCTGAATCTTGAACTCAAAGCCGGCGCGTTCGATCTCATTTTCTTTGGCAACCTCACCGACTATTTCAGCCCAGAGCAAAATGTCGGTGCGTTCCGACGTGCCTATGAAGCATTGACGTTGAATGGTCGCATCGTGATTCACGCGCCGATTGCCGATGAAGATCACAAAGGACCCGGCGAAGTGCCAATGGCAGGCATCGAAGTGTTGCTCTCTAGCCCCGACGGCGACATTTACACGTTTGCAGAATATCGTGGAATGCTCGAAGCCGTTGGCTTTTCCGAAGTAACCAATCACAAAGACGATTGGGGTTTGATCACCGCGCGCCGCATCGAGATGCCACCAACCAAGAACGCAAAATGAAATTGGTCGCCCTCTTGTTCGATCTCGGCGATGTGATCATGCGCGAAGAAACCGAGGTCAAGGATGCAGAACTCAATACCTTGCGCGCTGAACTCGTTGATGGCATGGCAGAGGTGCTCCACACACTCAAAGCGCGCGGCTATAAACTGGGTCTCGTCGCCGATACGCGCCCCAAAACCGCGTGGAATGTTTTGCATCAACACGGTTTGTACGATTTGTTTGATACCCTCGCGATTTCGGAAGAGGTCGGTTGCGAAAAACCAGACCCGCGCATCTTTCGCGCCGCGCTTGATGCGTTGAACATCGCGCCGCCGGATTATCCCGGCGTGGCGATGATCGGCAATAACCTTGCGCGCGACATTCGCGGGGCAAACAACCTAGGATTGATTTCGATTTGGTTTCACTGGAACGAACGTTATGCACACGCGAATGATGGTTCATCGCCAAGGTATGAAGTAAGAAACGCGAACGAGTTGTTGCAGTTGATCGAAGAAATTGAACGTAAAAAGTAATCACTGTATTTTCGCTCTACACTCTAACTCTACACTCATTGCCTATGGATGCAAGCAAACTACCCCAAGTCAATCAAGACCCCGCCGCACTCGATCTCGCCGCGCGCTACGCGCCCATCATTATGGCGGACGAGCGCGAACCTTTTTCGATTGTCGCCGTCGGTTACACGATTTTCGAACGTGAGGACGTATCGCTCTCGTTTCCCAAACGCCGCGTCGAATGGACGAGTGTGGGCTATCGCGCCGTCCGCGCCATCGAGTATGCGTTGTGGTGGGACTGGGACATTGGACATCTCTACGAACTCGAACACGTGTGGACGTTTGTCGGCGCGGACGGCGCGGTCGTTGCGGTGGAAGCTAGTTGGCACGGGATGTACGGGCAAATCGAAATCAATGGCAAACCGCCGTTGGAAGGCACGCATCCCATCGTGCTCGCACAACCCGGCAAGCACGCGATGGCGGCAACCATCGAGCCGTTCAACGAGATTCGGGAATGGGCGGAGCAAGAAGCAGGACCCGATGCCGGCAAGGACGGCGTACTCGACAATGGTTTGTTTCGCGGCAGAATGCCCAAGACGCCGGAGAACGATGCCAAAGTAAAAGCGTATCTCAAGCCGTTGGCGTTCACCCCCGCGTGGCAATTCACCAAACGTTTTGAGATCACGCGCGAGATACTCGTGCCGTGGCCCGCGTTGGCAGAATGGATTCCAGCGCGCGTGGCGTGGTGGCTCGAAAGAATTTAAGATTTTAGATTTTTGCTCTTGTATGTCTGCCGCTCTTGTGGTATGATAAGTGTGGTTTGAGGAGAAAGGTGATGGATATGTCTGATCAACAGACAGCCCAGGTCAGCATGGCAGACTATCAGGCGCTGGTCAAACGGGTGGAAGAATTGGACAGAATTGTTCACGGTCAACGCGCGCCAATGGAAACCGCACCCAAGTCGAGTGTAGCCGATATTCGCGCATTTATTGAGGAGCTCCAAAGCAAATATGCCCAGTATCCCTCTTTCACCGAAACCCTCCGCGCGGAACGCCGTCACGAGTTTGAGCGAGAAGAAACCCGTCTACGTACTCGACAGTTACGCCATACTCGCTCTTCTGCAAAAACGAAAAGGGAAAAACACGCGTCACCGAACTCGTCGTGCAAGCACAAAACGATAAGGTGACCTTGTATCTCAGCTTGATCAACTGGGGTGAAATTCTCTATGCAGTCGAGCGAAGGCAAGGTGTGCCGGTTGCCCACCAAGTTATGCAGGACATTGATCAGATGCCGATTGTGCTCGCGGAGGTGAATCGTGCGCGTGTCCAAGCGGCGGCGCATCTCAAGAGCCAGTTCGTCGTGTCGTACGCGGATGCGTTTGCTATCGCGCTTGCCCAAGAGCTTGGTGCAACGCTCGTCTCGGGTGACCCCGAAATCAAATCGGTCAAACACTTGATCCCGGTGCTGTGGCTAGATGCCTAAATCAATGCCGCTATTCCTTACACGAGTAGCGGATTTTTTTCAACTCGCGCCCCAGATAGATTCCGGCGCGTGGTGGCTCACGTAAATTAAGATCTCACCTGACGCGATTTTACCACAGAGCACACAGAGAACGCAGAGAAAAACATAGAAACCTCGGTGAACTCTGTGATCTCTGTAGTGAACAAATCATTGACCGTGTAACATCAGTCAAGATCTCAGATTTCGGATTTCAGATTTTAGAATCGTAAATCATACATCTGAAATCATAAATGGTTTCCCGTGCCTCTCCTTGATCTGGAACTGTATCGCAAAGAAGTGATGGTCTCGAGCCAGCCGCTCATCCGCTTGAGCGTGATTGATGCCGGGCGCTCCCCCGCCGAACGCACGCTCTTGTTCATTCACGGCTTTGGCGGCTATGCGATGCAGTGGGAACAGCAACTGGTTGCGTTCGCCGACAAGCACCGGGTCGTTGCGCCGGATTTGCGCGGACACGGTTTATCCGATTGTCCCAATGCCGGCTATGCGATGGACGATCTGGTACGCGATCTGGAACGCTTGGTGGAGGCACTCCATTTCCCGCCCAAGTTTATTCTGCTGGGTCATTCGTTTGGCGGCGCGATTGCCACGTCGTATGCGATTCAACATCCGGACCGCGTTGAACGACTGGTGCTCGTGAGCACCTCGGTTGATTTCATCCTCAGCCCCTTGCTGCGCCTTGCCTTTCAATTGCCGGTCTCGCTGGCTGAACCCATTCGCGCCCGCTTTCCCCGTGCGCTCGCTGCGCCGGCATTTGTGCTCAAAGCCCTCTTTCATCAAGCCTTGTCCAAGTGGAATGGGCACGCTTATTTTCCGCGGCTCAAGATGCCCACGCTGGTGGTCGTGGGTCATCGCGATATTGTATTCAGGCAATCGGCGTACGATGCGGTGCCGGATTTGATTCCCGGCGCGCAACTCGCCAAGATTCCGGTTTCGGCGCATCTGGTTATGCTGGAACGCCCGGACGCCGTGAATCGGGCGATCCATCGTTTTATTGGCACCGCGCCGGTGTCGTGGCGCGAAGGACGCGCCAACGAAAAAGCCAACTTGATCAAGCAGCGTCCGTGGTTGCGGCATTACGAAGCCGATGTGCCGTACACGCTGGCGTATCCTTCGCAACCCCTGTTTCGATTCTTGGATACCTCGGCGCGCCGGTATCCGCACACCCGCGCGCTCATTTTCTACGATCACACCCTCACGTACCGTGAACTAAACAACGCGGTCAATCGCTTGGCGAATGCGCTGATTCAACTCGGCGTGAAAAAGGGCGACCGCGTGGCATTGCTCTTGCCCAACTCGCCGCAAATGGTGATGGCATACTATGCGGCGCTCAAAGCCGGCGCCGTGGTGGTCAGTCTCAATCCCTTGTTCAACGCAGACGAACTTGCGCATCAACTCAACGATTCGGGCGCGGAAACGATTATTGCGCTCAGCGTGTTTTACCCCCTCGTCAAAATTGTGCGCGCGGGCACGCCGCTCAAGCGCGTGATTGTGACCAACATCAAAGAATATTTTTCGCCGTTGCGCCGCGCCATCTTTTCGGTTGTGCGCGAAGCGCGGGAAGGGCATCGCATCAACGTGCGCGGCGAACACGAGGTGTACGCGTTTCAAGAGTTGCTCGCGCGCGCCTCCGCCGACGCGCCGAACATCGAAGTAACGCCGGACGATCTGGCGTTGATCCAGTACTCGACCGGCACCACCGATGTCCCCAAAGGCGTGATGCTCACGCATGCCAACATCGTCGCGAACACCACCCAAGTGCGCCATTGGCTCACCGACATTGACGAAGGCGAAGAACGCATTCTCGCCGTGTTGCCCTTCTCGCATTCGTACGGGATGACGACGGCGATGAACCTAGGTATCGCGATTGCCGGGACGCTGATTCTTTTGCCCACCTTTTCCACGCGCGAAGTATTGAACGTTATCAAACAATATCGCCCCACAATGTTCCCGGGTGTGCCCACGATGTATGTCGCTGTGAACAATTATCCCGGCGTGCGCCGCTTTGGATTAAAATCCATTCGCGCGTGCGTGAGCGGCGCGGCACCCTTGCCGGTCGAAGTGCAAGAGGAATTTGAAAAACTGACACGCGGCAAACTCGTCGAGGGGTACGGTTT
Source organism: Anaerolineae bacterium (assembly GCA_034433515.1). Classification (GTDB taxonomy): domain Bacteria; phylum Chloroflexota; class Anaerolineae; order UBA4142; family UBA4142; genus DAOTXS01. The sequence goes on along the minus strand of DAOUAL010000038.1, from coordinate 1,975 downwards.
GACCGAAGCCAGCCCGGTCACCCACGCCAACCCGATTTACGGTCAGCGCAAAACCGGTTCCATCGGTATTCCGTTGCCGGACACGGATGCCAAAATTGTGGATTGGAAAACCGGCACGGATTTGCCGGTGGGTGAAATCGGCGAACTCGTGGTGCGCGGTCCGCAAGTGATGCGCGGATACTGGAATCATCCGCACGAAACCAATCAAGTGCTGCGCGAGGGCTGGCTCTACACCGGCGATCTGGCGCGGATGGACGAGGACGGATACTTTCAAATCATTGATCGCAAAAAGGATATGATTCTTGCCGGCGATTTCAACGTCTATCCGCGCGACATTGAAGAAGTGCTGTACGAAAATCCAAAGGTGCTGGAAGTGGCGGTGGCAGGCGTGCCCCCGGACGGCGGCGATCAAATTGTCAAAGCGTACGTGGTGCTGCGCAAAGGCGAGATGGCGACGCCGGAAGAGTTTATCGAATTTTGCCGGCAACGGTTGGCGGATTATGCCGTGCCGCACCTGATCGAGTTCCGCGATCAGTTACCCAAGACGTTTGTGGGCAAAGTGTTTAAGCGAAAATTGGAGGAGAAAAATCAGTAGGCGGTAGGCGGTTGGCAGTAGGCAGCAGACCATTGGGTTGCCTTCTGCCTACTGCTTTCTGCCTACTGCCTACGATGCCATTACTCGCACTCATCATCGTGCTCATCGCTGCCGTGTTGCACGCGATCTCGAATCTGTTTTTCAAGAGCGGGCGCAATTCGTCCGCGTTTTTGTGGTGGGCAATCACGATTGGCGCGCTGTGGTACGGTGTTCTGGTTGCCGCGCAATCGTCTTTGGCGATGCGGCAAGAGGCGTGGCTCATCATCATTCCTAGCATCGTCGTCGAAGTGGCGTACGCACGCTTGATCACGCTGGGCTATGAGAATGGCGATCTCTCCCAGGTGTATCCGATTGCGCGCGGGACACCACCGCTCTTGATCGCCCTCTTTGGCGCGATTTTTATCGGCGAACGTTTGCCGTTTTTGGGTTACGTGGGCATCGTTGTGTTGGTGATCGGCATTTACCTCGCCAGTGTCCCCTCGTTCAACGATGTGTTCAAACCGTTGCGCGCGATCACCCATCGTCCCACCCAAATTGCGTTCCTCGCCGCGCTTTGCGTAACGACCTACACCTTGCTCGACAAGGTTGGAATGCAGTACGCCTCGCCGCTCGTTTACAATTGGTGGATGTACACCGGCATCGCCATCGGTTACGCGCCAATCGCATGGTCGCGCGGGCATCGTGCGGCAACGCTGATCGAATGGCGGACAAATTGGCGGCGCATCGTCCTAGGAAGTTTTGCCACGATTGGGAGTTACCTTGCTGCGCTCATCGGTTTGCAAATGACGGCGGCGAGTTATGTGGGTTCGGTGCGCGCCTCGAGTGTGGTGATCGGCGCGCTGTTGGGTTGGCTCTTGCTCAAGGAACCATTTGGCGCGGCACGCGTCTTTGCCGCGGCGTTGATGGTGGTGGGGTTGTTGCTGATTGCGCTGGCGTGAGTGCGGGAGGCAGGGGGCGGGAGGCGGGGGGCAGGAGGCGGTAGGCGGGTTTGTAGTTTCGCGATTATGGATTTTAAGAAATTATTTTTGTAACAGGCGAATGAATTCGCGGCAATCCAGACCCAAAGCCGCCCTGTGGCGGCTGGGAGGCAAACCTGCGCAGGCAGGTTTGGGTAGAGACGATTCGCCGACTCGTCTGTACTAGATGCGATTTGAATCGCCCTGCCCCGTGTCATTGCGAGCCGCGCAGCGGCGAAGCAATCCCAAGTGTTGTAGAGATTGCATTGGTTGGTGCTTGCAACCGGTGGCGGCGATGAATCATCTCGCTACGAACGCAAACACAAATAGGTTTGTTGTTTCGCGATTCATCGCGGATTCCGCGTGAACTTGGCGATGAATCGCCTCACTACGAACGTGCAAACGCGCGCATCAACAGACCTGT
>DAOUAL010000037.1:0-1851 GCA_034433515.1 Anaerolineae bacterium | reverse complement strand
CGTGCGCGCGCAATATCCCAACGCGGGATTGTTCTGCGCTGGCGCGGTGTTATCGAATGAAGGGTTGGACGACACCCATTCGTTTTATCAAGGTCTGCAGACGCGAGTACACGAACTGGGGCTGGACACGGCAGTTCATTTTCTAGGCGAGATTGATTATGCACTAGCACTCTTGCGCCGCGCCGATGTGTACGTCCAACCCTCGCGCACGGAATCGTTCTGCCGGGCGGTAGCCGAAGCCGCCGTGTGTCGGGTGCCGGTGGTCGCCTTTGACGTTGGGGGCATCCCCGAAGTGTTGGGCGCAGAAGGCGGCGTCCTGGTACCACCGACAAATTCCATCGCGTTGGGTGAGGCAATCCTGCGCGTGTTGAACGATGCCGCGTTACGTCAGCGCATCGTAGATGCTGCGTTTGACCGGGTAACCCGACACTTTGATGTGCAGCAGATTCAACCCGCCTTGATCCATCTCTTGAATCATTTGCAAAGCGAGTAACTGATGTTACGCGGTCAATGATTTGTTCACCACAGAGATCACAGAGTTCACCGAGGTTTCTATGTTTTTTCTCTGCGTTCTCTGTGTGCTCTGTGGTAAAATCACGTAAGGTGAGTGAGTAAATATGTTTGACTTGCGTCGAATCGAAATTCGTTGGAATGTCGTAGCGGTGATCGTCAGCGCGATCCTCGTGGCGTACGTGATCGGCTATGTGATTCCGCTTCAAATGAGTAGTACCCAACAGTTAGGTAATCTCGATGTATCGGACTGGGGTACGGAAACGTGGTTGTTCTTTGGCGGAGCAAGCGTCTTGCTGATTGGCATCACCTTGTTCGCCCCCATCGAGGTGATGATTCTCGCCGGGATGCTGGGACCAATGCTCGCCGACTCGCGCCTCATCCCCGGCAGTCTCGTGTACTATTTGCGCTTTGTGCCAATGGGCATGCTCACGATTCGGACGGTTACCGAATTTCTAGCCCGGCGCAATCCCATTTTGCCGCTTACGCGTTCCTTTGTGTTCCCGGTGCTGCCCATCTTGGTGCTCGCATTTGTATCCACCACCTATGGTATCGAGCCAGAAAAAATTTTTCAACGCGCGCTCTCGATGTTGTTCGTGATCGTGAGTTTTGGCATCGGCTTGCCCTCGTTCTGGCAAACGCGGGAACGCACCGAACAAGGACTCAAATGGGTAATTACTCTCCTTATCGTTGTGTTGGTTAGCGGATTGATCCTGTTTGATTTGAATCCCCAGTTTGCGTTATATCAAGATGTCTATGTCCGCACACGAGGTATTTTTGTTAACCCCAATGCTCTTGGACTCATCGCAATGCTAACTGTTTTTCCGGTACTGTGGTGGTGGCAAACGGAACACCATCTCATCGGCAAATTCATGCTCACTTTAGCTGTATTCGTTGTTTTGGGCGAAGTGGTGACAGCGGGCTCGCGCGCTAGTTTTCTGGGCGTAGTCATTGGAACCCTGGGATTGATTTGGCTCACCGGACAATTTGTGACTCGCAATCTCATTCTGCTTTCGTTCGGTGTGCTGATCCTCATCGCTCTCATCCTGTTCGAGCCAACCTTTGCGCGCATCCTCCAATTCAGTAGCGATTCTGACCGGGTCTTTCTCTGGCAACGTTCCATCGAACTGGGAATGGACGCGCCGATCTGGGGCGTGGGCTTGGGCGCCAGTGATCTCATCTACGCAGCGGACAAGCCATATCTGCTCAGCATCGGCAAAGCCACCGGCGGCTCGCATAGTTCGTACTTTCGAATGTTTGTAGATCTGGGGATCGTCGGTGTGGCGCTGGGATTCTGGGTCTTTATCGTTGTACTTGCCAAAGCATTCACCGCTCCCCCAG
>DAOUAL010000036.1:0-7249 GCA_034433515.1 Anaerolineae bacterium | reverse complement strand
CTCCGCCTCACCGCCAAAAAAATACGCCTTTCGTGCCTATTTTCCCCATTATAGACCACCTTCGCCAACTTTCTCCCCTGCCTCCTTCCCACCTGCCTACCACCACCCCCGCAAATCGTTTTTTGCGCCAAAACCTCCCTCATTTGCGAAACAAACCAACGATTCAACCACACTAACGATCAAACCACATCATTACAAAATCGCCGAAACTCACACGTCACGCACTTGTGCCGATTCCGCGTCGGCAGCGGCATCTCTTCCCGCTCTGCAATCCGTCGCATCTCTTCCACCGCCCGCAATGCTTTGACACGCAACCGCTTTTCGATTCGCACCTCCTCCGCACGTCGCAACGGAATCTCATACAAAAACCCACGCGCCACCTCAATCCCGCGCATCTCCTCCAACAACATCCCATACACCGCCACCTGCAACTGAAAATGCTCCCCCGCGATCCGCGTCAACTTGTAATCCACCGGAATCACCTCGCGCGTCTCTGCCACCGTAATCACCATATCCACTTCGCCGCGCAGACCCCATCGCGCCGAACGCACCGGCACATCAAATTCACGGTCGCCCGCCGCAATCCCATACACGCGCAACGACCGCCGCTCTTCGCGCCCGATTTCGCTCCGCCCGGCTTCCGCGCCCGCATACATCTTGTACGTCGTCGGACGCACATCCGGCAGACACGTCTGATAATAAAATACTCGCGGACAATACGCCCACTGTTTCAGATCGCTCACCCGCACCGGATACGCCAGATCATCATCCAGCACCCGCCACCTCCTGGGACGCCGATTCCCCTTGCTCGATCACCCGCCGCGCTTTCCAATCCTTTTCACACACCGGGACCAACTGCACCTTGCCCGGCCTTTTTCCCAAAACCGCCGCGATCTTTAACATCAACTCTTCCTGATGCGTCGGCGCCAGGTCACCCACAAACGCGGAATACTGAATGCGATCCATCCCATAATCAATGCACACATCCGCGATCTTGTTCCGCTTGTTATCGTCCACAATATCGTACACCACCAAACATTGCACGCTAATCTCTCCGTACAGACGCTCGCCGAGTACAGACGCCTCGCCGAGGCGTCTCTACCACGCCATCACAAACGCCCGATACGCCTCGCGCTCGCCGCGCAAAAACGTCGCCAAATGCCGCGCCTGACTTTGGATGATGATGCGCAAGGGCACATTTTTCTTTTCATACATCTCTGGCGTCTCCAAACGATTCAACACCTTCTCCGCCAACATCTTGCGGGTGTCTTCCGTCAAATACCCCTGGTCATCCTGTTCGATCTTGACCCCCTTGTTCACCAATCCCAACATCGTCCGATCCACAATCGGCTGACGAAACTCTTCGATCAGATCGAGCGTCAAACTCGGCTTGCCCGGGCGATCCACATGCGCAAACCCCGCATACGGATCGAGCCCTGCCAGCACAACCGCACGTTCGATCTGCGTGTACAAAATGCCATACCCATAATTCAACGCCGAATTGAACGGATCGCGCGCGCCGCGTCCCTCGCGCCCCGTCCACCCCAGTTCCGCCGGCACGACCCGAGTCAACGCGTCCCAATACACTTGCGCCGTGCTCCCTTCGATCCCCATCATCTCGTTACGATACTGTTCGATCGTGGCTTGCGCTTCGCTCGTTTCCTCCAGCCGATCCAGCGCGCGGATGTGCGTCTCGATTTGTTCCGCCCGCGCGCGCAACCACTCGAACAAATCCGGCGCAGTCTCTTTGCGATACTTGGCAACATACTTGAGCAAGTTCGCCTGATTCTGAATCTTGCCGCGCGCGCACCCCAGCGCGACGAGCAACCCCCGCCGCGTGTGATACGCTTCCAACTGCGCGCGGCGCGTCAAAATCGTCCCCGTCAGCCCCGCACTGTAGAGCGAAGCGTACGGATTTCCCGTGCCGCTGACAAAATGAATCGGAATCCCGCGCTCGGCACATTCTTTCACCGCGTCCGCGCTAATGCTGACGCCATTCCCCGTCACCAGTACCGATTCCAGATGCAACAGCGGCGCGACCGCAAGTTTCTCCTCGCCTTTGGTGACGATCAACCGCTCGCTATGCTTGCCGATGAACGCGCCAAATTCTTCCACAATGAGATGCTGAACGATGGGCATAGTGCCTCCATTTCAGATTTCAGATTTATGATTTCAGATTGGTTGTATGGTAGCGCCGCATCTAATCGTGGAGTTTTAATCTGCCACACGCCCCGCGTCACACAGAATTCCACAGAATTTTTCTGTGTGTTTCCGTGTGGTTCTGTAGCAAAACAAGCGCACCACAATTAGGCGGAGCACTACCGATTGTGGCGGTAAATCTGCAATCTAAAATCACAAATCTGAAATCACAATCACGCCATTCCCCTTCACCGCGCTCTTCCCCACCTGCGCCAACTGTCCCCACAACAACCAGGGCAACAACGCGCGCCAATCCTCTGCCGATGCCGCGTACACCGCTCGCCCGACGATGCCGCTCAACGGCGAGGGTGCACCACGCCGCTGCGAGCCGCTCCACACCTCCACCCAGCGCGTCTGCGATTCGAGCAGGCGCACGTGCGCGGCAAGATGCTCCAGCGCGTCAATCTCCTCGCGCGGTCGCCCGCTGCCGCCACAATGTTGCTCCGCGAGATCGTCCAGACGCTTGAGCAAGCGCGCAAACAACACATCGAATTGCGGCGCGTTGGCGAGTTTGCCTTCATCAATCAAACGCGTCGGCGTGAGAAAATCAATTTCGATTCTCGATTTTTGATTTCCGATTTTCGATTCGCCACCCGCCGCCCGCTCTTCGCCATCTGCCATCTGCCATCGGCTATTTGCCATCTGCCATCGGCTATTCGCCATCTGCTCCACCTCCGCATGCGTCACCGTCAACGTCGGCGTGTGAACGAGGTTGTCGCCTTCTGCCAGCAAACACTCGCGTTCACGCGTCAACGGATTCTCCGCCCACACACTCTTGAGCGAAAACTTGCCGCGTCCAGGACCCACGCCCATTCGCCCCATCTCCGGCACCGTCAACACAAAGTACGGCAGAAATTTCAACGCATCGCCAAACAAGGTAATGCCAAATTCAAACCGTTCGCCCGGTCCGTAGAGACGCCCCGCCGGGGCGTCTCCCGATGAATCATCGCGTGGCAAGGGCGGCACAATCGTGTACCCGCGTCGTTCCTGTCCCGGCTTTTCATTCGCCGCCAGCAACCAATGCACCGGACACATCGCCGCGTGCGCGGCATCGCGTGCATCGCCGGCGCAGTAGGCGCGCGTCATCACCTGTCCCAGTGCGCCGCGCAGGTTCTGCCCCGCGCGAAACGTTTCGACCTCAAGACGCAACGGCGTCATCGCCTCGCACACAAAACGTAAATGTGTAGCGGTCAATGGAAACATACATCACATCCAAACATTTTCATTATTTGCGCGATCCAATTCCCAGCGTGCGGGATTGTTCGCAATGTACTCGCGAATGCGATTCAACGCGCGTTCATTGCGAATGATATGATCGTAAAATCGTTCCTGCCATGCGAAATCACGATGTCCTGCCGCCCAAATCCGTTTCGTGCAAACCGATTTGAATTGCCCGATGATCGAACCCAACGAATTGGGTTGCAAACGCGATTTCGTCGTCATCGTAGAGACGCCCCGGCGGGGCGTCTCTACGATGGTGGACGCCGTAATCCCCACAATCCCGTGCAAATGATCCGGCATCACCACCCACACGTCCAAAACCACATTCGCGCGAATATGCGCGGTGCGTTGCCATTCCTCCGCGACGATTTCGCCGATGGGCGACAATCGCACCGCGCCATCCACAATGTCCGCCAAACACGGCACGCGATTCTTGACGCAAATCGTGACGAAATACCATCCCGCCGATGTGTAATCCCAACCGCGCAAACGTGCAGAAGGAATGCGATATTGGTTGCGAAAGAGATTGTTAGATTCACACTGCGCCATAACGTTTTCCTATGGGCGATTGGCTTACCAATCCTCCTGCGGCTCGCGCGTCCCGCGATTCAAATCCAATCCCACTTGCGAATCATAGTACGCCTTCACCAAGCGTAACTTGCCATCCTCATCCTTGTAGCCGCGCCCCTCGCTTTTTAATCGCCCAAACTGGGTGTAATGCAATGGCACGAGCAATTGGCTCGCCTCGAGCGGCGAACGCGCGCGCGCGTCGAGATACTCGTTGAGCAATTCCTCCGGCAAAACATCCACGCTTTCAAACGCTTGATAGAACAATTCCTCCAACTGCTCGTCCGATTGAAACGCGCGCAAGGTGTTGATCGCGCTCTCGCCAAATTCAGCGTACGCGCGCGCAAACGTTTCGTTCCACGGCGCCGCGATTTCCTCGCGCGCGTAAATTTCATCGAGCCAATTGGAAACTTGCGCCTCGTCAATCATTGCGCCGGCGTGCTGTTCTAAAACGTCCAACGCCGCGTGAATGAGCATCGGTTCGTACGGACGCGGCTTGTCTGGGATGGGTTCGCGGAACACGTACACTGGCGCGGCTTGTTTCAATCGCCGCCGATTGACGCGCCCAAAGCGTTGCAGCAATGCTTCCAGCGGCGCAGGGTCAGTGTAGATCACATCGAGGTCAATATCCAAACTGACTTCGACAACCTGGGTTGCCACCAGCACGATGGGTTGGCGCGAGTCTGAACGCGCGCCCGTCGTCGCGCGCACGATCTGCTCTTTTGCCAAGCGGTCGCGTCCGTTGAACTTGCCGTGCAGTAACTCGACCGGGTTTTCCACGCGTTGCCCCAACGCATGCCACGCGGTTTGCGCGCGCGCCACGGTATTGCAACACACCAACACACTTTGCCCGCTGGACGCGGCGCGCCCAATCTCATTCAAGTTTTCATCGGACAACAAATCGCCGTCGCGCAAATGCAATTGATGCCGTTGAAATTTGCGATACAACTCTACCGCTGCCGTAACCAACGTGTATTCGCCGAGCGCGTCTTTTAGGCGCGCGCGAACGATCTGCGGTAACGTCGCCGACATCACCAAAACTTTTGCGGCGTAATTCTCGCGCAGATATTTCACCAACGCTAGAATCTTCGCCAACCGTCCAGCTTCGTACGCGTGAATCTCGTCGAACACAAACGCCGCGCCGTAACAATCTGCCAACAAGGTTTCGTACCCTTTCACGCGATACGGCGCTTTGAGCAATTGGTACGGACTGAGCACACGCACCGGGTAATAGTTCAAGTGCGCCAAATCTTTCAACCACATCGCCGCGCGCGTGATTTGCTTGGGATTTGCATTTTCGTTTTCGATGAGCAGACGCCGATAGTACGCCAACAAACTGCGGCTGTGTTCCAAGCCGACTTGATTTTTGAACGGGGCGTTTTCCGCATAGCCCAAACGATGTTCCATTGCATTCATACTCGCTTGGAACGGCAGAGTGTAGTATAGGCGCGGCGCGTTCTGCGCCACCGCCCACAACAACGCGGCTTCGGTCTTGCCACTCCCAGTCGGTGCCATCAACACCGTCGAACCCTGCGCGCGCATACATTCGAGTTGATGATCGTACGGATCGCGCAAACCGAGTTTGCGGATCAATTCAGCGGGATTCGACAACTCGGGTTTGGGCAATTCGCCCACATGCGCGGACGCCATATAATCGGACGCGATCAAAGTGCCGCGCAGTAACAGCGTGCCGATGACAAGCGCGGTTTCGTCGCTTTGATTAATCGCGCGTTCGATCCAGCGTTGATAGACATTCAACCATTTGCGGATTATGCTCGGCGCATCGTTCACTATCGCGCGTACCGCATCCTCGCGCGATGGCAAAACGGGGACGCCGATCCCGTACGCATTCAAACCGAGTGCGTCAATCCAATTCGCCGGACAATCCGCGAGCCATTGCCACAAACGCGCAATCGTTTGCGCTTCGAGTTCGTTTGCCAATTCATTTTCGGGGCAGGCAATCGCGTTGTACGTTTCGGCGATTTCGCTCGCGTCTTTGTGATGCGAGACGATTGCCGCGACGAGCCAACGTTGTTCACCGGCGCGGAACAGTGGCGCGAGCCAATCCACAAACGCGAGCGATAAAACTTCGTGCCGATGCGACCAACGCGTGCCGCCGCGCAATTGCGCCTGGAACGATTTCGCGGCTTTGCCCCAATCGTGCAGGAACGCTGCCCAAAACAAAATATGCCACAAGCGCGGCGCGCCGATCTGTGCGGGCAAAGTGGGGCGCAGGCGAATGTTTGCCGCGAGTTTTTCCAAAACGCTCCACGTATGCTCCACGAGCGTTTCCGGTTTTTTGCCCGCGCCCTGGCTCGCGCTTTTTGCCCACACATCGTCAAGATAATCAGCCCATCCGCGGCGTGTCGTCATATTCTCCAACCCAAGTGTGAAACCACAAACCGAGTGGCAAGCCATCCACACGCGGTGCCGTCGGGTCAATCCAAAAATCGTTTGGGGTTGACCTGCCTTGAAATTGTAACAACTGGGTCACGCGCCGATTGAGAATCACATAGCGCGCAAACGTCGGATGCCGCTGGCGCGCATAGTCGAGCCAGCGCGGCATCAATATCACGTAACCGCTCGCGGTGGCTAAACTCATTTGGTACGGCGCGAGCGTGTGTTCAAAGTATGCTCGCTCCGCACGTTCGAGTTCGATCACGCTAACGCTGGTGTACGTGAACAAATCCTGGGATCGCCCCAGCACAACTGCATAATGCGGACTGCGAAAGCGCGGCTCCCATTCCGGCTTGTTCAGATACAACGTCAAGCGCGGCTTGAAAAACAGTTGGCGCTTGAACGGATTGATCGCGCCGCCAAGTACTTTGGGAATGGTCGTGCCGGGTAGTTTGCCGCCCTCGGGCGAGAGCAATTGAATATGCTCCACGTCGTCGCATTGCCCCTGATGCGTAAAGTGATAGGCAAACTGCACGCCGGTCGGATCGAACCATTCACCCAGCGCGCTACAGACGTGACCATAGATCGTCGCCGGCGGTGGCATTTCGTACGACGGCTGAATGCCTTGCATAAAGTGGGGGTAGCGGAAGGACGTGGTCAATCCTTCCGCGACCACTTTCAGGACACGCATCTCTGCCTCCGGCTAATCGAGCCACTGCGGATTTTGTTTCAGCTCAGCAATCAAATTTTGGAACGCTTCGCGCGGATGGCTCACCTGAATCCGCGCCTCGTCTTTCGCAAGCGCATCTACTTTGGCGCGCTCTTCATCCGCGTAACCGCGCACCCAGCCGACGTACACTTTTGA